>CAZTAO010000011.1:66092-111056 GCA_964611645.1 uncultured bacterium | reverse complement strand
AATCGAGAACGGCAACTCATACCACACTACCTCCACTGTGAGTCTACTTAGTATGCCAGAGTGTAAAAGGCGCCCGCAGACGTGGGTGCCTAACATCCAAACAGCAGTCCCTTCAGCGCGGGAATGTCGGAGAAATCTGGGATGATCACATCCGCGCCGGCCCTTATCAGCCTCTCCCGCTTCCACTCGTTCAAGCCCTTGCGGTTGACCTCGTCGGAAGCTACGCCGATGGATATCCCACCTACCGCTTTGCAGTTTTCGATCTCCACAAACCCGTCGCCCAGCACCATCAGGCTGTCGCCGGAGAGGTGGTTGGTTTCCAGGATGTCCTTGATGACCTTAGCCTTGGACCGCTCAAGGTAGTTGTCCAGCGCGCCGTAGATGTGTCCGCCGAAGTAGTGCGCGACTCCCAGGGCTGTCGCCTCGTCGACCACATTCGCATGGTCCGTTCCGCTGGCTACGTACATCTTGATGCCGTTAGATTTCAGCAGTTCAAGGAACTCCAGCGACCCCTCCATCACCATATCCTTGGGCTGCACTGTGCCGGACTTGACGCTGTCTATGCGGTGCTGGATCCGCAGCATCAGCCGCAGCAGATACTCTTTCTTGTAGTCCATAGGCTCAAGCGGAACGCCGCCTCGAGCCTCGACCTGCTCCGCAATGTGCATCATCTGGTAGATGGTGTCGATGCCGGTGGACTGGTCCACGTATTCCCGGCAGTACTGCTCAAGCGCCTCGGCGCCTTCATTGTTGGGGGTGTCAAGGAGCAGTTCGACCATCAGAGGTATCATCACACCCGGCCAACCCTCTCGCATAACGGAGATGGTGCCGTCGAAGTCAAAAAGCGCGTGCTTGATGTTGGAGGTCCTGAGGTTGGGATTGAGTATCTCGATGTAGTTGCTGTGGCTCATGAGGCTTGCTGGTGTTTCCTTTCGATAGGTGTTGGCGGTGGGAGAGACCCCTCACCCTGACCCTCTCCCGCAAGGGGAGAGGGGATTACTGGTATGCTGCGGGAACGTCGGTCATAGATCATGTGCCAATTCAAACGCAGCCTGAGTTCCCGCAGCCCAGACTGTGCGCCACCGCGACCTTCTTCATCCCTCCAGGCATCCTACCTGGAGGGCAACGTAACGGCAACTACCGTATCCCAAACTTCGGCTCTCTATACGAGTAGAGGCTGTGGACACTGCCTTCTGCTTGCGCGGCGGTGGTCCTTGTCTCGAATCTGAGCCTGCCGGAGAAGACTGCGTCGTGCAGGGCCGCGGCGTCCCGGGTGCCCATATCCTGGAAGCTCTGCTGCAAGCCCTTCATCAGGTATGGGACGTAGTCGGTGAGCGAGCCTCTGTCCAGAACAGTCCCGGATACTCCCTGAGGAACAACAACCAGGTCGTTGTTCTTCTCCTCGAGGTAGCGCTTTCCTCCGCCCACTGCCATCGCCTCGATGCTGGCCATGCCTCGGTAACGCTTCACCCGCATCCCGTTCTCGTAGAAGTACTCGCCGGGAGCTTCGGCCGTTCCCGCCAGCAGGTAACCGGCCATCGCCGCGGATGCCCCGCAGGCCAGTGCTTTGGCGATATGCCCGATGCCCTGGATGCCGCCGTCGGCTATCACCGACACTCCGTGCTGCTTGGCATATCTGGAGCAGTGGAATACGGCTGAAGCTTGCGGCCTGCCGACAGCCATCATGTTCTGCGTGATACATATGGACCCCGGCCCCATCCCGACTCTCAGCGCGTCCGCGCCGGCGTCTATGAGGGCTTTGCACTGGTCGCTGGTAACCACGTTGCCTGCTATGACCTCGACATCCGGGAAGTTGCTTTTGATGAACTTGAGCATCTCGAGTTGGTAGGCCGAGAACCCCTGGGCGGAGTCGATCAGGATCACGTCCGTTCCCACCGATGCCAGCGCTTCCACTCTCTCGCGATCTTCCGGTTTGGTGGAAACCGCCGCTCCGACCAGGAGCTGCTTGCCGACATTCTTGGAGGCAAATGGGTAATCTTTGTTCTTGAGGAGGTCGGTCCGGGACAGCAGCGCGACAAGCCTGAAATCGCCGTCAACAACCGGCAGCTTGCCCTTCTTGCTCTGCTTGAGGATCTGGTTGGCTACGTGGAGGGTAACGCCTTCGTTGGCGGTGACAAGGTCGGTGGTCATTACATCCCGGAGCGGCGTAGAGCGGTCTTTCTCGAAGTCGATGTCGCGGTTGGTGACTATACCCATCAGCTTGGAACCCAGCGTCCCATCTTCGGTAATTGGCACGCCGGAGAACCCTTGCTCCCGCTTGAGGGCGTCGACATCGGCTACCGTGTGCTTGGGGCTGAGCACCACCGGGTCGACTATGAACCCGTTCTCAAAGCGCTTCACCTTGCGCACGTGCTCGACCTGCGCCTCGATGGTGTTGTTGTAGTGGATAATCCCGAGGCCGCCAAGCAGTCCCAGATAGGCCGCCATCTTCCATTCGGTGACTGTGTCCATCGGGGAACTGACAATCGGCCGCTTGATGCGGAGGTTTCGGGTGACATTGATCTCCAGCGACACTTCGCTCGCCTGGAAGTCTATGTAGCCTGGCAGGACAATGAGGTCGTCATAGGTAAGCCCCTTGCCGGAGCCAAATAGTTCATCCGCGCTCAGTCCATCAGCGCCCTTGAAACTGGTCTTGTCATCCGCCATGCCTGACTCTCCCTCTTTCAGATACGATATCAGGTATTATACCCCAAATTGGCTGGTTGAGGGAAACTTGGGCATTCGCCGACTGTTGTGAGTTGTCGGACAGCTCCGGCCCGTCTCACTTGGGCGTCTTGATAAGGACACAGAAGATCGTGTGCTTAAAGAAGCCCAGTGGCAGCAAAGAAAGGAGCCTGGCCATGGTTGCAGCCACGATGTACGTGGGCTTTGACATCCTGAAATACGAGTATCCGGTAGCGCAGTATGCGCTGGATTCGACACCGAAACCTGTGAGTTGGGCCAGTTTCCTGATCCGACCGACGGTGTTTGCACGGTAGAATGTGGGTGCATTCTCCGCTTCCTGCTTTCCCCAAGTCAGCATTCGGACGCCTGTGTGAGCCCAGTGCGGGGTCAGGTATGAAACGATGGAATATGGGCTGTATAGGTTTGGTGTCCACGCAATTACCATCCCTCCGGGTTTCAGGACTCTGTTCATTTCCCGAAACGCTGATTCCGGGTCCTCCAGGTGCTCCAGAACGTACCCGCTCACTATCAGGTCCACCGACTCATCCTTGACCGGCATTTCGCATATCGAGGCTACGTGGGCCTCATCCACATCCGGATTGTTCAGGCAATCTTCATCGATGTCCACCCCGATAACTCGCAAAGAGGTAATACTCTCGCGCAGCGACCGGGTGATCCAGCACTCTTTCCCGCACCCCGCCTCCAGCACGACCGGGTTCGCTTTACCGTTGAGTGCGGCGAGCGCCTTCTCCTTCGCAGTGTCCGACCAGCGCTGCTTTCCATACGGCTTGATAATGCCATCTACCTTGCGCTGCCATTCCCAACTGATCGGCATATAGTCCTCCGGAGTAATCCCTTATCTAGCGCCAATTCTACCGGACCCGTGCCCCCGCGTCAATGTCGCGGCGTGCGGGTGCCTGGTTTGTCACCGCCCGCTCTCCAATACCGCCACCTCAAGAGGCCCGGCGCGTCTTGTCATCCGCCATGCCAGGCTCTCCCTCTTTCAGATACGATATCAGGTATAATACCCCAAATTGGCGGGTAGATGGGAAACTTATGAATAGGCGAGGGTGGTTTCGACTGTGGTATAATGACACATGATATGACGGCACGTGACCACCTCAATCTGGACGAAGCAACCAAACGGTCCAACTATTGGATAGATTTGGCTGATTACGATCTGGCTGTTGCGCGGACGATGTTGAAGGGTGGCCACCGGCTCTATGTTGGCTTCATGTGCCATCAGGTCGCGGAGAAGAGCCTAAAGGGCCTGCACTTGCTGGTTCAGCGCTGCTCTCCGCCGTACATACACGCCCTGGTGAAGCTGGCCCAGTTGGTGGAGTGTTACGGGGACCTCAGCGAAGAGAACCGCGAGTTGCTGAACATTCTGGAGCCGCTGAATATCGAAGCAAGGTATCCTGACGAAAAGCGCAAAATACTGCAGTCACTGACCAAACAGCGGTGCAGAGAGTTGATTGAAAGGACGGAGCAGTTTCTGCAATGGATAAGAGGCAAGTGCGACGAAGAGTTGCGAAATATGCCCGACTAGTGTCGCAAGAGTTTCCTGGCTGTGAAGTCATTCTCTTCGGCTCGCACACCAGAGGGCAAGCGCACAAATATAGCGACATTGACGTGGCTATTATCTTGCCATCGATTGACGGGGACTTCCTGACAATGGCTGCTCGTCTGTGCCACCTTCGCAACGATATCGACGCAATGATAGAACCCCACCTGCTTTCGCGGAATGCAAATGCAAGCGGGTTCTTGGACGAAGTTCTGCGAACGGGAGAGGTGATCCACGCTGCTGAGTCGGCACACCACTAGTTAGTACGCGCCGTTTCCGCTGCAACAACTGCCACCTCCAACGCCCCCAGTTTGATGCTGGCCGCTGAGTCCACACTCTCCCACGCAAGTTCATTCTCGGGGTTCACATCGGCGTTAATGCGGGCCATTCGCACAGACCCAGGCAGGAACCCAGGCCGGATTCGAGCAGTGATGGTTTCGGCGGAAGCATTGATCAGCAGGAGGCACCTTGAGTCCTCACTGTTCAGAGCTAGAGTCTGAAGAGCGGGTCGGACGCCAAGCGGGACACCGACTGCGTGCGCCGTCCACCCTTCATACGGCTTCATCAACTTGTGAATCGCGCCCCAGAACCCGTCCCGACGCTTGAAGACCAGTTCCTCGACTCCGGCCTCGGTGGCGTACTTCCACACAAGCGCTGCCCACATTGCGGCGAAGAGGCCGTTGTTGCGAGGGTCCGGGCCCGGGCGGATGTGGGGGGAGTCGAATGCCACCGGCTCCAGCCGCAGCGCGGTCTCCGGGTTGACCCGCATCTGCGCCCCAGGGGCTATCTTCCGCGCGGTGCGGACCTGGTCGATGATCGCGGAGGGGTTCTCGACGAATGTGTCATCGTCGGGTTGGTGCAGTGACGGGTTGTAGAACCATCTCAACACTTCACCACTGTAGCTTCCGTAGGGCATGGCGCTGATGTCAAAGAACACCGGGGTGTCGGTTGCCGGCTCAATCTCCAGCAGCTTCGGCACGTGCGATCCAAAGATGCTGCTGCCGACCGTCACCGTGTATTTGTCCGTCTCGCGGCTGGGGAGCGTGTCGGCATTCTCCACGCTGATCCGCACCGTCTGGCTGGCCCGAAGCCCAGCCTGAAGATCGGGGTAGCTGTAGGTGAGCGAGCTGAGCGCCTTGAACGAACTGTCTCCGTAGTTGCGCTGGTCTTCCATCTGGCAGATGCAGCCTATGAACTCGGTTGTTACCTTCATTTCGGTCGCGGTCTCGTAGGTCAGCGTCCTCAGGCTCTCCTCAAGCAGCGAATGCTGGACATCGTGCGGGAAGGAGCTTTGCGATACCGCGCCATCGGGATGGAGAACTTCATATTCCTGCCCGCAGAGTGATTCCGTTCCGTAGAGCACGTTGAGGCCGACGCGAGGGGATTTGAACGCAGAGTTCACCACTCCGTCCACGCTGAACGTGATAACCCCATCCTCCGAGCCGACAATCTCTCCTGTCCAACTGAAATCCGCGTTCTCGGTCTCGTTCTTGCACGTAGCGCTCATCGACACCCGGAAGCTGCTGCCATTGTCCTCAACCTCCAACTTGTCAAAGACCGGCATTGCGGTGTCAAAGACGCGGTCGCGCACCGCGAAGTAGACCCGGCGGATGATCTCTTTGCCCCCTGCCTGCAGGTAGCGCAGTTCCCCGTCCTGAAACTTCAGGCTGATCGGCCCCGCATTGAGATAAGCCACCACCGGCTCTGGCCTGTCCCACCCATACAGCTTTCGACTATCCAACTCCCACCTCCGATGCTCCAACACCAGAGAGTTAGGCGCGAGGGCAAGGAAGTCCTGCGCGGGTGAAGGGAAGTAAGTGTTGCCCGCCTAAGATGTTGAAGATAGCGACAGCATCGAGGTGAGATATGATTCCCGAATCCTACAAACCCCCGAACCCGCCCGCCAGATGGGATGCGCAGTGGATATGGCATCCGCCGGTTGATAATATGGACAACTTCCACCTCCTCGCCCGGCGCGAGTTGAAGCTTGACTCCGCTCCGAAATCCGCGAGCGTGTGGGTTACTGCCACCAGCATTTACGAGTTATTCATCAACGGGCAGTCCGTGGGCTTCGGCCCCAGCCCGTCCTATCCTGAGTGGACATACTTCGATTCCTATGATGTCACGCGCTTCCTGAAGCCGGGCGCGAACGTCATAGCAGCCCGATGCTACAACTTCGGACCGACAATGGAAAGCGTTCTCCTGCAGGACCCCGGCCGCGGCGGCTTCTTGCTCCAGCTTGAGGTTGATGGAAGGCCGGCAGAAGCGACAGGCGGCAACTGGCGAGTCCTGCGTGATCCCTCCCGAGAGCCAGTCACCGAACCCATCTCTGGCCACCGTGGCGCTTTCAAAGAAGTCTATGACGCCAACCTCGAAGTAATCGGTTGGCAGAACCCGGGGTTTGATGATTCAGCGTGGAGCGACGCTCACGTGCTTGGCCCTGTGGAAACCGACCCCTGGACTAGCCTCATCCCGCGCGAGGTTCCGCCGCTGCGGCTGGAGAAGATCTACCCCCAGGATGTGTTCTACCACACCTGCGGACGCGCCTACGGGGGCGAGAGATACGACGTCACCTCCCCGGAAGCCCTGCGCTCAGATGATGATTCCTGCGCCATTGTGGATCCGCTGAAACCGGACTTCTCACCCAGCGTCATCCTGGACTTCGGAGTCAACGCTTTCGGCTACTTCGAGGTCGAGCTTGCCGACAGCGAGGGTGGGGTGGTCGAGCTATCGTATGGGGAATCGCTGAATACGACTGTTCTAGACACCTGGCGAATGAGCAAAGGCCCACAGACCTACCGCCCGGTAGAACGCCGGGGCGGCAGATACCTGATGCTGACATTCAAGGACTGCCCCGGGCCTGTGAAGATCCGCCGGGTTGTCTGCTACAGGCGGTCATATCCGGTGCAGCACCTCGGCGAGTTCAGGTGTTCCGATGAGACACTCAACCGCATCTGGGAGGTCGGCAAGTACACGGTCCAGATGTGTATGCAGGACCACTACGAGGACTGTCCGTTCCGCGAGGAAGCATTGTACTGCGGAGACATAGCGGTTGGCGCGAAGCTTTCCTACTACGCTTACGGCACCCAGGACTTGGCTCGCAAGGGGCTGCGGCAGTTCGCACGTATCCAGAGGGCCAATGGGCTGATTCCCGCAATAGGCCCCGCTCCCACCGAGATAGGCTACTTGCCCGAATACCCTGCGTTCTGGGTGGTGAGCCTATGGGACTACTTCATTCATTGGGGCGACAAAGACTTGCTCCAGGAACTCTATCCAAACCTGATGCGGTGCATGGACTGGTATCACGAGAACGAAGACGAGAACGGCCTCTTCGCGCGAAAACCAGACGAGCCTAACTTCAGATTCGTGGACAACCTCTCCAACCTCAAGGCGGTCGATAAGCTGGCCGCTGAGCAGATAATCATCTGCGAGGGTATCCGCAGGGGTGCGTGGATTGCTCGCGAAGTGGGAGACTCCGCAACCGCGGGCGAGCTTTTCATTCGTGGAAACCGACTTGCTCAAACCATAGAGAAGCTCTTTTGGAATCCCGGAGCAGGCTTGTTCAATGACACACTCATTGAGTCCGAACAGTCGGTCACCCAGATCACCAACGGTCTGGCTTTGTTGTACAATACGGTCTCATCTGAGCGCAGGCAGAGCGTGCTCAAGGCGCTGCTGGACCCGACACTCGCCCCTCCCATGCGCGCGGGTTACATGAACTCCTATATGGTCGAGGCTCTCGTGCACGAAGCCCGTTACCAGGAAGCCCTGGACAGGATCCGCGAGTATTGGGGTGGGATGCTGGCGCGCGGCGCGACCACATTCTGGGAGACATTCGATCCCGACAGCCCCGACGGCACAATCCCCGAGCGCCTCTGGAGCCTGTGCCACGAGTTCTGCTGCGGCCCGGTCTACTCGCTCCCCGCCCACTATGCCGGAATTAGAGCATTGAAGCCGGGGTTCGAGGCTGTTGAGATTGCCCCGAAACCAACCGGTCTGGACTGGCTGCGGTCCAAGGTCCCTACTCCCAAAGGTATTATCGAACTGGTCTGCTGCGTGAGCCGGGAAACAAGGAGCGTGGATATGGACATCACGATTCCCGCTGGAGTCCAACTGAGCCTCCTGGTCCCGCTTCCCGGACGCGAACTTGGCACGGTCTACCTCAACGGCAACCCCGTGCCTCCGGACGCCAGGGCCGATAACCTCACCTGCGTCCACCCCAAGTTGGCGTCGACCAAAACCGAGGCCGGAGGGCTGAGACTGCTGCTCGGAGCATCCGACACCGAGCTTCGATTGCGGGTCTACACCAAACCCAACCGAGTCTTCGCCCCCGGCGGCAGAATAGTAGCCCAGAACTTCGGCAACTGGGGCCAAACTCCACCGGGAGGGTAAGGCGAACGATCACGAAAACCGGAGAGGCGAAGGAACGAATCAACAGAAATCCCGAAATACGAGAAATCCAAAAAGAAGAATTCCTTTTCTGGTTTTCTTACATTTCTGGTTTTCTGCTAGAAGCCTCGTTCGTCCCTTTTCGTGCTTTCAGTCTTTCGTGCTTTCGTGATAGCCGCTCCCTTCTTCTAGCCTCCAGATTTGAGCCTGAGACCCCTCTAGTGCTATAATGGAGGCGTTACAAAGACTTTTCCTTCGCGATGAGGTGATAGATGCCGACGTACGGATACAGGTGCAAGAAGTGTGAGCACCAGTTTGAGATAATTCAGAAGATGAGTGATGAGCCGCTCAAGGTGTGCCCGGAGTGTTCCGGAGTAGTGGCGCGGATGCTGTTCCCGGTCGGAGTGGTATTCAAAGGCTCGGGGTTCCATGTGAACGACTACCCCAGCTCCAACTCCGCAACCACTGCGGTCAAGACTGAGGAACCTAAGACAGAAACGAAGACTGAAACCAAGGCTGAAGCTAAGCCTGCGCCGACGGCTGCAGAGAAGAACTAGTCCAGCTCTTGGCGAGAAAACCTATACAGGCAGACAAAAAACAAAGGCCGGAGGAGCAATCCCCCGGCCTTTGGCTTATCTATCTGGGTTTGAGTCAGGTTCTTACTTGGCTGGAACCTGGGCTGTTTTCTGGCTGGTCTTCGCAGCAAGGGCCAGCGCTCTGTGGTAGAGTCTCACGTCAACGATGGTCCGTCCGTTCTGGATATACGGGACCAGGCTGACTTTCATCACCTTGCCGTTGACCTTGACCAGGTTGTGACCGATCCGAAGCTCTATTTTGATGTTATTCACATAGGCTGTCACGGTCTTGGTCTTGGAGTCCCAGAGGACTGTGCCGCTGGACTTGTTCACAAGGTCGCGCATCTTGATGCGTCCTGCGGACGGAAGCTGCGAACTTGCTGTGCGCAGGGAAGCCTTCTCGGCCGACTTGATCACGGTGCGGAGCTTCACTCCCTCGCCAACGACCTTCTCGGTCCTCTTCGGAGCGAAAGCAACGACCGTCTTCTTGGCGGGGGCGGGGACTACAACCTTCGCCACTGGCTTGGGAGCGGGAGCAACTGTCGTCAACACGGTAACCGGAACCACTGCCTTCGCCATCTTCACGGGCGCTTTGGTCTTGGCGGCTACTACCAGCTTAGCAGCAGGCTTCACGGAGACAACAACCACGCGCTTGGGCGCGGGCTTTGCAGCCACGACAACCGCCGGCTTCGGGGTGGGCTTCTCTGAAATGACCACTGAAGGCTTGTGTGTCGCCACCGGCTTCACCGACGCAACGGGCTTTACCGCTGCCGGCTTCGCAACTATAGGCTTCTCGGTTATCACTATAGAGGCGGCCGGTTTCACGACTGGTTTGGCCGCAACTGCTGCCTCGGGCATAGCCGGCTTGCCGATCATCACTCTGGTTATGGTGGAGGACTCAAGGTCCACTTTGGCCAACTGCACGACTTTCGGCGCGATGGGCTTTGCGGTTACCTTGGCCACCGGTTTCGCGATTGGCTTGGCAACGGTCGCCGCAACCTTCACTGGCTGTGAAACCTTGGGGGCCACAACCACGGCCGGCTTCGGGGTGACCTTGACCGGTTCAGCCTTGGGCGCTGCGACGACGATGTCGACCGCAGGCTTGGGAGCCGGCTTGGAGACTATAACAACGCGCTTGGCGGTATCAGCCACAGCCGGGGCAGGCTTGGTCGCCTTGGCTATGGTTGTCGCGGCGGTTGCAGTCGTCTTCGGCTTCACTTCCACAACTCGGGCAGCGCCCTGCGCAGCCGGAGCAGTGATGGCTGGGGCAACTGCCGGCGTCTCCGCCTTCGCCAACACGGTGGCGCTGGGTGCAGTCGGGGCTGCGGGAGCGGCTGGCGCGCTGGCCGTCGCCGCTGAGTTGCGTATCTTCACCTTGACCGACGCGGTGTTGCTCTGGTTGCCTGCGTTGTCGTAGGCGTATGTTTCTATCTGGTGATCGCCGTCGGCATAGGTGGTGGTGTCGAGGTCATAGGTAAACGGGGGAGTGTTCTTCAGCAGTTTCAGAGACTGGTCCACGAACACGCTGACCATTGGCGGCGCGCCGCTGTCGTCTGTCGCGCCGATCTTTATCTGCTTAACGCCGGAGAGGACCTCTCCGCTCTTCACGTTGTCGAACTTGATGGTGGGCGGGTTCAGGTCGTAGGGTGTGACTCCCACGTTGCCCGTTCCGGTGACCGTCGCAATGACGTCTGCTCCACCAAAGAGCTTGACCAGCAGGTAGTGGGCGCCATTGCCGTACGCGGCGCTGTCCCAACTGAACGACACTACTCCGCGGGCTTTCGGCTGAACGAGCAATTTCTTCTGGTCGAACCGTCCATTCACCCAAAGCTCAAGCTTGGTAACTTTGAGGTCGGACTGGGTGTTGAAGCCAACGGAGACCTCAACGTATCTGCCTTCGATCCTCTGGCTGGGCAGCGGGGAAAGCATGTTCACGACCATAGCGTCGACCGCCGATGCGAGGATCGGCATTACGAACGTTATGGCGGTGCACAGGCACAGGATCCGGCGCAAAGCCTTGTTTCTCATGTTGATAGAACTCCTTATCTGCGACGTGAACACATACAGAACAAGTCAATGTATCACACGCAACACCCAAAGTCAAGTGCTCAAATGGGTGAATTGTGCTTCTTTCGGTCGACATTTCACGGGTTGTTATAGATACAACTTGGCTGTCGCCTTCCGGAAATCCTTCATTCATTTCCAGCGGCGCCATCACATGTGCCGAGCTTTCTGCCTTTCAATCGATTGTCAGGTTTGCATCAGTTTTTCATCGCAACTTTGTCTTGCACGGCAGACCGACCGGTACCAATCACATGTCACGGCTTGCAAAACCGACATAACTGTTATATCATAACCAAAGTCACCCCGTCCCGGCAGGCCTGAAACTGGTTCTGCCGGAGCGGGACGCCCTATTCAGGGTCCCAGCGCTCTGCGGAAGGATGCCATACCATGCGGCTGCACGAGCTGTATCCCGAGGCCAATGCGCCTGAGAATGTCGTCGATCAGGTTCGTGAACTCATCTCTTCCGGCGAACTGAAGCCGGGTCAGAGGCTGAATCAGCGCAAACTTGCCTCCCAACTCGGAGTCACCACCACCCCTTTGCGCGAAGCTCTGGGCAAGCTGGAGCGAGAAGGCACCCTCACCCGCATTAACGGTGTCGGCGTGTTCGTCAGGCGGTATTCGGCCGAAGAGGTCCGGGATCTTTACCTCATCCGTGAAGTCCTCGAGGGACTGGCAGCAAGGCTTTGCTCGGAAAGGGCTTCGGGCAGAGACGTAGACGAACTCAAGACCCTGGCGGATATCATCTACGGGGCCCGAAGAGCGGGGAACTTGAGCGTAGTCAACCAGCGGGAGATCGAGTTTCACGAGAAAGTTGCCGCGTGCAGCGGGTCGAAGCTGTTGGAGGAGGAGCTCCGCAGGGCCTTGTTCATCCGGCGGACTGTTGTCAGTGTGTCCGGCCCCCAGATGCAGTCGGAAGACTCCAGCCCGCCCTCAGACCACCGCCGGTTGGTGGAGTGTATTAAGTCCGGAGACGGTTCTAGCGCAGAGACACTAATGCGGGAGCATGTTGCGAACGGCCTCACCGCTGCTCTCAGGTGGCAGGCGGCTGCGCTGGAGCCGGATGATGAGACTGGGGGTAGCAGGAGTTGACAGTGGATCACAGCGGGCGCACTGCGTTTGTTACCGGTGGCGCAACAGGTATCGGCGCGGCGTGCGTCGAGAGGCTGGCGAGAGAGGGCGCGGACGTGGTCTGTTGCTACAACAAGAGCGCGGACGCTGCCCGGGAGCTTGCTGACAGGCTGAGCGCCGAGGGCATTATGATCGCCACCGCCAAAGTGAACGTGGCGGATTCCGCAGAGGTCAAGGCCGGTGTGGAGTCTGCGGTGGAGCAGTTCGGCAGGCCGGTGACCATACTGGTCAACAACGCCGGGGACATGATACGCACCCAGACCATCGAAGAGATGGACGAGGAGCTGTGGGATACGGTCATCGGCATCAACCTCAAGGGTATCTTCCTATGCTCCAAGTTCTGCATCCCCGGTATGAAGCAGGCCGGGTTCGGGCGCATCATCAATATGTGCAGCATATCCGGCAGGAGTGGCGGCGCAATCGGGGCTGCCCACTATGCGGCCAGCAAGGGTGGAGCAGAGTCACTCACGAGGGCGCTTGCCAGGGAACTGGCGCCGCACGGCATTACCGCAAACGGGGTCTCTCCCGGCGTAGTCTACACCCCCATCCACGAGCGCTTCAATACACCCGAGAGCCTGGAGAGAATCCGCCAGACCATCCCGCTGATGCGCATAGGTTCGGTGGAGGATGTAGCCGCAACGGTCTCATTCCTGGCATCAGAAGAAGCCGGATACATAACCGGAGAGGTGATTGCAGTCAACGGCGGAATGCGCATGGACTGAGTCCAAGTTACAGGTTGCAGGCTGCGTAATTCCCTCCCCTTGGGGGGAGGGTTATGGTGAGGGTGCTACCTTTCAATTACGTGAATGCCTGTCGAACTACGAAATGGCGAGGGAGAACAATGGCAGAGCAAGCCCCAAGACTGGTCTATATGAACGGTGAGTTTGTCCACGAGTGCGACGCAAAGGTGTCGATATACGATTCGGCGATGATGTTCGGGGATATGGTCTTCGAAATGACGCGCTCATTCAACGGCAAGCAGTTCCGGCTGCGAGAGCATGTCGACCGCATGTACCGGGGCATCAAGCAGCTTCAGATCCCCATCAAAGAGACCCCCGAGGAGATGGAGCAGCTTGTCTACAAGACGATGGAAGCCAACCAGCCGTCTTTCACCGAGACTGACGAGCACCGCATCCTGATCAACGTATCCCGCGGGCCTTTGTCGGCGTACAAGATGGTGTTCGACGGCAAACTGGAGCCGACCGTGTGTATAGCGGACTTTCCGGTGAAGTGGACCGTTTCCGCGCTTGCCCACTACTTCGACGACGGTGTCCACGCAGTCACCCCGCGCCAGCCCGCCATCCCGGCGCAGTTCCTTGAACCGAAGATCAAGAACCGCAGTCGGATGCATTACCAGGTAGCCAACCTTGAAGTGTCGCTTGTCAGCGATCCCAACGCCTGGGCGCTTCTGGTGGACCCCGACGGCTTCGTTGCGGAGGGCACAGGCTCCAACTTCTTCATTGTGGACAACGGGGTAGTGAAGACCCCCGAGCCGCGTAATGTCCTGCGAGGCACCCGGCGGGCGTTCATCCTGGAACTCTGCGGCAGGCTTGGCATCCCCGCCAAAGAGTGCAACATCGAGCTATACGATGTTGCCCACGCTCAGGAGGCGTTCTTTACATCAACAGCGTTCTCGATGCTCCCGTGCTTCAAGATCAACGGGATAACCATCGGCGATGGCAGACGTGGCCCGGTCTTCGGGAAGCTTCTTGCCGCGTGGAACGAGGAAGTTGGCCTGGATATCGAGAAGCAGACCAGGGAATTCGCTGGGGAAGTCGGGGATATCCTGTCAGGTGGAACCACGATGTACAGGTTCAGCAAGTAGTCGGTGGCCTCGCGATCGCGCATCATACAGAGTAGAAAGGTTTAGGTAGGAAATGAAAGCAGCCGTATACTATGGTCCCGGGGATATCCGGGTTGAAAACAGGCCCGACCCGCAGCCGACTGCGGACAACCTGATAGTGGAGGTTCACTGCTGCGCCATCTGTGGCACCGACGTGAAGATATCCACCGTGGGCAACCCCCGATGCCATCCTCCGAGGATCATCGGGCATGAGATGGTCGGACATATCACCCACGTGGGCGCGGAAGTCAAGGGTTTCTCGGTCGGCGAGAAGATCACCCTGGCGACCACGGTCGCCTGCGGCGAATGCGACTACTGCGGCATTGGGCTTGGGAATGTTTGCCCGAATGCCACGCCGATCAGCTACGACTTCGACGGCGCATTTGCCGAGTTTGTTGCCATTCCGCCGCAGGCTCTGAAAGGCGGGAACGTCATCAAGGTGCCAGCAGGGGTGCCGGACGAGAGCGCGGCGCTTTGCGAACCCCTTAGCTGTGCCATCAATGCCCAGCAGTTGGCCGGGGTGAAGCCGGGGGACAAGGTCCTCATCATCGGCGGCGGCCCCCTTGGCGCAATCCACGCCGAGATAGCCAAGGCCCTGGGCGCTTCGGACGTTATGATCAGCGAACTCAGCGAGGTCCGCCTGGAACTGCTGAAAGGTCTCAAGAACGTGCTGCTTATCGACGGCTCCAGGGAGGATGTGCTGGCGGTGGTCAAGAGCCGCACACGTGGCCTTGGCGCGGATGTGGTCATTGTCTGCGCGCCTGCCGCCAAGCCTATGGAGGAGTCGGTCAACTACGCCCGCAAGGGCGGAACGGTAAGCCTGTTCGCAAGTCTGCCCAAGGACCACTCTGCCATCACCCTGGACAGCCGCACCATCCATTACGGCGAGCTGCGAGTAGTCGGCGCGTCGGACTCAAGGCCGGAGCATGTGCAGAAAGCAGTCAACCTCATAGCCGGCGGCAGGCTGGACGTGACCAGTATCGTTACTCACAAAGTCGCCCTGGAGGACATCCACGACGGCTTCACGCTGATGAAAGAACTCAAGTCGCTGAAGGTGCTGGTCTACCCCAGGGGAGTGAAGTAGATGATCCCGGCAACCAGGTGTACGGGCCGAACCCCAAAGGCGATGGCCTGATGGCGACAGAGGTCCGACTGCCGCAGTTCGGCATGACAAAGGAAACCGCTCACGTGGTGAAGTGGCTGAAGCTGGACGGGGAGTACGTAAGACAGGGGGAGCCGTTGGTGGAGCTGTTGGACGACAAAGCGGTGATAGCCTTCGAGTCTCCCGCGAGCGGTTACCTCAGAGTGGTCTCATTCGAGAACGAGGAGGTATCGGTCGATGATCTGCTGGCCGACCTCCTTGACTCGCCCAACGAACCCTACCCGCCGTGCCGGCCCGCCTATGTGCAACGAAGGGAACACAGCAATGAAACTAGAAAACAGGGTCGCCGTGGTAACCGGCGGCGGCAGCGGTATAGGCGCCGCGATATGCAGGGAACTGGCAATTGAGGGGGCGGTTGTGGCGGTGACTGATGTGCGCCTCGAAACCGCACAGTCCGTAGCCGATGAGATCAAGGCTAGTGGTGGCAGGGCGGAGGCGTTTGTGTTCGACGTCGCGGATATGCCAGCAGTCGAGAAAGCCGCCGATGAGATAGAGGCCAAACTCGGGCCGATTGAGATATGGGTCAACAACGCGGGCGTCTCATATATCACTCCGTTCCACGAGTGCAGCGAAGAGCTTTGGGACAAGACTATCCGCATTAACCTCCGCGGCGCGTTCGTCGGATGCCAGGTGGCGGTGAAGAGAATGTTGCCGAGGAAGCGCGGTATCATCATCAACATGTCCAGCCAGTCCGGCAAGACCGGCAACAGCCAATACGCCGCCTACTGCGCCAGCAAGTTCGGGATCATCGGCCTGACACAGTCCATCGCGGTAGAATATGCTCGCGAGGGCATACGGGTCAACGCTCTCTGTCCGGGGGTAGTCTTCACTCCGCTGTGGGACGCAATGATAGAGGACTACGCGAAGAAACGCAATATGACGGTCGAGGAAGTTCGACCATACATGGAGAACAAGATACCAATGGGCCGCCTCTGCGACCCGGTCGACGTTGCCAAAGCCGTCGTCTATCTGGCCAGCGACGACGCCAGCTACATAACCGGCCAGTCCCTGAACCTGGCAGGCGGATCGGTAATGCACTAACGGGTGAAGGGTGTAAGTTCCCGCAGCATAATAAACACGTCAAACGATATCTGTGAGAGGTACACAAGATGAAAAGGTCCGAGATCAACAGAGCGCTTCAAGCGTCGCTGGATGTGCTAGACAGATACTGTATAAGCCTGCCGCCGTTTGCCGATTGGTCAGCGGGGCAGTGGAAGAACGCCGGGCCGGAGTGCAGCCGGGTGAAGCTCAATGGCCTCGGCTGGGACATCACGGATTTTGGCCAGGGGGATTTCAACGCCTGCGGCGCGGTTATGTTCGTGCTCAGGAACGGCAACCACGCCAACCCCGGCCTTGGCACGCCATACGCCGAGAAACTGATCCTGCTCTCCCCCGGCCAACGCCTCCCGCTCCATTTCCACTGGTCCAAAACGGAAGACATCATCAACCGCGCGGGTGGGGTGATGGAGATAGAGCTATACAACGCCAAAGATGATGATTCGGTGGACAGAGAGTCGCCGGTGACTGTCTATTGCGACGGAATAGAGCGCATCGTCCAACCGGGCGAGGTCCTGAAGTTCTATCCGGGCGAGAGCATCACCCTGACCCCCAGGATGTACCACAAGTTCTGGGCCGCCAAAGAAGCCGGCGCGCTCATCTGCGGCGAGGTATCTGCGGTAAACGACGACAACACCGACAACTTCTTCGCCGAACCAGTAAGCCGCTTCTCCGAAATAGAAGAAGATGAGTCCCCGCTGAGGTTGCTGGGTAATGAGAGGTAGGCAGGGAGTAGGAGCGAGGAAGTAGGGAGTAGGGAGTAAGGAAGTAGGGAGTAAGGAAGTACGGAGTCAGGGGTTGTCGGTCGTCGGTCGAAAGTCGTCGGTCAAAGTCGTGTCATTCCGACGCAGGAGGAATCTGCTTTGCCCATCCCTCCAGGTATCTTACCTGGAGGGGCATTCGAACTATCAATCCGGAAAGGAAGACCTCAATGACATTCAGGCCATACCCGCTCATCTTCTTTACGCTTATGCTGATTCTTGCATCTGCTTCGGCTGCAGGATGGACCGCCGAGTATGTCGGCAGTGTACTGGGTATTCCACTGTTCCTGCTGCTCTGCTTCCTCTGGCCAGGGAAGTGGTCTCCCCGTAATGTGCAGGTTCGGGACCTCTGTGCCGTCGTCCTGTGTCTGTTTGTGATCTTCTCGGTGTGCGCAACACATTGGCCACTCAAGATGCAATACAAGATGATCAAGAGCAATCTGAACAGGATTGCTGCTCTCGTTGAGGCTAAGAAGTCTGTGGCGATGCCTCAAAGGATTGGTCTCATTCAGATAGTGAAGGTTCAGGTGTGGGATAATGGTGTCATCTGTCTCTGGACCGACGATGATCCTAACGGCCCAAGCGGCTTCGTGAGGACCTCGCCAGAGAAAGTGGACAGTCAGTTCAACCTCTGGGCGCACATTGACATCGATGACCAATGGCAGTTCATAGAGATAGACTAACTGGATGATCTGGGTAGATTGCTGTCCCCTCTCCCCGCTATCTTGCCTCTCAGCCACCGCAGCAGCGCGACTGCAATCACGGCCACCGCTGCCATGCCGGTGGTGTTGTCGGGCCGTTTCTGGTCGATCTCGGCGACCAGCGCGGAGAATATCAGCACCCCGAGCCCTCCGGCAGCAGCCCAGAACCGGTGAATGTCCGACCACGCGGCGCCACCTCCAGACATCCGCACCAGCGCCCACCCGGTGAGAACTACCGCCGCTAAGCCCACGCCCATAGTTGCGAGCGGTGGCACTGTGCCCAGGGCCGGTAGTCCGTAGAATGTGAACATAAAGCAGAACCCGCCGAGCAGCCCCACCAGCCAGAACTTCCAGGGTTTGGCGACGGGCTTTGCATCCGGCTCGGGTTCAGCGGCCTTAGGCCAGTCCAGAACCTTCGCCACGAACACCAGCCCGCCAGCCAGCAGGACAAAGACGACGTAGAGTCCCATCGGCGGGCGATACTTCGACAGGCCAAAGTAGCCCAGAACCACGTCAAGAGCCATCAGCACGGCCAGAACTATCGCGCATTTGGGCGACACCCAATGCTCATTCCTCCGCTCGGGGAAAGTGAGTTCGACCAGCAGAATTGGTATCGCTATGCTGAAGACTGCGTGGTATCCGCAAAGAAGCTCCGTCCAGGCCCAGTTGACCCCGCCAAGCCGGCCATACTTTCCCAACGGCCCAATGTCGACCCAGCCGGGGTCGAAGAAGCTTTTGCACATCATTCCCTCTTCAACGATCGCGTATGCCAGCCCAAGCAAAAACACCGCCAGCCAACCCTTGCGCCAGTACAGCTTTAATTCGCGGATCAGGATCGCTCCACTGCCATAGAGCGCGGAGAGCATCACGATTCCAATGGGGTTGAAGAACTCCGCGGGCGGGGCGGAACTCGACAGCAGTTCCCCGATTGCGGGCGACAGCAGCAGCAGTATCAAGGCTGGACGGGTGAAGCAGGGTCTGGGCACGGCGACTCTCCTGTGGTCTGGCGCGATTGGTGACTGGATGGTACAACCTGCAGGTTTGGAATGCAAGTTTGCCTGCAGGCATACGGAGCGCCGCGCTACTTTGGCTTGTCGCTCGTGGTCTCCGGAGGAGACGGAGGTGGTTGCTGTTGAGGTTCCGTCGCGGTCCCCGGCCTGTTGTCGGACTTCGGCTTGGCCGACGAAGCCGGCGTCTCCATGTATTTCTTGACCTCCGGCATCAGTTTCATCGTTTTCGTGATATCCGACAGAGAGAATGACTCTTTCCTCCCCGCCACAAACACATACTTGCCTGCTCTGTCGCGGTTGTAGACTCGCACTTCATAGGTTCCCGGTTCCGCGCTGGCGAGTTCGTACTCAGGCCCGAGCAAGTAGTCTCCGCCGCTGAATGGCTCGTGGAACTTCTTCCACTTGGCCCTGGCTCCATCCAGCCTGGATATGCGCTTCCCATTCCTAGATATGTCAGCAGTGAAGTCGCGCCGATTGCCCGCAAGGTCTGGTATTGTGAGCTGGACGTAGAGCCGGAACTTCGTTTTGGAACTGATTCGGTAAGTCTGAGGTTTGCCACTGAGTTCCGCGTAGAAAGCCTGTGATACCTCGGGGTCCTTGACTTCAACCGTGTTGCTGGAGACTATCCGCGGCTGATGTGCCATCGCGGAACCCGCTGCAACCAGCAACAATACCACAAAGACCGTCTTCAGAACTTGCTGCATTTACTTGCCTCCCGTTGTCGCAGTCGTGCCACTCAACCCCTCCACAAACACCGGTGATTGGGTCAACTTCAGCGTGGTAACCCCGTTCTTGACCGCTACTCTCCGCGCTTCTCCATATAGGTCATAGACCGTGGCATAGCCGCCGGCTGAGCGGAGTCGAAGCCTGAGGGTCGTTTCCTTCTCGGTTGTCCAAGCCACCAACGTCACGCCCTTCGCCCCCGGTCTCCTGAACGAGTATACCCAACCATCCGATTTGAGCCTATCCAGCGATTTCACGCCGTCTAGCCAGTGAATCACATTGGCATACGCTGCCAGGCCGGGTTTTGGCTCGAATGTGTTGTGCCACACGCCGGAGAGGTTGTACTGTGGGCGGGGGGCGTTCTTCCTTATGTCCAGCGCCCAAGGATTGGACCAGTAGAGCGGGTTGAAGCGGACTATTCCGAAATTGTGCTCGGAGTTGAATGGGTCCTCGCCATCGCAATAGAGATCATACCAGAATGTCTTGTTGATGCCGGATGCGAGGTCGATAATTATTGTCCGGGCAAGCTTCTCCGCCTGCTGCTGCTCTGTCTGGGGCTTGAGGTAATTCTTTGGGGTTTCATCGCCGGGCTTGAGCTTGTATGTGCTCAGTCCAACTTCCGTAACCCAGACATCAGTGTCCATCCCGTTTTCCCTGAAGTACTTTCGAACCTCCGGCATTCCCAGCGCAAAGGCCTGGGTCTCGGGCTTGTCATCGTGGACGTTGTAGGTGTGGGGCGCGGTTACCTGCATATATGGCTTTGCCCCCGCTTCGGCGAATATCTTCGTGTCCATAAACACATCGATCTCCGGCCAGATCATCTTCATATTCGGGTCGCCCCGGTGAAGCGCCTCGGTCTGCGCTATGCCGAAATCCAGAAAGGGCCCTTTCCACATCCCGCCGGGCTCGCCGATCTTGCCATCGAACCGCTTACCCACGGGATCGAACTTCGTCCCCCAGACAAAGTGCAGCGGCTCATTGTACAGTTCGAAATGCGTAATCCGACTGTTGTGCATCCGGGCATACGCTTCCACCTTCTTCGCAGCATGCGGGAAGACCCAACGGCCATTGTCCTGGCGCACATCCGAATCGCCCGGATCAAAGTACTCCGAGCATGGCAGATAGCACAGCTTGTTGGCTTCGGCCTTGCCAAGCACTTCGTCTTCGCCGGTGCACTGGCCCGTTGCCGGATCGTAAGGCGCCATGGCCATATCCCGTATCCACGCAATGCCCGCCCGCCTCGCCACCGCCAGCAGGTCTCCTTGCCACCAACGGTGCACATTGATCCCGAACGGCGAGTCCCACCGCTGGGTATCCTGTGGGTTCTTGGGGATCACGGCAAAGCTGGTCCTCATAGGTCGACTCGAAGACCTCCCGTCCGACACCGACCACACCACCTCATAGTACCCCAGTTCCTTGACAGGCAGACCGATAGAGGCGGTATAGCTGTTACCAGCGTTCAGTCGGGCGGTCACTGTCTTCACCGGAACCGCGTCTGTTCCCGATCCCCGGCGGATGTGGCCAGTGAGGACCAGTGGAAGCGGAAGCTCAGGCCTGCGCACCGAAACAGTCAGCCTTATCCTCTCTCCGGGAAAGTACAGGTAGCCGTCCGGCCTTTCGCCCACAATCCGCAGCCCGAGGTTGGCCAGAAACCACTTCCTGTGCTGTTTCTCGACATCGTTGGCAGGCGAGTTACCACGGGCCATGCAGGACAGATCATCGATCAAGAGTGTGCCGGAGTAGTCGGAGGAGCCGCTGTGCTCGACCCCGATTGCGAGAGTCCCCGGCGACCATCGGGCCTTGGCAGAGGTGGGCTTGGCTGTCCACACCAACCACTGCATATCCTGCCAGTCGCTCTCGCCAGGCAAGTCCCGCCTTTCCTCCAGCAGCCTGCCGTTTTGATCCACCAGCCGCAGCACGAGCCGCACCGGCTGCTCGGTCTTTGCTTTGAACGACACACCTATCGACGGCAGTGGCGCGAATGTCAGCCATTCTACGATCTTGCCTTGCATCTTGAACGCGTAATCGATGGCAAGACAGCCTCCCTCGTGCCAGTGCAGATTCGCCGACGCGCCGTAGCCGATGTCATCTTGCAGGTCATAGGCGTAGTAGGGGGCAGGCTCGTCGAACGCCATCTCAGACCTATGTGGCTCTGGCATAGACATAGCCCAAGCCGGAGAGCCTGCCCAAAGGCACAAGGCCAGCCACGCTATACACACCACGGCCAGGCGTCTTATCATTGCGCCAACACATTCCCCAGCAAGCCCGAGATATACTGGCCGGAACGCGACTTGTTCACGTCGTCCTTCTCCCACAGCATCTGGTCTATCAACAGCCGCCCTTTGCCGACCGGCACGCTGGTCAGCGCTCCCGGAGCGACGATCTCCGTGCCTTCAGTAGCGCCTTCGACTGCATAAGCGACCTGGGTCCCACCTTCTTCCACATAGTCCCAAGGCCGGTTGTCTCCCCACCACAGGTCGGTACCGCTGATGCCCTCCAGTAGACGGTCATCATTCTGCTTTACAGCATGCTTCAGGTCAACCTGCTTCAGGATCATCCCGGCTGGCAATATGCTGGCCCAGCGCCCGTTGTTCTCCGGAGTCAGGCCGTGCAAAATGACCGTTCCGCCATCCGTGAGCTTGCCACGGACTGCCGCAACAGTCTCCCCACTCGCTGAGGAAGAAGCGTCAACAAGAGTCACATCTGCGGGTTCCGATGCTGCGCTGAACCCCAGAGCGGTCAGCCGACTCGCTACCGCGCTGTTCTTGTCGGTGATGCAGGCCAGAGTGCAGCCCGGCTGCGGTTTTCGAGTTGCTGCGTAAGAGAGCATATTCTCCAGCAGCATCCCAGCCGCGGGTTCCATCGCCAGTTTGGATACGATGTTCATCTGGCACAACACAATCCGTCCCGCGCCTGCCTGCACCTCCGCAACCGAACACCACCGCAGCCCGCCTGGGCCACCGGAGTCGATGATTGGCTGCCAACCGCCCCCGGGCGACTTCAGGAAGTCCCTGGCGGATACCACGTTATCCCCTCGCCACCACCGCAGCATGTCTTCAGTCACACCCTTCAAGATCGGGTGGTTAGGCGACCGCCTGAAGCTCATGGTCGTGACCCTGTCGGCGTCGGGCAGAAGGCATTTAGTCGGCAACCATCCCCGGCTGAACATCTCGCCGTTGTTTTGGCGTAACACAATCAGCGTGCCGCCCTGCTCCAGATACGGCTTCACGCTCTTGGCGAACTCCGACATCCGCGCCGGATCGAGCCCATCTTCGCCGACTATCAGGCAGTTCATGTCCTTGAGGGCAGTATCGGTTCCAGGCTCCAATGTGCCGAAGCGGAGGAAACTCAACCCCAGCTTGCTCAGAGCATCGGCAGTGGCGCCCTTTCGATCCAGCACTCCCAGCTTAAGACCGGTTGCTGCCCGGAATTGCCTTGGGTATACAACGTAGTTGTGAGTCTCGGTAAAGACTGTCTTGCCGTTGCGAATCACCGTGGTCACGAACTGCACAGGGGTCAGCTTCGTCACAACCGGCATATTCAGCTTCACTTCCAGCCGCTTCATCTGCCCAGGCTTCATCTGATAACTGGTCTTGCCCGCGTCAATCCCCTTGCCGCCATTGACCAGGCCGCAAGTGAAGGCCACCGCCCCGGGCTGCATTGCATCGTGGTGAAGATAGATGGTTCGGGTAGCAGCCTCGCCGGACCAGAACCGGCTGTCCCGCTCTCTCACGAATGAGCGCACCGCGAGCAGAGCCTTGTCGCACTCCGGCCCTCCGGTCCCGCCGTACGCCACGGAGGTCATAGCGACTCCCGCGTTGCGATACCCCTCTGTCAGCATTGCATGCGCTTTGTCGTCCACCGGTTGGGTCCCCCAGGTTCCGCCGTCGTAATGCAGACGATAGGGGAGGTCGCCGCCGTAGGATGTGAGGTCGTGAGGTTGGGTTGCCGCCGCAAGCAGACCGTCTTCACCCAGTATTACCGGCTTCGGAGTATTCCACGTGATCCGTAGTGGATATGAGGTATCGGTTTGAAGATTCGACTTGCCATACTCCAGCCAGAATGCAGAATTGGGCATATCCGGGTGCTGGTACCACCAGCGCGGGTAATGGAAGTTCATTGTCGACCACGTGCCATCCACATCGGCGTCGCCATTGAACTCAATTGGTCGGGTAGGATCGAGGCTTTCTATGTGCCGTCCGATGGCAAGCAGGTTCTTCTGGTTCGCGCCGTAGAGGTCGGGGTAAGTGTTGGTGCAGATGAGTATCTCGTTTTCCGCGCTCCACATTACAAGCGACGCGTGGTTTCTGTCTCTTTTGGCAAACGCCGTCCACATTTGTCTGTAGTTCTTCCAAGTGCTGGGGTTTTCCAGATCGCTCACCACCGACCCCAACGGCCCCTCGTTCTCTACCATTACGCCGGCTTCGTCTGCTGCGTCCATCATTATGGGGAAAGGCGGAATGCAGTGGTGTCTGTAGATGCTCGGCAGAAATCCCTCCAGCCTTGCGCTCAGTTCGCGCCAGTGCTCGGCGGACTCCTCGTAGGTCGTGAAATACCGGTGTTGTGGGTAGACGCGGCCCCTGAACACCTGGCCGTTGAACATCAGGTTGCGCCCATCGACCCAGAACTCCCTGAACCCAAACCGCGTGCTGACTTCATCGATTACCTTGCCGTCCGGCCCCGTAATCGTCGAACGCAGTCGATACAAGTACGGCGAACCAGGTGCCCAGAGCTTCGGATTGGCCCATTTAGCGGACAGAGTCGTCTCAATAGGCTTGTTCCCGGCTAGCGTCACCGTCTTCGTTGGCAGACGCAGAACTACTGTCCCATTTGGCTCTTCAACCTGCTGCTGGAGAGCTATTTTACCGGATGAAGCCGATGCGTTGGAAATGGACGTCCGGACCAGCAGTTCCTTGCGCTGGAAGCTGGGCTGGGCGAAGACGTCGTCAAGGTAGGCGGCAGGATACGCCCGCAGGCTGACTTCCTGCGGGATGCCTACTCCATCGTACATCGCAGCCGGGATGGGCCATAGAGTTCTGTCGGCGAAGCGTCCGGTTGCCTTTGTCTTGCCCACTCTCTCATCCATAATCCTGACGAGAAGCGTGTTGACCTGGCCGGGTTTCACCACTCGGCTGACATCGAACTGGAACGGGAAGAATGGCCCGATATGCTCGCCGAGATACGTGCCGTTCAGGTAGGCTTTGCACCCGAACCGCACTTCGCCAAACCGCAGTTCGCAGCGCTTACCCGCCATTTCCTTCGTGAGCTGGAACTTCGCTCTTACCCAGACTGCTTGTGTTCCTTCTCCAAATATGGAGTCGAGGGATCGTCCGGCCCACATGCGTCGGCCCTGCTGCCACACAACATTCGCAGGCGAGGGGTTTGTCGGGGATATGGTATCCCCGACCATCTTGTCGCCCTTGTCCGGCGCATATTCCCAGACCATGCCATCCAGCCGCAATTCCCTCCGAGGCTCTGCCACTATGTCGGCAGGCAGCCTGCGATACTCCTCCTGAGTCCGCCCGGTCGATTTCTCCCGGAAGACCACCTTCACCCGGTACTCATCCGCCTTGCCTGGAAGCGCCGACTCCAGCGTCTTTCGCACCGCTTTGCCTCCCGGAGCTACCGTCACGCTGCCCTCCACGGGCTTTGTCACTTGCGAACCGAACTTGTCGGTGATGGTGGCGGTGTAAGCGAGAACGCTGGATGCTTTCCGACGGCTGGCCAGCGCGATAGTATAGCGCAGTTTCGTGCTTCTCGCGGTTCCCGGGAGTTCCACCTTCGCAAGCCACGGCCGCTTGTCTTTGGGGTCGAAAGCCAACGAATCCGCGTAGCCATATGAGTGATAATACCCATTGCCGCTGTCGTCCAGCCCGCCATATATGATCAGTCTATAGGGTCCCTCCGGAACAGGAAGTTCCGGCTTGTCCGAGCGCATCTTAGGCACGGTGATATCCGCGCGGAACTCATCCGGTTTGCCGGTCGGCTTGAGCTTGAACGAGATCATCTGTTCTTCCCGCCCATCTGCGCGAACGTACCGAGAGCGTTCGAAGAAGACCCACAACTCCTTGATTCCCCCCGGTCTGGTCGCCTTGACTGTCACCTCCACAGGGTCCCCGGGAGCTACGGGGGAGAAGAACGACTTGAGGGCGAAAGACTCTATGGTTGGAGGGCTTCCCTGCGCGAAGAGGGCAGCGCAGGCGTTGACGATAGCGAGGGTGATAAGGACAGTGACAATCAGGCGGCTGAGTCTCATCTCTGTGAACCTCTCAATGCCCGGAAGCTGTGGGCGGATTATAGGTCTGCCGGTATTACGCGTGGAGTGTATCACAGCCCGCCCTGCAAGTCAAAAACGGGGCGGTCTGAATGTTATTGGCCTGATGTAGCTGTTCAGTATTCGTGCGAAACTCCCTCTCCCCGGACCCGCGGGGAGAGGGCTGGGGTGAGGGGCATGCACAATCCGCCGAGATCAGTGATTATCAGTATTGGGCTGCTACAGTTTGAAGTTGATACTCTACCTCCGTTGCGGTATAGTTATGCGGAAGCAACCATGTGGAGGCTCGAAATATGCCGCTCATTCTATTCTCCAAGCTGTTTCAGAACAAGGACCTCAAGGGCCTCATAGACCTTGCCCACGCCCACCAGCTTGACGGCTACGACCTGTGCGTGCGGCCCGGCTACCTGGTCAATCCGGACAACGCCGCGCAAATGCTGCCGGAAGTGGTGGACGAGATGAACCAGTCAGGGCTGAGCGTGCCTATGGTAACAGGCAACTTCGACCTGTTGGAGACAAGCCACCCCACCGCCGAGCCGATCCTGACCGCAATGGACAAGGCCAATGTGCGCCTGCTGAAGCTTGGGTACTTCATGCTCGATCCCGCCCAGGACTACTGGAAGCAGGTAGACCAAGTCAGAAAGGCATTCGACGGATGGGAGAGGATGGCCGAGCGGTTCGGGGTCCGAATCTGCTACCACACCCACTCAAACCGCTGCATGGGCCTCAACTGCGCCAGCCTGATGCACCTGCTGCAGGGCTTCGACCCGAGGCTGATAGGAGCCTACATAGACCCCGCGCACATGGTCGTTGATGGCGAGGAGTTTGCGGTGGGTCTGGCGATGGTGAAAGAGTACTTGAGCATTGTTGCGCTAAAGGATGTGCTGCCGGTTCGCGAGGAGAGACACGGCCACGGCTCCCGCAAGAACCATTGGGTCTGCGCCGGCGAGGGTGTGGTAGACTGGACTGAAGTCTTCGCCAACCTGGCATCAGTCGGATTCTCCGGCCCAATGTCGGTCCACTGCGAGTTCGAGGTCCCACCGGATCAGTTTGAGGAAGCGCTGCGGCGGGAGGTGGCTTTCCTCAGGGGCTTCGCCAAGTGACACGAAGAAAGTGACTGGCCGTAGAGCGAGCCACTCCCTCTCCCCGGCCTCCGGGGAGAGGGCTGGGGTGACGGGAAGAGACAAGCCTTTCGCTATGCTGCGGGAACGTCGTCTTGCACTGACACCACAAGTTCGCACATCCTGAGTTCCCGCAGCCGGGCACACACCGCAAGAAGTCTACACCTCAAACAAATTCCCCGGATTCAAGCACATCCCCGGGTCAAATCTCCGCTTGAGTTCGCGCATCTCGCCCACGGCTTCGTCACCGTACATCAGCTTCAGGAACTGGGTCTTGAGCTTGCCGATACCGTGTTCGGCTGATACCGAGCCGCCCATTTTCACAACCCTCTTAGCCCACGCCAGATACAACTCCTTGCCCTTCTGGAACTCATCGGCGGAGTTGGGGAGGATGTTGACGTGGACGTGGTTATCGCCGATGTGGCCGAATATCACCGAATCCAGGCCTGACGCAGCCAGGTCTGTGTTATACATCTCCATCACGGCTTCAAGGCACGAGTCAGGTACGGACATATCGGTTCCGAGTTTGGTAAGGTCTGGCGAGACGCGCTTGCGCTCGTCGATCAGCAGGTTCACAGCCTCGGGAACCGCGTGCCGGAAGGCCTTCAGGCGTTCGAGTTCGGACTCGGATGTGGCGCACCAAGCCTCCTCGTCGCTCGCCCCAAGCTCCACCATCTTCTCCATAATCTCCATAATGGTATCTTCCAGCGCGTCTTCGCTCTTTGCGTGGAACTCGGTGTAGATGGCGGTGTGGAATTCGGGCTTGAGCGCGGGGATTTCCTTGAAAGCCTCGTAGGATGCCTTCATCTTGCGAAGCAGATCCAGCGCGTTGTGGTTGAAGAACTCAATTGCGACAGGCTTTCTCTCCAAATCCTCTCTCAGGAACCGGACAAACTTGAGGGCTGACTCCTCACTCGGCAGGAAAACAGTAAGCGCAAAGATCGCTTTCGGCGCCCGGATCAGCCTGAGCTCGATCTCAGTAACGATCCCCAGCGTCCCCTCCATGCCAATCATGATGTCGATATCTTCCATGTCATCATCGACATAGTACCCCGCGGCGCTCTTGACCTTGGGCATCTGATAGGAGGGCAATTCCCCTATGAGTGCGTTACCTTCTTCAGTTAGGAAACCGTATCCTCGGCCCCTGTAAATATCCTCCCCACGCCGCGGGGTGACGACTTCGCCATACGCCAAAACAATCCGCAGCGCGTTAACCCACTTTCGAGTCGAGCCATAGAAGAACGACATAGCGCCGCTGGCGTTGCAGGCTACCATTCCGCCTATTGAGGCGGAGGTCTCGGTGGGGTCGGGTGGGAAGAAGAAACCTGCCTTCTCCACCACCTTATGGACTTCCGACAGTATCGCTCCCGGCTGCACGACTATATGAGCCTCGTGCGACTCCGGCCCGGGAATCACTTCCCCAACGGCATTCATCCGGCTAAGGTTCATGATATGCCCGGACAGCGGCACCGCCCCGGCTGCTATGCCGGTCTTGGCCCCCTGGGTAGTGATGCTGCCGCCCGCTCCACAGACTTCTTTGACTACCTCCACCACCTCCGCTTCCGATGTCGGAAACGAGATAGACTCGGCTTCGCCAACCCGGCGAGACTCGTCCCTGAGGAAGTCCACGTAATCATTGGTCCAACTATGTATCAGTTCAGGCGGCATTACCAAACTCCATCGTGTTATTCGGCCCACAGGCTCTTTGTGGCTACGTTCACCAGGGCCTGTAGATTGGCAAGCGAGGTCTCCGGCGGAACCATATCTCCGGCAGCCAGGATATACCCGGTCGGCCCACCTTCCCGGCACTTCTGAATCGACTCGGCTTCGACTGTCTCAGGGGTTCCTCGCGTTAGGGTGATCGTGTTCACTCCGCCCATCAGGCCCACGCGGTCGCCGATTCGACGCTTGGCGTCCGCCACGGATACTCCTCCGAGCGGGTCCAGCGGCTCGACCACATCAACCCCGGTGTCCGCCAGCATCTCCAGAATCGGGTTGGAGTTGCCGCAGACGTGGATGTACATCAGGATGCCCCGGTCTTTGAAATGCCTGCAGAACTTCTGATAGCCGGGCAGGCAGAACTGCTCGAAATGCCACGGCCCGATGAGGCTGCCGCTGGAGGACGGGTCGCCAATGTAGAATGCGTCGATGCCGGTCGTAAGCAGCTTCTCTCCGCGCTCAATGATGGCGTCCGCCTGCATATCCATAACTGCTGACACGAAATCCGGCCTCTCGAAGAAGTCCAGCATGCCCTGCACACGGCCGCGTAGTTCGTTGTAGGTGTTCATAGTCAGCCCGCCCGGCGCCGAGGCCACGAACCTCTCCGGCACGCGCGCCCTTGCGCTCTGCAGCCACTCCAGCTTCTCGTCAGTGAGGTCGCTGGTCATGATCCTTATGCGTTCTCTGGCTTCACCGAGTGTCTCCACGGGGGCTGCAGCATCATCGGGATTGTATTTACCCCCACCCATCACATCTATCCTGCCGGTCCGCTCGCTGGTCTTCGGGTCCAGCACGAACAGTTCATTACCCACGCGCTTCAGTTTCATCGGATCGCCCGGAGGAAACAGCCGCAGTCCATCGCAGTCCACATCCTCAACAAGCTTGATCACGAGGTCGTAGACCAACTCGGGTTTCTCCACGCACCGAGCCAGCCCATCAATCCAGTCGCCCTCTCCCTCGCTCTCGTAGATTCTCAGCGCGACATCGTGGCATATCTGCGGCATCGTAGGGATGCGCTGGGTAGGTTTTCTCAGAAATGCGTCTATCATCAGTTGGCGGGAAGAAGTTGTCTCCGGCATCGGGCTGGTTCTCCTTGCTCAGCGACTTGGCGAGTTCACATTATGATACCATATCCACACACGTCACCCTGAACTTGATTCAGGGTCTGTTCACGACCACGACCAGATGCTCGTCGAGATGCGCCAGCGGCTGAAGCCCCTGAACTTGTTTCAGGGTCAGCATGACGTTGTACTCACCAAGCTTGACCCGCCCCTCCCTGTACCATACAATACACCAAGGAATCATACCAATCCCACCACCAGCAACCGGAGGATCTGAAGTGTACAGAAACGACAGTTCCAATCTCCACATAGGCAAGAACAGGCAGTTGTTTTTCGATAACCAGATGGTCGAGAGGGCGCAGGACCTCACAAGGGTCTTCCACACTCCGAAGGCCGAGCCGCAGCCCCTCATTCAGGCGGACAAACCCTGGGAGTGCATCACCTACTTCGCCATCTGCACCTATCAGGTTTTACACGACAGCCAGGGGAAGTGGCACTGCTGGTACGCCGATTGGCACTACGACCCCAAGCTATTCGCCGAGCGAACCAATTGGTACGACATAGAGACCTCGTTCTTCCACCTGTGCTACGCGACCAGCGAGGACGGCATCCATTGGACCAAGCCCAACCTCGGCCTGCACTACACCGAAGACGGCCAGGACACCAACCGCATACTCAGCGATGTGAAGTACGGCGCGATATACATAGTCACACCGATTGAGGACACGTTCGAACAAGACGCCACGAAGCGGTTCAAGACTCTGCTGGTGAGATGCAGCAACGAGGTCTACCGGATAGAGGCCGCGCACAGCCCCGACGGCATCCACTGGACTATCTACGATACCCCGCCCTGCTTCGGAACCTGGGGGCCTTATCTCAACGACATGATGGTGCTCAACTACGATCCACTGTCACGCTGCTATATCGCCAACGTGAGAAGCCCCTACATGGGCGCGGCTCCGCAGACTGTCAGCAGCCCGGTGGCAGGCAACTTCGTTGGGCCGAGCGAGCCGGGAGCGTGGTGGAAATACAACAAGCGCAGGGTGTGGCAGACAGAGTCATCGGACTTCCTCCACTGGAGCCAGCCTTATGCCATATTCCAGCCTGACGAAGCGGATAACCTGGACGAGTCGTTCTACGGGATGTGCCAGACCAAGGTGGGGGATACGCACATCGCGTTTGTGAACCTGTTCCATGAGTGCGCCAACACCATGGAAGTTCGGTTGGCCTCTTCGCGCGACGGCAAGTCTTGGGATTGGGCAAACCAGCGCCGGCCGTGGATTGCGCCGGAGAAGATGAGCGGGAATCAGTGGGACAGCGTGATGACCTACCTGGGAGTGCCGCCGATCGAGGTCGGGGATGAGCACTGGATATACTACGCAGGCGCGAAAAACCATCACGACTGGTATATGACCGGAATCCTTGAGGGGCTGGATCATCCCGAGGCAAAGGACATGGCCAACGTGGGCTACCACCTGGGTCTGGCCAAGATGAGGCTGGACGGCTTCGTCTCGCTGGACACATCCCCGCACCGCGAGGGCATTCTGGTCACTCGCCCATTCTTCCCTGAGGGCAACAGGCTGGTGATCAATGCGGTAGTGGAGGACGGCGGATATGTGGATGTGGAGGTGACAGACCTCAACGGCAAGCCGCTGCCGGGTTTCAGCCGAGCGGACTGCGACAGATTCACCGGGGACAGCGTTCGGCACGTGGTCACCTGGAATGGCAAAGAGGACGCCGAGTTCACCAAGCACACTCCCGAGGGCTACACCAGTTGGGGCTACTACAAGCTCAATGTCTATATGCGCAAAGCCAGCCTCTACTCGTTCCAGTCCACCGACGACCCCTTTGCCAAGTCCTCCGTAGACCCGGACCTGAGCCGAAAACTCAGCGTGAGGAAGTGGGAGTAGGAGGGACTTCAGTTCGTCGCGCACTCATCCGCTAGCCCTGAGTAGACGCGAGGAACGAGCGGCGTATCGAAGGGCGGTTCCCCTGCGAGCCCGTGCTTCGATACGGTCTGCGGACCTACTCAGCACTAGCTGCACAATGTTTCCGTAGAACTGAAGTATCGCGGAGTAGACACGCGCTTGCCGGGTGTGCCTCTGAGGCTGTACAATTAACTGCCAATGATAGTAAAAAGCATAGAACTACTGGGTTTCAAGACATTCGCCGACCGGACGCGCATCGACGTGGGCGGCGGGATGACTTCGCTCGTCGGTCCCAACGGCTGTGGCAAGACCAACGTCTGCGATGCGCTGTTGTGGGTGCTGGGCGAATCCAACGTCCGCAACCTGCGCGGGCAGCGGGTAGCCGACGTCATCTTCAACGGCTCCGACCGCCGCAAAGCATTGAGCCTCGCGGAAGTCTCAATTACCCTCGACAATTCCACCGGAATCCTTCCCCTCAGCTACTCCGAAGTCACAGTCACCCGCAGAGCCTACCGGAACGGCGAGACCGAGTGCTTCATCAACAAAGCCCGCTGCCGCCTGAAGGATATTCAGGAACTCTTTATGGACACCGGCATGGGCCAGACCGCCTACTCGGTGATAACCCAGGGTGAGATCGACGAGGTGCTGTCGGCAAAACCTGAAGACCGGCGCGAACTGCTTGAAGAGGCTGCGGGAGTGAAGAAGTACCGCGCGCGTCGGCAGGAAGCCCTGCGCAAACTCGAACACACCACCGCAAACTTGCAGCGGGTCAAAGACATTATGGCGGAGCTTTCCGCCCAGCTTGCGCCTCTGGAAGAACAGGCGCAGCAAGCGGTGAAGTACATCGAACTGGCCGCCCAGCTCAAGGAAATCGAGACCGGCATACTCATCCGTGAGTTGCACCGGGCGGCGGAGTCGCTTGCCCAGGCTCGCCTTGCCAAGGATGAAGCTGAGAAGCGGATTGTGGAAAGCAGGGCCAGGGCCGATGAACTTGAGGAGTCCACATCAGACTCTCGCGACCGTCTGGCCCGGCTTGAGCAGGATATGGACGATGCCCGCCACGCCGAGCAGCGGATCCACGCAGTCGTTCAGCGTCTGACCAACCGCATAGACGTAGCCAAGGAACGCAGTGCAGCTGCGGAAGCAGCGGGTAAGCGCGAAGCTGAGGAGCTTGAAAACCTCGACCAGAGGTTGGCCGAAGTAGAGGTCCGGCTGGCCTCGCTTGCCGCGGAGTTGGCTTCTCTGCAGCAGTCCAACCAGGACTCCTCCGGCAAATCGGAGGAAGCCCAGAAACGGCTGGCTGAGTTGGAGAGCCGATATGCCGAGGCGTCCCGTAGCGCAAGCGACCACAAGGCGAACGTGCTCGAGATGGCCAAAGACCTTTCCGTGAAACGCAACAATGTGGCCAACCTGCGCGAGCGCGCGAAGCAGGTGGATACGCAGGCGCAAAAGATAACCGCGCAGATAGCAGAGCTTGGCGAACAGCTCAAGGCGTGCCAGAGGCGCGAAGGATCGGCCCACGATGCCGGTGTCGCCGTTGAAGACAAAATCAAAGCGGCAGCTACCCGCCTTGAGGAACTGCGCGTGAAGCGGACGGCGGACGAGTCCGAGCGCAACAAGCTTCAGAACAGGCAGGGTGAGCTCAGCCGCGAACTGGCCGGAAGCTCTGCAAGGCTGAACACCCTCAAGGAAATGGAAGACCAGCACGAGGGCTTCTTTGAGGGTGTCCGCAGCGTAATGTCTCTCCACAAGGACGGCAAGCTGGCCGGTGAATATGCCGTGGTCGCCGATGTTATCAGCGTGCCCAAAGGCTATGAGACGGCCATTGAGATCGCCTTGGGGGCCAACCTCCAGGACATCATCGCAGGGTCGGTAGAGGACGCCAAACGCGCAATCGAGTTCCTCAAAACACAGTCAGCCGGGCGGGCGACTTTCCTTCCGTTGGACGGAATGAGGCCGGACCCGCAGTCGGTGAGGCTTGGTCAGGGCATCAAACCTCTTGGGTTGGCAGTTGACCTCATCCAGTTCGACCGCAGGTATATGCCTGCCGTCAGCTCACTTCTCGGCCGCACCATAATCACCAGGGATATAGACGAGGCAATAGCCATCTCCCGGCAAGCCGCCGGCTGGAACAAGATTGTGACCCTTGACGGCGAGATCATAGTCCCCAGCGGAGCAATAGCAGGTGGCGCTGCAAGGCGCAAAGGCCCGGGCCTGCTCCTGCGCAAACAGGAGATCGCGGAACTGACCCAAGCAGTGTCCGATCTTGGCGTGGAGGTCATGCAGACCCGTTCTCTGTTAGCCCGGACGGAGGAGGAACTCAGCAGGAACGGCACGAGCATCGCCAACACGGACAGAGAGGTAGCCGAGCTTAGGGTCAAGCTTGTAGAGCACCAGAAGGCAGTTGACGTGGAGACTCGGGAGATCACGCGGCTGGCTCGCCAGATCGAGGCGAGTGAGTTTGAGAAGGCAGAGCTTGAGGCCATCTTCTCCCAGACTACGCGCAGCGCCGATACCCTGGAAGAGGAGCTTCGCCACGCCGGCCTGGAGAACATCAGTCTGGATGAACAGGTCGCGGCATCCGAGCAGGGCTTGGCGGAACTGGACAGGCTGAGGGCAGAGGCCCGCGATGCGCTGATGCGGGTCAACGTGGAACTTGCTGGCGCAAACGAACGCTCATCCTCTATCGGAAGAGCACATGCTGAGGCCACTTCGCAGATGAACCAACTCCAGGCGGAGAAGAAGTCTCGGTCGGAGCGGGTCGAGGGTCTTGCCCAGGAAATCGGGATTTTGCAGAATGAGCAGGCGGTGATAGAACGGGAACTGGCTACCCAGCGCACACTCTTTACTGCCGCGCAAGCTTCGGCAGCTAAGATAAGTGAAGAGCGGACGACAGCCAGAGAAGAAGTCGCCAAGGCTGATGCCAAGCTGGCCTCACTCACAGCCATCGTCGCAGAAGCCACCCAGACCCGCCACGACGCAGAGGTAAAGGAAGCGCGCCTTGAGATGCAGGTCCAGCAGGCGGCCCAGCGGCTTTTCGATGAATATGAGATAGGCTATGACGACGCTATGGCCTATGACCTCGGAGGCCTCGAGATCGAGCGAGGCACTGCCGGGGAGGTCGCCAGGCTTCGCCGCGACCTCAAGCAGATGGGGCCCGTGAACACAGGGGCCGTTGCCGAATACGAGCGGGTCAAGGAGCGCTGGGACTTCCTCACCAGCCAGCGCGCGGACCTGGAGGATGCCTCGGAGCAGATCAACACAGCCATCAGCGAGATAGATGCCAGCACCCACGATATGTTCATGGAGACATTTCAGACCGTTTGCACCCATTTCGATTTTATGTTCAAGCGGATGTTCGGGGGTGGCAAGACCGCTCTCTCCCTCACCGACCCCAAGAACCTCCTGGAAACCGGGGTAGACATCGCGGTTCAGGCGCCGGGGAAGCGGATGCAGGAGTTGGCGCTGCTATCAGGAGGAGAGAGAGCTCTTACCGCCGCCGCTCTGATGTTTGCTTTGCTGATGGTCCGCCCCAGCCCGTTCGTGATACTGGATGAGGTGGACGCTCCCCTGGACGAGAGCAATGTGGAGCACTTCGCCGAGGTGGTGAAGGAGTTCTCGCAGCAGATCCAGTTCCTGGTGATAACCCACAACAGGGCTACCATGGAGGCGTCAGAGAACCTCTACGGCGTCACAATGGAGGAGCCTGGGGTCAGCAGGGTGATATCCGTGCGTTTGTCGACTCGGCCTGAAGACAAAGAGGCAGAAGCTATTTCCGCCGCAACCTAGCTCTCCAGTAAGCCGATCCACCTACCAGCGCCATCCCCATCGACAGCACCATTGCAGCCGAAGGCTCAGGAACGGGTGGGGTAGGCACGCTGTCGCCGTGGCCCGAGAATCCCACCAACGACCCGGCTGCGGCCAGAGCGCCCAACGCGCCAATTCCGCTTGAAGATTCCAGCACTGGCGGAGCGGCAATAGCCGGAAGCGTTACGGCATCCAGAGCGGGAGCGCCAAGAGCCGGAGCAGCAACCGGGCTGATAACTTCCGGGGTGGAAGTAATGGCCGTGCCCGTCACGGTCTCGGTGAACGGTTTGACTATCTCATCTTCATCGGGTGGGGTACTGACTACCTTGTTGGTGCCCTTGGGCGCGTTCAGCCTCGGAGTCATCGGGTTTGCGCAGGACCACGCCAGTATCGGCTTTCCCCCCTTATCCGCAAAGACCACTGTTCCCTTGGGCAGGAGTTTTGTCTTCTTCTGAACGCTGCTGTTCTTGGCTACGTACCACATTGTGGTGCGCATGGGCTTCTTGATGGTTACCATCTGGAGGGTTTTCTCGAATCTGTCGGCCACAAGGGCCTCAGGAATCTTGAAATGCTGGGCGAATCGCTTCCTGGCCACGGAATCTGTCCTGATCTGCTGGGCAAGAGCCTTGACGGTGGATACCCTGTATTTCACGAACGAACCCGGAGGGGTTCTCTCCGCGTATGCTACGCTGGCAAGCACAACAACAAGCGCCAGCGCTATTACCAACCTTGTAGCTTCTCTCATGAAATCCTCTGGTGCGCGATTGGTCCACCAACTACATAGACGATTCTTTCAATGCTATATACCCACGTTTGGCGAGAACCAAACCATATTTGCCAACTAGTACGGCCAAATGCAGTATAGCAGTAACACATTATAGCCCAACATTTCTTCTCCGTCAAGAGTTGTTGGAGCGACATGTGGTGTAGGCAAGGGGGTGATAACTTGGCCCGGAGCTATTCGCGAGTCTGCGGAGCCGCGCTTGGGCCGATGTTGTCTAGGATAAATCTGTTTTCATCAACATATATTCACACTACCCTAGCCAATGCCACGGGATTCGCTCGATCCGCAGATACAGGGCCGCCAGCACAACTATCAGGCCGATCATATTGATCTGCTCGTGGTTGGCGCACACCTGCCGCCAACTCGCTCCCCTCGCCTCGGAGCCGGAGTAAGCGCGGAAGCCGGGCAGCCACCGGTGGGTCTCGGAGCAGTATCTCTGGTAATCCTCGCCGAATAACTCCACGAGCCGCGCCTCTTCCCGCCGGACCCTCAGATGCGCGTAGACCGCAAACCCAACCACATACACCCCGACCAGCCACGGGTTCCAGGTCATAATAAACACTCCCAGCCCCAGGAAGAACCGCCCTATATACATAGGGTTTCGGACGTGTGAGTAAGGCCCGGAGACGGTCAGCCGTTCGTCCTTATGCAAGTGCGAAGCCGCCCACATCTGAATAAGCTCGCCAAATAAGCAAACAGGCGCCCCCCACCAGAACGCATCCAACCGGTGAATATACGCCACCAAAGCCCCAACCACCAACAGCATCAGCGGCACTCGATAATAAGTCATCTTCCGATGAACCCGATCCTCAACACTCCCAGACACCAAAACCCCACGCCTCCATAGCTAATACGACTGTGGAAGTGTACCACAGGGGAGGGGAGACGGTCAAAGAATGGTGGTTGAGCGGAGAGCAGTTCTTCATTTGTCCTAAGCGTCCGATTCTGCCTGTTGGTTTCATCATGCCCGAAGCGCCGACATACTGTCAGTCGTTTCAAAGGCAACGAATCCCAGAGGAATTCCGCGTTGCCTCACGGGAAGACCTCACCTTAGCTGTCCGAAGATTGACACGCGATACCATCTCGCATAGACTTGAGTTGTGTGAGGTATCGAGAGGCTGTTGCACGGGACACTGCCGGAAATACGGGGCTGCAAACCCAGAGTCCTCTCAAAGGAGAGACCCTTGAAGCATTGGTCAAGCAACTTCTCACTCATCGCCGCCTTGGCGCTGGTTCTGTGCTCGGGCAGCGTTCTTGCTTTCCAGAATGGTGACTTCGAATCGCGCTTCCTGGCCTGGGATACCGACCAGGGCTGGTATGGCGGCGCGGCCAAGATCGAAGCGGCAGGTGAAGGGCGTTCCGGCAGCACTGCCCTCAAGATGGTCTGTAGCGGCAACCGGGGGATGGCGATCCAGCAGGTTGCGGCCTATCCGGGAACCTATATCGTCAGCGGTTGGGTCAAGTGCAGCGGGATATCCGGGGCAGATGCGCGAGTTGCTGTCGAGTGGTTTGATGCAGGCGGTTCGTGGATTGGATACTCTTTTATTGGCTCGGTTAACGGCGACACCGACTGGACCTACATCAGCGCGACCGTTTCCGCGCCAGCGAATACGCGCAGGGGAAACATTACACCCTACGTCACCGACTCCAACAACGGCACGGCCTGGTGGGACGACATCTCGTTTGCCAGGGTTCCCCCTGACGCCTCCCTGATCACAAATGGCGGTTTCGAGTCCGGACTGTCGGGCTGGGACACCAACCACTCCTGGTACTCCAATCCGCCCAGCGCCATCAGCGTGCCGGCAGGGGAGGGACGTTCCGGGAGCGCCGCGCTGAAGTACATCGGAGAAGGCCGTCGCGCCGTTGCCATCCAGAACCCCGCAGTCAGCGCGGGCGCGCAGTATACGGTCACCGGCTGGATCAAGTCGAGCAGTCTGGACGCAGGCGACGCCCGAATAGCCGTGGAGTGGTTGGACGCGAGCTGGGGCTGGCTGGGTTACACGTTCGTCGGCTCCGTCAGCGGAACAGCCGACTGGACATACATCGAGCAGACAGTGACGGCTCCCTCCGGGGCCGCATTCGCTCCTGTGGAGTTGATGACTACACAGAACAACACCGGTACCGTCTGGTTCGATGATATAACGTTCAAACCGGTCATGACTCCTTTGAATGCGCCTCCCGCGATGAGTGTCCAGACCCCTTCCGGCAGCGAGGGCTGTCTTCAGGTCACCTGGGACCCGTCGAGCCTGTCCACGGGCGCTGTGAAGCTCTTCATCTACTGTGAGACCTCCACGATTTCCTCCAGCACCCTGCCCCGGATTGCGGCTGACGCTCAGACCGGCAGCGCTATGCTGTACTCACTGCAGAACGGCCAGCAATACCATGTTACGGCTGCGGTGGCAGACCCCGAGGGTCGTGTCTCTGCTATGTGTGCCGAGACTCTGTCTACCGTCTCAGACCGCCAGGCCCCCCGCCCGGGTTGGCTCGAAGCGCAGCGGCAGGCTGACGGAAAGGTGAGGATAGACTGGTCGCCGCACGTGTTGGATCTCGACGCCTCTACTGTCCGCTTCCGCATACCGGGAGGGTCTGAACTGACCTCCGTTAACCTGGTCCCGCTTCGCAGCGTGGCCCGCCCGTTCTACTGCACCGAGCCTTGGGTAAGTGTGGCGGTCGATGTGCCGGGTGGGACAACTCAGATCGAGGCGGTTTGCGAAGACGCTGTCCCCAACCAGAGCAGCGTCGTCACAGCCAACATCAAAGACGCGTATCCAACCGGCGAGACCGCTCCCTGCACCATCTGGACCACTCCGCCAACCACACAGATCAAGCAGAGCGAAGGGCCTCCCGGCGGGGCAACTACATCGTTTGCTCTTACCAATATGCGAGGTCAGGCCAAGGGATTCCAGGTAATGGTGCGCCCGGATACCGACCTAACAGGTGCGCGAATCCGTTTTGGTTCTCTCACCCACGAGGACGGAGTCACCAAGATTCCCGCACCGTGGCTGGCCTATCACTTTGTCGATTATGTGAATCTGGATGCCAACTCCATCTACACGCCGCCTGCGGAGCAGGTCTGGGCAGCCCCGGCGGATTTCCCCGATGAGCTTGCTGACGACCTCAGCCGCAACCTTCCCGCCGGCGAGACCCAGCCGATATTCATTCGGATCACCGCGCCCGTGGACGCCAAACCTGGAACCTACGCTGGATCAGGTTGGGTCGAGTGCACAGGTGGCCGGAAGACATTCACATTCACCGTTCGCATATCACCCGTCGCCTTACCGGACTATCCGCAATTCCACGCCGGGCAGTGGTTCCGCTCGGACTATACGTGTCAGCAGTTCGGAGTCGCTGAACAGTCGGAAGATGGTTGGCGCGCCCTCGCCAGGACGGCGGAGCTCTACCGAAAGCACCACCACAGCGCTGTCAAGACTCCGTGGGACCTTATCCGCTCGTGGAGAGGTTCCGACGGAGTGATCAGGCATGACTTCCGCGACTTCGACCGCTTTGTGGACACATTCCTTGCCCAGGGCGGGGATCCTCTGTTCATGCTGAGCCACATCGGCGGGCGGACGTATGGCGTATGGGAATGCCCCACTATGCGCTCGACCAGCCATAAGGTCAATAGGCTGGACTCGGCGGATTATGAGTATATGGATGCTATCGATCTGCTCACGGTGATCCAGAACCACGTTACCGACCGTGGCCTGCTGAGCAAGTTCGCGGCTTACGTAGCTGATGAACCTATTGCTGAGAACCTGGCGAGTTACAAAGCCCTATCCGCCCGGGTGAAGGCCGCCGCGCCGAACCTGCGCCGCATAGATGCCATCATCACAGACGGCCTCGTCGGCGACCTGGAGATATGGGTGCCACTGCTGGACTACTACGACAGGAACCTCGCCAGTTTTCGAGCCGCCCAGGCTGCGGGATGCGAGATGTGGTTCTACGTGGCGTGGACACCCCAGGGCAGCTATCCAAACCGCCTCATAGACAGCATGAGCATCAAGCCAAGGGTCCTTCACTGGCTCAACGGTATCTATGATACCTACGGTTACCTGCATTGGGCGTTGAACTGGTGGCAGGTTCCGCTCAACTACCTGAACTCGCCGGGAGACCAGTATATCGTCTGGCCGAGCCAAAGGTACATTGCGGACAGTTCTCTGCGGTTCGAGGCCGAACGAGAGGGGCTTGAAGACTGGCAACTGATGTACCTGTATCGCGATACCCTTCAGGGCACAGGCCTTTCCAAGGCTGAAGCTCAGGCTCAGATGGAATCCATTGCCAGGCAGGCAGTTCGCGCTCCGCAGGACTATACCCGTTCCTGGCAGGAACTGGAAACCGTTCGCCTGCAGCTCTTGGCTGAGCAGGAGACTCTCACGACCACCGTCCCCAAGGTCTTCAACCACAGCCTCTATCCGTGGAACGGGGCTTTGGGAGTTTCACCAACCACCTTTACCAGCGTCTATCGCAATCTGGATGGCTTCGCCTACATAGACAAGGCGTACTTCTGCATAAACGATTCCCTTGGACAGACCAATGCCGCCTTTCTTATGTACAACCGATTGGCCAACCGCCTGTATCTGAAGAACGACGCCAACACCAGTTGGGGGACGGGATATGCTCCCGGCGCGAACGTCACGCTGGAGAACAGCCAGTGTGTGGTCAATGTGAAGGACATTACGGTATCGTCCTCGGGCACGGACCTGACAGTCAACTGGCGGGTTTCCCTGAAGAGTGCGTTTGTCCTCAAACAGCTTAGTGCGTATATGTATGTCCACGATTCTCGCGGCCAGAGCGATGGTTGGGAGCAGATGGGCATCTACTACAACGTCAAGCCACAGGTGGTCAGCATCGATCCTACGGTCCCGCCTATGGAGGGCTTGGTCAAGAAGACCCTGACGTCAGTGTACAGTGATCCCAACGGCTCAGCGGACATCCGAAAGTGCTATTTGCTGGTATCCGAAGGCTTCAGTCAGGCCAACGCGATGTTCCTGTGGTATGACTGTGCCACAAACAAGGTGTATCTCAAGAACACCGCAAACACCAGTTGGGGCACCGGCTACAATCCGGGTACGGCCATTACGTTGTCCAACAACCAGTGCAACGTGTACGTCAATGAGATAACGGTCACCAGATCTGATCGTGAGATAACCATAGTCTGGCCGTTCATGCTCAAGTCCGCTTTTTCAGAGAAGAATCTCTACAGTTGGATGTACGTCACCGACTCCAAGGGGCTGTTTGATGGTTGGAAGAAGGTCGGCACCCACTTCATCCCTGTAGCCCCGACCTGCGTCAGTGTCACTCCGTCGACCGGCAAGGTCCAGACCGGCACACCCTTGGTCTTCAGCACTGAGTATCAGGATGAGAACGGTTATCCCAACATCTACCACTGCTATTTCCAGATTGGCCAGACCGGCAGTCTGGCGAACACCGTGTGTGTCCTCTACGACAACAAGCTCAACAAGGTATACCTCAAGGACGACGCCAACACCACGTGGGGAACAGGATACGCGCCCGGTAGCAACGTAACACTGGAGAATAGTCAGTGTTTCCTTCACGTGAAGGACATCGCGATAACTCCCAGCGGCTCCGACAACCTCATCATCGACTGGAGTATCACACTCAAGGCATCTCACATTGGCAAGCTTCTTGGCCAAAGGATGTTCTGTCGAGACAACGAGTATCTAAACAGCGCCTGGAAGCTCAAAGGATACGTGAGGGGGCAGTAGCAGCAAGAATCATTCCCTCTCCCGCTACGGCTGGGGAGGGAGACCCTCCGCCTCAAGAAGTAGGCACTTCCCTTCGATCGCAATGATTCCGCGTCTGCGAGCATTGAAATGTTCTCCCTTGCCCTCCTCAGCCACAAACGAGTATTATTACCCTTGGCGGAGACAGTCAGGTATTTCGGGATCTGAGGAGCGACCACTGACCATTCGGCAGCGGAACTGACCTCCCAACCGCTCCGGAAATCCCGAAACGAACCTCATGGTCAACAGACTCAGTTTCGGGACTTCCGCTTCGCTCCGCCTGGTTTTCTGATTGAACTACCGGCAATGGGGGTTTCGGCAAATCAGGAAACGGCCTTCTGCGGAACCCCTGTACAGCCTCACTCCAAAAATAGTTGAAACTTTTTTCGCAAAACTAGTGAACAAAACGGCCTATGAGTTGCCTTGTAATTATGGAGGTGCATTTTGGGGGCCGATCCAACACTGTTCCACAACCGTCAACTGTGAACCCACCTCTCCTTGAATCCATGCCCCACAAACGAGTATCATTACCCTTGGCGGAGACAGTCTGGTTTTGGAGGTAGCTATGTTGCTTGATGAGTCGCAAGTAGATCGATTGGCCGATGAGGTCGTGGAGAAATATCGGGAATATGTGAACCCTGGGATCGCGGGGATTCTGAGCTTTAGCGGGTTTGGGATTCCGGAGGAGCGGGCCGAGGGGTGCTATATATGGGACTATTCCGGGCGCAAGTTTCTGGACTGCGTCGGCGGCTACGGCGCATTCAGCCTTGGGCATCTGAACCCCAAGGTGGTTGCGGCGGTGCGGGAGCAGCTTGAGAAAGAGGCCCTGAAGAGCCACTTCTTCCTCTCCAAGGAACTCGCCGATACCTGCGAACTGATGGCGAGCGTGCTTCCCGGCGATATCCGATACTCGTTCCTGTGCAGTTCCGGCACCGAGGCCGTGGAGGGCGCTCTGAAGTGCGCTCGCGTCCACACCGGCAGGCCGGGCTTCATCGGAGCTGTCAACGGCTTCCACGGCAAGACCTTCGGGAGCCTGTCGGTATCCGGAAGGGAAGTCTACAAGGAGAAGTTCCGACCCTTGCTCCCGGAGACCCACCACGTGCCCTTCGGAGATGCCGACGCCCTCGGGAAAACGATCGACAGTTCGATTGCTGCGGTGATCCTTGAGGTAGTGCAGGGCGAGGGCGGGGTGATAGTCGCGCCGGACGGCTACTTCCAGCGGGTCCGCGAGATATGTACCTCGGCAGGCGCTCTGCTTATCGTTGACGAAGTCCGGACAGGCTTCGGGCGAACCGGCAAAATGTTCGCCTGCGAGCATTACGGAATCCAGCCCGACATCATCACCATGGGCAAGGCCCTGGGCGGGGGAGTGATGCCGGTGGCGGCGTTTTCGTCCAATGAGGACGTATGGAAGTCGATGTTTGGGGTCAACCCCTATATGCACTCCACCACATTCGGCGGCAACCCGCTCGCCTGCGCCGCCGCAATGGCCGCCATTCAGGCTACCATCGATGAGAACCTTGTCGAGCGCTCAGCGAGGCTTGGCAAGAGAATGCTGGACGGCCTCAAGGCGCTACAGGTCAAGTATCCGAATATGATCAAGGAAGTGCGAGGGCTGGGGCTGTTGGCCGGAGTGCAGTTTGCCGAGGATGACATAGGCGCGCTTGCCATAGCTGCCTGCGGGAGACGTGACCTGCTGGTTGCCTACAGCCTCAACAACCCCAAAGTCATCCGCCTGGAGCCGCCGCTGGTGATCACCGAGGCCGAGCTGGACCAGGCCGTGGAGTGGGTAGGCGAGTCTATCGCCGAGACCGCCGAGATGATCGGGATGGCAGGTTGATGCTACCTGGATGCTCTAGAGCCTGGGTGGGGATTTCCGAATCCCTACCCCAAAGCTCAGCAAGCAGGTCAGGGTGGCGATTCGGAAATCACCACCCAGCAAGGACCATAATCGCGTCGTTGGCGCTGATTCTCATGACGCTCCCCGGCTGTGCGCGTGAGGCTCAGTTCGACGGAGCTAAGGCATTCAAGCTGCTTGAGCAGCAGGTGGCATTCGGTCCACGAGTCCCGCAGACCCCCGGCCACGCCGCCTGCCTTAGCTTCATGCAGACCTATATGCAGAAGTACGCGGATACTGTGTCGGTCCAGAACTTCACCCGCCGCATCGGCAGACGCCAGATCAAGATGGCCAACCTGATCGCGGTCCGGAACCCGGCTGCCGAGAAGTTCGTGCTGTTGTGCGCGCACTGGGACACCAGGCCGGTGGCGGATATGGAAGTCGATGCAGCGAAGAAGCGGAAACCGATCCCAGGAGCAAACGACGGCGCATCCGGAGTGGCCGTGCTTATGGAGATAGCGCGGGTGCTGGCTGAGAGCAAGTCGAAGCTGGGCGTGGTGATGGTTTTCTTCGATGGCGAGGACTACGGCGTCACATCGGACAACATGTTCATGGGGTCTGAGTGGTTTGCAGGCAGCCTCAAGGGTGATAAGCCTCCGGTTGATTCGTCAAGGATAGAATATGGGATACTGCTGGATATGGTCGGGGACAAAGACCTGAAGATATACCAGGAGATAGGTTCGTTCAAGAAAGCCCCGGAGGTGGTGGCGAGAGTGTGGGACGCGGCGAAGAAGCTGGGTTATGAGTCGGTATTTGTCCCCCAGACCAAGTACTTCATCAACGACGACCACATCCCGCTGCAGAGGGCCGGGATCAAGGCGATAGACGTGATAGATTTCGACTACCCGCCCTGGCACACCCTGGAAGACACCCCAGCCAACTGCTCGCCGGAGTCGCTGTCTATCGTCGGGAAGGTTATACTCGAGGCGATTGGCGGGAAGTAAGCATTGCACCTATTGTTGTCATTC
>CAZTAO010000011.1:0-66082 GCA_964611645.1 uncultured bacterium | reverse complement strand
GACGAGGAATCTGCTTTACTCCCTCTCCCCGGCCCCGCGGGGAGAGGGTTGGGGTGAGGGGCGAGCACTATCTGTGGGTTATTCGTCAGAAGCAGATTCCTCGCAAGCTCGGAATGACAGTTCAGTAGATCATTGGCAGGTGAGACTATGAAAAGAACGGTTTTGACACTCATATCATTGGTGGCGCTGATGGGCTGCATCTCGAATGCCTGTCTTGCCGGCTCGGTTGATATCGAGCGGGTGTTCCGCGAGCATAAGATCGTGGTGGCTACCAACTACCAGGTGGACAAGCTGACAAAAGCATTCCTAGGGTGGGGCCTTCCGCAGCCTATGGCCATAATGACCATGGCGGATTTCGCCACGCAGCGTGACGGCATAAAGGGCTGGGGCGGCGATACGCTGTTCCTGATCGACCGGTCTGCCGCGCTCAGCGATGCCGAAAAGACCGCGCTCTCTCCCGCCGTTGCCATTGCTTCGGGTGGCGAAGTGCTGACGCTGGTCTCGAAGCGCAGCGTTGGCGCGAAGAAGAAGTATGGCAATGCCTGGGTGTTCGAGATATCCGCGCCCAAAGGTAAGTGGCTGGACAAAGAGCTTGCCATATTCCCGAAGCTGCTCAAGACCAAGGTCGACGACAAAGCGCCCACGGTGCTGCATCAGTATGTGGTGATCCACATGGCGGTGATAGCCTCGGAGGCGCGCGAGGTCTTGCAGGAGTGGGTCGAGTGCCAGTTTGACCCGAACAAGTCGGCGGTGGAATGCGACTACTATCCCTTGGGGACGGACGTTCCGGAACTGGAAGCCGGGACGAACATTCTGGTCCTGTTGGACCGCACCAAAGGCTCCGCGGTAGACCAGAAGACCATCGACCTGATGCCGGACTACGCAAAGAAGTGGTGGAAGACTCCCGAGAGCTATCGGGAGATGCTTGCCTGCCGCCAGTTCGACTCCGAGGGCAAGACTTGGCGCGCCGCTCTGATCTTTCCCGCAAGCAGGCTGGTCAAGCAGGCGCTGTCCAGGTGCAGGACGGTGGAGCAGATTCCCGAGCAGCCTTCGAGGGTGCCTTTCTATGATCTGCGGAACTACGCCGGCCTCAACATCTTCGTTCGCCAGGCGGACCAGGCCGACATAGCGAAGTCACTCTACGGGGACCTCAGTCGGAAAGCTGCTGAGGGGTTCGGCCCGAGCTCCCCGCTGGGGTTCGAGTGCACCATGCTCGATGACCTCAAGATACTGAACCTCTTCCCTAGGGAAGCGCAGGACCTCTCGGCGGAGGACGTCAAGAACCTGCGGGGTCAACTCAAGGGAGCCAAGGGAGTGGCGATCATAGCGGTTTCAGCACTCAACAGCGAGACCACATACTCCCAGAATGAGCCTGTCTGCGAGACTCCGGTCTATCCCGCATTCGCCGAAGCAAGGCCGCAGGAGCCGGGGAACGAACCTCACCCGGGTGACCGCGATCTCTTCCGCAACCTGGTCTACGGTGACCCCACCGATGGCACTAACCCCAAATACATAAGGGCGCACAATGAGTGGGTAGAGAAGAAGAACGCCTATCCGGGGAAGCTTGCGGCCTGGGAGAGCAGGGCCAGAGAATATGAGGAGAGCCGCAAGCACCACCAGATGACCTGGCAGGTCTCCACTCAGGCGAAAGAGGAAGTGGACATATCCGGCAACCTGATTATCTACGACCTGGCCGATAACGGAGACCTGGTAGGCAAGATTGTTTACCAGTCGGTGATGCGCGGTTCGGCTGCGTCTGACCGCCCACATGAGTCAGACCGTCAGATAGTTCGAGGAGAAGGGGTAAAGCCAATCGGTCTAGCCGCTCCGACCCCAGCCAACAGGGTCTCCGACAACACTCTATTCGCCGAAGCCATATCGGACTGTACCAGGCAGATGACTGAGAGCATGCTCAACACCTGCCTCCTGCCTACCGACGGCACTCCGCCGGAGATTACCGCCAACTCCTCCACCGGAGGCAGCGCAACGGCCGACAAGCCCGAACCCAAGCCTATAATGGTCACAGCTAGCGCCACGGGCACAGTTGCTTGTGAGGCCAAGCCAACTGAAGCCGAACTCGACGGTATCCTCGCAAAGTGCAAGGCCGACGCGCTAGCCAAGATCAAAGCCCAGGTCCCCGAGTCCGGCAGAGAAACAGATGCCCAGATTACCGCAAGGATGGAAAGGGTCGGCCAAAAATACGACAGCGCCAAGAAGCAATATTGGGCGACCTATGAGTATGAGTATGAGGTGAAGGGGAAGTAGCGGTGGGCGGTCAGCAACGTGGGTATAATAAAATGGCATGTCCGTGATAATGGTAATTGCGTGGACGTCGTGACCCTGGTGATGGCAACGTGTGGAGGATAGCTGGTTGATACACACTACGCCCTTTCCAGATTGCGAGGCAGTTAAAGACGTGGCGATGCATTATCGGTCGTGTCGCAATCTCAAGAGATAGAGGGAGTGTGCTATGCCAACAAGAGCGAAACTGCTTATTCTCGGTTGTGTGTTGCTCTGCATTCTGGCAACTGCAGGGTGCGGCGGCGGCGGTGGTGGCGACGAAGTCTGGTCAAGGTCCGGGAGTGGGACACTGAGTCCCTCAGACCCGTTGCTGCGAGACGATACTTATTACGATACCGTAACATTCAAGGCCCCAAAGAATGGGAACCTGACGGTGTCAATGAATAGTAGCTCGTTCGTGACATATGTGTTGGTGTTCGAGGGGACTGGGACCAGTACGGTATTCATTGACGAGTCGGTGGGTTACCTGACATTCTACGCCGAGGCAAATGTTACGTATACAGTGTATCTGAACTCACGAGACAGCCTGGAGACAGGGCCATATACGTGGTCAGTTTCATACCCTGGCTACTATGCAGCGGCTTCGTCCGCAACGGGTGCGAACCTCAAGAAGGAAGCTCGGAAGCTACTGAACTAGAGCGTCCAGGGGCAAGCGCTAACCTCAGAGCGTATAGGTACATTGGGCGGGATTCCCGGATCCCGCCCAAGTCCGTTAGATAGTGCTCGCTCAGAAGAAGCCTCGCGCAACGCACTCCACTGCGTTCCGTTATCGTTGCTGCCGGCCTAGACTTGCTGGGATATCTCCACCATCTCCATAGTCTCCAGCCTGTCGAGCGTGAGCTTGAGGAGGCCGTCTTTCCAGGAGAACTCTACCGGCGACTTGTCCGAGGAGCAGACAACCGTCTGGGGAGCACGGTCAAGAGGCAGTCGGATTTCCACCTCGATCCCATCGACCGGCACGTTCGGCAGTTCGGTCTGGTAGTTCACCAGGCACAACAGGCGGGTGGCGTCGACTGTGCTGTCCAGCAGCGTCACTTCCACACTCTGCGGCGCATTGGTCTTGAGTTGATACCTGCTCCGAGCGAACTGACCAAAGAGAGAAGCCCCAAACTCCTGCTGGGCGTGGCTGGTCTGGGCCAGGAAGCCTGAGTAGATGTATATGCACTTCCCCCTGCCGAATGAGTTCACCGTGAGCCCTGCGTGGTCTGTGATCCTGCCGGGAGGGTTGCTGTGAATGGAGGCGTAGCAGTTGGGATCGTTGGTTGGGAAGAGTGGGGCCGAGACCTTCGCCAAAACCTCCGCCGAAGTGGCATTCACCAGAGGCGCGGGCAGGGTGCTGGCTACATACTGCTGCCCTGATACGTGTTCGTTTCGACTTCGCTCAACGAACGGTGCGCGCTGGTCGAGCGGAGTCGAGACCACTGGCGCTTTGTCTATCTCCCCCTCGTATGCCAGGTAGCTGATACCATCGGTGCGTTGTCTGGAGTAGGAGACACCAAACACGTCCGCGAGAGCGAAGTCGCCAGTTGTGCTGCCGACCAGATCATACAGCGAGGTCATGCCGGTTGCGATGAGCGTGCCGCCGTTCTTCACAAACTCCCGCACAGCTTCGACTTCCTCACTGGACATATACGCCGCGTTGTTAATGATGAGGGTGCTCAGGTTGCTGAGGTCCGGCCCCGTCTTGGTTTCGGGATCTCCGCTTCGCTCAGATCCCGAAACACCGGGGGATGGCTTTGAGGACACGACCATTCGGTAAAGCAGCCTTGCACGGGAGAGCGCCCGGGATGTGCCTATGAGTTCGGTGATAGCCGGGCTATTGCCGGAAAGGCTCATATTGCTGATCGGTCCGCCCGTGTCGGTTATGGTTATTCCGCTGTCCTTGGGGTCCACGTGGGATGGCATCGAGTAATACAGCCCCACATCCCCCGCAAGCACAGGCTGATTGTCCCGCAACTTGTCCGTGAATGGCTTGGCCGCTGTATTCACTTCCCCGATCCGCACGAAAACGTCCCCGCACAAGGTTCCGTCCGGGTTGATGGCATCTATGAAGAATGGCGCGCCGCCGTTGGCGATGGTTAGCGACACCTCGCAAAGCATCTCCTCGGTCGATTTCATCGAGGTGTGGTCATAGAGGTTCACACATCGAGAGGTCATAAACTCGAACGGCTGGTTCTTCGTGAATGCCGACAGTATCTTTGCCCCAAGCACGTGCTGATACTTACCTCCATAGAAGTCCCCGCTGGTGTAGTCGCAGCTTGCTGCAATGGCGGGGCTTTGGCCATAAGTCCATCCCAGCAGGACCGGCGAGAACTGCTGGGTGACGGTTGCATCTGGGCGGACACTCTTGCAGTGCTGGTAGAGCTTTCGGGTGAAATCCCCCATCCACCGCTCTCGCGCGCGCTGGAATTGAACCCACGCGGGATCACTCCAGTCGATCTTCTCAGGAATCTCGCAGCCTGTCTCGGCCAGGTAGGCGGTGCGGCAGTTGGGGCAGAGGCATATCCCTGGCCAAAAGACCATATCGATGAAAATGCCTTCCACCGGATAGGCCAGAATCTCGGCAGTCTGAGCCTTGCAGAACTCGGCATAATCTGGGTTGTTCGGGCAGCTATACCAATACCGGCCCTGCCTGTGGTTGCGCCCAAAGATGTTCATCCGCCAGTCCGGGTGGTTCTGGGCGGAGTCGTTGTGGTAGATGACAGTGGTGTAAGCAATAGGCACTATCCCGCGCTTCGCAACCTCCGCCACCGTCTCCCCGAATATGTCGCGGCCTTTGAGGTTGGCGTGCATGTGGCCGACTTTGGTGGGGTAGTAGCAGTTGCCGTTATGGCAGCAGGCATAGATCATAGAAGCCTCAAGCCCCGCCTTCTCCACCATATCTGCATAGACCTTAGGGTCGAACCTCGCCATCAGCGAAGGGTCATGCTCCGAGATGTGATTATCAATAAGCATCCGAGAATAACAACGCATAGTCCAGTCCATTGTTTACCTCCAGGGAATTGAAGTTCGGAGACGAAAAGCAACCGTAGAGGACGCAGATTGCCTAGCTCAGGATCTGCTGAAGCTCCACTGCCAGTGGCGGCAGGTCGTGCTTGATGATGGACCACAGAACGTCGTAGTCTATCGAGTCGTAGCCGTGTATCAGCCGGTTACGAAGATCGACTATCTCACGCCACGGGATCTCAGGGTAGTTGGCGCGCTCGGCCTCGGGGACTCGGGCTGCGGCCTCACCGATGATTTCGAGGAGCCTCACTACCGCCAAGCTGAGGATGCGGTTCGATTCCAGTTCCTCGCGGTCCAGCGTAGCAGTCAGACCGATGACTTCTTCGGTATGGTCGGCCATCTGACCTAGGGTAATCCTGGGATCACGATGCGTCATAGGCCACCTCTGACTCAGCAAGCGCCGCATCTCTGAACAAGGGGCTCAGAAACGCCGGGGTGTTCAGGTCGACTTTTCTGCCGATCAACTCGCTCAGCTCTGCCTGCATCCGGAAGAAACCCAGCCCCGGGACGTGTCCTGGCTGGAACTCCACCAGGATGTCGACATCGCTATTTGGGCCGAAGTCTTCCCTGACAGCCGAGCCAAATACCGACAGGCGTTTGATGTGGTTTCTGGCGCAGAAGTCTGCTACTGCTTTTTTGGGTATCGAGATGCGCGTTCGTGTCATCCTGTTATCTCCATACTACTGTTGTTCGTTCTGCCTGCATTTCCCTTCAGTAGTACCTAACTACAACCTCTTTGTCCTTCGCCCTGAGAGTTGCCACCAGCGTCTCTACCACCGTCCTTCGCAGGAGCATCTCTGGGGGGAAGTTGGCGTTTTGGTGGGCTGGGTTCCTGGCTGTGCCTACCATGAATGTGATCCCGTCGGATTTTTCCAGTATCTGAACAAGCCTTGTCGCGGCGTTGTCGGTGCTTTCGGATACCCCGTCCCTCAGGTATTCCGCCGCGCGGTTGAGAGTCAGCATACCCTCCGTTACGAGGTCGATTCCCTTGATCTTGGCAACCGGAGGCAGGTCGCTGTTCAGGTATCGCATATCTACCTCAAGTTCGGCCTTCAGTCGGTCTGCGATGAGGTGAGAAGTTGTTCCGCCGGCGACCACCTTAGACCCTTCGCTCGCCAGAAACTCACTGAGCACCTTTGGGGTCATCTTCGGGTCGCTGGGCGGGCCGGTGATGACTGTCGTGTTCACCGCCTGCCTGTATCGCGAGACAACCACCGTTCCGTCATCCCCAGGCTCGTGGAGCCAGAGGTCCATCGCCTGGTTGAGCACCGATTGGGCTATCCGGTCCGGCTCGCCCTCATAGATGCTTGAAAGGTGGCGCAGGTACTTCTGCACACCCTCTTCCTGCCAGCCCATTGCAAGCGTAGCGCCCACGCCCGCGTGGATGATGCCATCGGACATCTGCACGACCATGTCGCCCGGCCTGAGACGGAAATGGCTCTCCCGGATGGTCTTGTCGAGGACCTCGATCTCGCTCCCGGTTATCGGGACAATGTCTCCGCCCTTGCGGATTCTCACGGAAACCGGAGTGTCATATTCAACCAGGGTTGCCTGACCGGTATCGTATATCCGGAGGATCGAGAAAGTGGAATAGGCGATGCCGCGCCACTTGCACACCGGCAGGGAGGCGATAAGGGTCTCGACCACCTCGAGCGTGGTTATGTCACCGCTCACAAGGCCGCCGACAATTTCCACGGTCAGGGTGGACAGCACGTTGGCTTTCACCCCGCTCCCGAGGCCGTCGGACAGCACAACCACAGTGGAATCCGGGGTTCGGAAGACCTTGTAGGAGTCGCCGCAGATGTCTTCCCCGCGCTTGTAGAAGTGGCGTCCAAGCACATCGACGGTGAAACGCTTCATCCCGCCGGGCTTGGGCTTCTTCGCAATGGGCGCCGGGGCCAATAATGGCAGAGTGCCCGTTGCTGCGTCAGGCGCCATCAGTTCCTCCATACTTCATCCCTCCAGGTTCTCCGAACCTGGAGGGATCTTGGTGGGGTAGGTGCGTTACCCTCCAGGTAGGGACTACCTGGAGGGATGATGTAGCACTACTTGCCATCCGTCCCTCCCTCGGTCGACTCAGTCTCCTTTGCCAGGTCGGTGAGCTTCCGCAGCAGCACCCTGGTCTCGCTGGTGGTCTCCCCGAGGATGCTGGCAATCTCCTGAGCCATTCGCATCTGCCGCTCGATCACCTGCTGAGCGTTCTGTAGGGTCTCCGCTCGCATCCGGGCTATCCGGTTCTCGTTTTCCTTGGGCTTGGTGATGTTGACGAATATCCCGACCAGCACCTTCTCATCCGCGATCCTGTATATACTCACGCTGGCCACCAGCCCATATTCCGGGAACTCCTCCGGTTTCACCCGGACTTCGTCAACGACTTCCGCCGCGACCTTCTCAAAGTCGCCGGGGTCCATTAGAGTGCTTATCGGTCTTCCGATTATCGTGTCGGTGCAGCTAAACATGGTGGCGAATGCGGGATTGAACGAGACAATGTTGAGCTTCTCGTCCACGATCACGATGCCGTTAGGGCTGTTCAGAATGACCTGGTTGGCCTTGGTCTCGGCAAGCTGCCGCATCCAGGGGATGCACATGGTGTGCTCGGCCATTCCGGAGAGCACCGCCAGGGCATTCTCCCGGCAAGATGTATACCCGCACGACCCGCAGTTGAGCTCATCTTCCAGCGTATGTTTTCCGGTCTGGAGGAGAACCTGTCGGATCTGTTCCTCGGAGAACCTTGGCAACACCACTTCTCTCGTGCTCTCGCCGCGCCGCAGATCGATTCCCTTGGCTGTGTCGGCGTCGAACTCCTCTTCAGGCTCAAATGAGTTTCTTCGATGGAACTGCAAGACCTTGGCCCTGCGGGCGAAGATGTCCTGGTGAGACCCGACGCAGGCCCCGTTGATGCATCCACCCGGGCAGAACAGCGCCTCGAACAGCCGTATAGGGCTGTCTTCGGACAGGTGCGCGATCATATCCATCACGGGTTCCTTGCCGCTAATCGCGGCAAAATTCTCCGACAACAGCCCCGACTCAATACTTGCAGTCTTGGCCAGTCCGCCTTCCAGCGGGAAAAGCTGCGCGTTTTTCGGGCGCACGTCGTCGAAGTTAACCGGCGACAGGCCGGTGTTGGTGATCCCGTTTTCTGCGAACACTTCCCTGAGCTCCTCGTAGGTCAGCACAACGTCGATAATATCCGGCGCTTCCCTCTCCGCTTCCTCCTTTTTGGCGCAGCACGGGCCTATGAAGACAACCTTGCTCTCAGGGCCGTACTTGGCTTTCAGGTAGCGCCCGTGGGCAATCATCGGGGAAACAAGAGGGGTAATATGGCTGTGGGATTCCGGGTAGTACATTTCTATCAGGCTGTCCACGACCGGGCAGGCCGAGGTTACCATGGCATCATCGGAACCTTCAAGCAACTCCCGTGTTGCCGCCGCTACCAGTTCAGCGCCGACTGCTGTCTCGGTGATCAGATCAAACCCCAGCTTGCGAAGCGCGGCAGGCAGCAACCCCCCGCCATACTCTGGAAACGCTGCGGGGAAGCTTGGCGCGACACTTGCTATCTTCTTTGCGTCGGAAGAAAGAACAACTTTGAGTGCATCCAGATCATTGCGGACATGCTTCGCGCTCTGCGGACACTCCCGGACACAGGTGCCGCAAAGGATGCACCTTTCGGGGTCCACCCTCGCCTGGCCGTCTGCCAGGCGGATAGCCTTCACCGGGCAAACCCGCACGCATCTGTAGCAGTCCCGGCACTTGGCTTTGTCGGTTGATATGATTGAGCCTGTCATTTTCTCACCTTGGGCAGTATGACTTCGTTGAAGAACTTTTCCACCTTGTCGGGGGTCACTCCTCCGTGGACAACTCCGCCGACCACTACATTGGGGGCCTGGAGGCAGTTGTCCAGACAGAGGTCTGCCTTGAGGTCAATCAGCCCCGCTACCCCTTTGCGCTCAATCATCTTTACAAGCGCTTTGAGGGTATCCGGCCCACCTCTAACGTGGCAGGAGCTTCCCACGCAAACCTTTACTTCCAGCCTATCGCCCATCCGTTTCACCGCACAATATGTCGTTCACTCCTACATTCTACCATTGCCTGCCTGGGTTTGGGAAAACGCGGTGGTGCGTTTGACTTAGAAACGTAGGATGGTGGTACAATTGAAACAGGCAGGCGCGAGCGCAGCCTGTGGAGGCAGCATGATAATGGTCTTGGACAGAATTACTATGAACCCGGAGCGGATGGGGGGGGCTCCTTGCGTGAGGAATCTCAGGATTCCTGTCGCCACGATAGTCGACATGGTTGCAGATGGAATGAGCACGAAAGAGATTTTGGCCGACTATCCCGACTTACAGTCTGAAGACATAAAGCAGTCACTGCTCTTTGCTTCCGAGGCAGTCAAAGAGCGCGAGATTCCGTTGCGACTGGCTTCGTGATGCGGTTCCTCATAGACAACGCGCTTTCGCCGCGACTATCCGAGGCGCTGTGTGTTGCAGGACATGATGCGATCCACGTGCGCGACATCGGACTTGCCAGCGCGATTGACGAGCTGGTTCTTGCAAGAGCCGAGCAAGAGGATCGCATACTGGTTTCGGCCGACACCGATTTCTCTACTATTCTGTCGCGAACCGGCGCAGTTTCGCCTTCAGTTATCCTTTTTCGCCGCATCGGCGGAAGACGCCCACTGGAACAGGCTGAACTGCTTCTGAGCAATCTGCCCGCGATCGCGGACGATTTGGTCAGAGGCAGCGTAGTTGTCTTCGACCAGTCGCGCATAAGAGTGAGATCGCTTCCGATCCTTGGCTAGAAGAGATCACTGTGCCCGTGGTCCCATTCGTCACATATGTCCCATACGTCCCATCCTGCTCACAGCAGCCACAATACCTGAGGAGATTAGACTGAATGCCAATGACCGATAACGGAACAAGCGCGCAAGCAGAGGAGTATATCCTCGGCCCGGATTCACAGGTTCAGGACGGCGTGCCGCAAGGGACGATAACCCAGCACACCTGGGAGAGCAGCCGTATCTTTGAGAACACCTTCCGCAAGTACTGGGTCTACGTTCCAAGCCAGTACGACCCATCAAAGCCGACTTGCGTGATGGTGTTTCAGGACGGCGAGACCTACGCGGATGTGAATGGCGAAACGCGAGTCCCGGTGGTCTTCGACAACCTTATCCACAAGGGCGAGATGCCTGTTACAATCGGCATATTCGTAGACGCGGGCAACCGGACAGACGGCTATGTGGTCGATGCGAAGGACTGGTACGACGAGCACGCCAACTCTCAGCGTTCCCTGGAATATGACACCATGAGCGGCCGCTACGCCAGATTCCTGATAGAAGAGATCCTGCCGGAAGTGGGGAAGAGCTACAACCTCGCGCAGGATGCCGATTCCCGCGCGATCTGCGGCATCAGTTCAGGCGGTATCTGTTCGTGGACCGTCGCCTGGGAGCGGCCTGACGCATTCGGCAAGGTCCTCAGCCACGTAGGCAGCTTCGCGGACATCCGGGGCGGCCACAACTACCCGTTCATGATCCGAAAGTCCGAGCCCAAGCCGATCCGGGTGTTCCTGCAAGCCGGAGAGAACGATCTGGACTGCATCTGGGGCAACTGGGCCCTGTGCAACCGGCAGATGGCCTCGGCACTGGAGTTCAAGGGTTACGACTTCAAGATGGTAATGGGCAAAGGCGGCCACGACCGCATCCACGGAGGAGCCATCCTGCCGGATTCGCTAAGGTGGCTGTGGAGATAGACAATCCCTGTGTCCTATTTGTCCCATAGGTCCTATATGTCCTATCTCCGGTTTGCCCGCCTGCCCGTGCTCTGGTATAATCCTGTTATCCTAAAGACAGGTTTGGGCTGTTGAAGTTACTTAGATTTGATACACATTCAGATGAGCAGATCAGGGCCGCGCTGCGCAGCGAACCGCCGGGGGGAGACTCCGAGGTTGCGGGCGTTGTTGCGCGGATTATAGCGGATGTCCGCGAGCGAGGCGATGTGGCTCTGCTGGAGTTGGGGCGCAAGTTCGACTCCCCGGCGCTGGAGACTCTTCGGGTCTTGCCGGAGGAGTTCGAGCAGGCATACGAGCTGGTAGATGCCAGGCTGCTGGCAGCGATACGACAGGCGAAGGCCAGTATTGAGGATTATCACAAGCGGCAGGTTCTGCAGTCTTGGGACGAGACCATCGGCGGTAAGCGTTACGGCCAGATTATCAGGCCGATCGAGAGGGTGGGGTTCTACGCTCCGGGCGGGCTGGCCCCTTACCCAAGCACTGTGCTGATGGCGGCGGTCCCGGGGTTGGTCGCGGGCGTGAAGCAGCTTGTGATGTGCTGCCCGGCTCAGAAAGATGGCAACGTGCACCCCGCGATGCTGGTCGCGGCGGCTGAGTGCGGAGTCAAGGATGTGTTCAAGATCGGCGGAGCTCAGGCCGTTGCGGCGATGGCGTTTGGTGTCGGCAGCGTTCCCAAAGTCGACAAGATTGTCGGCCCCGGCAATGCTTATGTCTCCGAGGCCAAGCGGCAGTTGTATGGGGTTGTCGGGATAGACAGCCTCGCCGGGCCGAGCGAGATACTTGTGCTGGCGGATGAAACCGCGCCCGCGAAGTATGTCGCGGCGGATATGCTTTCCCAGGCCGAGCACGCCAAAGACTCCCGCTGTGCGTTTGTCACAGATTGCGAGAGGCTGATGGGTGAAGTCCAGGCCGAGATAGAGAAGCAGTTGTCGGATGCCGCTCGTGTGGATTGCGCTCGTGCGTCGCTGGATGAGTTCGGGCTGATGGTGCTTGCGAAAGATATGGCTCAAGGCATCGAATATGCCAATGAGTTCGCCTCCGAGCACCTTGAGATAATGACATCAGACCCGTGGGCGGTGATGAAGAGTATCCGAAACGCCGGGACTATAATGGTCGGCGCGCAGACTCCGGTCCCGATCTGCGATTTCGGCGCAGGCCCGAACCACACTTTGCCGACCAGCGGCACCGCAAGGTTCGCTTCCGCGCTGAGCGTGGATGACTACATACACAAGTCGGCGTTTCTGTGCTGTGACCGATCAGGCCTGGAGGCGCTCGCGCCGTCAGTGCTGGCGCTGGCCGAAGCCGAAGGCTTCCAAGCCCACGCAAGAACCGTGACCATAAGACTAGAAGACCACACCAGTGGGGGCAGATAATGACTGAACGCAAAGCAGCGATAGACCGCAATACTAACGAAACCAAGATCAGTGTGAGACTTGACCTGGATGGGTCGGGGCAGAGCACGGTGGAGACCGGTATAGGGTTCTTCGACCACATGCTTACGCATCTCTCCAAGCACAGCATGTGCGATCTGGTGGTAAAGTGCAATGGCGACTTGGACGTTGACGGCCACCACACGGTCGAGGACGTCGGCATAGCTCTGGGCCAGGCGCTGGCGAAAGCAGTCGGCGACAAGGCGGGGATAGTCCGATACGGCGACTGCGCGCTGCCTATGGACGAGGCGCTGGTGCTGGTTGCGCTGGATATCAGCGGGCGCGGGTCTCTGTACTACGACGTGCCGATTGCCAGGGATGCTGTCGGAGCCTTCGATTGCGAGCTTACCGAGGAGTTCTTCAAAGCAGTCGCGGCGAACGCCGGCATCAACCTGCACATCCGCCTGCTGGCAGGCTTCAACGCGCACCACATCATAGAAGCCGCATTCAAAAGCTTCGCAAGATCCCTGCGCGCAGCCATCTCCAAAGACCCCAAAGCCACGGGTATCCCATCGACAAAAGGGACGCTCTGAATTCCCCCTCCTCGCAAGGAGTACATACTGAGCGGCGTCGAAAGAGGGGCAGGGGGCGGTCTTCATTGCATCTCAACTAAAGTCAATCCCTCCAGGTATCCTTACCTGGAGGGACTAACCTAGTTCCCCCCATCCCTCCGAGTGTACCAACTCGAGGGTACGTCTGCGCCCGCGACTATATCTCCAAACGTGTCGACGCTCATCTTGTGCTTTCCCACCGGCGTGATGACACTAATCCAGCGCGTTGCCACCGGCTTTCCGCCGTCGTTCTTGCAGTCTGGCCCGAGGCTGTAGAGCAGGTATGAACCATCCTTGAACTTGTATACGTAGCTCATCCCGAACGGGTCGTCGGGTATGGATCTCAGGTAGTCGGGGACAAGCCGTATGAGCGAATGGGGATAAGCGCCCTTTTTGAGCCTGTATGCGCGCAGGGCAAGACTCAGAAGTATAAGGTCAGCACGGGCGGTATCTACCGCGAGTTCGTATCGGAATATTTTCGCAAGGTCACTTATCTGCGTTGAGAACTGATGTATTGGATAGATTTTCTTCCTTATTGTGGAATATGGCAGGTTCGCGTCCGCCATCTGAGCATCGTAGTCAGCCAGGATGGATTCGCGCAGCCCCTTCTTGAAGCCGATAATAGTAGAGATCATGTTGTTGAACGTCTTCGCAGCATTTGGAGAGTCTTGGGGGCCAGACGCCATTGCATTGAGCATCGAGATAGACGAGTCTCGCTCATCCAGAAGAACCGACGCGACTGATACCCTCCGCTTTAGTATCCTTTGCAGCCTTGATGCGGCTGAATGCGCCTCGGTGGCGTTCAGGTGTGGGATGATCTCATACGCCTGCTTGAAAGCGATTGCGTCTACTCGGAATCCAGACAAAGCAGCAGCGAGATCCCCGTTCGCAACGTCCGTGCCCAAATTGACGCAGTCCAGGGTAGACTCCATTGCTTTGTTGTAGTCTTTGCGTGCGATCTCGACAGATACTTTGGTTGCCAGAGCGCGGGCAAGCTGCCTTGCGGCAGCGCCGTTGGATCCCGAGAAGCTCGCGGGCTGTGGTGCTCTATACTTGTATCTGAAGCCTTCGCGCAGCAGGCCCAAACTCCTGGAGTATTCCCTTACCGTCTTGGTCTTGTCTGCGAGCGGGACGGAGACATCCCAGGGCTTCGCGGTGGGGTCATTCTGAGACTTCTGTTCGGGCATCGCGGCGAGCGCGTCCAAGTAGTAGTCGCAGGCATTGGGCGATGGGAGGACTCTCTTGGCAGCAACGTATGGAGGCACCCTGTTCAGAAAGTATGGCAAGGCGACCGCAGAACCCAGAACCACAATGATTGACACCAGTATCTTGACGGCCTTGCTTTTCATGAGTGTGCTCCTGGTAGATAGCTATCGGCGACCGGGCTTGATCTTCAGTATTCTACGCTTCTTTCCGCCCACCGCGCAACCCAAACGCAGAAGGTATTCCCCCCTCCAATCGCCAAGTGTACAGCATCGACTCAGCGAAGAGGTGCCTTCCAATGTCTAGCCGTACCCCGGCCATCTGCCTGCTACTGGTGTTGATACTTGCTGTGCCGGCGATCCCGTGCGCAGGAAGTGTTGACGTGTCGTGGAGGCCGGAACCTCCCAAGGTTGAAGACGGTTTGGTTGAGCGGGTGTTTGTGGACGACAAGCCCGCCCCGAAGCCCACCCAGATCGAGCAAGGCCGCAAGTTCATCCTCTATTCCCGCCCGATGGCCGAACTCATCTTCCCCAACTCCGTGCCCATGGCAAAAGAGAGGGTGACCCAACTCAAGACATTCGCGGCGCCTGGCCAATATCAGCCTGTCACATTCGCAGTCTATACGCTTGGCGACCTTAGCAATATCAGGGTCACGGCCGGCGCGCTCAGGACCGCCAAGGGGGCAGTTATTCCGGCGGAGAATCTGGAAGTCCGGGTCGCCAGGTCCGTTTTCAAGCGCCTCGATGAATACGCCGGCCCAGGCGACTTTATGTATATGCCGACCTGGCTCTCCAAAGAGGACGCCGTCAACGTGCCCGCGAAGCGCTCGGAATGGTTCTGGGTGACTGTCCGCGTGCCCGACAACGCCAAGCCGGGGCTTTACAAGGGAGCAATCAGCATCGCGGCGGAAGAGACCGTGCGGCTCCCGCTGGAGATCGATGTGCTGCCGATCAAGCTCGCCGACAACCCCATCAACCTCGGTTTCTACGATTCCCCCAGCCGCGAGAAGCTCGCCCAGCAGCGGGAGTACGGGGCGACCTCGGTTGGCACCCACGACAACAGCGGCGTGAAGCTGACCCTCTCGGGGGACAGCGTGGATGTTGATGTCACCGGCTCAACCATTGCCAATACCCTGACTGCCTACAAGGAGCTCGGCTACACCAAACCTCTGCTATGGTTGATGGGCGATGACATCTGGGAGTGGTGCAAGAAGCAATCGCCCGATGATGCCCGGAGGTGCGCTGATCTCTACATATCGGCCCTGACAAAGCTTCGGCAACAGATCGCAGAGAAAGGCTGGGCGGAAGTGATCGTGCAGCCGGACGATGAGTGCGCAAGCGTTCCCGAGCGGATGGCCAGTTCGGAGCTCAGGCTGCCGTTCATCAAGAAAGCCGGATTCCGCACCGAGATGGACCACTACCTTGCCTACTCCAACAAAGAGGACGACGCCTGGGTTGCCAGGACCATCCAGTATGTAGATGTCATCACACTGCGTTACTGGGACACCACCTCCCACGGCCAGCCGCCGTGGCCGGAGGTTGTGAAGAGGGTTGCCGATGAGAAGAAAGAACTCTGGACCTACAACATCACCGCCGCCCATTGCAGGCCCCAGCCCTCAACGATGCGATTCAACGGAGGCTGGTTCTTCCGCAGCCTTGGCAGCACCTGCAAAGGTATGTATTATTGGGCGTACGCCTGCATTTCAGGCGACGCATATAACGATCTCGATACCCAGTATGGTGACATGTCCTACTGGTATCCGCCGGATCCCGCGAGGGGCCTTTCAGGCGGGCCGTCCATTGACCTCGTGTGCCTGAGAGCCGGGGCCGACGACCTGCGGTATATAGTAACCCTTGAGCAGCTTGCTGCCAAGAAGAAGTCCGGAGCGTTCGACTCGAGCAACCTGCAAGCCTCACTCAAGCTGACGCCCTTCAACTTCGCTCTGGCAACGATACGAAACATAGAAGGCACGCAGTGCGACTGGCAATTCAAGGGCGAGCGAGACGGCGTGAAGATAGCCACCGGCTGGTATCTATACCCCAACGGCTGGACCTCCGCCGACTACGACAAAGCCCGCGAGAAAGTAGCCAAACAGATACTGAAGCTGCAGGGAAAGTAAGTAATTCCCCTCCTCGCAGAGGGGTTAGGGGCGGTCATTCATATCTTCCAAGTCTGAACCATAGCGGAGCAATTCATGACCCATATAGACCGAGTAAGAACAGCCCTGAACCACAAGGAACCCGACAGAGTCCCCTGGGATCTCTGGGCCACCCCTGAGATCGAGGCCAAGCTCATCTCCCACCTGGGGCTGGCCGATCTGGAGGCGCTGCTGCGCTATCTGGATGTCGACCTGCGGTACTATCGTGGACCCAGTTATGTCGGAAGGGAACTCCGGAAGTTCGATGATGGCACATCGGAGGATCTCTGGGGAGTCATCCGCAAGAGTATGAAAGTGGACACCGGCGTCTACCAGTGGACTTACTCCCACGTGGTAAAGTCTCCGCTGGAGGAAGTCGAGTCCGCCGCCGGCATAGACTCCTACCCCCACTGGCCCAGCGCGGATTCATGGGACTACAGCAGGGTGGAGTCGGACTGCTCGGCGTTTCCGGGGTACGCGGTTGTCTACGCGGGCGACCGGCTGGACCGCACTGCCCAGCTCAAGCCCGCGATGTATCTGAGGGGGATGGAGCAGATCTATATGGATATGACCTGCGACCCCGACATCGCCGACGCCATCTTCGGCCACATCCGCGACTACTTCATCCCCTATAATGACAAGGTCTTTGCAGCCGCCAAAGGCAAGATAGACATCTTTATGATGGGCGATGACTTCGGTACCCAGAACGGGCCGTTGGTGGGTGTGGAAATGTGGCGGAGGTTCTTCAAGCCCGGCTTCAAGGCTTTCATCGAGGTTGCCCACAAGCACGGCATCAAGGTAATTCACCACACCTGCGGGGCAGTACGCGACCTCATCCCTGACTTCATCGACTGCGGCCTGGACATCCTGCAATCAGTCCAGCCCAGAGCCCACGGAATGGACCTCGCAGACCTAAAGCGAGAGTTCGGGAAAGATCTGAGTTTCCACGGCTCAATGGACATCCAGCACACCATCCCGAAAGGCTCCCGCGAGGATATTCGGGCGGAAGTCAAAGCCAGAATGGAAGCCGGGAAACCAGGCGGCGGCTTCATAATAAGCACCGCCCACAACATCCAACCCGACACCCCTATAGAGAATGTGCTGGCGCTGTTTGAGGCTTATGGGGAGTTGGGGGGATACTAACCCACCTCCACCTATACCGGCACTTCCGCATAGCACCCTGCATGCGCCTGCTTTCTTCCAGCGGAAGCTCGACTATCTCAACCAGTTCCGCGCCCAGGCGCTCGCAGGTTCGGCGGGAGGGGATGTTGTCCGGGTTGCAGGTGATCCAGATTGTGGTCTGGTCGTGGGCTTTGGAGAGGGGCAGGAGCAGGCGGCAGGCGCGTTCGGCGTAGTGGTGGCCCCGGTGCTCAGGCTGGACTGTGTAGCCGATGTGACCGGCGTACATCAGTATCCTGTCATAGTCGGCGACGCGCAGGCTGATATGGCCCGCGTTCTTGCCGCGCACCCGCATCTGGAAGCTGTACTCCGGCGCGTGGCCGGTGGTCGGGTTGCCTGGAGATGTCTCAATAAGCACAAGCTCCAACTCGCCATCCGTCAAGCGCCCAGGGTCCAGGAATTCGAATTCGTTCTGCGTCACACTTGCTCTCCGTCATGTCGGACTCGATCCGGCTTCCAGTCCAAACTTAGCTTTCCGTGCGAGGGGTCTGTTTCGGGATTTCCGGAGCGGTTGAAGTGTTTGTCTTTCTAACGGGGGCTCAGTGGCCGCTCCTCAAATCCCGAAACACCTTCCTCGCGCTAACTGCCATCTGCCATAGGCTATTGGCCGTTAGCTATACCCCATAGAACTCCTTCGGGTTATCATACAGCCACCCTCGCGCTATCTCCTTGGCTTCGGATATGTCCAGATATTCCATGTCGATCAGGTCGCAGAGCGCTATGGTTATGTTGTCTCTTGCCATTGATGCGTGCGCCCAGGCCATATCCGCCGCGAGGCCGCTGAAATCGGAGCCGTAGCCGTGGACTTTGCAGTGCGGGACGGCGGACACCGCCTGGGTCAGAAACCTCTGGCAGTAGATCGGGTCGATGATGTGCGCCCAGCACATGTTGATGCGCACGTTGGAGTAGTTCTTCGCCAGGAACAGCAGCTCGCCGTCGTAGGGCCAGTTGGCGTGGAAGAGGTCGAAGTTGACGTCCCGGTGAGTCGCCAGCAGCGGGATCAGGTGGGCTGCGTTGGCAGCGCGAATGTCGTTGCGGCAGCCTGCCAGCAGGCCCGTGTGGACCTGCACCGGAAGCTCCAGGTCGCGGGCGATGCGGATCAGTTGATGGAGCAGGAAATCATCCAGCGGCTTGGACTGCTCGGGGTCCGACGCCCGGCGGCGAGGGTCCTCCATCAGCCAGTTGAAGACAGCCTCAGCCTCCGCGCGAGTCGGGTTGGCATAGTCCAGGGTTCGGGTATATGCGCTCTGGTCCTTAACAGCCACCGCCCCGCGCTCCTCGCAGCCTGTGAGTATGAACCTGAGCAGGTCCAGATACTCATCGAGCGAACTGACAACGCTCCGCCCGACCGCCAGAGCCTTTTCCTGGATCATATCGCAGGTGCGCACATCGTGGTAGTTGGTTATTCGCGCGACCAGCTTTCCTCGTGCCGGCATCTTGTAAGTGCCGTCTAGAATGGTCATAACCGGCGGGGCAGAGTCCTCCAGCCGCGCAACTATCCCCGCCATCCCCAGTGTTTTGTCATACACGGCCTCGTCGTGGAAGTCGGGGATCCGCCCCTGCATTGACTTCAGACCCTCTAGGGTGAGGCTGTCCATCCCATAGAACTGCTTCAAAACTCGCCGGACCATCATCCCATAGCCGGTATTGCTGCTGCGCTTCCATACTCGCTCAAGCGTCGGCCAGCGCTCCTCCAGACTCTTGCCGGTGTCCAGTACAAGCTCCATCTCCGGCCCGGACGAGACGCTGTTCATATCCGAGATGTAGTAGAAATCCGCGTTAGCAATCACTTTGACCGGGTCGCTGTAATCGTGCGACTCCGACCGCGCGTGGTTGTGGCAGTCGATAATAGGCGTGTCCTCAATGAACTGCCGGAGGTCGTCGTAGTGCTTGGAGGATGATCTCATGTTGTTGCTCCGTTGTGGCATCTCTCATGACAGCATTAGACACATCCACCGCAATATCCTCAGTGAATCCTGTTTTTGTTTGGCTAATCAAGCCCGGTATGGTACAATCCGAGGATATGGGCTGGAATCGACCCATTCCTGCCCATCAATGAATCCCAAGAATCCTGTTTAGACAAAGAGGTGTAGGCGCTTGAAGACACTCTATGCTATAGCAGCCATCGCTCTTCTATTGATGTCCACGTCAGCCATGGCCGTCGATCCTTCCGCAAAGACCCGCAACCCAGGGAAAGCTGCTTACGAAGAGAGCTTCGTTGGCGCGTCGAATGCCAGATGGACTCACGCAAGCGGAGACTGGGCATTTGAGGAGCGCGCTCAGTTGTTCGATATCCGCGTCGATGAGATCTACCGCAGCCCCGAGGAGCCTTCGCATGTTGCGTGGGTCGGTCTGTGGAAACAGAAGGATGGCTCCGCCCGCATCAGCTTCGCTGAAGTCAAAGGTAATCCTGCTCTGGACCCCAGCTATGTGCCTACCTATGGTCGAGGTAGAACCGAGGAATCCTGGCGGGCATTCATAAAGGATTACGGTATGGGCTTCTGGCCTTTCGTCGAAGGCAACAAGACCACTACCATCGTCCATCCCACTCTTGTGTCCAAGAATGGCGGAGATACTTGGAAAAACCTGGGCATTAATATGGAACCCAGAGGCGGGAATCTCAGGTTCGCCGTTGCGAAGAACGGGGACTTCATCAACCACGGTATGGCCACCATCGTTTGCCGCGACGGCCGCCTGGTTGCCGCCCCCGGGGCAGACTGGTGGATAAAGCAGAGAAAGGCTGATGGCGCTTGGCTCCAGAGCGATATTCTGTGCGTGGTCGCGGAGTCGCTGGACAACGGCAAGACTTGGTCGGAGTGGCAGCAGCTTAAGCCGGAAGGGTCTGACCCGCAGATCATCAAGGACACGCACGAAGAAGTCGCGATGGTGGAGTTGGCCGATGGGCGGATTATGGTGATTGTTGGCAGCGGTGGTTCGCCTGTGCTGACGTATCTCACGAGAATCGGCCCCGGCAAGTACGAGGCATCCGTTCCCAGGGTGCTGCCGATGCCGCACACCGGAATGCCGGAACTGGCCCGATGCAGCGATGGCGCCATCTGGTTCTGGGGGATATCGGGACATTGGTACACCCTTGATGACGGCAAGACATGGTACAGGCTGCCCCAGGTCTTCACTTCCTACTACGGCAAGATGACCGATGTTGGGCCGGACCGGATTCTGTGCGTTACTCAGAAAGGCACAGGGGATTCCCCGTATCCGTGGTTCTACGACGCATCGGTAGAGGCGACTCGGTTCCGGTATCGGCGGATAGGAATCGCCACACAGAAAGACCCTGCTGCCCGGCTGGCTGTGACAAAGCGCAATGACCAGTCATTCAAAGACCTTCATCTTCGAGCCAAGATCAGGCTGGACAAGGCGGACGGCGTTGCTTTCCGGATGTCAGCCGATGGCAAGTCCGGGTATCTGTTCGCGGTAGTTATGCCCGGATCAGAAGCCTACGACAGGTGGTTTGCCGAGAAGACCCAACCGGACATCCTCAGCGCACTTGAGATAAGCGAGCGGTATGTTTACGCGCAGGGAAGCCCGATGGCGGTAATTGCCAGGCTGGACAACGGCGCGCTGAAGGTGCTGCGCGGGGTGAAATGCAACGCCAAAAAGGGTAACTGGCTCCAGCTTCAGGTGAAAGTCACGGGAGACCTCATCCAGGGCGCGGTCCACGTCGGAACGGACATCGACAACCCCAGATATGCCGGAACCAGGGACAAGACCTACGCATCTGGAACCATCGGCCTGATGTCCGACCAGAGCCAGGGAGAGTTCAAGGAAGTGGCAGCCTGGGCCAAGCCCCTTATGATGCGCGATCTGTGGACACTGAACGCGGAAGATAAGTAGATCGGTCTATTCGAGGAGATGATGAGCATGAAAGTTTTCGGGATGATTCCGGCGACTGTAGCGGTTCTGATGGCTCTGGCGCAGTGCCAGGCGCAGGCAAGTGTGACAGTCACGCAGACCACGTTTCGTGGCCTCAAAGCTATCACGCTGGACTGCCCCACGATGAGCGTGGTTCTGCTTCCGGAAAAGGGAGCCAGCATCATCTCCGTCAAAGACAAGCGGACCGGGCGGGAGTGGATGTGGCGGAACCCGTATGTCGACTACAAGCTCCCCGCCTACGCCGCCAACTACATGAAGTATGATGTGAGCGGTTTCGATGACTGCTTTCCTACCGTAGGCGCATCGCCGTACCCAGACGGCCCCTGGAAAGGCATAGTCCTGCCGGATCACGGAGAGGTCTGGTCACTGCCGTGGGATTACACCATAGGAACCGAGATCCCTCCAGGTATCATACCTGGAGGGATGGTCCCTGAGGTGGGGCAGGTGCGTCTGTCCGTCCACGGAATCAGGCTGCCCTATGAGTTCGAGAAGACGGTGAAGCTGGTCGAACCCAACAGGCTGGAGATCAGCTACAAGGTCGCCAACCCGACGCCGATGCGGATGAAAGCCATCTGGGCGGGCCACGCGCTTGTGGCCATCGAGCCGGGGATGGAGGTCTTTCTGCCGGACAGCGCCAGGTTCCAGGAGTCGACGAAGCCGTGGAAGACGCAGACCCGCAACGGGCTTCTCTGGATGAAGCTGGGCGGACCGGAAACGGAGTCGGCGCTCAAAGTCTACACCAGACCCCTCGACCAGGGCTTCGGCGGCTTCCGTGACCCCAAAACCGGCGACTTCTACGCAATGCTCTTCTCTCCCAGGCAAATCCCCTACATCGGCCTGTGGATCAACCAGGGACTGAAGCTGGACGACAAGAACCCCCACTACAACGCCGGTATCGAACCAACCAACGGCGGCGAGGACTACAAGTTCAGCGAAACCCGAAAGATGCTGCAGGAGATTCGACCGAAGTCAAATTGGGAGTGGGATCTCACGATTCTGGTTGGCAGGTCTAGCGAGGAGGGTCTGCTGGAGAAGCTCACTTCGCAGTAGCAACCACAGCCTTCACCCCGACGCCCCGGCCCAAAGGTTTGGTATTCGCAAGCATTGTATGCCATTGGTCGGCCAAAGTCTATTGCGCTAAATGGGTGTTTTGCTGGATAATATTGGAGGCGCGTTGAAGCGCCGCCGGAATAGCCTATATAGCCCTGCGCTTGTGAAGCCGACTGCGAAGATGAGGTGCCCCAATGCGATTACTGCTGGCGACTGTTGTATTGGCCTTGTGCGCGGCTGCCTGCCTGGCGGGTCCTCCAGCCGCGGTTCCCTGGAAGGATATCCCCGATCCCGCGGATAGCGCGCAGCGGCATGTCGTGGTCAGGGCTGCGGATCGTGGGCCGGTCTGGCTCCTTACCGGTATCCTCAACAACTACACCCCGGAATACGGCCAGGACGTGCTTGATGCGCTGAAGATCAAGCACTGGCGCAGCGGGCTGTGGCCGTTCTGGTATCCGTCTACCATAACGGCGTCCCCTCGTGAGAAGTGGGGAGACTACCGAGACTCAGCCACCTTCTATGGCGAGTATCTGGACGCCATGAACCACATGCGAAAACAGGGTATGACCTGGCAGGTTCTTATTCACCATCAGGGGCCATACTACAATCAGTACGCGCATCCCAAAGAGAGCCTCAAAGACTACCACGACCACATCTACACGCTGGTGAAGTACTGCGCCCAGATGGGCGCGCCGGTCGACTACTGGGAAGTGGACAACGAGCCTCACGCTGGGCCGTTTGAAGGTGTTCAGGGCAATGGCTTCCAGGGGACCTGGCAGGAGTATCTGGACTACTGGGACACAGCGTATGATGCCATCAGGGCAGCCAACCCGAAGGCAAAGATAGTCGGTCCCAGCTACGGAACAGTCACAACCGAGACGATGGAGCCGTTTCTTCAGCACTGCAAAGACAAGGGGCAGAAGGTGGACGTGCTCTCCTGGCACGAGATAACCCAGAACGCCGCCAACACCGTGGGGGACTGGATTGAGCCGGACAAGGCCCAGAAAAACATCGTGGCCATCAGAACCCTGGTGGAGACCAGGTTCCCGATGCTTGAGGTGAAGGAATACCACATAGACGAGTGGGGCGGGCAGATATCCTATACCGGCCCTGGAACCCAGATGGCCATGTTCTACTACCTGGGTCTGGCCGGGGTGGATCGCGCGGCCAAAGCCCACTGGACTCAGAACGACCTCTGCGGCATAATGGCGAGTTCCAAGGTTCCCCGAACCTCCTACTGGGCTTGGCGGGAATACGCGGCGGGGACCGGTGTCAGGCTGGTCACCGAAACCAACGACAGATGCGTGATCGCCATAGCAAGCCGGGACGATGCCGCGGAGACTGTGCGGGCGGTTGTGGCCAGGTCCAAGCGCTATACCGGCCCGGACTTCGCCAAGATGCTGCCGCCTGCAAGGACGGTAGTAGACTTCGAGGGAGTGCCGATCACAGGCAAAGCCGAAATCACCATTCTGAAGCTCGGTCCCGACGATGGCCCGGTGTGGGAAGATGACCTTCCTGCCCTGACAACCCGCAAGAGCGTTGATGTGAAGAGCGGCAAGTTGAGCATTCTGTTCGAGGCGCTGGCGGAAAACGAGGTCCGCTCAGTCCGAATCGCCCCGCAGGGCACTTGGGCCAAGGAGCAGATCGCGCAGGGGAAACTGGAAGCCGACCGCAAGGCCGCAACGGATGCAGCGGCAGGCAATCCTCTGCCCAACCTGCTCTTCAGGGACGGGTTCGAGGCGGGCTATGTCGATGGGGAGAGCCTGTTTGGAAAGTCCGGCTGGACGCACGCCAAGAACACCGCCAGTACAGTCCTATCTCGCAAGGGCGCCACTGCTCACTCAGGCGATTGGTATGGTGACTTCTCCGGCAACTACTGGTCCACCCACGACCTCTTTCGCCCGATTCCAAGCGCCCAGGGCAAGGTCATCGAAGCCACTGCCTGGTTTCGTTTCTCAGATTTCGAGGGCAACAAGGACGGCAAAGGTTTCGCGGGAATGATGCTGGGTTTGAGCGAGCTGGCCGAGAGAGATAGCGACCGCAACTATGCCATTTTCGACTTCGGCACAAACGAGCAGACCGGCTATGCTGTCGCCATGTTCAATGACGCCGGAACCCGGACAGTCAGGCAAAGCAGCCCCAGCGGCATTCGACACGACGTCAGGGGCAAATGGGTGCAGTTGGGGGTAGTGATCGACCGAACCTCCAACGCCTTCACGGCCCGCTATCGCTTCGATGCCGAGGGGCCGTGGAGCATCTACTACACCGGCAAGTTCCCCGCTATGACCTGGCAGCCGAAGTTCGTGAGCATCTCAGCCTACAACCAGCAGCCGGACTACGCAGTGGCGGTTGATGACATAGAAGTCAGATCAAGCAACCCCTAACGAGCGGGTTGAAGGGACATGTCAATGATCAGGAATGCAATTCTCGCGGTCATCCTGACGCTGTTCGCAGCAGCCTTTGCTTTCGCCGGCCCGCCCGCGCCTGTGCCCTATAGGGAAATCCCCGACCCGCCGGACAGCGAGCAGCGGCACATATTGGTCAAGGCTGCGGACCGTGGCCCGGTCTGGCTTCTGACCGGCTTTCTGAACAACTACACCCCCCAGTACGACCCGGATATGCTCGATGCCCTGAAGATCAAGCACTGGCGCAGCGGCACGTGGCCGTTTTGGTATCCATCGACAATCACAGCGAAACCCGCCGAGAAATGGGGTGGGGTCAGGGACTCGGCAGAGTGGCACGGCAAGTATCTGGACGCTATGCTCAGGCTTCGAAAGCAGGGAATGACCTGGCAGGTCCTGCTTCACCATCAGGGGCCTTACTACGATCAGTACACGCATCCCAAGGAGAGCCTGCCGGCATATCGCGACCATATCTACACCCTGGTGAAGTATTGCTCCCACATGGGCCTGCCGGTAGACTACTGGGAGGTCGACAACGAGCCTGCGCCGGGGCCGTATGAGGGGGTCAGCGGTTACGGGTTCAGCGGCACGTGGCAGGAGTTCCTGGACTACTGGGACACCGCCTACGAAGCCATACGCGCAGCCGACCCTAAGGCAAAGTTAGTCGGGCCAAGTTACGGGATAGTCACAGCCGCAACGATGGAACCGTTTCTTGCTCATTGCAAGGAGAAAGGCCAGAAGCTGGATGTTCTTTCATGGCACGAGATCACCCAGGATCCCGCAGCGCCGGGCTTCGTCGTGGAACCCGACAAGGCGCATAAGAACATCGACGCTATCAGAAGGCTCGTCGAGACCAGGTACTCGGCGCTCGAGGTCAGTGAATACCACATAGACGAGTGGGGCGCGCAGATATCGGACACGGGTCCAGGCACACAGATAGCCATGTTCTACTATCTCGACCTGGCCGGGGTCGACCGCGCCGCCAAAGCCCACTGGACATACGACGACCTCGACGGCATTATGGTGGATGCCAACACCCCACGCACATCTTATTGGGCGTGGCGTGAATATGCGGCGGGGACCGGGGTCAGGCTGGTCACCGAAACGGACGATAGATGTGTAGTAGCAATAGCCAGCCGCGACGACGCAGGGAAGACAGTGCGGGCATTGGTTGCCAGGTCCAGGCGCAACTCCGGGCCGGACTCCGCCAAGGTTCTGCCGCCAGTGAGCGCGGTCGTGGATTTCGAGGGCATACCCATCAGCGGCAAGGCTGAGGTGACTATCCTCAAGCTTGGCCCTGATGACGGACCGGTCTGGGCGGATGACCTGCCCAGGCTGACCACCGAGAAAGCCGTGGAAGTAAACGCCGGGCGGCTGTCCATCACTTTGGAGAATCTGCCGGAGAATGGCGTGTACTCGATACGGATCGCACCATCCGGTACTGTCGCTAAGGAGAAAGCCACCAAGGCAAAGTCCCAGACATCTGTTGCCGCGAAAGTGGCGCCTGTGAAAGACCAGAAGACTCTTCACTACGAGGCGTTGAGGAAAGCTGAGAAGGCTGCGAAGTCGGGCATCTGGCGAATCAACTGCGGCGCGACATTCGGCTATACTGACCCCAAGGGCAATGGGTGGTTTCCGGACCGGGTGTATGAGCCTGGGTCCTGGGGACATGTTCTGGGTGGCACCGTAGACCGAGGAGCAATCGAGATAACCGGTACGGACAACCCACAGATATATCGCTCGGAGCTTTACGGGGTGTCCAGCTACAAGCTCCTCCTGCCCAGAGGCAAGTACCGCGTTCGTCTGCACTTCACCGAAGCCTACGCCGCCAACTTGGGCCGGGAGTTCGACGTGAGAATCGGCAACCGGACTGTGCTGAGCAAGTTCGATGCGTTCAAGGCGTCCGGCGGGATGAACAAGGCTATCGTGAAGGAGTTCCAGACCGTCGTGACCGACGGCGGCCTATCAATCGATTTCGTGGCGAGCAATAGTGTTCCGCCGGCAATCAACGGGATAGAAGTGTTTCGAATGTCCGGGAGGTCAGAGTGAAGCTGGTGAATCGGGTTATCATAGTTGCTGTATTGTTCCTTCTGCTGGGCGCTGTTTCCGCGCTTGCTCAGCAGTCTGCCATCACGGTGTCCGTCACAAACGGCAAGCAGGCGCTTACCGACGCCATAGTCGAGCGGGAACTGGACCTGGCAGGCGCCGCCAAGGCTCTGGGCCTCAAAGCGCCAGTCGATCCCAGTGCGGTCCGGGTTGTCGAAGCGGGTGGTTCCGGGAACCTCGTGAGCCAGGTAGACAAGGGCGAAGGCGGCAAGTACGCCGTCTGCTGGCAGATTCCTGGTGAACTGGCGGCAGGGCAGACCCGGAAGTTCAGTATCATCCTCAACGGCGGCGGGGAGGTTCCAAAGCCCAAAAGCGCTGTGTCGGTGGAGTCGAAGGGTGACGATGTGGTGGTTACGTCCGGCCGGACGACTCTCACCTACTCCAAAGGCATCGGCGGCATGTTGCGGACTATGACCGTGAGCGGCGTGTCCTCGTCTTTCACCTGGGCGGACAAGATATACGATGGAACTGTCTACTACCTCGCGACCCATTCCGCGAGCAAGATGAGCATTCCCGCCTCCGGGCCGCTGCGGGTTGTATATCAGGCAGAGGGGGAATACCTCGATGAGGGCAAGACCGCTTCCTCCAGACCCCGCGCAACCTATCGTTTCACCCACTACGCCGGTGAGCCAGCCGCACGACTGGAAACACGGGTTACTCAGGACTTCTCTCACAGTTGGATATCGTTTCACGTCGTTGAAATCCACTTTGAGGGAACGGCCATAGACAGCTACGTCACCGACAAGTCCGGCGGGGTTCTGAAGAAATCCGGCCAGAGCGCTGCCGGCAACAGATGGGCGGCCGTTTTCGGCCCGGGCGTGTTTCTGGGGGTAATCTCGGGAGGTCCATTTATCTACGATGGAGGCGGCCAATACTACGGCGCGTACAACTGCGCGAGCGTGCAGCCGTTGAGCCAGACCAACTTCTCCTCTCGTGTCGCACTCTACTTCGGAACATCGAACTCGGAAGTTCCGGCCATTAACGACTGGAGCGCGGCCTACTACGATGCGCCTGTGCTCACCGTGTCGTTGGAGACTCTTGAGAAGACTGCGAAGGCTGTGCGCCGAGCAGTCGAGTTGCGGACAAGCAAGCTCCATAGTCTCAAGGGTGTCGACTGGATCGCTGCCTATGCAAGGATAACGGTGGCCAGGAGCAAGTACCTGTCCGGCGCTGCGCTGCTCGCGTCGGGTGACTTCGGCGCGGCACGCGAATCCCTCAAACAAGCCCAGACACTGCTCAGCGGCAAAGGGCCGAAACTGAGCGCGAGAGTAAGCAAGGGCTTGGTTTCCGGGAGTGTAGATGGGTACCAGTTCATCGCCAACTCCCACGCGGCCTATCTGTTCTCGCGAAGCGCGGACGGCCTCGGCCTCATCAGCATCTACGACCGAGCGAAGAAGAGAGAGTTTCTTGCGCCGGACATCAGCCGCGCCCCGCTCTGGCAGATAGCGGTGAGGCAGAACGGGTCTGGCATGGCGGTAACGAATCTGAACGCAGGCAAGGGCTTGGTCAGCCGCAGCGATACTGGACTGGAGTTTGTGTGGAAAGGCGAGTTGGAGACTCACGTTCGGGTGTCATTGCCCGCCGACTCACCGAGGCTGCGAATGCGACTTTCCTCGACGGTGCGCAGGCAAGGTCTGGGGATCCAGTCAGTCACATTCCCGGATGTTGCCGGGGTGCTGCCGATATCCGAGGGTGGCAGGGACGACCTTATGCTGGACACCTGGTCGATTGGCGACCTGAAGCCCTCTCCTCTGGTCTCCGGCAGCAGCCTGCGCCTTGAGTACCCGGCCTGTATGCAGTTCATGGCTATCTATGCAGGTGGAACAGGCATATATGCTGCGGAAGAAGACCCTCAGGCCAATGTGAAATCATTCTCCTGGGATGTTTCCCCCGACAGCGGGTCGCTATCATACTCGGTGAGCCATCCCGTGCTGGGGTGGGGCGGGAATGACCCTGTGACTTCCTACACTTCACCCGGCGACGTTGTGATCGGGCCGTTCAAGGGCGACTGGTACGACGCTTGCCAGATATACCGCAAGTGGGCGCTTACTGCCCCATGGACCGCAAAAGGGCCAATGCACAAGCGGGCGGACTATCCGAAATGGCTGGCCGATATGCCTTATTGGACGATTGCCGACTATGGCGATGAGACCGGACTGGAGAGGGAGATAAAGAAGCTCGAGTACTTCGGATTGCCGGTAGGAGCCTCCCACGTCTACGGCTACTACTTCCCGCTCCATCAGGATGACAGGTACCCGGAGTATACCCCGCCCAAGCTGGGGTCTGCCGGGCTGAGGAATGCAGTCAAGGATATGCACAAACGGGGCATGCGGTCTGTACCATACATCAACGGTTGGGTCTGGGATCAGGATACCGAGAGCTACTTCGCTGAGGACGCCAGGAACAAGTCGGCGATGAAGACCAAGGACGGCGGCGAGATCGTGATGGATTCATACGGCCACGGTCAGAAGCTGGTGGGTATGTGCCCAGGAGCGCCTGCGTGGCAGCAGAAGATGGTGGACGTGTCCAAGGACCTCGTTGGCCGCTACGATTTTGACGGCATCTACTACGACTTTCTCACCATCCACACCACCGACTGCTTCAATCCGGCGCACGGCCACCCCATCGCCGGCGGCAACTTCTGGACCAGCAGTGTGCGGAGGCTGTATGCGGACTGCCGCAGGGAACTCAAGAAGCTCCGGCCGGATGCGATGATGACTGCCGAGGACAACTCCGAATACGTGATCGATCTGCTCGACAGCGGGCTTTCGCTGGGCAAAGGGCATTCCCAGGCGCCGCTGTTCAATGCAGTCTACCACGGCTACACTCTGCTCTTTGGCGGTGGTTCGATGACCGGCAGCGACCCGTGCCTGCAAGGGCGCTGGTGGCTTACCGGCAACCAGAACGGCTGGGCCGGAGCAGATGGAGCATATCCGTTCACCACGGATGAAAAACTCAAGCGCGACGGCGAGTACTACAAACGGCTGCTCTACTGTCACTACAACTTCGCCAGACCCTATCTTGCCTACGGCACAATGCTGAGGCCGCCCAGAGTAACCGGCGATATGCCGACAGTGTCGGGTGAGTCCAGCTATAGGAAGTTCACATTCCCGGTGATAGACGGGACTGCGTGGAAAGCGCCGGACGGTTCTGTGGGAGTTTTCTTCCTCAATTACGGTGAGAATGCTCAGAAGTTCTCCTGGTCGGTCGACCTTGCGCAGTATGCAGGCTGGGGCAAAGGCGCCAGAGTGAGGTTGTCCCGCTGGACCGAGGACAACAAAGTCACGCAGATTGCCACAGTCTCCGGCGGGAAGCTTACCAGGGAGGACGCGCTTGATGGCAGGGGCATCCTCGCGCTCAAGCTGGAGGTGACGAAATGAGAAGGCTAATCGCGGTGTGTGCGCTGTTGGTTTTCGCGGCTTCCTGCGCGTGGTGTCAGGAGATGAAGGTTCCGAGCGGGTGCGTTCCCGCGGAGGGCGCGAAAGCGGCAGATGGCGGGTATGCGGACAAGGTTGTGCATCAGAAGTCAGGGATTACCCTGGTTCTGATCAGCCCAGGCTCATTCCAGATGGGCAACTCAAAGCCTGGGGGATACTCCAACTGCTATCCGGCCCACGAGGTCACAATCTCCTACCCATTCTATATGGGGCAGACGGAAGTCACCAACGGCCAGTACAAGCAGTTTATGGCAGATGCAAAGAGCTATGACGGCGCAAAGGACGTGGACCCGGCTTACGACCTTTACGTCCGGCACTTCCGCAAGAAGTCTATAATGCCCACTACCGACAACTTCCCCATCATCTACATCAGTTGGAGGAACGCAAAAGCCTATTGCGATTGGGCGGGTGGTGGAATGGATCTGCCGAGCGAGTCAGAGTGGGAATATGCCTGTCGTGCCGGAACTGCCACATACTTCTACTTCGGAGACAGCGCTGACCAGTTGGACAAGTACGCGTGGACGACGCGAAACTCAAAGGCGGAGCCTCACGGCGTGGGCAAGCTGGAACCCAACGCCTGGGGCTTGTATGACATTTGCGGAAACGCGTGGGAATGGACTCTCGACGACTATATCTACCGGTACGACAATGCGCCCGCCGACGGCTCAGCCAGAGTCGAGGGCAAGTTGACCAAAGTTCTGCGAGGCGGAGGCTGGGGAAACAGCGCCTCGGAGTTCGTGGTAGCAAGCCATTCCCGCTTCAACTCCACCCCCACCAACGCCTCAAATGACGTGGGGTTCAGGGTGGTGTTGAGGGTGAAGTGACGCAGTAATTCCCCCTCCGAGCACGGAGGGGTCTAGGGGGCGGTTCTCTTAACGTATCAGTTGTGCGTGATCGTGGATTGCTTCGGCAGCGGGGTCGTAGAGATCGTCGGGCTATGCGAGACTGACTGCTGCCGAAGAAACAAAAAGCAGATTCCTCGTCGTTCATCCTCGGAATGACAATCGTCGGTCAGGAGGGTATATGAAAACAGCCATAGTTTTCACAGTTGCGGTGGGTCTACTGGCAATCAGCGCTGCCGCTATGTCCCAGACGGCCAAACCCAACGCGTCCGCCATCTTTGAGATGGCCAGAATAGCGGATGAGAAGCCGGTCTACTCGCAGGACTTCGAGAGCGAGAGCACGGTCGACCCGATACAGCTTTGGTATGAGGCCCCGGCAGCAGCGAAGGGGTCGGTAGTCTCAAAGGGGGTCGACAAGGCAGTAGGTTTCGATGGCAGCGCGGCGTCCTATCGGGTCGAGCTCAGCTTCGATCCGGGCAATTACGGCGGGATTTACCTGCGGTTTCCGGTGAGTATACCTGTCTGGTCGGATATGAAGCTGCAATGGCGGATCAAAGCTGAGAGCGAACCTAAGATCAGTCTTGGCTACCGACACGGACTCAGCAGCGGCGTTGCGGGCGGAACCGACGGCAACTGCACCTACGGGGTCAAGGTCAAAGATGCGGACAAGGACGGCTGGGAACTCTGGCAGGCATCCATTGTCTCCAGCAAGACCAACCCCGCCGAGTATATCTCCGGGATCTCGCTATACGTTGAGACCAGCGAGATTCCGGCTCCGACCAAAGCAGTCTTCCACATCGACGATATCAGGATTGTTGGCCGCCTGCAGTCAGGCTGGGAGACCGAATGGAAGAACGTCTGGACATACTACACCGTCTATGCTGAGAAGGAGCAGCGGGAAAGCGCGCAGCGGCGGCTGGTGACTCTGCGGTCCTGGAGTGAAGCGCTGGCCAAACGTGAAGCCGCGTTGCAGTCCCCCGAAGATGCTTCTCCTATGTTGCAGGAGCAGTTCGAGGGGGCTGCGGGGAAGATGACCGCCGCCCTTGCCGAAGCCAGGCCGCTGGTTGAGGCGGTTGAGGATGGCTTGGAGGCAAGTGGCAGGTTCTCCGCCAACGTCCACGCAGCCGAACTCAAGCTGATGGACGCGAGCTACTGGATGGACGTGGGGGAGTCGTGCATTCCATATGCGAAAGTGCAGAAGAACTCCGATGTCATCACCTATACCCTCGACCCCACGCAAAGCTATGAGATTCTCCCGTCAGGCCCGACCGCGCATATCGACGAGCAGGCATACAACGGTTGGGACGAAGTAGCGGGCTACTACCAGAGCCCCGCAGTTCTTCCCAACTTAAAGCCTGTGCCCGCCAAGGCGAGTTCAAGCCTGGTCGGTCAGGGCGCTCGCGGCACTTATGTGCCGTTCTCGTTCGCCATCGAGACCCAGGAGAAGCTGGAGGACCTGACATTCACAGTGGGCACACTGTCCTCCGGCAAGAACAAGCTCAACGCAAAAGCAGACATCCGGGTGGTTGCTCCCGTGTATATGCCGGTCGGATCAGGCAAGGAGCCACAGCTTCGGAACGTGATGCTGGTGCATGATTCGGATTTCGTGCGAACGGTGGGCAAAGCCGAGGGATATAACCGCTTCAAGGACGCGAAGAAGCCCGTAGATGCCGCAGCAATGCAGCCCATAACTATAGAGGCCGACCAGGCTCGGCAGTTCTACCTGCTGGTCAAGGTTCCCGCGGATGCCAAGCCCGGCATCTATCAGGGATTGGTCTCGGGCAAGGCTGCCGATGGGACCAAAATGAGCTTTGCTCTCAAGCTGGAGGTTCTGCCATTCAAGCTGGAGCCTACCCCCAATGCCTACAGCGCATTCAACGAAAGCTTCATAGCCGATGCTGCCACAGTTGAGCAACTGGGCGTGGGATTCGAGAAGAAGACATTCGAGCAGATCAATCAGGACTTTCTCTCGCAGGCGGAGCACGGATTCAACACACTCCACCTCAAGAACGGCTACGTTCCCAGAAGCAAGGGAGACAGGCGCGACCGCTCGCCACTTGAGGCGGGAAACTCCTGGAACTTTGCGGACTTCGACCAGATGTTGGATGCGGCAGTAAAAGCGGGCCTTAGTCGCAGCCCATTCTGCTGGGAGAGCAGCCACGGAGTGAACCTTGCGACCGACCCCCGCCCGTTCTATGCCAACACTACGGAGCAAATGGTTGCGTCCATCAACGCAATCGTGCCCGCGCTTGTGGCGCACTGCAAGCAGAAAGGCTATCCTTCTCCCGCACTCTTCGGCGCAGACGAGTTCACGGGAGAGCGGCTGATGGGAATGAAGCCTGGATATGAGGCGGTCAAGAAGGCCGGCGGTCTTGTCACTATTGCGTGCTATTCAGACTTCTTCGGCATTCTCGGGCCCGATCTTGTCCAGCCGATACTTCTTGGTGGTGTCACGGACTCCGAGACCGAGCGCATAGTCCGCACAGTCCAGTCCAAAGGCCTGCAAGTCTGGATATACAACTGCCCCGCCTCCAACGTCTACGGCGCGCCATCATCTATCAGGCGGCGCTATGGCCTGGCGATGTGGCGGAACGGGGAGAACGGTGTGGCCAACTGGGCTTATGACAATATCAGCGTCGGCTATGCCAACCTCGCCACCAGCGAAAGACCAGTCTACTGCTACGCATTCCCCACCTGGAGCGGTCGGCCCATAGACACGCTGACCTACGAAGCCCTGCGCGAGGGTATCTATGACACAAGGTATATGGCGACGCTGGAGAAGGCCCTGGCTGTGGCAAGAAAGTCCGGTAAGTCGCCCGCCCTGGTCGGAGAGGTAGACAACTGGCTGAAATCATTCAGCGTGAACGACGACCTCGGCAAAGTCCGCCGCCGGATGGCCGATTACATAGTCAGGCTGCAAAAAGCGCGCGGGTAGAGAGTCCATCAAAGGAGATATGTAAATCGTATGTGTCGTATTTGTCATATAAGTCCTATATGTCTTATCGTTGCTGCCGTGCTCGTCTGCCTAGCAGCGTGTGCCTCCGCAGACACCCAGTTCGATGCCAACGGCTCCATCACCGGCATCGGCAGAACCGCTTCCGAAAACCTGTTGGCCGAGCCTGTGAGCATGCGCATAGTCGAGCGGGCATTCGTTGCCGCGCCTGGGCAGAAGCCCACTTCCGCACAGAGTGATGTGAAGATCATAGTGGAGAACCAGCACACCGTGCTCGATGGCCTCAAGCTCGCCGGCGCAAAACGGCAGGTGCAGAGGGTGATTGAGGACAAAGCAGTGGCCGGGGCGCGCGCGTCGGCTGCCGGATACACGAAGAGTGCAAAGGACGCCCAGCTTGTCTGGACGGTCACACGGCAGCCGATGGGTGAGGGCGCCAAGCTCTCGGTCAAGTTCACCAACCAGTCGAACCGCCTGCGGTCCATAGATGTCGAGCTTCCAGTTGTTCTCAAAGGCGATGACTACCGCGCCTTCCTTCCGGCGCAGAACGACTTTCCGAACTGGGCGGAAGGTTCGGCGCTGGCCTACGGCCTCAGAAGCGACGACTGGTGGGAGTACAACAACTACCTCTCCCAGCCCTTGTTCACACTATACTCCAGCCAGCGTGACGTCGGCTTCACCCTGGCCTCGGACTACAACTACCCCATTATGCCTATGACATTCTATGCGGCGAAGTCGAAGGGCGGGACTGCCGTGCTGGTCACCTTCCTGAGAGTGCGGCTGGATCCCAAGGGCAGCCGGACCGTCACCCTCCACCTCCAGCCCCATCAGGGCGACTGGCGGTGTGGGCTGGCCTATGCGCGCGACACCTGGCCGGACAAGTTCATGGTCGATCCCAAGGCGTATACCAGTCTTTCACCGGCTTTCGGCGGCACTGGAAGCCTCGGCAACTACTACCCCGAATGCTTCACCCAGCCCAGCTTCCACCGCAACTATCTGTGGAAGTGGAATCCTCGGCACAAGTTCACCATCGAGATGCAGGGGCTGGACAACTGGCACGGCCGGTATATGAGCGAAGCGCCGGTGTTCACCAATGCAATCGGAGAGAAGTGGAAACACCTCAATGAAAACCCTGATTGGTACCCAAAAGGCTTCCTGGATGGCAAACCGGCCAAAGACGCTCCATACGACAAGATAGTTGCCTGGATGGAGAGCAGGCCGGAGTCTATGTTCGAGGAGATATTCAAGAAAGGGTTCGCCGAGCATCGCGGCCAGACCGAGTACTACTGGTACAAGACCAGCTACGACGGCATCAAGCGCTTCATCAAAGCCGCGAGCGATAGCGGCAGCCCGATGTTTATGTACTGGAACCCGCGCGACGTGTGGTATCCCTTCGCCAAGGCCGAGTTCTCCGACCAGATACTTGCCCGGGATGAGGGCTACTTCGGCTTCGATGTGGCCTATACGGTCCCTGTGGCTGGCTCGAAGTTCTACAACTACCAGAAAGCGCAACTGGACAAGATGCTGCGCGAGTACAAGGGCCTCGATGGTTTCTTCATTGACCAGTGCTACGGCGGCGGCAGGATACATACCAAGGATGACGGCTATACGGTTACCGATGAAGGCAAGCCTGCGGCTGAGTTCAGCATAGCTCTAGCTGCAATGACCACCGCAGCAAGGCAAGTTGCCCGGAAACATGGCAAGCTGGTCTGGACCAACCACTGCCACGAGACCATAGACATAGTTGGCAACTCCGACCTCGCCTGCGCCGAGGACCGCGAAGCCGTAGGTATGGGGCAGGAGGTGGGCAGGTACGCTCTGATCGGCAACAGGCCGGGAGTGAACCTGAATTACGGTGAACTGATTATGCAGGCGTCGCTTAGGAACGGAATGGTCGCGCAGACCGGCCACAAAGCGGGCCTTGGGCTCGACGACTACGACACACGCACCAAACTCGACGATGCCTGGGAGTGCAGACTTTACCAACCGATGTTTGACCTCATCGCCGACAAGGAGTGGTGCCTGGAGCCTCACTGCCTGACTCTGCCCCGGGGCTACGACGGCAACCTCTTCAGAGTCGACACAGAGCGCAACCTCCTCGCTACTGTCATAGCCTTTGGCGAGAACTACTACACATCGTGGACGCGGTTCGATGTGCCGGTGACCATCAACGTCAAGGACGCCTCTGAGATCAAAGCGGCGTATGTGGTCGGAGCGGCGAACCTGGGCGCTTTCAAGGTCCCGTTCGAGCGCGACGGCAACAAGGTTACCGCCAGGATCCCCCGGTTCAAGGGGACTGCCTCAATCCTGTTTGCCAAGTCGGGCAGGTTTGTGGCGGTTGATACCCGGAACCCCATTGCGTCGGCTGGCGGAACGTGGGAGTACAACTTCGTCGCCGATAACTTCACCAACGAGCAGTGGAGTTGGAAAGGGACGATATGGATGGGCAGGACTCCCAAGTGGTTCTGGGAGGAAATCCCCGCTGGCAAGAGCGCGACTGCAAGCTTCAAAGTCGACATTCCCGCAGACTACTCCAAACCATTCACCACAATCATGCTCGCCAAGGAATCCCCAAGCAGGCTGCCCTCGGAAGACGGGGCGGAGCATCACTACTCCACGTTTGAGTTCTTCGTGGAGAGACCGGTAACCGTGAGCATAGCGCCGTTACGGCGGATGGTGCGGGATACCATCTCCAACTCAGGGCAGGGTGGCTACAAACCGTTGCACCAACCTATTCCCTTGCATGTCTACACGAGTGGGGATAGTGCCTTCGCAGCAGTCGGCGTGGTGAACAACCTTTCCACCCCTCAGGCATTCGATGTTGCCATTACCAGCGATGGCGTAGACAAGGTGGATGTGGCTTATGGGCCGAGGGAGGTGAGAGTGGAGCCGCAGTCGCATAGCGGCTTCATGGTCATCATCACCAACTGGAAGCGCGATCAGAGAAGTATCAGAGTCGAGCTTCGGCAGAACGGGGCAGTGGTTGCCTCCGACAACCTGCCGCTGGTTCCGATCAGGAGGTCTATCGAAGAGGCGGACCTCGCGCAGGTCAAGTCGGTCTCGCTATACTACGACCTCTGGGGATCAACCCGGACCGATGGCGGCGACACCAAGGCAATCACCTTGAACGGAATCAACGCAGGCAAGCTGGAGGGCAGTGGCGGCTACCAAACCTGGGTGACCAAGGTCAAAGCGACATTGAACGATGCAGCCAAAGCCGCGCTCAAGACCAACAACACCCTCACCATTTCCAACCCGACCGACGCGTTCTGGAAGATAAGGCGGCTGTTCCTGGAGGTCCAGCTAAACGACGGCAGCCTCATCCATCTCCAGGGCGACTCTCCCGCAGTCTCTTCCCCTGCGGCTAACCCGTGGGCCGAGGGCAAGCGGCTCAATCCGGGAGAGCCGGTTGAGGTGACTTTCATCCAGAATGGCAATACAACACTCTAGACTTCCAACCTGATGGGTAGGGATCTCCGAATCCCTACCCCCTGACCAGATTCTGAGGGTGGCGATTCGGAGATCGCCACCCATCATGGTTTCATTCCCCTGAGCAAAAGGAGACAAGTAGATGCGTATTCTCAAACTAGCGCTAGTCCTGCTGGCGGCGATGGCGCCAACAATGTGCCTCGCACAATCCAAATCCCCTGACCCTGATACCATCCTCTCGGCGGCACAAGAGTCGCCCGAAACCGTGCTCTTTAGGCAGGACTTCGAGTCCGGCAGCCCACAGATGGAGGAATGGTATGCGGGGGCCGTCCCGCACAAGATCACGTCCTCCGGGGTGACTACCGAGCAGGCTCGCACGGGCAAGCAGTCATACAAGATCGTCATCCAATTCGAGCCGGGCAGGTGGGGCAACTCCTACATCCGGCTGCCAATTGAGATGCCCAAGTGGTCCGACCTCAAGATGGATATGTGGGTGAAGATCAGCAGCGAGCCGACCAACAAGATATGGGAGTTCCACGGAATGGGGTGGGGCGACCTCGAGGAGAATGTCTCCGGCAACGTCCAGCAGGGGGCAAGCGTGGGTGAAGAGAACGGTTGGCAGCACTGGTCTTGCACCGCAAAGGGTGGGACAAGTGTTGCGCAATACATCTCAGGCGCATCCCTGTATCTTCAGCTTGCCGACAACTCCCCGGCAACGACAGTCACTATCTATGTTGACGATATCAACATAACCGGCAAGCTGCCTGCCAACTGGGAGGCGCAGTGGGCGGCGGTGAAGCGATACTACACCGTCGAGAAGCAGGCTGAGATTCGGAGTGAAGCCCGAAGACGGCTGGTGGACGCGAGAACGTGGGCAAAGCAGGTCGAGGAGTCCCTCCCGCCGCTTCTTGAAGTCGCTGAAGCCTCTCTCGTGTGGGACCAGATAACCGGTCTGGTGGGCAAGGCTGGCGAGGACTTGGCAGCCGCGAGACCTATGCTTGCCGCGGCGGACAATGCGGTTGCGGACGAGAGCAAGCCGTACGATACCAGCTTGACCAACAAACCCGAACGGCTGGTTATGAGCGCGCGGCGCTACGTCAATCTTGCGAGGGCAGGTGAGGTTTACGCCCGGGGGGACAGTGGAGGTGATATCGTCCCCTTCACGCTCGACATCACTCAGTCCTACCCGATCCTTCCCACGGGCCCGATGGCGCAGAACGCCGAGCTTTCCTACTACGACTGGAACGAAGCCGGGGCGGGGCTGGAGAACCCGCAGATTCTGCCGGACTCAGACCCCGTTCCGGCAGTTGCATCCAACTCCCTCAAGGGCTTTGGCTGCCGTGGGACGTTTGTGCCGTTCTCCTTCGCTCTACGGACTAGTGTCGAGTTACCCGGCCTCACGGTCACTGCAAGCGACCTGAAGTCGAAGTCCGGAGTCATCAGGAACGATGCGGTGGACATCAGGGTTGTGCAGCCGTGGTTCAGGCCCTTCGGCAAGAAGCCGAGGCTGATGAACGAACTTCTTCTCCACGATCCGTCCTTCGCCGAGCCAGTATACGCCGAGCAGAAGAACAAATACAGAGACCCCAAGGTCGGCGACGACACAGCCATGCTCCAGCCGATCACAATCCCCGCCAACACCAATCGCCAGTTCTACGCTCTGGTTCGTATACCCGACAAAGCCGCTGCGGGGGTCTACAAAGGCACCATAGTGGCCAAAGCGGCCAATGGCAAGTCAGTAGCCTGGACCGTCGAACTTGAGGTAATGCCGTTCAAGCTGGAGCCGACGCCCTACGCCTACTCCGCGTTCTACCGCTCCTACATCGCGGATGAGGCGACCAAGAAGCAGGAGGGGATTCACAGTTGGCGCAAGACCTATGCCCAGATGGCTGCGGAACTCAAGAGCATGGGAGAACACGGGTTCAACACCCTCAACTTTTACGGCGGAACTCCCAAGAAGATTGACAATGTCTGGGATTTCACCGAACTGGGCATAGTCTTGACATCCGCCAGGCAGGCCGGTCTCACGCGCAGCCCGTTCACCTGGCTCGGCCACAACGTCTTCTTCATTCCCGACCCAAGGGAAGGCGCGCCGCATAACTGGGACGAACTGACCCCGTCAATCAATGAGCGAGTGAAAGCGGCCAACGATTTCTGCAAGAAGAATGGCTTCCCCAAGCCCGCATTCTTCGGCCACGACGAGGCCACTGGCGAGAAGCTGATGGAACTGCGCAAGGGATATGATGCGGTCAACAAAGCCGGGGGCATTGTGACGGTCGCTTGTTCGCCCAACTACTTCTCCGAGATAGGCAGCGCGCTGAGCCTGCCGATAGTCTACGGCGGCGCGCAGGCCCTTGGCGGCGAGAGGAGCATCAGGCTGTCCCGGAAGCTGGGATATGAGTGCTGGATATACAATACCCCGTCCACCAACATGCCCGCTTCGCCATCGGTGTATCGCCGAAGATACGGCCTTGCGATGTGGAAGAACGGCGAACAGGGGGCCGCGCCGTGGGAGTATTCAGGATGTCCTGCGGTAGATGCCGACCCGGCATATCAGTTCGACTATGAGAAATGGCCATGCTACGCATTCGCCTTCCCCACTTGGAGTGGCAGACCGATAGACACGATCATATACGAGGCATACAGAGAAGCAATCTACGACACCCGCTATCTCGCCACCCTCCGGAAAGCCATAAAGCAGGCGAAATCGAAGTCAGGAGCACTGAAGCTTGCGCTGGAGGCCGAGAAATGGCTCGCTAATCTGAGTGTCCACGATGACCTGCAGCAAGTCCGACGCAAAATGGCTGACTATACAGTGAAGTTAGGCAAGGCAGCGAGGTAGAGCGGGAGGGCGAATGTCCCCCTGAGCCGAAACCACAGAAGAACATCCCTCCAGGTATCCTACCTGGAGGGATACCGCGCAAGTGCATTCTGATCTTTCCAAGTGTTCCACCCCCCCAAATAGTGATAATAATCCACGAGAAGCCCTTGACACGCCCCGGAAAATAGTATACCATTCCTGCATATAGCATACTATGCCCCCGCAACATTGGCATCTTCGCAACAGGAAAGTACGAATGGCAGTCGTGAGAGATGGTATGAAGTCGGATGAGGTGTACCAGTTCGTCAAGGACAAGGTTCTTGGCGGCGAGTTTCCGCCCGGCCAGAAACTCTCGGAAGCGAAGATCGCCAAGATGATGAACGTCAGCCGTATGCCCGTTCGCGAGGCGATGCTCCGCCTGCAGTTCGACGGACTCCTGGTGGATGGTGGAACATTCTGCAGCAAGCAAGTCCGCTACCTTGAGGACTACCAGGCCGAAGATATTCTTCACCACCACGAAGTCCGTGAAGTGATCCAGGGCATGGGCGCGCGGCTTGCGGCCATGAACATGACAGGCTGGCAGATAGCTCACCTCAGCGCCATAGAGACTCGGAGGGAGAATGACTGGGACGGCCTCGACCGCGATATGCGCAACGAGCTCGCGGCGGAGTTCCACCACTACATTATGTGCAACTGTGGCAACCCGCTGCTCTTCCAGATATGGGAGTCCTACCAGCTCAAGCCATTTACGGTCAACATCCCCGAATTCGAGGAACGCATCTGGGAGAACTATCCGCAAAGTGATCGGCGCATCGAATTTCGGCCCGTCGTTGACGCGATAGCCGCCCACGACCCGGACGAGGCCGAGCGGTGTATGTGAGAATTCGTCCGGCGAATAACCAAAGCTATCCTGAGCGCGCTGCGGGCGAACGGCGGAAGCCGTGCTTCACAGCAGTCCGAGCGCCAGGCAGCAACAGCCAGATAGAAAGGGGTGATGTGGTGCGTAATCGCGCTCTGCATTCACGGAATGCAGCTTCAGAGCAAGTAGTATCGTAACACCAATTAGGCGATAGGAGAGAAAGATGAGAAGGAAAGGTTTCACCCTGATCGAGTTGTTGGTAGTCATAGCGATCATCGCGATTTTGGCGGCGATCCTTTTCCCTGTCTTTGCGAAAGCAAGAGAGAAGGCGCGGCAGGCGTCGTGCCAGAGCAACCTGAAGCAGATGACGATGGGAGTCCTGATGTACATGCAGGACTACGACCAGTGCTATCCGCCCCTCATCGAGAATAATACGGCGGACACCCACCAAGAGTGGTTCTTCAAGATCTACAGCCACAACGCCGAGTATCCCAACAACACGGACGTCCGCCCCGAAGGGCTGATCCACCCGTACGTGAAGTCCAAGGACCTGTACACCTGTCCAAGCTACGGAGCCTCGGCGACCAGGCGCGAGCTGAGCTACGCGAGCAATGGCCACCTTTATTGGAAGCGCGGCCACACCCCCGCGCCCATCAGTGAGAATATGATCCCTGAGCCGGCCGCATACGTGATGCTGGTTGACCAGAACCCGGTGGGCTGGAAATACGCCATACTTTACACGGCCACCTGGGGCAATCTGAGCGTTCCGATCGACAGGCACTCCGAGATGTGCAACGTCGGCTTCTGCGACGGCCACGTCAAAGCCACCAAGGCTGCAAGCTTCTGGGGAAGCGCTGCGGTTGAGGTAGGCAAGCTCTACCCGGATACCTCCTGGCCGTAGGCGCTGCCTGAGACTATACCAGATATGACAAAACGCCCGACCTGCTGAAGGTCGGGCGTTCTTGGTATCAGTGATCCGGACAGACGCGTTGGCTACTTCTTCTGCCCGAAGAAGCCCCTCTGCGGCGGTTGTGGTGGCCTTGGCTGCTGGCCCGGCTGCCTGGGTTGTCCTCCGGGTTGTGCCGGCTGGTCATCGCGTGGAGGCACAGACTGCGGGACACTCTGTTGGGTGGCCGCCGGGTCGCTTGTACCCAGTTTGCCGGCCTTCCTCTCACCCATCTTCTCCAGAATCTCATCCGGCCGCTCGGCAAGTCTAAGCATCTCGTCGCGGTCGATCAAGCCCTTCTGGAACAGCTCTCGCAGAGAGTCGTCCAGCAGCTTCATGCCTTCCCGCATACCCGTCTGGATGGATGAGGTGATGGAGGTAGTTTTCGAGTCCCGGATGTTGGCGGCGATGGCGGTCGTGGCAATCATAATCTCGAACGCCGCCACTCTTCCCTTGCCCCCGATTTTCGGGATGAGGACTTGCGAGATAACCGCTTTCAAGTTTCCCGCGAGCTGGGTCCGAATCTGCGCCTGCTGATCGACCGGGAACACGTCTACAATTCTGTCCACTGTTCTGGCCGCGCCGGTGGTGTGCAGTGTGGAGAAAACAAGGTGGCCCGTTTCCGCCGCTCGGACCGCAGCCGAGATCGTGGAAAGGTCTCTCATTTCTCCAACCAGGATAACATCGGGGTCCTGCCGCAGGGACTTGATAACCCCAATATCGAACGATGGCACGTCAATGCCGACTTCCCTCTGGCTCACAACCGAGACTTTGTGGTTGTGGTAGTATTCGATAGGGTCTTCGATGGTGATAATATGGCAGTCGCGGTTTGTGTTGATATAGTCGATCATTGTGGCGAGAGTGGTTGTTTTGCCGCTTCCTGTAGGGCCAACCACCAGCACCAAGCCTCTAGGCTCCCAACACAGCTTCTTTATGTGCTCTTCGAGGCCAATCTGCTCGAAGGTCAGCAGCCTGTTGGGAATCTGTCGGAGGGTGATGGCGATGGTGCCTTTCTGGAAGAAAGACGCCACCCTGAACCTTGCCCTGTCTCCGAACGCGAAGCCGAAGTCCGCGCCGCGCTCTGTCTGCAGTTCCTGCCACTTGTCCCGGCTGATGATCTGTTTAACCATCGCTTCTGTGTGCTCGGGCAGCAGATCCTCGTAGCCGGGGACCTTGGCCATGCGTCCGTGTAGACGTACAGTGGGCGGCTCCCCGCAAATGCAGTGCAGGTCCGAACCGTCCTCGGTCACTACATAATCAAGAAGTTTCATGATGTCCATTTATGAAAGCGCCTCCCACCCCGAAGGGCTTCTTCGTAAATCCATAGTACCATCGTGCCTGACGAGTGTCAAATCCGCGGGACATGTCATCCTCAAGCGTCAGGCATATTGGTGACATTTTAGCGAACGAAGCGGACATGTACGGTATTTCCTATACTTACAATACCCTTCTTTTGACGAAGCTGTTCCAATTCGACGTGTACACTGGCCTTTTTGTCGCAGATCCGGCGAGAGGTTTCATCAAGACAAGGCCCGAAGCAAACACTTGTCTCAAAGTCTTCGGTAGTGTGCATGCAACTGACGCCACAAGTTTGACTCTGAGGCTGTACACCTGTATAATCCAGTGTCGGAGGTAGTCACAAATGCGCTCTTTTCTGGCCCTATCCGTGGTTGTGTTCGTGGTCGCTGCCGCGCTGCTGTCATCCTTATGTCTGGCGGCTGATGATGCCACCAACCAAAGGATCAAACTCAAGATATTCTTCGCGGTGGATGGCACATCCTCCAATGTCTCTGCCAAGGCCGACATCGCTGTTCTTGAGGCCTTCCAGAAGAAGTATCCCAATATCGACATCGCAACCGGAACCGGTATGGCGCTGGACATGGATACCGGCCCGCTGATGGCGGTCGCCGGAGGGACTTCTCCAGATATCATCTACGTCAACCTGCGGCAGAGCGACAGCTATATCCGCCAGGGCATTGTGCAGCCTCTGGATGAGTTCATAGAGAAGCTGCCTCCCGAAGAGGTCAACGAGCGCTTCATCCCGTCCATCAGGCCTGTTGTCTACCGGCGGGGGCCGGATGGCAAGAAACACTACTACTCGGTGCCTTACGGAATACTGGTCCGATCACTGTTCTACCGCAAAGATGTCTTTCGCAAGGCCGGACTGGATCCGGAAAAGCCCCCAAAAGATTATGCCGAATTGCTGGACTACGCCCGGAAGATTACCAACCCAGACAAGGGCATCTATGCAATAGGCATGTCTTCGGCTAACATATCGTGGGAGTGGTACACGTTCCTTTCCAGTTCCGGCGGCAAAGCGATGGTGGAGGACAGCCAGGGAAACTGGAAACTTACCTATAACAGCGACGCCGGTGTTCGGTCTGCCCACTACTTCGCGCAACTTCACCATGGCGAGTTCCGGAAGAACGGCAAAACGATTCGCGGTACCGCCTATCAGGGGTCCGACTACGGCCAGAAGTTTGAGCGCGGCGAGATTGGCATGATGTTCAACTACCTCGACGACAAGATGATCGCCAACATCGACCCATTCCTGGTAGGCATCGCGCCGGTACCTGGTGACGGCAGAGGCAACTTCGGCAGCGAACTCAATTCCACTATGATGGGGCTATATGCCGGAACCACAGACCCCAAGACCCGCGAAGCTGCTTTTCGACTTATGTGGTTCTGGGACGGCCCCGAGGCCAGAGCCATCCGGACCGCCGTATATGTGGAAAATGGTTTTGGCGGCTTTGTTAATCCTGCCTACCTCCGCAAATATGGGTATGGCGAGTATGTAAAATACGTTCCCAGGGGTTGGGAAGATACCCTGAACTTTGCCATGAAGCATGGCAATCCGGAGCCTTACGGGCAGAACTGCTCGACTGTCTACTCTGTCATGGACAGGCCGATAGAACAGATACTGGCCGATAAGCTCGGCAACAAGCCACCCGAGGAAGCGCTGCCGCGTATAAAGCAACTGCTGGACGGCAGCATGGGCAACGCCAGTGCCGTCCTGCTGGAGTATGTCCCGGAGAATGTGATGAAGGTGCGGCGAGTAATTGCGTTCATCGTCGCGATCGTTATGGTCCTTGCATTCGCCCTGGTCTTCAGATACCTGATGAAGGTGTTCTCGCCACCGCCCGGTGAGGGCAGGGGGGCCTGGCAGTTCCGCAAGTACTGGCTGGCGTATGTCATTCTTCTTCCTTCTGTTGCCTCGATAGCGGTGTGGCAGTATGTGCCCCTGATACGCGGCGCGGCGATAGCGTTCTACGACTACCGCATCATGGGCGGATCGTCTGTGATATGGCTGGACAACTTCGCGGACGTGCTCTTCGACGGCTTCTTCTGGCACTCCCTGCTGGTCACGCTCTACTACGTCGGCCTGTGGATAGGGCTTGGCTTCGTGGCCCCTATTGTGCTGGCCATCTTCCTGGCGGAGGTGCCGAGGCTCAAGATTCTCTACAGAGTCCTGTTCTACCTGCCGGCGGTGGTCTCCGGCACGGTGGTTATGTTTATGTGGAAGAACTTCTACGACCCCTCTGCTGCCGGTATGCTAAACAAAGTGCTTTCGTTGTTCCACATAAGTGAGCAGGCGTGGCTGTCGAACCCTTCGCTGGCAATGCTTTGTGTTATCATCCCAACTGTGTGGGCCGGAATGGGGCCTGGGTGCCTGATTTATCTGGCGGCGCTCAAAAGCGTTCCCGATGAGCTATATGAGGCTGCAGACCTAGATGGCGCGGGCACACTCACTAAGATATGGCGAGTAACCATACCAATGATGAAACCGCTCATCATCATCAACCTCACCGGAGCATTCATCGGCGCATTCAACTCGGCGGACTTCGTGCTGCTGATGACAAATGGCGGCCCCAACTTCGCCACCCACGTCCTCGGCCTGGAGGTCTTCTACAACGCGTTCCTGTTCCTGAAGTTTGGCAGGGCGGCCGCCATCGGGTGGCTGATGGGTCTGCTTCTCCTTGGCTTCACGGCCTATCAGATGAAGCGACTCTCCAATATGACATTCAGTGCGGGAGGTAAATAGGATGCCTATCATCAGCCAAGTCCGAAGAGGCTCCTGGAACCTCCGCCTGCAGGTATTCCTGATCTACCTGGTGCTGACCCTCGGGGCGGTGACGATGGTCTACCCGTTCATGGTCATGATCAGCGGGTCTTTTAAGAGCGAGGTCGATTCGGTGGATTACGACGTCATCCCTCGATACTTCTACGACGAATCGATGCTCTTTTCCAAGTACGAGCAGGCGCGATACTATGAGGATCTTGTTCTCTTCAACTCCTGCACCGGTCAGGGACTTGACACTTTTCGCGACATCAAGCCGCCAACCAACCCCAAAACCAAGCTGGTCGAGGAATGGAGGGCGTTCCTCGGGAGCGAGAAGTTGCCCGTGTATTACTGGCAGCTTGGTCAGCAGTATTCCTTGACCGGCAAGTTTATGCCGCTGATGCAGCGAAGATACATGGATTTCGCGGCGAAGGAGTTCAAGGGCGACCTCGACGCCTACAACCGCAGCTTCAACAGCACTGTGATAGCCTGGTTCTATGCCGCGCCGACCAGAGAGCGCTTTATTGATAAGCGTTACATTGCCGCTCCGGGGGTTCCAAACGACTTCTTCCTGCGTTTCAAGCAGCAGCAGGAGCCGTGGCACAGGATATACCAGTCAGTCCAGGATATATACCGCTTCAATTTCCTCTCACTTAAGTACGGCTCGGATATCAAGGACTACAATGGTCTCCACGGCACCAACTACAAGAGCTACCGTGAGATCATCCTGCCCCAGCGCGTGCCGGCGGGTGGGATGGAGCGCGCCGACTGGCTGGAGTTCGTTCGAGTGAACCTGAATCTGGTGTTCGTGAACATCGCCCCGGAAGCTATCGGAGATTACCGGGCTATGATTCGGGGGAAATATAACAATGATTCGAAGGTCCTCGACGATGCTTACGATGGCGCCGTGACAAGCTTCGATCAACTGCAGTTCCCCACGAACAAAAGTATCGTGGCCCCGTCCGTGGTTGATATGGACCTGTTTGTGAAGAAGGGTGACCCGAAATACCTGAGCATCACCGGCCCGGACTTTTTGTTCCGAAAGAGCCTGCAGGCCAAGTACGGTTCTATCGAGAAGCTGAATCGGTCTTTGGGTACCAGCTACACCTCCTTCGCCACGGTGGATGCGCCGGTCTTTGAATCAGACTGGGCCACCAATCAGGCCCACGGTTGGGACATACGCAAAGAGTTCATGGTCCGCAACTACTCGATGGTTATCAACTACGTGCTCCTCCACGGCAGGGGGGTGTTCAACACATTCATGTTCTGCCTGCTTGCGGTTGTGGTTGCGCTGACTGTGAACCCCATCGCGGCCTATGCTATGAGTCGCTACGCTCTGCCATCGACCTACAAGATACTGCTCTTCATGATGGCAACAACGGCATTCCCGGCGGTTGTCACAATGATCCCTAACTTCCTCCTGCTCAAGCAGTTGGGCCTGCTGAACACCTTCTGGGCGCTGTTCCTGCCGGGTGTTGCCAGTGGGTACTCGATCTTCCTGCTCAAAGGCTTCTTCGACAGCCTTCCCAGGGAGCTTTACGAATCGGCTTCCCTGGACGGCGCGAGCGAGTGGGTGATGTTCTGGAAGATCACCATGGCCCTCTCCAAGCCGATTCTGGCGGTCCTTGCGTTGGGCGCTTTCACAGGCGCGTACGGTATGTTTATGTACGCATTCACCGTGTGCCAGGACCAGAGTATGTGGACACTTATGGTCTGGCTCTACAGGTTGCAGACAAACGCCCACATGGCGGTCAGCTACGCAGCGCTGCTCATTGCGGCCGTGCCAACCCTGATAGTGTTCATAGCCAGCCAGAACGTGATCCTGCGCGGCATAATCGTGCCGCAGGAGAAGTAGTCGTCGGCCATGGGCAGCGCGTACAGGGAACGCTTCAGATGCACGCTTGAGCACAAACCAGTCGACAGGTGCCCCATAGACCTCGGGGGCACCCCGCAGTCGACTATGGACGGTGAGTCCTCGGTCGCTGCTTTGGCCGCGTATCTGGGACTTGAGGGCGATGCGCCAAGCGACTACGGCAAGTTCGACCGTCGCATCCTGGAACACTACGACATAGACTTCCGCAGGGTGGGGGATTTGGTCTCGTTTGGGACAGGCCGCGAGCGCGTAATCTCCGATACCGAGAGCGTAGACTGGCTGGGGATACGCTGGGAATTCAGCGGTTTGTATTGGGAGCAGGTCGGCCACCCGCTGGCCGGCGCTTCAAAGGACGAGATTGCCCGCTATGAGTTCCCCGACGAGTCCGGGTTTCCCGAAGCAATTATAGACGCAGCCTGCGCCCAAGCTGAGAAGCTGTTCTCGCAGTCCCCGTATGTGGTTGTTGCGGAGCACCCCGTATTCGGGGTGCTGGAGCTGGCCTGCTGGCTGTGCGGGTACGATGACATACTGTTGATGATGGCAGCGGACCCTGAGACCGTACACCTGCTGTTCGGCAAGATTCTCGATTTCCAGAAGATGGTCATCAAGCGATACTACGGCAGGCTGGGCAGATGGATTCACCTGACTACCAGCGGTGACGATTTCGGTACCCAGAAGTCGCTACTTATGTCTCCGGCGATGTGGCGGGAGTTCGTGATGCCCTATTTCAGAGAGCGGATCAGATACACCGCCGAGTTCACCGACGCCGCATACATGCACCACACCTGCGGCGCGGTATACGACATTGTCCCTGACATGCTGGATTCGGGAGTCCGTATCATCAACCCCATCCAACCAGCCGCAGCGGGAATGGACCCATCCAGGCTCAAGGACGACTTTGGCGAAAGGGCTGTCTTCCACGGTGGGCTGGATACGCAGGAAGTCCTGCCATCCAACGACAGGCATCGGATAGAGGCGGCAGTCGCAGACCTGATCGACGCGATGCAGCCAAAGGGGACCGGCGGGTTCATCTTTGCCCCCGCGCACAACATACAGGTCGACGTCGCTCCTGCATCAGTAGACTGCATGTACCGCGCGGCGCTGGACTACGCGTCATGCTGAACTCGTTTCAGCCGCTGGTGCGTCTCGACGAGCATCGGGCCGGGTTGCAGACAGACCCTGAATCAAGTTCAGGGTGACGGGTACTGTGCGTCATAGTGAGGAGTATGCAATGGCGAAAAGTGATGCTCTGGCATGGGCTTTTGGAGAGCCCCACGACAAGATAGTCTCAAAGGAGACCCTGAACCACCCCGGGCTTATCGAGATGGTGAGCGGGGTGAGTGTCTATGTGGACACGCCGGAAGCCTATCGTCGCGCCTATATGGCTCTGGGCATAGACATCATCAATCGCGTCCCCACCACTAACGCCCCTACTCCCACTCCTCCCGGCAAGGTGCGCCCCCATCCGAACGGCAGATGCCTGTATTCCAGCCTCGGAGTCTACGACACAATGGCCTGCCACGTCTTCCCGTGCAAGGATGTAGAAGATGTGTGGAAGATGGATGTGGAGGCGCTGGAATATGACTGGGAGTTCAACATAATGCCCCACTCTGCGGAGCCGGAGGACATCAGGCTGCGCGACGCGGCCATAGGCGGCATCGGCCTCTACTACCCGCTCCTCTACACCACGCTTTTCATGTGGGGGGTGCAGATACTGGGGTGGGAGATCTTCATGATGGCGGCAGTTCTGGAGCCGGACCGGTTCTACGAGCATTTCCTGGTTCCGTGCGCGAGGAAGTCGCGGCAGATAGTGGAGGCGATTGCCTCGTCGGATTCACCGTTAGTCTTCGTTCACGACGACCTCGCCAGCGGCACAGGCCCGATGTTTGCGCCGGAGTGGTATGAGCAATACATCTATCCATTGTACCCCGAGATACTGGCCCCGGCCCGAGAGCGCGGCAAGCGGGTGCTGCTGGTGGCGGATGGCAATATGTTCCATTTCCTGCCACGCCTGAACGAGCTTGGTTTCGACGGCATCCAGTTCGAGAACCCAGCCACGCCGCTGGAGAATGTAATCCAACACTTCGGTGACCTGCTGATGATCGGCGGAGTACAGACCAACATACTCACCACAGGCACACCAGAGCAGATTCGCGAGATGGTGCTGGAACTTGGTGAACTGGCGCGAAAGCATCCGGGATTGGCGATCAGTTCATGTGGTGGACTGCACGGCAACATCCCGCTGGCCAACCTGGAAGCCTACTTCGACGCCAGAGCCGAGATAGGGGCAACACCCAAAGACTGGCGCACCTGCTGCCGAATGTAGCCCGCATAGTCGTATATGCCTGCGTCCTATCCCTCCGCTGTGCCCACTACCCCGTAACCCGAAACTGCTTTGGCACGAAATCCAGGTCGCTGGCTTCGCGGGCGGCTATGTCTATCTGGAACCTCATCACATCCGGCGGGATGGGGTTCTGGTAGTCCGCCATGACCTCCTTGAGGGCTTGCAGCGGGGTCAGCGACTGGGTCTTGACCATTCGGAAGACTTTCACCGCAAGGGTCTCCGCCGCGCCGGGGGTCATCATTGTGGGGATACTTGCCATCAGCGACTTGGATGTTGTCTCGGGGATGGACATCCCCCGCTTCTTGCACAGCCCCCGGATAAGAGCGAAGCTTTCCTCGGGGGTGGTGGTCGGGAAGATGGGTATTTTGACGTCGATCCTGCCGGGCCGTTTCAAGTCGACCTCGATTAGGTCAGGTCTGCTGGATGCCAGCGCCCAGAGTATCTTGCCGCGGTTGCGGGTCTGGCCCATCTCCTCCGCAAGCATCGAGTAGACCCTGCCGGAAAGCCCGGAGTCCGAGTTGCCGGAATCCCGCTTGCCCAGCGCCTGGTCTGCCTCGTCTATGAAAACTACGCACCTGCCTAGCGCATGGAGCAGGCGGAATATGCGTTCGAGGTTGCCCTCGGTGCTGCCGACCCACTTGTCGCGGAAGTTCTTCAGCTTCACCACCGGTACGCCCGCCTCGCCCGCCAGACACTCGACCATATAGGTTTTGCCTGTCCCCACCGGCCCGCAGATCAGGTAACCCATTGGCATCGCGTCAAGCTCATTCTTCTGCCACAGCGCGATGTCCTGCCGAAGCCACGCCTTGATCTTTTCCTGGCCGTAGAGGTCGTCGAGGGTGCGCGATGGATCGATGAACTCGATGAGGCCGTTTGAGTCATTCTCCACAAGCTGTTTCTTGAGCTGCGATAGGTCCGCGGACGTTATTCCCTGCTTCGCGTGCTCCTTGGTCTTGAGCAGGCTTTCGACCGAACCTAGCGTTGCGCCTGAGAGGTGCTCGGCCAGATTGCCGAGGTCGGTGGAGTAGTCCTTCAAGGCTGCGGGAAAGCGCGGAGTCCAGAGGCTCAGCGCGCCGCCGATCTCGTCGGTCCCAGGCAGAGGCACTTTGACCCTCGCCGCGCGGGAACTGTTGGCTATGAGCGGGTGGAGATCGTTGAGGTTTTCGGCGATGAGGAACGTGGCCAACGCGTGGCTGGCAAGTTGCGGGTCCGCCGCCCACTCCCTCATCAGGAGAGCCAGGGCGTTGAGATCATAGCTGAGGCCCGAAGGCGCGTTAGGGGCAACCATATCCGCCGCTGTGATTATGCACCCAACCTGCTTCCGGCTTTGCCCTAGCGCTGCCAGGTTGGCGGTGTAGCGGAAGTAGTGGGTGAGGGTTTCTATAGCGGCGCGCGGAGCCTTGGGAAGCTCAGTATCCTTGGCTCGCGGCCAACTGTAAAATATCTCCTGGCCCTTTTCAACCCGAATCCCGTTGCCGATGTCGTAGCTGAGGACCACATCAAACCGCGCCAGCAGAATCTTGAGCAGGAACGTGGTCAGCCCGCCCACCTGCACCCCACCACCAAGCGGCAGCACAAGCCGGTCGTTGACATTGCCATAAAGCACGAACTGACTAGCGGCATCGCTCTCATACTGCGCGATCAGCTCGGACGCCCACGTGGGGAGTTTCGGGGCGACGGTTCCGGCTATGCTATCACTCATCGAACCATCCTTCTAGTGCGAGGCATGAACTTTTCCTCTCCCCTCGCAAGGGGAGAGGGCGGGGGTGAGGGGCCTTACCACGTTACGTTCTCCTCAGCACTCCGCACCCAGAGAACCTTGCCCCCGTGAGAAGATCGCGCCAATCCTCTCTCCCCTAGCAAGGGGAGAGAGTTAGAGCGAGGGGTCTTACCATGTCACGCTCATCTCAGTGCCCGCGACCGGAAAACCAGCCCTCATCGTCAAACTGTGCCAATCCTCTCTCCCCTCGCAAGGGGAGAGAGCAAGAGTGAGGGGCCTTACCGCGTGACGCTTTCCTCGGCACATTCATTCCACAGAGTCTCAAGCACGCCCTCCAGGTTCTCCCGCAGATCTACGTTGGTAAACCGAATCACTTTCAGTCCGTGCATCTCAAGCTGACGTTGGCGGGTGGAGTCATGCTCCTCCCTACCAACATGGATATTGCCATCAAGTTCCACCACTAGGCGCAACTCGGCGCAGTAGAAATCAACTATATAAGGACCGACCGGGTGCTGTCGGCGCCACTTGCGGGCTCCCAGTTCTCGTCTTCTCAGGCAGCGCCATAGGGTCTGCTCGGCGGGAGTCTGGGATACGCGCAGTTCTCTGGCCAAGCCGATTAGCCTGGGGTCCTTCTTTGCCAAGGTCTGTCTCTACCCCCCCATACCCTCTCCCCGTGGGCCGGGGAGGGGGAGTTTTGCTACTGCTTCTCCGGTTCCGTCTCTTCCGGCCCCATCGTCTTTTGGACTTCCGGGGTTTCTTCGGTTGCGGCGGAAGCTTCGGGTTCGAGGCGGATGCCTTCGTTTGCGGCGAAATCAGCCAATGCCTGGTCGGCGAGAGCCTTGTGCTCGGCTTCGCTCATGTCGATCTCGGTGGTGTCGAGGGAGTCCTTAGCGACTCTGGCGCGGCCCGCAGCCTTGTTTCTTTCTTCCTCAACCATAGTTCCCAAGCGATCGAGAGTGTCGCCCGCGCCGCCGATTGTGCCTATCATGCCTGAAGCCATCTCGGCGAGTTCTGCCTGGGCCTTCTGGATCTTCATATCGTCGATGCCGCGCTTGAGGGAATCGATCTTGTCCTTGGCGGCGCGTACGGCGGCATCCCGGGCCTTGGTCAGTTCTTTGTAGGTCTTCTCGGCTTCTTCGAGCTGTGGTCGAGCCTCGGAGAGCTCCTGCTGAACTCCTTGCAGCTTGAGGGCGTACTGTCCCGCTGCTTCGCGGTTCCCTGCTCGCAGGTTGGCCGTGACTTTGGCTTTGAGGTCGCGCTCGTCCGCCTCAAGCTTCTTGATCCTGGTCATCAGAGCCTCGGCAAGCCCTGCGTGCGCGGCAAGCCCCTGATTGTACTTGGCGATCTGCGCGCGAAGGTTTTCTTTCTCGACCTCCAATAGCGCTTCCGGGTTCTGCTTCTCCATCCCTGAAACAAACAGGCCAAAGAATCCGCGAATCAAGTTAGAAAGGCGTCTGAACATGGCTGCCTCCGATTTGTTTGCTGATACAACTGTAGCTCTCTTGTGACTCTGAGTATATTATTGCGCGGGTTTGTTGTCAAGGCGTGCCGGTTTCCCGCGTTACCGTCGGTCTCCCGTAGGGGCGATCCTCCGTGGTCGCCCGCGTTGCTCGGGTAGGCGCGGGGGCTCGGGCAGGCACGGAGGCCTGCCCCTACGGGAGCACTGCGGCCTTACCCCTTAATCCCGCTCATCACCACTCCCTGCACGAAGTACTTCTGCGCGAAGAAGAAGATTATCAGAACTGGCAGCAGGACTGCCGTGCTGGCGGCCATCAGGGAGACTATGTCCACCCCCCACACGTCCACAAACGTCGCCAAACCCAGCGCCAGGGTGCGGTTCTCTACTGAGTTGAGATATATGAGCGGGGTCATGAAGTCGTTCCAATGGGCGACGAATGAGAACACCGCCACGCTCACAAGCACCGGCTTGGAGAGCGGCAGCATCACCTGCCAGAACAACCTGAACGGCCCGCAGCCATCGATCTCAGCCGCTTCCTCTATGTCCGGCGGGATGGTGAGGAAGAACTGCCTCACCAGGAATATGTAGACCGGGCTGCCGAACCACGACGGCACTATCAGCGGCAACAGGGTGTCATACCAACCGATGGACTTGAAGATCACGAACATCGGGATCATCGTGACCATCGCCGGCAGCATAATGGTGCTGAGCATCAGGGCAAAAAGGGCGTTCTTGCCGGGTGCCTTGAGTCTGGCGAACGCGTACGCGACCAGCGCGCTGGAGAATACCCCGCCGACCATTGCCATGAACGTTACGACTATGGTGTTCCAGGCGTATCTGGCGAAGGGCATTATGGTCAGAGCTGTGGCGTAGTTGGAGAAGCGCAGTTTGTCGGGAATCAGACGGATCGCGGGTTGGGCGGTCTGCTCCGGGGTGCTGAATGACACCGTGATCATCCACAGCAGCGGGATGATGAAGAGCGCACCGAGAGCGATGATCAGGATGTAGAGGGCCGTCTGCTTAATTGCCTTCCTTGCTCTCATTTCTGGTCACCTTCGTAGTACACCCACCGGGCGGAGCCTTTGAAATGGATGTAGGTGATGGCGCAGACTGCCAGGAACAAGAGCCACGCAATCGCCGACGCATAGCCCATCTTCACCCACTCGAACGCGCTCTTGAAGAGATACAGGCCGTAGAACATAGTCGCGTCCTGCGGGCCGCCATCGGTCATTATGTATGCCTGGGTGAACATCTGCAGCGAGAACATCGTGCCGGTGACCAGTTGGTAGAATATGGCGGGAGTCAGGAGGGGCAGAGTCACGCTCAGGAAGATTTTCCACGGCCCCGCGCCGTCGATTCTGGCCGATTCGTATAGTTCCTCCGGCACCCCTTGCAGCGCCGCGAGGTATATCACCATCGCCCCGCCTACTCCCCAAACTCCCATTATGATGAACGCAGGCATTGCCCACGCCGGGTCCTGAAGCCATTTTGGCAGTTCCGAGAATACTGGTGACCACGCGAGATGCCCGGAAGACCAGGACGGCATCTTCAGCAGGACAAGGAGCCGGTTGATGAGGCCATTGTTGGGGTTGAAAACAAACTGCCACAGGACGGCCGTCGCGACTCCGGAGATGACGGTAGGCAGGTAGAAAACGGTTCGATACAGCCTGATCCCGAAGACCTTCTGATTCATCAGAACCGATATCGCGATCCCGCCGATAATAGCCAACGGCACGCTGAAGACCGTGTAGTACAGCGTTACCCCGATGGACTTCACGAATCTGGGGTCGCTGGTGAAGAGTTCGAGGTAGTTCCTAAAGCCAACGAAGCGGGCCGCGCTGATGGTGTCCCACTTGCTGAAGCTGATCACCAGCGATGCCACAGTCGCTCCGAAAGTAAAAACGACAAAGCCGAGTATCCACGGCACGGCGAACAGGTAGAACTGCTTGGCCTCCCTGCGGGCTTTTGCGCTGTGGGCTGTCTGCCTTCGGACTACAACAACAAACCCGACGATCACGCCGGCCAAAAGGATCACAGCCGCAATCGCTACCTTGCCCCACGGCAGAGCAGCGAGCTTGGTATCATCCTCGTTTGCCCTGAGAAGGACTTTGTTGACCGCCTTCGCCGCGTCGTCCAGAGCTGCCTGCACCGGCTTCTGGTCTTTGAGGGCATGCTCGATCTCAATGGCCAGCTTCTCGCTTGACTCCTGCCAGCCTGGAATCACCGGCACGCTGCGGCCGTTGGGGAACTGGTCGATGAATACTCTCAATATGGGGTCGGAGTAGAACTCCGGGGCTTTCGCGACTGATATCCTCGCAGGGATGCGCCCGCCTGCCAAACACATCCTGATGGACTGTTTCCGGTTGGTGGCAAACTGTATGAACTTCCACGCGGCTTCCTTGTGCTTGCTGCCTCGCGGTATCACGAGCGCGTTGCCTACCACCTCCGACGCGAGCTGCGTGTTGCAGGGGATCGGCGCGACGCCATATTCTAACTTCGGGAAGTACTTCTTCAGCGACGGCATCTGAAATGGAGTGTCGATGCGCATTGCGATCTGTTCCAACCCGAATGAGTCCTGGGTCGCGCCTTTGAAGTTAGCCTTGAAAACCTGAAGGTTCTCAACCGTCCCGGCCTCGGCTTCGAGGAACCGCTTCATCCAACCCAGCGCCTCGGCTCCCTGTTTGCCGTTGAACACCGGCGTGCGGCGGTCTGCTGCTATCAGGTCCCCTCCGGACTGCCAGAGGTAGGTGGTGAAGTTGTTGGGATTGTAGAGGAAGTCCGCGAAGCCGATGCGCAGGATTTTGCCCTTGGCATCCCGCTTGGTGAGCTTCATCGCGCAGTCCTGAAGCTCCCGCCAGGTTTTGGGCGGCTTGTCGGGGTCTAGTCCGACTTCCCTAAACAGCCTCTTGTTGTAGAACAGCGCATTGGGGCTGAGAACCCACGGAATACCGTAGAGCTTGCCGCCAAAGCTGTTCTGCTTGAGACCGACAGAGTAGAAGTCCGACAGATCGAACTTGTCGGCTTTGACCAGGTCATCCAATGGTTCCAGCCCGCCCCGGCTCATCAGTTCCCCGCCAAGGTGGGCGTAGAACCGCACGACATCAGGCGGGACCCCGCCCGCAACCGACAGGATCAGCTTGCGCTCGACATACTTCTGCGGCACCAGCATGGCATTGACCTTGATGCCGGGGTTGAGATCCTCGAACTCCGCGACCATCTCCTTGTACGCCGACCACTCCGAGGGGCTTGCGCCGTACCAGAAGACGATCGTCTCAGCCTGAGGCGCTTCCGCGCAAATGCCTGGCCCTGCCGCCAGAAGCAGCAGGATTGTCCACAACCAGAAGTAACGCATCTACTTGACTGCATCCACCAGCCAGCGACCGGTTATCTCCAGGATCTTGGTCTTCATATCCAGGTTCTGCCTGCGGACTGGGATCATATCCACAACATCCATCGCCAAGTGGTGGAGTATGGCCTCCAGGCTCACGCAGCAGTTCGGCGCACCGCCGCCGCCTCCGCCCGCGACGCAGATGCCGACTGCCTTCTTGTTGGCGGTGGTGCTGCTGGTCCCGGTCCTGGCCCGCCGCACGCGTCGGAACCGGTTCAGAAAGGCCAACATGCACTCGCTGAGTTCGCCGTAGTAGACCGGGGTGGCGAAAACGAGAGCATCCGCGCCGTCGATCATATCGCCGAGTTTGGCGAAGTCATCTTCGATCACGCACTTGCTCTCGTTGAGGCACAGGCCCCAGCCGTTCGCGTCACACTGCCTACAGCTTTCCATCACCAGATTGGTGAGAAAGACCATCTCACACTTACCTCCAGCCGCCTCAACGCCCTTGGCCAGCGCCTTTGCGGCCTGGGCGGTCTGGCCATCGTGGTTCACACTGCCGACTATCGCCAATACTTTCATCTCAGTTCCTCCTCAAGATCATCCGCGACATCTGTGTCATCTGCGGTTGCTTTCCGGCATTCTGCTCTCCGTTCTCCACTTTCCGCTTTCCACTCTACATCAGCTTCTTCCCGAGAACTTCCTCGTATATCGCCAGCACATTGACCAGCGGGGTGTCGGGTTGGATGCAATGGGCTGGAGCGAATATGTATCCTCCGCCCTGGCCTATGACGTCTATTCTGTGCCTGGCTTCCGCGCGACACTCCTGCTCGGTCCCGTGTGGGAGTGTGTGCTGGGTGCTGATCATACCACAGTATGTAAGTCTGTCGCCGTAGATTGACTTGAGTTCTACCGGATCCATACCCACTGGCTCCGGCTGCACTGCGTCCAGCACGTCCAGACCCATCTCCATGAGCTTGGGTTGGACAGCCCGCGTGGAACCACACGAGTGCATCATCGCCTTTGCGCCGAAGTGATGTGCCAGATCATAGAACTTCTTCAGCCTTGGGCGAAAGAAATTGTCGAACACAGCGGGGCTGGTCACCGTGCCCTTCTGGGTGCCAAGGTCTTCTCCCAGGCAGAGAATATCGATCTTGCCATTCCCGGCTTCCAGGGCGCGGCGGCAGTGCTCGTAGTAATAGTCGACTCGTTTGTCGATGATGGCGATGCCTACTTCATCCTCGGTGATGATGTCGATCAAAACCTGCTCCATCCCGCGCCCACGGCTGACACCGTTGATGATGTCCGGAGTGCCTGCGCCTCCGAAGCAGACTGCGTAACCCTTGCAGCGATCAATCTGGGCGGGCAACTGAGAGTAGTCGTTGTCGTCGGGGCTGGGCCATGGGTGTTTGGCGACATCGTCCATAGTCTCCAGCCTGGCGAGGGTGAGGTCGCAGGCTTCGTCGTAGACCCCACCGGACGGGTTTGCCACTTTCTTGTAGCCGACCCCGAACTTATCATAGAAATCGACGCCGCTTCCCGGCTCCGCCTCACGCATCTGCATATCGAAAGGCGGCTCGATGTATCTGAGGTCGATTTCGAGAATATCGCGGTAATCCTCTACCCCAAAGTAGTCCTGGAGAGCGGAGTCTATCTCCGGAGTTGTGTATATGGTTACGGGCGGACGATCCGGCGGCTGGACGTGGTCTATCGCCATCATCACCCTTTCCCGTGATGTAATTGCATTACTCGCCAACTGGGTCACCTCCTGCGGCATTCATCATACTCTTAGACGTATACCTCACCAATACCTCTGCTGCCCTGTCTTCGCAATGGAATGATAATTGGTGGAACTATTGGCTGAGTAGACCAGTCATACACACGTCTGCCGCGCATTGTGACGGCAACGGGGAGCGTTATCTGGGTCCGATTTGCGTTTGCCAAGAAGAAAAAACACCCAAACCATTGACTATAGCGAACTCCTGTGGTAACTTAGGGTGTAGGGGTGGATGTGTTGGCAAATCTGTGGGTGTACGACTGCGGCGCTCCGTTGTCTCCGCTGGTCTGTAGTTGCGGTTTTTCAATCACTGGATGTGAGGCAGAACTGGCTAACATCTTCCACCGGCTACGTAACGGGTCAATTGCATAATAACAGAGTCAGAGAAAAGGAGCGTGTAAAAGAGATGCGGAAGAAGACTGGTTTCACTCTTATAGAATTGCTGGTCGTAATTGCGATAATTGCAATTCTGGCCGCCATTCTCTTCCCGGTTTTCGCCAGGGCAAGAGAAAAGGCTCGCCAAGCTACATGCCAGAGCAACATGAAGCAGATTGGTCTTGGAATCATGCAGTACGTTCAGGACTACGACGAGCGATATCCGTTTGTCGACTGGAATGTCGGCTTGTCCCTCACCAACGGTTGGCAGTCATATTGGGACTATGTCCTTGAGCCTTACCTCAAGAGCAACGCCATATTCCACTGCCCTTCCTCCAAGAAGAACACGGCGCTGCCGGCCGCAATGGCGGCTGGAGTCAGCCACGACTACCTGGTTCCGTGCTTCCCTGGTCAGGCAGGCAGCATTTGGCTGTTTGGATGCCGCGACAACTACGGTTACCCGACAACCACACCGGCAACAGTGGCCGAGGTCAAAGCCCCCGCAAGCGTTATATCAGTATATGAAGGCGCTGACGGCTTCAACCCGGGATTCTGCTATGGCTACCTGACACCTCAGCTCATGGGCGACGATCCTGCGTATCCGATGCCTCACAGCGAGGGTGGTCAGTTCGTGTTCGGTGATGGCCACGTGAAGTGGTATCGAACAGCCGGAATAACATGGAGTGGACCTACCGCATTCGGCGGGTACTACAACATCGAATCCCTGAAGATCAGCGTTCTTAAGAACTACGAGCCGTAGACTCTGAACGTGTTTCCTAGCTCTTTGGCCCCGGGGCGATTCGCTCCGGGGCTTTTCTGTTTAATGGGTGGTCAACGATACAATGAGGGATTCACATTGGGGGTAAAGGCGTAGAAGGTCCCCTCGGACTCCCTGTTCGTAGTCAGAGAACTCAAAGCCGGGAGATACCGTGGTTCCCATTAGCGCGAAGTTTCCTCCAGGCACCAGGCGGCAGCCCTGCCAAACGCCGCGAGGCGCCACCACCTGTGGCCTCTGGCCGGACTCCAGGTCCGTGCCGATGACGGAAACCGTGTGGGAGCCGTCTGGGAACAACTGCAGCATCTCAACGGGATCCCCAAGGTAGAAGTGGAACACCTCGTCGGAGAGGACCCGGTGCATCGATGAGACGGTGTCGGGGGTCAGCAGATAGTATATGGCTGTGTGGATATTGCGGGGGCCATCGTAGCGGCCGGGCAAAGCGCCTTCACTCAGTATCTCGTCCGACCGGCAGGACTCAACGTAATAGCCGCCCTCTCCCGGCAGCGGCTTCAGGCCCAGAATGTTGATGATGTCCTGGCTGGTCAAGATGCCCTCATTTCGCCAACGGGCAATCCTGCCACAGGCTACATCTCTTCCTGGTCGGTAAGGTTTACGAAGTTCGCATAGTCGCGCACGAAGCCGAGCTTGATGGTCCCAGTGGGGCCGTTGCGGTGCTTGGCTATGATAATCTCAGTTACGTCGTAGTCTTTGTGGCCGGACAGCATCTCAGCAGGCCCGTTGGACTCGCCCGGGGCCTTGTAGTAGTTGGCTCGATACATCAGGGCCACGATATCGGCTTCAGCCTCGATGGAACCGGACTCACGAAGGTCGGAGAGCACCGGTTTCTTGTCAGTCCTCTGCTCGGGCGCGCGACTCAACTGCGACAACGCTATCACCGGCACTTTCAACTCCCGGGCCAGGTTCTTGAGCGATCGCGCGATTTCCGACACTTCCTGCTGGCGGTTCTCGGTGCGTTTGTGGCCCCGCATGAGCTGCATATAGTCGATGATGACCATTGACAGCCCGTACTGGGCTTTCAGACGTCTGCACTTGGCCCGCATGGCAAGAGCCGTGGTGTCCGTGGTGTCATCGATGAATATCGGTGCCTGCGAGAGTTCACCCGCCGCCGCAGCTATCCGACTGAACTCCTCTTCTTCCAACTGCCCGGTGCGCAGTCGCTGGGCATTCACGTGGGCCCTGGAGCACAGCAGACGCTGGACCAACTGCGAAGCCGACATTTCCAGGCTGAATACCGCAACCGTATGGCCGCCGATCACCGAAGCGTTTTCGGCTATGTTCATAGCCAGAGAGGTCTTGCCGACCGAAGGTCTGGCGGCGATGATGATCAGGTCGGAGCCCTGCAGCCCGGCAGTTACACTGTCCAGGGCCTCGAATCCGGTTGCAACACCGGAGGCCTTGCCCTTGTCGTGGAACCGCTTATCGATCCAGTCCCATGTCTCCTGCAGCAGGGGCATTATGGGGCGGAAACCATCTGTTGAAGTGTTCTGGGAGACCTGGAAGACTATCTGCTCCGCACGGTCCGCCAGCGTATCGACATCCTCTTCCTCATTGTAGCCCAGCCCCACTATCTCTGTGCCCGCAGTGATGAGCTTGCGCAGAACGGACTTCTGAGCAACTATCTTGGCGTAGTATTCGAGGTTAGCCGCTGTTGGGACCGTCTCGTGGAGGGCGATAATGTACTCAACCCCTCCGCACTCCTCCAGCTTATCGCGACGCCGCAGTTCCTCGGTGAGCGTGATCATGTCGACCGGCTCATCGCGCAGGGACAGCGTCGCCAGACAGTCGTATATCTCCTGGTGGACAGGACGATAGAAGTCCTCCGCTTTGACGATGTCAAGCGACTTGTCGAGCGCGCTTCGCTCGATCATCATAGAGCCAAGCGTAGCCTGCTCAGCCTCCAGGTTCTGCGGGGGGATTCTCTCGATTCTATCCATGTTGGGGCTTACTGACTATCCTTCCGCGGTCACAAGGACCTTGATTGTGGCGCTTACACCGTGGTGAAGCTTGACCGGAACATCGAAGTTGCCGGTCGACTTGATGGGTTCATCGATATGTATCTTGCGCTTGTCGATGTCCACTTTGTGCTGTTTGAGCAAGGCATCGGCGATGTCTTGCGTTGTCACCGAGCCGTAGAGCCTTGTACCCGTGCCGGCCTTGTGAACAACCTTGACCTCTATTTCGGCCAGCCGCGCGGCGACTTCCCTGGCCTGCTCAAGCTGCTTTTCGCCCTTTATCGCGAGAACTTGCTTGCGCTGATCGAGTGTCTTCACGACGCCTTCATCGGCGGCAACCGCGAGCTTGCGGGGAATGAGGAAATTGCGCCCGTATCCCTCCGCTACATTCACTATCTGTCCAGCCTTGCCGAGTTCCTTGACGTCCTTGGTCAGAGCTACCTTCATAGATCTATCCTCCTGCGAAAACTACTTCTTGTATTGAACGCCCAACAGAACATTCCGGCGGTCCGAGTGTATCACATCCTCAAGACCCAGATATGCGCTAAGGACGTCGTTGATCTCGACCGTGCCTCGTAGCTCGAGCTGAGCGTCGTTGGGGTCGAACAACTCGGCAGACAGCTTGTACCTCTTCGAGAACATCCGATCAAATCCCAGTCCAACCTTCGACGCGTACAGTCCGTATCTGAATGCGGAACCTCCGCCAAGCGCCTCTCCCGCCTGCAGGGTAAGCCCGGTCTTCTCGCCGATGTTATAGGCTCCTACGCGATAAAACGATCTCGGAGGACCGAGGTTGAACGTGTAATTGGCGTCGAATCGGGCCTTGTTGGTGCCTGTATTCCAAAGAGAGTAGATCGATGCCCCATAGTCGGGTATCTGCGCTTGCTGTTCGGGCGTGATGCCTTGCTTGCCCTTCAATGTCTGATTGAGCAACGCCACCACCGTCTTGGCGCTTTCGCTTACTTCCGCCGCGTTCTTGATGGTCTTTCGAAGCTGTCCCTGGACTTCCTTGTCTCCGACGATGTCCTTGAGACCCTCCGTGATATCAGCCGTATTCTTGACGGTCTTCTTGATGTTGTCCTTGAGATCCGTGTCGGCCACTAGTTCATTGAGCTTGGTCAGGATCTGCTCTGCTTGTCCTGCCGCCAGGGTGACTTTGTCCAGCGCGGCGTCGACTTTCTGCTTGCTTGTTCCGGCGGTCTCCATCAGGTCCTTCGCGGAAGCGATGGTGGTGTCGAGGTTCTCGGCGATCTTGCTGACGTGTTGCAGTATGCCCTTGACCCGGGGCTGCATGTCTTTGCCCATCATCTGCTCTACCTGCCGGCTGACTAGAGCCGCGTTCTCAGAAGCTCTGTCCAGGTTGGCCATGATATGCCGGATGCGGGGTGTGGACAACTGCACCACGTCTTTCAGCTCAGCCACGAGAGCCGCTGTCTCCTGTGAGGTCTTGTCCATGTTTTCCATCGTGCTCTTGACGCTGCCCATGAGGTCCTCATCGCCCATAACGGTGTTCACGGAATCCGCAGTGATCTGCAGCTTCTTGAGGAGTTTGTCCAGCCCCTCCATAATCTCCGTGTATTGCACCAACTTGCGGGCCTTTATGGTATCGCCATCCACAAGGACAGTCCCTTTGCTGCCCGGGATAACCTCTACATAGGTGTCGCCGATCAGTCCACCCGAGGTGACGCGCGCGACGGAGTCCGAGGGAATGTCATACTTCTTCCAGATGAGCAGTTTCACGTAGGCCCTGGAGTTCTCGTCGAGTCCGATGTCCTCCACCAGGCCTATCGGCACACCCGAGAGCCTCACGTCCGAGCCTTTGTCCAGCTTCATAACGTCACTGAAGTACGCGTTGATGCGATACGACGCGCCACGCACGCTCAATCCGCCGAGGAACCAGTACACCGCCACAAGTACGAGAATCGATGCGATAACAATTATGCCTACTTTGAACTCGTTGCGTTTTCTCATGGCTTAGTCTCCAAGCACTACTTTGATCGGGCCCTGCGACCTGCCCTGCAGGAACTGAAGCACGGACTCGTTTTTGGTGGCCTGTATTTCTTCGGCGGTTCCAACTGCCAGAATGTCGCCCTTATGAAGCATTGCGATCCTGTTGGATACCCCCAGAATGGTCGGTATGTCGTGTGACACCAGCACTGAGGTCACGCCAAGATCGTCTCGCGTCTGGACTATGAGTTCAGCGATGGTGGCCGAGGTTATAGGGTCAAGCCCGGCAGTCGGCTCATCGTAAAGGACCATGTCCGGTTTCATGGCCAAAGCCCTTGCCAGACCTACACGCTTTTTCATGCCTCCGCTGAGCTCTGACGGCATCAGATTCTCGGTCCCCGCCAGCCCGACAGTGTTCAGGTTGCACGCGACGGTGTCTTTGATCTCGGACTCACTCATCTGGGTATGCCTTCGTAGGCCAAACGCCACATTCTCCGTGACGTTCATCGAGTCAAACAGCGCGGCGTACTGAAAAACCATCCCTATCCGAATCCGAACCTTATCGAGTTCGCTCTCTTTCAGTGGCACTATATCGGTGCCGTCTACGAGGAGTCGGCCGGAGGTCGGCTTTGAAAGCCCGGCAATGCACTTGAGCAAGGTGCTCTTCCCGGCGCCGGACATCCCCATGACCGCCATGGTTTCGCCCTTGCGAATCTCAAGGTTGACACCTTTGAGGATGTTCTTGCTGCCGATGTCGTAGAACAGCTTCTCTACTTTGATCATAGGAATGCAGTCTTGCCGCCAAACATCACGTAGGCGAGCAGGAAGTTCAGTATGTAGATGATAACGATGGAGATCACGACCGAGTTGGTTGTCGCTCGGCCCACGCCTGTCGCGCCGCCGGTAGTGCGCAGTCCCTGCTGCGTGCCCACTATAGCAATGACCAGTCCGAAGAACATAGTCTTCACCAGGCCCATCATAACATCGTAGGGCACAACCTGTGCCTTCACGTTGCTCAGGAACCCTCCCCCAGCCACTCCGTTCACAGACGCCACCAGATACCCGGCAAGCACTCCGATCACATCCGCGAATACACACAGCACCGGCATCATAACGATGCACGCAATCAGCCTCGGCACAACCAGATACTGTATCGGACTGACCGCCAAGGCCCTCATCGCGTCTATCTGCTCGGTGACTACCATACTGCCCAACTCGGCGGCCATCGCACTGCCACATCTCGCAGCCACAACCACGGCCGCAAGAACCGGCCCTATCTCCCGCGTGACTGATATGCCCACAACTGCACCGGTGTAGCTGCCCAGACCCCAGTTCACGATCAACTGGGCTAAGTACAGGGAAAGAACCGCACCGGAGAACGCGACAGTAATCAGTACTATAGGTAGAGAGTTTACTCCGACTATCGCCATCTGGTTGACGGTGTCCCGCACGCCCACCGCGCCTTTCAGAATAAACACAAATGCCCGAGCGCACAGGACCGAGCAGTCGCCCGCAAACTCAAAGAACTGGCCGAGAGCGGTAATCGCTGCTTCTCCGGGCTTGCTCGCCACAATCAGGATGTCTTCGCCGAGTTCCAGAAGGGTTTCCGGGGCGGCGAGGCCGTTCTGGTTAGGTTTGTCGTCAGTCATGGTAGGTTCCGATCGAGCGAAGAGCGCCCCGCCAGGTCGGCGAGGAAACGCTATGCGTAATGGTTATTGTATATGGACTGGGGGGTGGTGTCAAACAATTCCCGCCTTGGCTTTCCGGGTGCGGCATCGACGTGGCAGAGTCAATGTTTGCCTGGATGTGTTCTAGTGTATCATGTAGAAGGCTACCACGAAGATGAGAAGTGAAACCCACGACCTCAGGTGCGCCTCTGGACTGCCCGTGCCGTGAATCGTTATCCGGAATCGGGCGTCAATCACCGCAGTCTGCTCCGGCGGGACTGGACTGACTGAGGCTGGGCACCCGCGTTTGAGGCTACATTTGACATCTGTGGCGGGGTTGTGTAGAATATACATCGTGAGCTGCGGGAGACGCCGCAGCTTTTGTGTCTGTCGTTCATTTCCAACTGAATAGTTTTGGTTGTGTGTATTTTAATCGTATGCTGACCTTTAGGTTTTG
>CAZTAO010000010.1:42261-123506 GCA_964611645.1 uncultured bacterium | reverse complement strand
AAACAAAACGCCCGCACTTACTTCAACCTACACTATACAATACTCAAGGAACAAAACCCCCGCAGCGTAACTCTGGCTGTCGGGGATTAATAGTATACTACAGGCCTCAGCCTCTGTCAAGGCGGTCGGCTCAGTAGTTTCTACCCAACTCTCAAGGAACAAGTTCTCCGAGGCAAACTATGTGCCTTTGGAGGATTATTAGTATACTACACTGCACGACACTTGTCAAGGTCTCAGTCTATGTAGTTATACCCAGTAACCTGTCCAACGTAAACCGCCTGAAGGATGCTCTCTTCAAGCGGCAAGGTATATCTTACTACTCCACGCTCAGCCTGTCAAGGGCTTTTGGCGACTTTTTCGCATTTCGTCACAAATAGTGTGAATTGAGGCTCAGAATGGAGCTTTGGGGGGCCAGACGGGACCTCCCGGTCGCATGGCGCAGAACAAACCCTCCGCACGAGAAAGCTGATCTTGCACTCCAGCCCCCAGCAAGAAGAACGCATCAACCTACTTGAGCCTTACCTCGTAGACGTGCGTGCTCGCGGGCTGGTAGATGTCCGAGAAGCTGCGGTCCTTCGGCGTGATCGTCCGGTCCTCGAACAGGACGCGCACCTCTTTGATGCTCCTCTTCATGGTAAACCCAGCCAGCACAGGCGTCTGGGTGGGGTTCGCGGTAATGACCAGAATGCTGCCGTTCTCGCCCCTTTTCGCCAGAGACTCGACAATTCCCGAGCCAGGTCCTACCTTGACCTCACCCGCAAGAGTCGGAGAGAGCAGAGCCGGCGACAGCGATCTCAGGCGTCCGGCCACCATATTCATGCCGTCCATAATCACCGTGTCGCGGGCGGTCCAGATCATTATGCCCTTGGCCCCGTGTATGGCGGCCAGATACGACATCAGCAGCACTTCGTCACCCGTGGGCCTGTGGTTGTCGTGTGTGACCGTGCCACCGTTATACTCCGCAAAGTCGAAGCCCTGTATGAGGCTATGCACCGGCTTCTTCCCACCGCCTGCGTCATTCTGCAGGTCCACCGCCCTCGCGACTCCCATATAGTTGGGCGGGGGCACAATCCCGGAACTCTTCAACACCGGGTAGTGGTCCTCGACCAGTATGTCGCTGCACTTGGCGTAGGCTTTGTAGTTGTCCGGCATAGTGATTATCCAACCGGTGGGATGGTTCGGGTCTATCTTCTTCACCATGTCGCCTATCTTTACCAGCTCCTCCAGGGAGGTCTGGGAACTGTCCGGCTCGTCGGTCGTGTAGGTCAGCAAAACGGAGCGGTTCATCGAGTTCGCAAGATAGGTCTGAAGGTCCGCCTCGATGGTCGGCAGAGGGTTCCAGAAGTGGATGTTCCCCAGGGTCTTCATGTTGTTGCGGTAGTTCTCCTCCGCAGTCCCGCCCCAGAACGTGTTGAAGCCCGACCTGGCCATAAGGGGCACGACTGTCTCGCGGTCCGTGAATGAATGCGCATATATGCCTACCATATAGAACGGCCTGCCGTTAACGACCAGGTTCTTGTTGGAGTCTATAGTGACCATATCCGGCTCATCCGACTGCACAAAGAACCCCCAGGTCATCTTCCCGCTGGAATTCCCGGCTTTGTCTTTGATATCGGCTACCACAATGTGCCTTCCCGAGGCCAGCGCTGATTTCGGTCGATGAACCACCCTGCCCCGCGCCGGTTCGTAGTTCACGGCAACCTTCCGGCCATCGATCCACATCCTCGCCGATTCCGGCAGGATACCACCCTGATCCTCACACTGGAAAGATATCTCGCTGGGTGAGGATGCTTCGCGGCTGTCCGCTACCGGTAGGTAGCCCCAGATTCCAGGCGCGGTGGTATCCATCTTCCGTCCCCTGCCCGCGCCCGACTGGTTCACCACAACCGCGACCACTCTGCTGGTGTATGTCTCTCCGCCCGCATCGGCTCCGGCGACTCTGATGAACCACGTGCCGTCTCTAAGAGGCTTCTTCACGGTATACTCTCGGCCCATTACGCCCTTGTTCGTGACTGTTGACTCGGATTTGAGAGAGGGATCAGTGGAGTACTGAACCGTGAATGTCTTCTGCTCATCGGGCGCGTCCCAGGCGATGGTGGGCTTTGGCGAGGCCGATTCGCTCTTGTCCAGCGGCAGTCGCACCACTGGGGCGCTGCCGATATCATAGACCTCTACATCATCGAAGAAATACCTGTGCTTGTCGCGATGGTACACCATCAGTTCCACGGATATCATGGTGTTGGCCCCGGTATCCACTACATACTCGAACTGCGCCCAGATAGTCGGCTCGCCTATGTACATATCGCACATGCGCTGGCCGTTCTGACCCAGAATAGCCAGACAACCAGGCCCCTTGCCTGCTGCCTCCACACGGTAGTAGAAGCGCACGACATACTTGTGGTTGGGCTTGACCTCGATCTGCGAGCTGTCCCACGTGCCGATCACCTGCTGGTTGTCTGTATAGATCGACACGCACTTGCCGCTGCGCCCGCTATCCACCCACTCGGTTTTGACGTCCACATCCGGGTTGGATGGCACGTTGGTATCCGTGGATTTGGACGCAGTCCACCCCATGGGACGGCCCGGATCAGAGGCATCCGCCTGCTCGAACCCACCGTTAACAACCAGGTTTCTGTCCGCGTGGACCGGGGTCAACAGCAGAGACGCCCACAGCGTGATAGATAGAATAGAAAGCTTGATGTTCATGGTGATCTGTCCTTTTGGCGTGACTTACGCGCCGCAGCCCCTGTTCGAATTCCAAGACACGGGCAGAGAAGCTCGGACTGCTTTCGCCAGGATCCAGAGACTACTTCCGCTGACGCCGGTTCATCACCTTCAAAGCAGGAGTCTCGGCTGCCTCGATTGTTGCTCATCCAGAAGCATAGAGGAATCAGCGGAAAGAGGCTGGAAGTAGACGGTGTTAAGCGCACGCCGTTAGTGTGCAGTGAGGTAATGATACAGAATGCGATTGCATACAAAGCTATCCCCGAGCGACTGCAGAGGGCTGCAACTCGCAAGGAGGTGATCGGCAACCCACGGTACCGACTCCCGTATGGGATATTCATTGAGACCGAAGTCGATGGCCCGGAGTTCTCCGTGTACTTGCTGGGAAGCAGCCCACACGCTGGCCAAAGGCGAATCATGCGGCTTAGCGGAAGGATTGCCCGTAACGGCCTGAACGGAGGATCCGAGATCAGCGCGCTCTTCCGATGGATGCCTTACCAGACCAAGGGCTTAGTTCTCATGGGACTGCTGGGTCTACTGCCCTTTGTCATAGCTGCCTATCCCCCGCGGAATCCGCCTTTCGGGAATCCGGTTCTACTCTCGTTCGCTCTATGTGCGTTCCTCGTCCTGAGCGGGGTCTACGCCTATATCCGGAATCGCAGGCTCATGACCGACTTCCTGAGAGACTTGCTGGAGGCAGAGGTGGTGCGTAACTGAAGTGGATGCATGGGGCCGAGAGAAGCGACGGGCATGATAGTCTATCGTAAGTAACTGGTGGAAGGAACCGCCCCCTAACCCCCTCCTGGCGGGAGGGGGAACTGGCTGGCCTCTGCTCTCCGCTTTCCACTTTCAGCTTTCCACCCAAACATCAAAGCCACTTCGAATCCGGCAGCAGCGATGTGTGGTTCTTTCCCTGGTCTCTTATTTCGGCGGCTTGCTCGCAGTCGAGGTTTTTGGCGGCTCGCTTCATTTCTCGCTCCATCTCGGTGATGGTGGTCAGCATCTCGTCTACCGTGAGGGCGTCGGTCTTGAAGGCTGTCTTGGCGGCTCGCCGGCGCTGGTCGGCGGAACCGGCGCTTTCTATGATATCTCGGACCGCCTTGATCACCGATGTGGGCACTATCCCGTGCTCCTCGTTATACTCCGCCTGAATCTGCCGCCTGCGGTTGGTTTCGTCGATTGCCTTGCGCATGGAGTCCGTGATCTTGTCGGCGTAGAGAACCACCTTGCCCGCGGAGTGGCGCGCGGCCCGGCCTATGGTCTGGATGAGGCTGGTCTCCGAACGCAGGAACCCCTCTTTGTCGGCATCCAGGATCGCCACCATGCTCACTTCCGGCAGGTCCAACCCCTCCCTGAGCAGGTTGATGCCGACTATCACATCGTGGACCCCCAACCGCAGGTCGCGCAATATCTCCGTCCGCTCCATAGTCTTTATCTCGGAGTGGAGATAGTGGACTTTGAGGTTGAGGTCCCGCAGGTACTCGCTGAGGTCCTCAGCCATCCGTTTGGTGAGCGTGGTTATCAGGATGCGTTCGTGCTTCTCGGAGCGGCGGCGGATTTCGTCGATCAGGTCGTCGATCTGGCCCTCCGTGGGCCGGACCTCCACCTCCGGGTCCAGAAGCCCAGTCGGGCGGATCAACTGCTGCACCGTCTTCTGGGTATGCTGGCTCTCGTAGGGGCCTGGAGTAGCCGACACGAAGACCGCCTGCTTGACCAGCTTCTCAAACTCCTCGAACCGCAGCGGGCGGTTGTCCAGGGCGGACGGCAGCCTGAAACCATAGTCTATGAGGGTCTGCTTGCGGGATCTGTCCCCCGCATACATTCCACGCACCTGCGGCAGGGTCTGGTGGGACTCGTCGATGAATATCAGGAAATCCTCCGGGAAGTAGCTGGCGAGCGTGGCAGGTGGCTCACCGGCCTTTCTGCCGTCCAGGATGCGCGAGTAGTTCTCGATGCCGTTGCAGTAGCCAAGCTCCCGCATCATCTCCATATCAAACCGCGTGCGCTGCTCGATCCTCTGAGCTTCCAGAAGCTTCCCCTGTGACTGGAAGAACTCTATCCGCTCCCGCAGTTCGGCGTCTATCTGCGCCAGCGCGCCTTCCATCTTGTCAACAGGCGTCACGTAATGCGTGGCGGGAAACACCATAAGCCGGGGCATTTCCTCCAACACTTCGCCGGTGAGTGGCTCGATGCGGGTGATGCGCTCAACTTCGTCGTCGAAGAACGCGACCCTCGTAACCGTCTCCTCGTTGATCGGCTGAATCTCCAGCACATCCCCCCGGACCCTGAATGTGCCTCGGCCCAGGGCGATGTCGTTGCGGGTGAACTGCATCTCGATGAGGCGCCGCAGAATCGCCTCGCGCGCCATCACGTCCCCGATCTGCAGGGCCAGACTGGTCCCCAGATAGTCTTCCTTGGAGCCGATGCCGTAGATACAGCTAACGCTGGCCACAACCAGCACGTCCCGCCGTTCCAACACAGCCTGGGTGGCTGAGTGGCGCAGGCGGTCTATCTCATCGTTGATGGAGGAGTCTTTCTCGATGTAGGTATCAGACTGGGGTATGTAGGACTCAGGCAGGTAGTAGTCGTAATAACTGACAAAGTACTCCACGGCGTTGTCCGGAAAGAACTCCCGGAACTCGGAGCAAAGCTGCGCGGCGAGGGTCTTGTTGTGAGCCATTACCAGCGCGGGGCGATTGGTGCGGGCGATGACGTTGGCCATCGTGAATGTCTTGCCCGAACCCGTGACGCCAAGCAGCGTCTGGTGTTTGAAGCCCTTTTCGATGCCGTCGACCAGAGAGTCGATAGCCTGCGGCTGGTCGCCTGTGGGCTGAAACTCGGACTTGAGGACAAAATCGCGACCCACTAGAAGCCCCCGGTTGCGAACTCAAAGATGAACTTCCTACGGCTCTGCGACCACACCAGCCGGGCTTCCTGCCGCCCTATATAGTTCACGAGCACGAACTGAGTATCCCCAAACGTGTAGTCCTGAAACGTCTGGCGCGTCCCCAAAGCGCGGAACTCCCACCGAGGTCCCATCCAGTATCCCGCTTCGACGAACACGCTGGTACTGTCATCCATCAGGCTCTTGACTCCGCTCAGCCTGAGGCTGACTCGTTTGAATGGCGAGATGCTCATATCCGCGCTTACCGTCTGCGAGGTGCCCCCCAGGGAGAAGCTCTCCCAGATGTAGTTGTAGTTGAGTGTGATGCTGCCTACTCCGCCCAACTGCTTGTAGATCCCGGCGTTCCCATACACGGAATGCCCCGGAGTGCTTCCACCCCAGACCTGGCTGGCCGCCAGGGACCCGCTCAGGCTGGTTAACCCACCCAGGTTAATCGGCATACCGTACAACTGCATGCCAAGCCCCCCGCCCATCCTGTCCGTAACAGCGCGGGAATCGTAGGTCGTCTTGACTGAGAACAATGCGCTGACCGCCTTCCCGATGAGAGGCCGCATCTTGGTCTGCAGGTTCATGTTGGCCGCCATCCGGCCGATGGTATCCTTCGGCTTGGAGCCTCGCAGCGTGAGCGACAGAGTCTTGTCCCGGAAAGCTCGACTGTAATCCAGCGTCCCGTACAAATCCCTGTGCTGAGGGAAGTCGAGGTAGGTGAATGTGCGCGAGTTGTTGGTATACTCCTGGCGCTGCTGCCACCTCATACCCCAATCGCTCCCGCCGACTCGACTCACCGCAACCGTGCCGGCCGAGTCCCCGGATGTATACTGCTGCTCTACGTCCATCTGCCATCCCGGAGTCTCGGAATAGTAGCCCCAGCCGGTCTGCTCGGAGTGCTTCATCCGCACCGCGCCGGTCCCGGTGGGTGTGAGCATATAGTAGAACGGGATATCGAGCCGAAGACCCTCGCTTCCATAGCTCACCATCCTGTCGGAGCCTGCGCCCTGACCACCCAGGATGATGCGATGCAGAGGGATGGTCACGACCCGCTCGCCCTCAAAATACACCCGCGCTGTGATCATCTTGAGTTCACCGCCAGGCTTGAGAAGGACTCGGTCGGCGTTGATGTACATCGATGCGTCGGCAAGTGATACTATGTCAAATCGAACCCTCGGGTCCGCCTCTTGGTCGGGTTCAGTGGTCATCTCACGCGCGCTGAACTTCATCCTTATAGCGCCGTCGGCCTCCGGAGTCAGTATTACCCCTCCCAACTCAGAGAAGTCATAGTAGAGGGCAGATGCCTTCACAACCTTGTCGCCGCGTTTGATCTCGATATCCGGGTCACCTGGCAAGGTGAGAGACCTCAGTATCCCGCGCTCGGCGTCGATCTGCACCATAGCGGCACGGATCACCACCCCACGGTGCTTCACAACTGCGGAGCCAGCCTCCATGATCGAGCGGCTCATATCGTATCCGACACCACCCTGATCCGACCCGACATCTACATAAGTCTCATCGGGAAGCTCTTCCCCCGGAGCCACAAACAGCACTCTCGTCCGATTGACCGCGCTGCTGCCTCTGACAACCACGGTTACCGTTGCTGCTCCAGTCACCGCTCCGCTCTGCAGGCGCGCACGGGCTGTGCCCGATATGGTTGTCCCGGTCCGGTCTATTACTCCGAGGCTTGTAGTGAAGTCGACCGAAGTGCCGTCAGGCACGCTCTTGCCAAGCTCATCGCGCACTTCCGCGGTTATTGTGCTGAAGCTGGATGCGTCGGCGATAATGGAGCTTGGGTAGGGGGTAACGCTGATTGAGTAATCCAGGGCGCCCAGGCAAGGGGTCCACAATAGGAGGCTAAGGATGAATATGAGTGCAACGAGCAAACCGCGAGACACAGCGGCCTCCTTCGCGAAATGGCGCACAAGCAGACTTAACGTGGGCGCGACACCCGTCTGCGCCGCGACTCCTACACGCCCACGCACAGCAAGAACATGTGAAAAGCAGCGCGCCCTAATGCCGGACGCGCTGCCACAAACTTACATTGAAGCGAATCCCAGGCTACTCGGCGGTTTCGGACTTGGTCACCTGGATAGCCAACTGGTCCGCGACGGCCCTGGCCAATGCGGAAGCGAGGCTCTTGTCATCGGTATAGCCCATGCTCTCAGGCACCTCGGCTACAACGCCGACTGCCTTTACCAACCGACCGGATTTCTGGTCCACCACGTGTCCGGAGACAGTGGTGGAAGCTTTCTTGTTAGGGGCGTCTATGCTTGCGTCATCCACAGCTCCCACAAAGTAGAAGTCGCCGGCAAGTATGTCTACCAGCTTGTCCGTCTTCTCTTTGTCATCCGCGTACGGCCCGTCGATATCGTTCTTCGTCAGCGTGCCGTCATCCTTGGCGCGGCGCATGGGAGACATCTTCTCGGAGAACAGGAACAGGGCATACTTGCCATTGCCCACCATCGAGGTCCGAAGAGCGACTGCAACGTCGTTTCCGAACGTCTCCGGAACCTTCACGTCCGGCCCCACGTCGAGCGGAAATACAACCAGCGTCGGAGCGTTGATCGCTGACATCGGCTTGGCCTTCTGGCGTTTTGCCGCCATGGCGCCATACTGTGCAGCAACCATCAATATGGTAACCGCCAACACGAGAACAACGAAACGACTTGCGTGCTTACCCATTCCTTGTAACCTCCACTATGTGGCGTCCGCTGCTTGCGGCGCCCCACCATCAAGTCTACTCCACCCCGGCTATCTCCGATGGTGGGCTAACGTCTAGAGTCGGGGCCGGCACAAGTCCGGTCCCGACTCTTACGAACTAGTATGTCGGCACGGGCGGAGCGTCGAAGACTTCCAGAATGCTCTCTGCATTGACTCCGGAGGTCGGCGCAGCTCCGATTGTCGCGCCATTGTATCTGGTGTTCGGGTCAACTATCAACTGGCAGTCGACAAATGTCCTTATCCAGTAGCCGCTCCACGCTTTCACGACTCTCTCCGCACCACCGGCAGTCGGGTGCACAAGCACGTAGTTGCCGATGTTCGCATCGTATCGCCAAGCGTAGTCTCGTATCCAGCCGTTCTTCTTTGCCTGACTGAGGGTCGCCACTGAACCCAGATACGATACCTTTATCTCCGAAAGCGGGATACCAACGTCTACCTTCGGAATCACGTCAACGTTGCTGGATGTGCGCAACCAGTTGAAGAATATGCTCCCAAACTGGTTCCATCCGGTCCTCATTTGGATCGTGCACGGCTGGAGCTTGATGCGTCCAGTCACAGGGTCGATTATCGCGTTGCCCGATCCGTCTTTCAGTATCGGGAACTGGTTCGCCGACACTTTGATCAGTCGATACTGCTTTGTCGCATCCAGTATGTCTCCGGTGTTGCCCGCGACCACCAGACCGCTGTCAATATCGGTCTGCGTGATGGACTCGGCAACCATGCTCGCAAGCGGCTTGATCCACAGCGCGTCGCCAGGAGCCACTTCGAATGAGCCGATAGATCCGTGCCTCTTATAGGTTCTCGAAGCAGGGTCCCATCTGACTATCTGCATGGACAGCGCTCGATCGAACCCGAAGATGTTGGACACATCGCCAAAGTCCGGCGACCCAACCCACATCGGCGGAGTGATCATAGCTATCACTGGCGCGCTGGTCGCCGGCTCCAGAGGATCCGCAACCGGAACGGTCAGTCTCACTCCTCCAACAACCACCTTGACGTCGGGGGCCGGGCTCAGAGCGGACGGGATTCCGTCCCAGAACCCATCACCAGCCCAGAACATGGTAATGTCCCACGTTCCATCACTGACAAATGTCAGGCTGTTGCCGGTGTCTACCGCAGGATCACCCTCGGGCAGCGCGTCGCCGTAGCTTACGGACAACTCGGCTACCCACTCAAGCGGGTTCCCGGAACTGTCGTCTACTAGCTTCAGGTCACTGGCGCTGACGTAGCACGGAATGGAGACTGTGCTGCCATCCGGCTTGTTGACTATCGCGGCCACATTCGCAAGCGAGGAAAGCGAAGGCGCAACCGCAGTCGGGTCATACGGGAATCTGATCTGGCCCTTGATCAGGACCTGATCACCAATGTTGGCGGTGGTTATGCCGTCTGCCAGCGTCGGCTTGGCAATCGGCACTACACGGAAGTTAGAAGCATACGGCACCAGAATCGCGGGGCCGGGCTTGACCGACGGCACGCCTGTATCAAACACGCTCAGGACCTTGCCATCACTTGCGCTCACCGTGTAGGTGTGGCTTCCGGCGTGAAGCTCACTGGCCGTCATCCGGGCAGTGAACAGAACTCCGGTGGCCGAGTTGTATTCCGGCGTAAGGTCGGTGGTGACCATGGTCTTCACCGCTTTGCCGTCAACATAGAGTGTAACTCCGACTCCGCCGACACCCGTAACAGGGTGCGGCTCGTCGTTGTCTGCGTCATAGTAGTATGCGCTGTAGACGAACGCCGAAGCGCTCTTGCCGACAGTCGGTGTGACAAAGTAGTTCTTGATCACCGGCGCTGAATTGATAACCTCAGGGAAGAGGATCTCAAAAGGCACGCCCGGGGCAAACACTGCGTTGGCGTTTCCATCGCTTGCCCTGACTGTGAACTTGTGCTTGCCAACCGCCATAGTCCCGGCCGGCACAATCGCAGTGAACACTACGCCTTCCGGTGTGCTGTAGTCGGGCATCGTATCGGCCGTCGTCATCATATACGGAGCCGCTGTGTTGCCGTCTATGATCAACTGGACCGCAGTCTGCTTCGACCCATCCGGCGCAATGTATACCGGCGGATCATTGTCGACGTCACGATACGTGGCGGTGAATGTGAAGTCCACGCCGGCCACTGCTGATGTAGGAGTAACCCCGTAGCCAAGTATAACCGGCGCATGGTTGGACTGTATGGTTATATTACCGCCAGACACCGGCAGCGCTTTCTCGTAGTCGTCCCTGGCTTCTATAGTGACCTTGAAAACACCGACTGGCGGCGGGTTGATAGTGCCCGTGGCTCCCACGTACTTGACGCCCTTGGTGTAATCGGGTTCGGTCTCAGATGGATCAACAGCCATCGTGTAGAATCGCTCGACTGACGCATCGTCTGCTTTCCGCAGGTGGACAACAACTCCACCGGCGGGCGGCGCCACGCCATCCTTGTCGACGTAGGTAGCATGGAACACGAACTCAGACGGTCTCCCAGTCCTCGTAAACGGATCCACACTCACCGCGCTCACTACAGGCTTGAAGTTTATCCTGATCTGGTAGTCGTCCGCGCTGTCAGTGGGCACCCGAGTGGCTACGTAACCATTCGAAGCTTCGAGATGGTAGGTGTGGAACCCCTCTGGGAAGTCCGTGACAATCGCTTCATAGAGAACGCCGCCCTGAATTGCCGCTTTGAGCAGGTCAGGATCCGTCGGCAGCGGCGTGACGGGATGCAGGTTGATCACAATCGGCGGAAGATCAGAGGTCACCAACCGAATGTAGCCCTCTACTCCGTCGTGGTAGCCCGGTATGTCGCCGTCGGGGTCGCTGTATGTCGCCCGGAATGTCAGGTTCTCACCCTTGATGAACACGGTGTTTGCATCGAACTTGGCAAAGTACTTGACGTATACCGGCCAAGCTTCCTTGCCCGTGTCATCTTTCTTACCATTGTAGGTGTATCTCACGTAGACCTGCTGCGTTCCGAGGGGCAGCGGGGTTGTGAGGTTCAACCTGCCGTCAATATACGAGCCCGTCGCCGGGTTATAGTAGTTCACACCCTTCAGTTCGGGATCGATGAATACTCCCAGCACGGACTTGATTACGTCCGTCCTCTCGGGAATGACCTGCGCCACATCCGATATCGGCTGGCCAAACTGCACCAGGACCTCGTCTGTCGCAATGCTGGGCAGAACCCGAGTCAGCTCGATCTGCGTGTCGCCCTCAGCAAACGGGACACCGGCTGAGGCCGGATCGTAGTAGTTGCGCTTCGTGGCCAGATCGCCATCCGCATTGGCGGTAATATACACCCCAAGAGCAGTTCTGATGTCCAGGAACTTGCCGGGATCGGTCGGGTCTATCGGGCCGACCTTGGTGTTGTCTATCTTGGCAATGGTCAGAACGCGCGGTCCCGCAAACAGAGGACCTTCGGTAGTCAGCACCGGCGGCAGATCTACAACCAACGGCCCGCTGCCAAATGCGCTTACCAACCGCGAGTACGGCGTGATGTCCGAAAGCCACATCGGGCGGTTCTCTCGGCTTCTGGCTGTAATTCTGAACGTGTGGCTCTGCGCAACTCCTGCAGCATCCACCAGAACGGCCAGTCTCGGCACGCCGATAGCATACTTGACTCCGCCACGGAAGTCGTAGGCAGTCGGGTCAGCTTTGCCCATCAGCACGCCGTTGACTATGAATGAGTCTCCGGGGGCAATGCCACCAGCGCCCGTCGGCAAGTTGTCCGTGGCGACAGTGATTGTCTCCCCGGTGTTGCTCTCGATGAGGTAGACGCGGCCCACCAGGCTTCCGCTGCTGAACTGCATCAGGCTTCCAGCCAGTTCGCCGGCTCTCCACGGGTTCTTCTCGCCAGCAGCCAGCTCAATGCGTATGCGCCTCTTCTGGCCGGCTGGTGATTCCTCGATCGCGGCGACCTTGCTCGCATACTGGCGATCGAGCATACTGTCCAGCCACAATCTCGGGGATCCGGAGACATCCATACCCACAGGGTTGCCTGCCTTGTCGACATCCTTGATGGGCTGGTAGAAGTACGGTTCGTCATTGTCAGGGTCCGAATACGTGACAGAGAACTCAACGCTCGTCCCAACCTCTATGCCCGCTGCATCATTCGGCAGCGCCTGGGCATTGGTGAGCTGTGGCGGGTCGTTGACCCACGGCCCGTTGAACGGGTCTATCTTGCTGGCCGCAGGCGTAGTGTCAAGCACTGTGGTCGCCGCTCCGTCCGAAGCCTCGAAGTAGAACGTGTGCGAGCCACCCGCGAGCCCCGTAACCGAATAGCGGTATTCGACGCCCTCGCTATAGACCGGAGTGCCGACGGCGACCTGGGTCATATCCTGCGGGACTCCATCGACCACCACCCTCACGAACGTAGGCGGCTGACCGTTCGGCCCGTCGTTGTCCCTGTAGAATACAGAGAACGTAAATGTGGTCGATTGGCTACCGATTTCAGGATCAACAAGGCCATTGTAGAGAACAGGCGGCGTGTTGACCTTGATTGTCTCGGGCATCCTCCAACCGAACATATATGTAGAGAGTATCTTCGAGTCCGCCGCTATCGGGGCGTTGAAGAAGTCGACGGTCCGATTGAACCTGTCGATATGATACTCGCCGGACTGATAGTACCTGGCCCACATATACTGCGTGCCGGCCGGGACATTCGTGGTCAGTTCAATCTGAGCCGGCGCATCCGCGTAAAGCGTCGCAGTCCACGGGTCAAAGTAGTTGGCGTAGACCCGGTCTACTTCTGCCCACGCGCCCACAAGGCCTGTAGTCCTGTCGGCGTTCGATATTCCCTTGATATACGCCAGGGAACCGGAATCCGGAGCGTAGTATTCTTCTCCGGGGTTGCCATCGATGTCTCGAGCGGTTCCTCTGCTCTGATATGTGAATCGTATATCGGAGAACTCTATGGCCACCACTCCTCCGGCAAACTCCGCCGGAAGCGGTTGCGCAAGGGTGATCAGTGTATCGCCCGCATTCATGTGAGCAACAGCCGGGTTATAGTAGTTAGTCGCGGTCGCCCACGTAGACGGGTCTGGATCCGTGTAGATTCCTTCTATGGACGCTATGGCCTTCGGGAACTCCGGCGCCACGGTCAGCCTGGAAGCCTTACCCGAAGAGTCTACCGCCAGTCCCTTCATAACCGAGAAACGATCTGCCCCGGCCCAACCGTTGCGCTGGCCGTCAAGTCTCTTGATAGCCGGGTCGCCACCAAGGGTCTTCTCATACAGCCATGCATCGCCAAGCACTCCAACCGAGGTCGGATGAATCATATCGGCCATGCCGAAAATCGGCAGCTTAGCTCCAAACTCAACCCAGACGGTCGTGCCGTTCTCGGGCAACGCAGACCCACAAGTGATAGTGGGATCACCCGCCGAGTACGGATTCGCCGTTCCAGCATAGAGGTCCGGATCGCCCTTCGTGCCCAGGTCCTCCGTGGCATATACACCCAACACTTCAAGGATATCTGTCGGGTTGGTAGGCGTGATCACAAGCGCCGCGCTATTAGTGACCGTGGCAGCCTGGGCTATCTTCTCCTGCATGTAGAAGCGCTGGTTGTCGGGGTCTCTCTGGAGATCCTCGAGCAGGAAGCAGGAAGCCGCATTCGACCGCGCATCTTCGCTGGTGGACGAATTGTATGTCGACATCAGACTGCCGTCCGAAGCGAAGAAAGCGTAGTAGTAGCTCTTCTCAGCGTCGTTCAGGCTATCCACACCAGCCAGCCTGGTCTGGTAGTAGTATTCCTTGCCGTCGGAATAGATGATGTCATCCGTATCCTGGGCAAGCATCGCGTGGCCTTCATCCCAGAGGACAGTCTTCCCGTCTCTCTGAAGCTGGCCTACGTAGAGCTTGAGAACTGTGGGAGCATCGTTGTTGACGTCGCGATAGTTGACTCGGTACGTCCACAGCGTAGCGGGATTAGATGTGCCATCCGCCGAGTTGACTCTGGTATCGGAAAGCGTCGGTGCGACGTTGCCGGTGATGACCGGCCCCTCGAACCACGACCCTCCGGCTGTGGGCAGCCTGACGGTCTCACCCTCAACGGTGTCGTTGGGGTTGTTCGGCGTGCCCCAGTCGTCTATGAACTGGAAGTAGTAGCGCCGCTTGCCGGTCTGAAGAACAAGGTCATCCAGAGTGCCGGTGTCGAAGCTATACTCGACGCCACTCTTAAAGCCCGACGGATTCGCTTGTGACGGGTTCGTGGGCGTCATTTTGCACTGTCGAATCGTGCCGGCGTTATCCGTCTCTATGAACAGGTATGCGCTGTATGGCCTCTGGCCATCGGCATCCTGGTATGTAACGCTGTACACGAAGCTGTCACCCTGCTTCCCTGTCGCCGGTGTGACCTTCGCATTGGTGAGGACGGGAGCAGTATTCACGTACGGCCCCGGAACGTAGTCGTTGGCCGTTCCGCCACCGCCGACAAACGGATCGCTGTCAGGCCGCGCAGGCCAGACAGTCTTCTGCTCGCCGTCGTTGAACTCGAAGTAATACGAATGCTTGCCGGCAGTCAGCTTCGACTTGTAGGAGTACCACACACCGATTTCATAGTCAGCCAGCGTAAATGTGCTCTTACCGTTGAGGACCGGATCAGGGGTCATTGCATGGGCGACCGCGCCGCTTCGCCCCATTCCGTTGCTGATCCATATCTGGGCTCTCACCGGAGCCTTGCCGTCCTTGTGCCTGTAAAGAATGCGGAAGACGTTCTCAGTCTGAGCTGTCGCTCCGCAGGTCTCGGCGGACACGCTGTCCCCGATGTTTGGATCGACCGAACGCTTGAACGGCAGCAGTGTGCCGAAGAACCGACCAAACCCATACTTCCTGTCGTCAAACGCTATACCGTCGTCATCAATGTACGGGTCTGTCGCGGTAACCGCGTTGGGGTTCCTCATATCGAGAATACTGGTGACCTTAGGGTATTCCGTACTCTTGAACGGATACTCAAGCTGGAACCTCTGCGGTATGGCGACGTCCCAAGTCGCGTCATCTTCAAACAACCCGGGCGCCCTCACGACGCGGTCCAGAAGGAGCTGGTCATCGTAGTGGATTACACGAGGTGGGCCAATGCCGAGCCAACCCAACCACAACTCCCCTGATGTAACCCGTCTACCGGCGGGCCTGTCTAGTTCTGGATATCCGGGTATCGAACGAGCGGAATTGGGGTCGATGCTACCACCCCATTCAGCCCGATTCGGCTGATTGCTCAGTACGTAGTCGTAAGTGCTGTCCGGGAACCTCACGTTGTCGTCTGAACAACCAAAGAAGTAACTGTAGATGCCGGGCTCAAGTGTGGTATAGCAGCGTCCATACTTAAGTCCAGTCCATCCAGGGCCGACATTGCCCGGCATGAAGTCGAACTTGTAGACGCCAGGCCCATCGCTTCCGCTTTCGGCAATCATCGGGAAACGCTGGTACTGCGGAGTCCCGCCAGTTAGCTTCGCAATGTAGAGCACCACTCCGGACTGCCATGTGTCGTAGCTCATCCACGGGAGAGGAGGCGACCCGCTCCTGTTGTGATAGTTGATTCGGAACTTGTAGCTCTGGTTGCCGGTCCCCTCGTCAGGCGTTCCGGCATTGGCGTATTCCGAAGGGAAAGTCGATAGCGGATCGACATCTGTCTGGTATGGGAAACCGTCCGGGAAGCATGACAGCCAGTCATCGTCGTTGAGCACCCACTGGTTGTACAAGTCAAAGCCATCCACGCCGCTTCCCGAATAGTCTATGCTCGGCCTGCCCCCATCAGCAGGGTATCCCGTCGGAATGTAGAACGGGTTCTGGTTGTATGTCATGCTGGAGTTACGGATGGTGCACGTGAAAGTCCCCACGCCATCGACTGGTTTGCCCTCTGAATCAAGGACATAACCGTGGGCCTCAACCGTCACAACTCCGTCAGAGTCTCTATAGAGTGCAGGGGCATACCACAGCGGGGTGTGTGGGGATGATCCCCACAGGACCTTATTCTCGTTGGAAGGAGGAATGTAGCTGTTGGCATCTCCGGGCTGCGTGACTGAAGTTATGTAGCGCATCGGCCACTGCCTGACATTGCTCATATTCAGACCGGAACTCACGAATGTCCGGTACACAACACCGCTCTTCGGATCCCCTCCCGACCAGTGGTACATCGGGATACCGCCAGCCGCTTGAATTCCTGAGTAAACCCAGTTACCATCAGGATCTTGGGCATAGCCGGCAATGTTCGTCAATACAATCATCCCAGCGCCTTGGGCCGGTTGCCCGGGCGTTGGCATCGGCCACTTGCCGTCCGAGTCGGTCCACGTGGCCTCGAACATCCAGACGGAGTTGGCCGTGGCCGTGCCCGGAGTACAAGAAAGGCTAATCGACCCGGCATATGATGCCGCGCCGAGACCCCCAAGAATCCCCACCAAGGTTATCAGAACAGCCAGTCTATAAACTTTGCTCATCCCACATATTTCCTTCCACTAGAATGCCACCAGCGGGCAACACCCCAAGGGTCGATAGGGCGCCCAGCGGACGCCCGATACAAACTCGCTTACCCTCCGAGGGGTACCGTCACGTCAGAACCCGGATACACAGACGGAGTGATAATCAACTGCAGCGAATATCTGCTGCGCAGCCAATACCCTTTGTAAGGCATCAACTGATTGCTCAGACTTCGCAAGTACTCATACGAGCCCTTATCGGCATTATACGAATAGAGCGTAAGGCTCAGCCAGTTCTTGGCCACTGCTTTGTCGAGCGGCAGCACCAAGTTCTCAGTCTTGTTATACACGAGCAGTTGGCCCCAATACACAGGGTACAGGAACGGGTTTGCTATCAGGTTCCAACCGGCGTTCACGGGGATTATCACCGGTTGCGTCTGCTTGCCTTCACTAAGCCCGACCAGCGACGCGTCAGAGGCTATGCTGACAGGCCCCGCGCCCGTTGCTGACCCGAACAACCAGAAGCCCTGCCCAACCACCACATTGGTAAGTGGTCTGTATCGGCCCGTGCCTGTGGCATCCCAATACTGCGCGAATATCTGTCCAGGCGCCCTGCCGAATACACTGTAGATGCTGGGGTTATCAAAGGAGAAAGGCACGCTCTGAAGCTGCCAGCCCTTCCTAATGGTAGTAGACGTAGTTGCCGGAACCAGGACCTTGCGGCTAACCGACCTGTTCCACCCGGTCACGGGGTCGAACGCGGAGACGAAATACTCTATCTCTCCCAATACCTCGCCCGTCGCGCGGACGGTCCATCCGGGAGCCGACATTTCGGTATTGTGGCGCACGTACCCTATTTCCTGGGTAGCCGTGTTGCCGGGAGCCGGAACCATCTCCAGGCCTTTTGGCAGATAGATCGTAGCGGAAACATCGTGCAGATCGAACGCGCCGATGTCAGTAGCAAGGTTGAATACGTACGGCTTGATGGTGAACTCACCCGGAACCAAACCGGTAGTTGACGTGAAATCCGTGCTATCGTACTTGAGTGTCCTGGGTCCCTGCACAGCCAAAACCGCGCTGTCCTGAGACACGACACCCGAACTGCTCTTAACAGTCCACGCAGCGTTTGCCGCTCCGCAGCCATAGTATGTGACTATCTTGAAGCTGGCCCCCGCGGCCACTGTTCGCTGCTTCCATACAGTCATCCAGCCCGGAGCCGAGAAGCGTATTCTGGGGTCAGCGGTGAAACCGCCGGTCGGGTTGCCGACAGTGGGTTCCAGCCAAAGCTGAAGAACGCCGTCATCGAAATCGCCATCGCCGGCGCCGACAAAGGTAGTTCCTTCGCCAACCGCCATATAGTCCGGTTTGGAGGCGTCCTGGCCTACAAACGTGTTGCGCGCCACCAGCGAGGGATTGGTGAGGTTGTCATAGACCTCAAAGTAATCAGGGATGGCCGTGGGACCAAACCACTTGCCGTAAGTAAGCTCACCTATCCCGGCGAAGAAGACGTCGGGAATGTAGGGTGGGTCGCCTGCCACGGCGAAGCCTATCTTCTGCGATGCCGCAGTCACGTTCTGGAAGATGAACTCCTGTCGGACCGTGTCGCGCACCAGGCTAACATTCATCGTAACGGCAGTGCTGGCGTCGCCACTGACCCACTTGCCTTCGATAAAGGCGCCGGTCTTGCCGAAGCCGATTCCGGACGGCGGGACGAACAGCGTCGGGACCTGCGTCCAGGAGCCGTCCTTGCCGAACATGTAGTTGGTGCCACCGATTCTGAGTCTGTAGTGGGCGCCGCGCTGGAACGGAGAGCGGATGCCCGTGTCGTCGTCAGTCAGACGCGGCATCATATCGCGGTTGTCGTCCAGTGAGGTGGTGGGATCACCTATCACGGTCTGGGCCGAGAACCCACCGTTCACCGGATACGCATACGCGGTCTCACCAATTGTGAAGTCGATTGTGCCCGCATAGCCAATGTTGTAGCGTATGTAGTCATTGCCAATCGACGCGTAATACGGCGGATCATCCTCCGACGCCATCGCTACCGACAGCCCCATCAACAGTCCAATTGCGCAAAGCAGCGCTACCGGCACTAGTCTCTTAGAAAAACGACTCATCTCTTTCCTCCGCGCCCTGTCGGGATACTATCCGATCAAGGCAAAAGTATCATCTCCAGCGGACTGACAGGAGTGCCAACCAAGGCTCTGACCCAGTAGCCGGACAACGGCTGAAGCGGGTCTCGGTCGGTAATCCGCATATACTCGGAACTCTTGGTACTGTCGAAACCAAAAGCTGTAGATCTGATCCAGCCTGCATCCGCAGCCGACTGCATCGTCTTTGTCTGCCCGCGATACGTGAAGAGCGCGGACTGCCAAGGTATAGAGTGCCCGTACGGGTTACCGAACATGTTCCACCCGTTATACATCAGTATGGTGCAGCCTTTGAACCTATCCCACGAAGTAACGAAGTCAGGCGTAGGATAGATATCGCTGACCGCCGTATCGGCTGACAGAACCAGCCAGTAACCCGAACCCACCGCCGGCTGGAACTGCGAACCCAGGAAGAGGTCGACCAGGAAACTGCCACCCGTGGTGACTGTCAGGGCGGTCGACAGGCTGTAGTATGGATTAGCCCACACTATGTCTGACGGATCGCCGGGTCTGTAGGTTACATAGCCGATAGGATTCGCGTCTGTGAGCGATCGAGGGACAGGTATCCAGCGCACTAGTCTGGCAGGGTTACCCCCACCGCCGCCGAACGTAGTTCCAGGCAGAACGTCAGCCGGGGTCACCACGCTGGTATCAACCATAAACGGCAGCGCCGCCAGCCTGATGCCTGCCGGTATTATCGAGGAACTCACGGTGAACGTGGTTGACGCCGGGTCAACCGCATCGCTAAACACGGAGTTGGCGGTCACACACATATTGTTGCTCCCCTTAGGCAGGGGATCGAAGCCGTCTATTGGCCAGAGTATGGTCGCAGCGCTTCCGTCGGCGTTGAGATAAGGGGTAACGTCGGTGATAACCGGCGTCTCAAGCGTAATATCGTCAGGTGCCCCGTTACCATCAGCATCCACAAAGTTGAGATACATGGTAACCGTGGTGGGATCGATCTTCCTCAGGGCCAACCTGAACTCGGTGCGGGCGCCAACAGTGGACCCCTTCACCGGTTTGGTTATCCTTATGCTTGCGCTGGCGAGAGCCGCGCCAACATCCAGAACGCCGTTGCCGAACTTCATCCGGCTGTAGCCATCAAGCGGCACCCTGGCGGTCGTCTCAAGCTCATTGCGCACCTGCGAGGCCGGAATACCCGCGCTCAGCAGTAGAGCCGCAGCGCCGGAAACGTGCGGGGCAGCCATCGACGTCCCCTGCATATAGCCCCAATCAAGCACTTTCTCAACTGTGGTGGTGCTGCCGGAGGTAACCGACTTGTACGCAAGTGTCGTGCTCCATACCTGAGCGTCGAGGCCGAAAGTCAGATCTCCACCCGGAGCAACTATGTCCACTTCATTGTCAGGCCCGTAGCTGGAGTAAGGCGCGATAAGATCGGTAGGTCCAACCGAGCCAACTGCCAGGCACTCGGGAAACGCTGCGGGGTAGTTCACGTCCGGGAAGAACTGGCCGGAGTTGCCGGTAGAGGCAACGCAGAGAATTCCGGCATTGGTAAGCTCAATGATCTTCGCGCGTTCAGCCAGTGACGGTGCAAACCCGCCGAAGCTCATATTCACCACGTCCGCGCCGTTTTCCAACGCGAAATCGAGGGCCTGGATGACCGCATCCGAGGACACCTGGCCGGTGTTGTCGGCGACCCGGATCGGCATGATATTCACGCCGTCCCAGCATACGCCGCATACGCCTATGCCGTTATCGCCCTGTGCGGCGATTATGCCCGCAACGTGTGTGCCGTGGGCAACAGCTCCCGCATGGGCAGCGTCGGTATCCTCAGGGGGATACGGATTGTTGTTGTTTTCTACAAAGTTGAAGCCCGGCACGGTTCTGCCGATGAGGTCTGGGTGGTCAACGGCCAGTCCGGTGTCCAACACCGCAACCGTCACCGTGTCCTTACCCTTCTCCTTGTCCCAGGCGATGGGCATATTGATCTGAGGCATCCCCCACTGCAGCGGGTAATCGGCATCGTCGGGTTCAACGGTGATCCGCCTAATGCAGTTGGGTTGAACGGACAAAATGGAGCACTTGGTCGGCGCGGCCCAGCCCGTAATTGTATACGTGTACTTGGTAGCGCCAGTACGTCCAAGCTTGATAAGATAAGTGTCAGGAAGGGGAAGAGCCTTCAACACCTGGGCGTTTAGCCCATATACAAGCGTATCAACCGAAGCTCTGGACGCTCCCTTGGTGACTTGGATTATGAACTGGTTGGGTACATACGAAGGAACCGTCGCGGCGGCGTAACAAACCACCCCTGCGCAAAGCAGGGTTCCTGCAACCAGCGTGAGGGCTAAGGCCCTCTTCCAGAACCGTGTCAACGGTTTCATCTACAAACCTCCTGCGCCTCAAACCACGCTTGAGCGTCTTGACTCTCGTCCCAGTTGAATAGCATCCGCCGATGCTGCATTTGTTGACGGTAAATGCTTCGGGCAGTTTCCTGCCCGAAGCATCGAATCCGATTGTAACTATCCCTAAGGTGAAGGCGGCGGCGCCTCACCCAGCTTGAATCTGCCTTCCGCTCCGCCAATGAACAACGGAGAGGTGTCAGATGTGTTTCTCGTAAAGACCTGCCACTTCATCACCGTATCGGTACCTATACCGCTGCGCGTCAGGAAGTCTGCCAGGGCAGTCCTCTGAGCAGGCGGCAGTTCGACAATCGGTCCGGACTCGAATATCAGCCCGAATGACAGAGTGCTGAATGTCGCGGCAGTTCCAGGGACTATCGGCGAAACAACCACGTAGTATACGTTGCCGCCGTCTTTGCGCGCCCACTGGAAGTTGATCACGCCGTCCTTCAGGTCGCTTATCTGGATCTCCGGCACCGGTCCGCTAGGATCGAACGCCGGGGAAATCAGGTCGGCAACCTTGACCGGTTCAATCACAGTCATCGTTATCGGCGAGCTCACGCCGGAATAGCGATAGGTTGTAGCTGCGCTGTCTCCGGTCCCGATAACGGTCTTGTAGAGCACCCTTACCATATACTGGTGTGTGGTGCCAAATGCCTCAGCCGGAATGGTCGCGGTTCTCTCGGTAACCGTGTCCGACGGGCTCGTATCTATCGCATTGTATGTAACTGTTCGGACGGCCGTGCCGCCGTACAGCGGTCGCATGTCTGTCTGGCCGAGGGCCCAAAGGCTGGGGTCCCTGAGCGTCTTGAACGGCGCCGCAGTATCGGAGAAGTCGTCACGCAGTATCTGCGTCTCAACAACCGCCTTGCCATGGTCGAACGTAGTCGGGTCCCACTTGATAATCGTGGGCGAGGCGCCTGTGTTTATGGCCGGAGGCCCCTCACTTCCGGTGCCGCTCTTGAAGATCTGCGCAAGCAGATAGATCAGTCCTATGCCCAGCAGGATTTTGCCTGCCTGCTCAAAGGCGTTCTTGCTGCTGGATGTCTTGGGCGGTGGGCCGTAAGGAAGGCTTGCCTGCCGTCCAATCTGGGAGCCTACAGGAACCTGCATCTCATAGATCGCCCTGGCTCTATCCTCAGGCTGCACACCCTTGAGCGACTTTGTGATCTTGGCCACGCTGTCGATCGGGGAAACGCTCTGAATCTGGAGGTAACCGATGATCTCTCTCTGGCGAAGGACTATCATCCTCATGCCAGGTCGGATTCCGTCCCGAGCGCCCTTGTTCAGGGTGATCAGGTTGGAAGCCATGTTGATCATAACGGTCGCTTCGGGGATGGTGTAGTTCGCCATCGCCTTAACGCACAAGAACGCAGCATTTCCGATGGCTTCCTGGATCAGGACTTCATCATCGCCCGTGAACCCGACTTTCGCATCGGCAACGCCGTTCTGCACGGCACCGTTGGTGGCTTCGCCCGAAGCCTGGTCCACCAACTGCATGGCAAGCTGCACCTTGGCGATGCGCCCTGCTCCGCTGCCGGACAGCTTCACGCTCTTGACCGATCCCTCAAGGATGGCGTCGGCGCTAAGCTCTTCGCCTAAACGGACCAAGCCCACTTTGGTAAGTGGCGCCCGCAGATCAAGCTTGTCCATCGCTTCTTTGATCTGCTTCCTTGTGATACCCACGTCGTAGCGGTTTGTCTTGCTCATTTCTATGACAACCGCGTCTGTGGCCGATCTGGCCAAGAGTTCCGGATGAACCCCGGATTCATTCACGAAGTCCACCACCGCGACGGAGTAGGTGGGCAGGGTCTGAGCAGCAGCCGGTGCAATAAATGCACCCGGCGGTACGATGCTCATGACCAGTGACGCGACAATCGCGTAGCACATGCTTCTGATAGCCCTGATCTGCATTATCTGTCTCAAGGATCGAGTCCCTCCCAGTTGGGTATAGATGCCGATCGCCCCAGTGTCGATCACTGCGCCTGCGTTCGCATTACACAGTCCCTATTATATAGCATTAGCCGCCCGCGCAGAAAAATCCTCTGTGCAGTATTCCCCCACGCAAAAAAGGTGTCTAATTGCAGTTGCTAACAACTATAGCACATCAGTGCGCAAGGGGGCAAGCAATATCAACCCATAATCTGTGAACATATTCACGGAGTTTGGGCAGGCTGGAGTCATTTTGAATCACATGGTCGGATCTGGAGGCTTTTTCGGAAGAAGGCAACTGCGCTGCAAGCCTGCTTAGGGCCTCGGATCGAGACAGCCCCCGCACTGTATTCAGACGACTCAGCAGAGTCTCTTGTTCCGAGGAGACCGTGAGTACCCGATCAAACATGCGCTCCGCCCCACTCTCAAACAGCAAAGGAACCTCAACCGCCAGCACAGGAGCCGCACCACTCTCATCTCCGTAGTCCCGGATCCTCTTCTCTACTATAGACAACACTACCGGATGTATGATGCCCTCGAGGTCTCGCCTGGCCCGCTCATCGTGAAAAACTATATCTGCCAAAGCTTTCCTGTCTATGTTGCCGTCCGGCTGGAGAATGAACCCTCCAAACCTCTCAACTACCCTCGCAGCCCCGGGGGTCCCGGGGGCCACAGCGTCGCGGGCAAGCTCATCCGCGCTCAAGGTCTCGGCGCCGAATTCCCGCAGGATACCCAACACCGTGCTCTTGCCGGACCCAATATCTCCCGTCACCCCAAGTACAACACCCATATATAAGTACTAGACGAGTCCGCAACCCGCTCATTGACCAAAAACTATCGAATCACCAACATATTCAGCGGACGCGCTCTCATGCCCGGGCTTTCCAAGCAACTGGAACATGTATTTCTTGTAAGACTCAACCCCGGGCTGGTCGAATGGGTTCACCCCCAACATCAGCCCGCTGATAGCGCACGAGATCTCAAAGAAGTAGATGAGCGCGCCAATCGACCTCGGACCCATATCCTTTATATGCATAGCCATATTGGGCACTCCGCCCTCGTAGTGGGCCTTGGAGGTGGCCTCATAGGCTTTCTGGTTGATATAGCCGATCTCTTTGCCCGCCAAGTAGTTCATCCCGTCGGAATCCTGCTCCCAGGTGGGAGGGGTCAACGAAGGCTCGCCGCCATCCGGAAGAATGAATGTCTCAATGAGAATCCTGCGGCCTTCCTGCATATACTGGCCGAGGGAGTGCAGGTCGGTGGTGTAGTCTGCCGAAGCCGGGAAGAATGCAACATTCTCCTTGCCCTCGCTCTCGCCGAACAACTGCTTCCACCATTCCGCCAGGTAATGCAGACCCGGCTCGAAGGAAGCCATCATCTCCACGCAGAACCCCTGCTGGTACAGCGCATGCCTGGCGGCTGCGTAATAGTAGGCCGGGTTGGAGGTCGGGTCGGAGCAATTGGCGCTCTTCGCGCAGGCATCGGCGCCATCTATCAGCGCGTCTATATCGATTCCCGCGTATGCTATCGGCAGAAGGCCGACCGCCGACAGCACCGAGAACCGCCCGCCGATGTTGTCCGGCACAACGAATGTCTCATAGCCGCTGGATCTGGCAAGCTTCAGCAGCGCGCCCTTGTTGGCGTCGGTGGTAGCAACGATGAGCCGGGAAGCGTCCGCATCCGCAACAAGGTCTTTCATAAGTCGGAACGCCACGGCAGGTTCGGTGGTGGTGCCGGACTTGGAGATGACGTTGATCGCCACCCGCCTGCCGGCGAGCTTCTTCCGAAGCGAGGTCAGATACCTCGGAGACAGGTTCTGGCCTGCGTAGACTACCTTGCCCGGGTCCTCCGCCACGGCCTCGATGACCGCTCGCGCTCCGAGGTAAGATCCCCCCACCCCGATCACCAGCAGGACATCAGACTCCTTCTGAAGCCTCGCGGCGCAATCCTTCAGCCTGGCAAGCTCATCCGCCGCCATGATAGACCTCGGATCAAGCCATCCCGTGAACTCAGCCCCGCGGCATTTGCCCGACCGCAACAGCCCATCAACCGCCTCCAGCATAGGCTTACGCGCCTCGATCATCTCGGGGCTGACCCAGGGGCTGATTCTCTTTACATCAATAGATACCGGCACACATCCGCCGCAGCTCATTTCTTAGGTTCCTCCGTATTCCTTGCGCCTCCGGCGCCGTTAAATCGGTTCATAGCTGCCTCCAACCCGTCTTCCAGGATGGCTTCCAGCGCGTCCGCCGCATTCACTATCGCGTCGTCCACCACATCGCGCTCGCGGCGGTTGAACCTGGAAAGCACGTGGTCGACAGCTTCACCGCTCCGCCCTATGCCGACCCTGACCCTCACAAACTCCGAACTGGCCAGCCTACCTATTATAGAAGACAAGCCCTTGTGTCCGCCCGCCGAGCCCGATCCCCTGATGCGGATTTTGCCCAGCGGAAGGTCGAGGTCATCCCCCACTACAATAATGTCATGGGGTTTGATCTTGCGCTGCCGGGCAAGATAGGCCACGGACTCCCCGCTGAGGTTCATGTAAGTCTGTGGCTTGACCAGCATCACCTGCTCGCCCGCAACCTCCAGGGTGGTGGTCAGGGCGTGCGCCTGCCTGCTGAGAATCTTGACGTGGTTGCGCCTGGCGAACAGGTCAAGGACGTCGAAGCCGATATTGTGCCTTGTGTGGGCGTATTGTCGGCCCGGGTTTCCCAAGCCGCATATCATTTTCAAGGGTTCTGCCTTCAAACAGCCGCCAGGCTGAGTCTATTGACGCTGGGGAGATCGAAACACCTTCGCGGGCCGGGGCTTCACGCGTCTTTTCACGAACTCACTTGTTCGCGCAGCCTCCAGGTCCTTGTTCAGGATGTACGCCTCAACAAAGTCCTTCATGTTCCCCGACCGTGACCTCCTGAACATCGCAACATACAGCTTTGACCTCGGGTCAGTGATACTCAAGCCGGAGCGGTCATCGTACAACGTCCACGCGGGTCCGGTATGCTGCGATACTCCTTTGAAGTAATCTCGAGCCTCCGGGGTCAGCCGCCCTTTGTCCGCCGCAGTTATCCTGGTAGCCACAAACCGCCGTATGAACAGGCCATACGACACCACGCTGTAGTCCGCGGGCTGACAGAATACCAACTTCTGTCCCACATCGAACAGCGGAATCAGCGCGTTCAGGTCGCTCTTCACCTTCACGATAAGCCTCACCAGATGGCTGATCTCCCCAACCTCTGTTCGGCTCCATCTGTCCGGCCTGACGCGGCTCGACGCATATATCGCCAACTTGCCCTTCGAGTTGCCGCTCTTTATGAACTTCAGCGCGGAGTCCGAATCGTTGTCCGCCACGGCCACGCGAGCTAGCAGGTAGTCGAACAGCGGGTTCCCGGGATCCATCTTCGAAGCCTTGCCGATCAGCTTGCGAGCGTCCTCGACCCTTCCGCTGCGGATAGCTTTCGCCGCGCCCTCGCAGTAGTCGTAGAGCTGGCTGTTTCGGTCGTCGGTGACAAACAACCGTGGGGTGCTTTCGCGAATGGATTCTATCGCGCGCTTGGGATTGAACCAGGGGCTGGTGAGGGCAACGAAAGAGTACATCCCGAGAACCCAGGATGTCACAACAACGGCAATCGCCACGCCAACCACAGTCCAAGCCCACGGCGCCCGCCTCATTTTGCCAAAGCCGCCTTCCGCAGTTTGTTGACCTCTTCCTTCGTCAGAAACCTGTACTTTCCCTCTTCCAACGTGCCGAGCGGAAGATCGCCGAACGCCACCCTCTTCAGGTTTTCCACCGGGTGCCCGACCATCTCGAACATTCTCCGCACCTGCCGCTTACGGCCCTCGTGGATGGTCAGTTGGACTATGGTGGTCTCGGTCTTCTGGCTGTAGTTGATCATCCTTGCGCTGGCTCGGGCGGTGGGGCCGTCATCCAGTCGAACCCCCTTGCGCAGCTTGTCCAGCGTGGCTCCCAGCAGTTTGCCGCGAACCTCCGCCTCGTACGTCTTGGACATCCCGTGGCTGGGATGGGTCATGATCTTGGTGAAGTCGCCGTCGTTGCTGAGCAGGATAAGCCCGGAGGTGTTGAGGTCCAACCTGCCGACCGGGTAGACCCGAACTCCCACATCGCCCACCAGATCAAGAACAGTCTGTCTGGCATGCCTGTCCGAGCAGGTGCTGGTGTAGCCCACCGGTTTGTTCAGGGCAATGTAGACTTTCCGGGAGACCCTCTCAACCGGCCTTCCGTCTACCACGATAGCGTCCGCCGCGTCATCGACCTTCGTGCCAAGCTGAGTGACTAGCTCGCCGTTGACTCTGACCCTACCGCCTGTTATTAGTGTTTCGCAATACCGGCGAGACCCGACGCCTGCCTCTGCCAGTACTTTTTGAAGCCGTTGTAGCATATATACCGCCCATTATAGTCAAGGCAGCGAGCAAAGCCCCTGCCATTACGATTCTCAGAACAACACTTGCCATCCCGATTCCGACATCCTCAGCCGCGACGGCATCCACCGAAGCGACCGCGCGGCCGTTGACCATCGCGATCAGCTTGCCCACTTTGGCCCCCGCGGCTATCGGCGCCTTCACAGGCTCACCCTCAAGCTTCGTGGTGACCTTCGCCCCACTCTTGGGCACCACCACCTGCACGTCCGTAACCGTCCGCACAGGCACCCTGGCCCTTGACCCGCCAATAACCTCCGGTCCTTCCAGGGTCTCGGAAGCTGCTACCGCAGTGACGGGCTTGAAGAGGTTGAAGCCATAGTCCATCAGAGCTGCGGTGTCTCGCGAAGCGTTGTCGCTCTTCAGGACAGCGCTTATCAGCCGCCAGCCGTTGCGGGTCGCGCTCCCCACATAACAGTAACCCGCTTGCTTGGTGTATCCTGATTTTACCCCATCCGCGCCAGGGTAGTCCTTCAGGAACTTCGATTTATTGAAGACTACCAAGTCCTCGCGGTTGACCGTCCGGGAATTGACCGCATACTTGCGCGTGTTGACTACCTGCATAAACGCCGGGTACTGCATCGCGTATCGGGCCATCAGGCACAAATCGTAGGCCGAGGAGTAGTGCCTGGGGTCGTTGAGGCCATTGGGGGTCACAAAATGCGTGTCCTTGCACCCCAGCCACTTCGCCTTCTCATTCATCAGTCTGGCGAAGTTCTTTGTGTCCCCGGCGATATGCTCCGCAACTGCCACCGCCGCATCGTTGGCGGACCGAATCATCATCGCGTAGAGCAGGTCCTCCATGGTTATCTGCTCTTTGGGCTTGAGGTTCATCGATGTAAATGGAGTCTTGCATACATTGGGCGCAACGCAGGCCCAGTCATACAGGTTGGTGTTCTCCAGCAAGAGAGTAGCCGTCATAATCTTAGTGGTGCTGGCGTTCGGCCTGCGGGTGTGGGCATTCTTTGAATATACGACCTGCCCGGAGACTGCGTCCATCAGCACAAAACTCACTGCCTTGATCGGCGTCGCCGCCGGCTTCTTCGCCTGCGCCGTCTTCGCGGGAGGGTCACCGAGGGGGATCGTCAGGGTGCTAAGGGCAGATGCCGATACTCCAAGCACTGCGGTCGCACACACTACCAGCGGCAGCACAGGCGCCAACCGGCGCTTGAACCAACTACTCAGCATCGGCAGCGCCTTGGAAGAGGTCTCTCCTGGCCTCCAGAGCCTTCACTTCCTCAACCGCCATCATGTCTATGTCGGGAAGCTCGGAGATGTTGTTGAGGCCGAAGTATTCGAGGAACTCCGCAGTTGTTTCGTAGAGGATAGGCCTGCCGGGAACCTGCTTCCGGCCTGCTTCCTTGACCAGCCCGCGCTCCACCAGGGTCCGAACCAGCCCGCTCACATCCACCCCTCGCACCGACTCTATCTCGGGAACCGTGCAGGGCTGCCTGTAGGCGACAACTGCAAGGGTCTCGAGCGCAGCCTTGGAGAGCTTTCTGGCGGAAGGTTGGACTATCATTTCACAGTAATCGGAAAACTCCGGCCGCGTGCAAAGCTGCCAGCCGCCCGCTATGTTGGCAAGCTGCAGGCCGCTGTGATGGCTCAGATCCTCGCTCAGAGACTCCAGCGCAAGCTGCACCCGCTCGATCTCAAGGTCAAGCGATGTAGCGATGCCCATTGTGGTCAGCGGCTCCGGGCTTACGAACAACATGCACTCCAACACCGCCTTGAGCTTGCCGTTGCGGTGCGGAGGGACCTGCTCGTGGGCAACTGGTTCCGTAGTCTCCACCTGGGGATCGATGGTCAGGTTTTGGATTTCAGTCGACTGTCCCATTTACCGCCCATATCTCCAGTGGCAGGAAAGGGCCTGCCTGTTTCACCTTGAGTCGTCTCCTGTTGACCAGTTCCAGAAGCCCCAGGAAAGTCATTACAACCTCATGCACCGTCCTGTCGCCCTCGAACAACTGCTCGAAGCGGAGCTTCTTGTGCGAACTGACCAGGCTGAGGATCTCCTTCATCCGCATCCGCAGGCTAATCGAGCGGCGCTGGATGGTTGTGACTTCTTCCTCAGATACATCATACAAAATCCGGCGCAATGCCGCCAACAGGTCTTCCGCAGTAATGTCCTGCAGGTCGAACCTGGGGCGGATGTCCAGCTCGGAGAGGGGCGCTCCTCGCACAAACACATGCGACTGCAGCTCTTCCTTCTCCTTGAACAACTCCGCCGCGCCCTTGATCTTCTCGTATTCTATCAGCCGCTCGACCAACTCCATGCGCGGGTCGGAGGGCTCATCTTCGTCGGACTCGGCGACTTCCTTGGGCAGCAGCATCCGGGACTTGATCTCCACCAGGGTCGCGGCCATCACCAGCCACTCGCTCGCAACCTCCAGGTCCATAGCTTCCATCAGCGAAATATACGCCAGATACTGCTCGCAGACCCGGGCTATCGGGATGTCGTAGATATTGAGCTTTTGCTCCCGGATGAGGTGGAGGAGCAAGTCGAGGGGGCCCTCGAAGTTGTCGAGAGTCACTCTATATGGGCTATCGACCATCGCGGACTGCATTCAACACCCCTCAAAATCCGCCGATGCCACAGATACAGCGGTCACAACGCCAACCCTACACTCTTTCTGGCGTTCAAGACTACTATAGCATACCGTACAACGCGAGACTTCTCAAGTGGTATTTTTGGTGAAAAGCGGAAAGTGGAGAGCAGGAAACAGGGCCACTCTGCAGGCCCGCCTCCGCGGATGTTCCAGGAGGCCCATATACGCTATACTTATTGGAAGCATTTCTCCGGAGGTAGCATTCATGTTGGCAGGCGCGAGCGAAGTAGTTATTACACCCCTAGCGGGGACACCGCTGATGGCGCGGTTGAGTACAGGGGTCCACGATGACCTGTGCGCTCGGGCGCTGGTGCTGAGCGACGGGCAGAGGCGGGTTGCGATGGTCTGCCTGGACCTGATCGGGCTGGACTTTGCCACAGCCGACTCCATCCGCGCGCGTGTCCAAGAGGCCATCGGCGAAACCACGGTCCTCCTGAACTTCAGCCACTCTCATTCCGCCCCAATGACCTTGCCATACACAGTGCTTGCCCAGGATTGGTTGAAGGGCGAAGGGCGCGAGTGGATGGAGGAGTTGGTCGCGAAGATTGTGGGGGTGGTTTGCGAGGCCGACGCCGGACTCTCCGAGGCAGTTCTCAGCGTTGGCCGGGCGGACTCTCGGATCGGCGCAAACCGAACCCGGGAGTTCTACGAGGCAGCGGGCATCAGACCACCCGAGGAGTTGCCTGAAGCGCCGTGGGTCGATGTCCTGCGAGTGGACGCAACAGATGGCAAACCGATAGCAGTCCTGTTCAGCCACTCAGCGCACCCCATCAACGTTCATCACGCCAGCGATTGCCTCTCCGCCGACTACCCCGGCTATGCCGTCAAGACAGTAAGGGAGCATTTCGGGGGCGGGGTGGTCGCGATGTTCGCCCAAGGCTGCGGAGCAGATATCGATAGCCTGCCCATGAACGCCGGTTTCGAGACCGCGCAAGCCACCGGGACCGCTCTTGGGCAGGCTGTAATTGCAGCAGCGGAAGACTGCGTCCGGCTCGACTCTCAAGAGCTGGCTATCCTTTCCACAACCATAGGCCTGCCATTTATGGGCTATCCCTCCCGCGATGAGCTCGAGACTGAGATTGTCTTGGCTCAGAAGAGATATGAGGCGCTTGGGAAGAACCCCAATGAGGACATAGACGCCTGGTGGGGGCTGGATACCGTGCTGTGCTTCCAGGACCTGCTGGAGAAGATGGAACGGAATGAAGAGGCCCAGCTTCGTTTTGAGATCAACGGCCTGGCTTTGGGCAGCGAGTTCTGCCTGCTGACCATGCCCCACGAGGTCTTCCACCATTATCAACTCTGGGCCGACCGGACCTCGCAGTTTGGCCGAACAATGGTCTGGGGCTACACCAACGCCTGCGAAAGCTACATTCCGACCGACCTGTATCTCAAGACGCGTGGGCCGGAGGTCGCGGGCTTCCCCGACAGCGGTGCGCCGTTGCGCTATCGACACCGTCGGGCTCTGAAACCCGGCTTCGAACCGATTATCAAAGAACACACTCAGGACGTGCTGAGCCGGCTGATGATGGAGGTAGAATAATGTCTTTCCAGGACGGCTGGGCAGCGATGCATCTGGAGACGCCCCCGAGGGTTCCCCGCACGGAGTTTTCCGCAGACTTCCACTGGGACCTGGTCCGCGCCGTGACCGGCCTGCCGGTCAACTATGCCAGCCCGGAGGAAGATCGGACTGCGGCTTCGAGGGCGTTTGTGAAGGCTTGGAACTATGACATGATCTGGGCGACCGACATCTTCGGCGGCATATTCGGGGACAAAGTCACATCCATGGGCCACGCGGAGTATATGCAGGGCGGGGTGGACTTCCGCAACAACATCAGCCACCCGTTCACCGAGCCTGAAGAGGTTCTGAACTTCGACCCGTGGGAGATGTTCGGCGAGAGGGACCGCTCTGAGATAGTGCGCTTCTTCGAGACATGCTACAAAGACCGCTGCGCCGCATTCCCCGACGCCGTGAACATGACCGGCATATATGTATCGGGAATATCGGCATTCATAGACATCTTCGGCTGGGATCTCCTCCTGCTGGCGGCAGGCATCGACCAGCAGGGCTTCGGCGAGGCAGTGACGCGTTATGGAACCTGGATCAGGCGGTATTATCTGGCGCTGGCGGATGCGGACGTGCCGGTGGTGATGCTGCACGATGACATGGTCTGGACCAACGGCGCCATCTTCCACCCGGACTGGTACCGCAAGTTCCTATTCCCGGTCTTCAAACGCAACTTCGAGCCGGTGATTGAGAGCGGGAAGCGGGTGTTGTTCACATCCGACGGCACCTACACCGAGTTCATCGACGACATCGCGGACTGTGGCGTGCATGGGTTTGTTCTGGAGCCAAGTGTGGATATGAATTACATAGCCCGGAAGTATGGCAAGACCCACGTGTTCATCGGCAACGCGGACACGAGGATTCTGCTCTCAGGCACAAAAGAGGACATCCGGCGGGAAGTGCAGCGGTGCATGGATATAGGAAAAAGCTGCCCCGGCTTCTTCATGGCCGTAGGCAACCACATCCCCCCCAACACCCCAGTAGAGAACGCGCTCTACTATAATGAGGTATACGAAGAATTGGCGGTGAGGTAATTGCAGTGCGAGATTAGGTTGGTTTCGACTCCGCTCAACCAACGGGCATCGCCGGTTGAGCGGAGTCGAAACCGTTCGTCGTATATGTCGTATTTGTCCTATTTGTCCTATCCCTCCCACATTCCGCCACCCCATAAATACCATCAATGCCGTTCATTCTGGTATAATGACTGTCACACAAGCATCGCCAAATCCGCGTGTCTGCGGTGAGTTGGCGAAGTGCTAATGGAGGTAACAGGCGTATGGCTGCTAGCCCCCTGTTTGATTTGGGGTCGGGTTCGGCTCGCAGAGCCGCCAGGAAGAGCGTTGACGCTCTGCCCGATGGCCTTTGGACAAAATGCCCGGGATGTGGCGAAATCCTGTTCAACAAAGAACTGGAAAAGAACCTGCGCGTGTGCGGGAAATGCTCATACCATTACCGACTCAGCGCGTGGGAACGGATAGGCGTCACAGCCGATGACGGCGCATTCAAGGAACTCGACGGCAACCTTGTCCCCGTGAACCCGCTGGATTTCCCGGAATACGATGCCAAGATCGCCAAGGGCAGGGCCTCCTCCGGGTTGAATGAAGCTATCATTACAGGTATCGCGGAGGTCGGTGAGTTCCAGGTGGCGCTGGGAGTCGCGGACTTCAGCTTTATGGGCGGCAGCATGGGCGGCGTCGTGGGCGAGAAGATCGTCCGCGCGATAGAGTGCGCCGTAAGCAAGGGCCTGCCGGTGATTATGTTTACCACCTCCGGCGGCGCCCGGATGCAGGAAGGCATACTCTCGCTGATGCAGATGGCCAAGACCACGGCCGCCTGCGCAAGGCTCCACAAAGCCGGGCTGCCATATATAGTTGTCCTCACCGATCCCACCACCGCCGGAGTCCACGCGAGCTATGCCTCGGTTGGTGACTTCATCCTTGCGGAGCCGGGCGCATTGATCGGGTTCGCGGGCGCCAGGGTGGCGCAGCAGGCCGGTGTGATCCACAGGCCGGACAACTTCCAGCGGGCCGAGTTCCAGCTTGAGCACGGGATGGTTGACGCAGTCGTGCCCAGAAGAGAACTCAAGCCGACTCTGGTCAAACTGCTTACTTTCTGCCTGGGGGTGCGCGATGAGCAAGAGTGAGAAATGGAGCGTTCTTGACTTCGAGAAGCCCATAACCCAACTCGACGAGCAGATCGCCGAGATAAAGCGGCTTTCACAGGCTCGCGGCGAAGACCATACTGCGGATGTGGAATCACTGGAGGCCGACCGCGACCGCCTGCTCAAAGAGATATTCTCAAACCTCGGCTCCTGGGACCGAACCCTTCTCGCCAGGCATCCCCGCAGACCCTATACACTGGACTACGCAGGCGTGATATTCGATGATTACACCGAAATCCACGGCGACCGGCTCTACTCCGATGACCACGCGATGGTCGGGGGAGTGGCTGAGCTGGACGGCAGGCAGGTGGTATTCATCGGCCAGCAGAAGGGGCGAGACCTCAAGGAGAGGCAGTTCCGCAACTTCGGCAGCGCAAAGCCGGAGGGCTACCGGAAAGCCATGCGGATTATGAGGCTGGGGGAGAAGTTCCACCGGCCCGTGATCTCGTTTGTAGATACCCCCGCCGCCGACTGCAGCGTGGGCGCGGAAGAGCGCGGCATCAGCGAAGCCATCGCCCGCAACATGATGGAGATGTCGGTTTTGGAGACTCCAATTGTTGCGATAGTGCTGGGCGAGGGCGGCAGCGGTGGAGCGATTGGGATAGCTGTGGCAGACAGGGTACTGATGCTGGAGAACTCTGTTTACTCAGTCATCCCGCCCGAAGGCTGCGCGGCGATCCTCTGGCGCGACCCCACCAAGGCAAAAGACGCCGCAGTGGCGCTGAAGATCACCAGCCACGAGGCACTGAGCCTGGGAGTGGTGGATGAGGTCATCCCCGAACCGCTCGGCGGCGCTCACCGCAATCTCGACCTCACAGCCCAAGCCATCAAGTCGGCCCTGATAAGGCATTTCGATGAGCTTTCCGCAATGAGCACAGAGGAACTCCTGGAAGCCAGGTACCGGAAGTTCAAGGCAATGGGAGTCTATGCGGAAATAGCAGGGACGGATGCGGTGAGCTGCGAGAGGGAGTAGGGCTAGGTCAGCCACTCAACGGCTATGAGTTCTTCGAGCTTCCTGAACTCCGGATCCCCCGTCACAACAGGGCAATCGAGCTTTAGTGCCAAGGCTACTGCAAAGCAATCGGCGAGTGAGACCGAATATACGGCTTTTAGCATTGTTACGGCTGGGACGAGTTCATCAGCGGAGGAAAGTTGAACCGGAAGAGCTTCGACGGCGGCCAGTATATGTCCAACTTGGTAGTTCTCGCGAATGATCTGGTACTGGACTTCCGCCATATTGATGACGCACATTTGAAGCTGACAATCGCCGGATCGCGCGTCCGTGAATAATTCTTCCACACGCGCCCAGCTTTGCTCTTCGCGAATATGCGCGAGCAAAGCGTACGAGTCCAGGACGTATCTATTCGTGCTCAAGGTCTCTCCGCCGCTCCTCGAGCAACTTCTGTGTGAGAGACGGTCTATGCTTCAGCACGCCTCGTAGATATCTGATGGGATCGTCCGGTACCGGCGTGATTACTATGGACCCATCCCGCTCTGTCATGCTGAGTTGGTGCCCTGGCTTAATGCCAAGGCTGTCACGAATGGCCTTGGGGATGACGATCTGACATTTCGAAGATGGGGTAACTATCATCGTTTTACCTTTTTTTGATCGATCGTGTTGGAGTGTTACATCCACTGACATTATACCGCATTTCGAGTTCTTGGACAACCATTTCTGGATGAGGTGAAGTAATTCATGCGTATCCTAGACAAGACCGTCATCTTCGACGGCGCGCAATCTTCCCGAGGTTCACTTGCTGCGTTTCCGGCGATCTGTAAGCTCCAGTCGGGTAACCTGGTCGCCACCTGGCAGGTGGGGATCAACAAGCACCACTCGGACTGCTCGATGCTGGTTTCCGGCTCCAGCGATATGGGCAAGACCTGGGCGAAGCCTGTTGAGCCGTTCCGAAGCTGGAGCGCGCCTAAGCTGTGGACAGTGAATATCGCTTACGTCACCGAAGTTTCCCCCGGCAGGATACTGGCATCGCTCCTTGTCGCCGACCGAACCAAGACCCAGGGCCTGCCTCTTTACAACCCCGAGACCGAGGGGAGCATCCCTATGTATCTGGGCTTGAGCGAGTCATTGGATGGCGGCCACACCTGGTCTGAGCCTCGTATCCTGAGCGCAGGCGACCTCAGCCAGTATCCCACCAACCCCTCCAACTACATCCAGCGCGCCACCGATGGCCGCCTGCTCCTGCCTTTTGAGACACAGAAGAGCTGGGATGATACCGGGGTCTGGCAGCAGTATGCGGCGTGCCTGGTGTCCAAGAACGACGGCGCGACGTGGGATGAGGTGGTAATCACCGCCCACGACCCCACCAACCGCTACCTCTACTGGGACCATCGCCCGATCTGCGCCGAGGGCAACCGCTGCGTGGACTTCTACTGGCTCTTTGACGGTGAAGTAGGCAGGGAAGTCGAGGCCCGGCGGAAACTCAGTATAGACGGCGGAGCGACCTGGCCGGGTGAGCCGGTGGGAACGGGTCTGGACGGCCAGCCTTGGCCGGTGTATCTGGGCGGCGACAGGCTCCTCCTGCTGCTCATCGACCGCTATGGAGATGCCGCCATCAAGGCATACTACTCCGAGGATTTGGGCGAGTCATGGCTGGAAGAGATGGTGGTCTACAAGCACGAAATGCCAATTCAAAACGCCGCTAATCTCACCGACAACCTGGCGCAGCAGTTCAAGTGGTCCTACGGCCTGGCCTCGGGCTCAAAGATCAGCGACAATGAGGTTATGGCGATATACTACCGGGGCGCGCCGGAAGCAACTATGATAGAATGTGCTCGGATAGGACTATAGAGAACTCTAATCACGAAAACACGAAAGGGAGAAGACACGAAAACATGCTTACCTCTGTCATTCCGAGGAGGAACGACGAGGAATCTGCTGTTGATCCCATAGGTTTCGAAAAGCAGATTCCTCGCAAGCTCGGAATGACAATCCATCCTTTTCGGGTTTTCGTGATTGATTTTGGTCCCGGCAAAGCCGGCCAGGGAGGTTTCGTTGCGACATAGTGATGAGAAACGGTTAGCCGAGGAAGAGGCGGAGCGCAAAGCCGCCCGTATGAACGTGCTGAGCATTGTGGTGGTGGCCGTGCTGGTTGCGCTGGGCGTGTGGACATACCTGGTCAACCGGCCAACCGGGCCAACTATTGCCCGGCCCAGGCAGAGCATAGTCGACAGCCCCGTGATGGCCAAGGCCGAGAAGGATTGGATCAACGAGAAGTCCAAAGCCATCCGCTTCGATATCCTCGAGTGGAATGAAGCGCCGCAGGTTGGTGAGGGCATCCAGGGGTCGTATGCGGGTCTGGGGAAGAAGTATGTGTCGGTGAAGGTCAGGGCAACCAACACAAGCAAGACCGAGAAGATCTACGTTGTCGCGATGGACCTCGGGCTGGTCGCCGACAATGGCGCTAGCTACAAGGCCCTGATAGCGCTGGGCGGCAAGGTCCCGCCAGTAAGCTTCGCACTAGCCCCGGGGAAGTCTGCGGTCGGGATGCTCGCGTTCGAGGTCGACCAAAGAGTCCGCAACGGCACAATAGGCTTCCTGATGCCGGAGTAGATCGGACTGTGGGGTCGTCGGTCGACAGTCATCAGTCGGTTGTCATTCCGAACGCCAGTGAGGAATCTGCTTTTCGGCTCCAGTGGGTAACATATCCTGAGAAGTGAACGCCACCAGGAGGAATCGCTATGTTGAAAGTTGGAGACAAGGCCCCGGAGTTTTCGCTGCCTACCATCGGCGGCAAGACCATATCTCTTGCGGACTACCTCGGCTCAAAGAATGTGGTCCTGTATTTCTACCCCAAGGACGACACCCCCGGCTGCACCAAGGAAGCGTGTTCGTTCCGCGATGTGCAGGGGGACTTCGACAAAGCCGGCGCGGCGATACTGGGAGTAAGCATAGACAGCGTAAAGAGCCACGAGAAGTTTGCCGAGAAATACCATCTGCCCTTCCCGCTGCTCTCCGATGAACCCAAAACAGTCACCAACGCCTACGGAGTCTTCAAAGAGAAGAGCATGTATGGCAAGACCTTTCTAGGGGTCGAGCGGACCACTTTCCTGATAGACAAGCAGGGAATCATCCGCCAGATATGGCCGAAGGTCAAAGTGGACGGACACGTGGATGAGGTGCTGGAGGCCGTGAAGAGCTTAGGGTAGCAGAATCGCGAAGGACGCGAAACGGACGAAAAGCGCGAAAGACCACTGATGGTCAAGGATATGCTATCCTTGACCCGGTTCTGCGGACATGTTGTCCGCCCCATTCTGCCGACACACATTTTCGCGGGCAACATGCCCGGGTATCAGGTCAGGGACAGCATGTCCCTGACCATCGTACGACCATCGTATAGCCATCGTGAGTTGGAGGACAACCATTGAACCAAGTTGGAACAAAGCTGCTTCGGCCGGATATGGCTGATGTGGCGAAGAGGTGGGAAGCGTTTTGGGCGGGGGAGTCGGACCGGCCTATGATATGGGGTGGGATCACTGATCCGGTTCTTGGCGCTCAGGCGGAGTCCGATTCCGAGTCGCTGTACCCGGATTACCCGGTCTACCCGAACGCCGATTTCCGCAAGATCGCGCAGAACCTGCTCAAGATGTTCCAGCGGAGCCAGGACTACGTCGGCGACGGCGTGCCCTACTACTCCCCATCATTCGGGCCGGACCAGTTCGCGGCGTTTCTGGGGGTGAAGATAGAGTACTCGCCGGACAGCCGCTCCACCTGCTGGTCGATGCCGCTTGAGAAGGAGCTTGAAGATATTCCTCCTCTCGCACTCGATGATTCGGAACCGATGCTGGTGGCGATGGGAAAGTTCATCTCCACCCTGGCAGAGGTTGCGGACGGGCGGTTTGTGGTCGGCCATCTGGACTTCCACAGCAACCTCGACACCCTCATAGCCATGCGCGGGCCGGAGAACTTCTGTTTCGATATGATCGAGAAGCCGGAGCTTGCCAAGATGGCCATCGACCAGACCGTGGGCATATACAGGGAACTGATGACCAGGTTCCAGAAGCTGGGCAACATGAACGCCACCGGCACCACCTCCTGGATGCCCGCCTACAGCACCAAGCTTTTCCAGGCTCTCGCCAGCGACTACATCTGCCTCCTAAGCCCGGAAATGGCGCGCAAGTTCGTAATACCGGCTATCGATGAGGAAGCATCTTTCTGTGACTGCAGCATCTACCACCTTGACGGCCCCGACGCGGTCGCCCACCTGGATGATCTGCTCTCCATCCCCAAGATCAACGCGATCCAGTGGGTCCCCGGCGACGGCAACCAGCCCAACGGCCCCTATTGGCTCGAACTCTACAAGCGCATCCTGGCCAAGGGCAAAGGCATCTGGATGGACGCCAGCCCCGAGACAGCCAAGGCAGTCCACGCCGAACTCAAGTCCAACAAGATCATCTATTGCACCACCGGCACACGCGCGCAAGTGACGGATCTGGTTGCGGCGGTAAGCCATTGAGCGGCAGAGAGCTGAGGGCAGAGAAGCAGAGAGCGGGGCTGTGCTTGGCGGCTGTGATTCTGCTTGTCTTGGGGCTGGTATCGGCCCCGATCAACGCTGATACGTTCGCGGATGCTGCCTCCAGATCGCTTGGGCCGCTTGTTGTGGTCGGGGAGCTATCACTGCTTTCTGACGGCCAGGCCGGAAAGGCGGAGGCTCTCCAGGGGGCGAAAGCCTTGGTTGTTACTGCCGTACTGACCGAGGCGATAAAACGCATCATACGCGAGAAACGGCCCAACTCCAACGAACTGACCAGTTTCCCCAGCGGCCATGCATCCGTTGCATTCGCTATGGCAACGGTTGTGGCAGACTACCAACCCGAGTACAAATGGCTCGCTTATGGCGCAGCCGCCACCATCAGTTGGTCCAGGGTCGAAGTAGGAGCGCACCACTGGCAGGACGTGGTAGCAGGCGCCGCTCTCGGCTACGCAGTCGCCAAACGCTACACCGGCCAAGACCTGGTGGTAACCCCCGGCGGGGTTGCCTATCAGTGGAAGTTTTGAGGGGGATCCGAGCACCTTTGCGGCTCTGCCCCGCACTCACACCTTGACTCCCCTCGCCCCCTCGTGCTATAACCATTAGTAGTGAACGGAGGCTATTGCGATGAGCAAGGTATCTGTGGAGTTTGGTGCTTTGATATCCGGCTACCTGCGGGAGCACGGGCTGACATACCGCGCGGCGGGGCTCAAGAGCCAGATCAGCGGGGCTTATTGGAAAGACATGGCGGATGGGCGGGTGCCGTCGGCTCAGGCCATTGAAAAGGTCTGCGCGGCTTTTCCGGATATGGACAAGAACGCCCTCCTCGCGGCAGCAGGGTATGCCGCCGACTACGACCCCAACGATGCCGTTGCGGCGGTGGAGTGCGCCCTGCGCAACAACCAGTCGCTCACCGAGGCCGGGCGCAGGCAGATCCTGGAATTTGTGCGGGAAGTAGCCGAAGGCAAGCACGAGTAATGGTCGAAGCTCGAAGGCTCACTTTCCAGGATGAAGCCGAGATGCTCGCGCACAAGGCCTGGTCCACCCTCAAGCTGGAGCCGCCGGTGGACCTGAAGCTGGTGGCGCAGAGGCTGGGGATTGTGGTTGTGGAGCAGGAGTTCTCGGAGGAGATCGACGGCCTCTACATCAAGAAACCCGACAAGAAACCTGTGATCGGCCTCAACATCTGCTACACCAAACCGCCCGAGCGGCGGAGGTTCACCCTCGCCCACGAGATAGGCCACCACGTCCTCAGCCGCCGCATCAAGACCGACGACCTCTTCTTCTGCGACGCAGTCGACCGCAAGCGGACCATAGTCGAAAGAAGCTGCGACCGCTTCGCCGCCCTCCTCCTGATGCCCGAAGACCAGATCCGCCACCACTACGCCGAACTCGCATACAACGAAGAATCACGAGTCACAATCCTGGCCGACCGCTTCGGGGTATCCCTATGGGCAATGAGGCGCAGGCTAAGAGAACTGGGCCTGCAGACCCGGCGTGGGAGATACTGACTCAACGACTATCCAAGGCTCTGCTCTCGCCTGATCTCATTCCGAGAGACTAGCCAAGAACGCCCAACAGCCGTCTACTCGCGCTGGCAGACTCGCCAAATCCCCCATTCTGGGGTACAATGTCTACAAATCCGGCAGAGAGGCTAACGCCGTGGAGAATAACCGAACCCTTCGCAGCATCAGGATCGCGCTTGCGCAGATCAATACCATAGTCGGCGATATCGCGGGCAATACCCGGAAGATCGTTGAATACACCCACGCGGCGAAAGCGGCCGGGGCTGAGGTTGTGGTGTTTCCGGAACTGGCGATCACCGGCTACCCGCCCGAAGACCTGCTGCTCAAACGCGGCTTTGTATCAGACAACATCCGCGCGCTCGATGTCATCGCGCAGGCAACCAAGGGCATAACCGCAGTGGTGGGGTTCGTAGATGCGGACAACGACATCTACAACGCCGCGGCAGTCATCCACAACGGCGCGATAGCAGGCATCAATCACAAAGTCTTCCTCCCCAACTACGGGGTGTTCGACGAAGACCGCTACTTCCAGGCCGGCTCCGAGACCAAGGTCTACGACTGCGGCGGGGTGGTGCTGGGAGTTGAGGTGTGCGAGGACATCTGGTTTGCCGATGGCCCCCACAACGCCGCCGCGCTGTTCGGCGGAGCGCATATCATCATCGACATCAACTCCTCCCCCTTCCACGCCGGCAAGTGGCAGTTCAGGGAGCAGATGCTGGCTACCCGCGCAACCGACAACACCTGTGTGGTGGTGTATCTCAACTCGGTCGGCGGGCAGGATGAGCTTGTGTTCGACGGCCACTCCATGGTGGTCGCGCCGTCAGGCGAGCTGCTGTTCCGGGGCAAAGTGTTTGAGGAGCAGCTTGCCTTTGTGGATGTGGACGTTGCGCCCATCGAGCACGCGCGGCTCACCGACCCCCGCAGGAGAAAGGCCAAGCTGGTCAGCCAGGGGCTGATGCCGGTGGAGTTCGTCACCCTCGATCCCTGCAAATGCGGAACCTGCAGCGACCCTGCAACGCCATCCTCGCAGCCACCCGGGCAGATAGAGGAAATATACACCGCGCTGGTCACCGGCACTCGGGATTATGTCACCAAGAACGGCTTCCGCGAGGTTGTGCTGGGAATGAGCGGGGGGATAGACTCCGCCCTCACCGCCTGCATCGCCTGTGACGCCCTCGGCCCGGATATGGTCCGGGTGCTGATAATGCCCAGCCAGTATTCATCCAACGAAACGCAGTCGGATGCGGAAGTCGCGGCGCGAAAGCTGGGGATCCGCTTCGACTACATTCCCATCTCCGAGATGATGGCACAATACGAGGCTTCACTGGCGCAAGTGTTCGCGGGCAAGAGTCCGGACGTAACGGAAGAGAACCTCCAGGCCCGGATTCGCGGAAACCTGCTGATGGCTGTCTCCAACAAGTTCGGGTCCCTGGTGCTTACCACGGGCAACAAGAGCGAACTCGCTTGCGGATATTCCACTCTATACGGCGACATGGCCGGGGGGTTTGCGGTAATCAAGGACGTGCCCAAAACCATGGTCTACCAACTCGCGGCGTACCGCAATTCCGTCAGCCCGGTGATACCCGAGTCCATCATCACCCGAGCGCCCAGCGCCGAACTGCGGCCCAACCAGACCGACCAGGACACCCTCCCACCATACGAGGTGCTCGACCCGATTATCCACGCATACGTGGAAGAAGACAGGGGCGCGCGGGAGATTGTGGATATGGGATTCGACGAGTGCACGGTGCGCAGAGTGGTGTGTATGATCGACCGCAACGAATACAAACGCAGGCAGGCTGCCCCGGGGGTGAAGCTCACACCCAAGGCATTCGGGCGCGACCGCAGACTTCCGATCACCAACCGTTACCAGGAATGGGAAGTAGGCAAGAGCCTGCAGGATTGCCCCATCGACCCGCCCACGCCTGAGGGCAAGCCCTAGCAAGAGTGTAAACCATGTCCCCGGTCTGTGCCGCTAGTGCTGAGTAGGTCCGCAGACCGTATCGAAGCACGGGCAACAGAGGAATCGCCCTTCGATACGCCGCTCGTTCCCTTCGCTCCGCTCAGGGCAGCGCCTCGCGTCTACTCAGGGCTAGCGGATTGGGTGTGCGCGCAGAACTGAACTCTCTCATCTGACCATCGCGTTCGCCCTGAATCGGGTTCGAGGCGAACATTTGTTTCTATAATAGCCTCTGATACGTGCAAATAGTGTTTGAAAAAGCGCCAATTGTTGGCAACATGTGGAGTGTACAAGCGTCTATGACACTTGACACCGAAGATGGCATGTAGTAGCATTTTCGGTAAGCTGTTACCAGACAATCGGCGCGGGCGGGAAAGGGGGTGAATCCTTGAAAAGCTCGTGAGTGCCGAGGGGAACAGCGCAACAGAGTGATCTCGACAGAAGACAAATTCGAACAAGCAGCAGGCAACATGGATACTGAGGCGAGGTCGATGACGGTCTTCTAGAGGAGTGATCTCTGCGACAACTAAATCAAGGAGAACAAAATGAAAACGACACTCTATCTAGTGATCGCACTGGCCGTTCTTTGTGTAGCACCGATCTACGCACAGAGCGCGTTCACCGATGTGCCGAGCGAGCACTGGGCGTATGACGCAGTTGAGAGCCTTCAGGCTAAGGGCATACTCCAGGGCTATCCCGATGGCACATTCCAGGGCAAAAGAACCATGAGCAGATACGAGCTGGCTACGGTCGTAGCTCGTCTCCTGCAGCAGATGCCCCCGATGCCGTCCCTCGACGGTTACGTGACCAAGCAGGAAATGGCTGATGCCATAGCGAAGATCCCGATCGGCACCACAGTAACATCCGCCGGACCGGACCTGAGCATCTATGCGACCAAGGACGACGTTGCGGCAATCCGCAAGCTCGTTGACGGCTTCAAGGACGAACTTCAGTCCCTGGGCGTTGACGTCGACCAGGTAAAGCGCGACCTCGCCGCTCTGAGCGCGAGAGTTGACGCCATCGAGACCGAGCTCAAGAGAGTTCGCTTCACTGGCGAGTTCAATGTTGTGGCGAAGGTCTATTCCGACAATACGCGCAACACCGACTACGCAGCAACAGGCGCGATACTGAGAGACATCGATGGTCGAATCGGCAACCCGATCAACAACGCGGCTGGCCACACTGGCAGCTCTGCGCTTCGCGACATGAGTGTATATCGTGACTTCGACCTTAATCTGGTCGGCAGAGTCAACGAGAACACCACCGCGATGGCGACGATCAACTTCGGCAACTACATCAACTACCTGAACAGCGGCAGCAATGCCGGCGCTTCTGATGCGTTTACACCTTACTATATGTGCATAGCTACCGACCTCGGATTTGGTAATCTGACGGTTGGCCGCTTCCCACTGCAGTTGGGCGCGTACACGTTCAAGATGCCGGTTGCTGACAGCTACGTCAGCATGGCCAAGACCGACAGCGGCAACAGGCCGGTTGACGGCGCTATGCTCAAGACAGGTCTGCTCGGAATCGACTGGACATTCTTCGCTGCTCAGCACGACAAGGTCCCGACATACACCGGGTTCGGAACTCCCGTCTACGGCGTTCCGTTCACTCAGTCCGCTGGCGCGCGGCTTGAGTTTGGCGCCCCTATGGGCATCAGACTCGGCGGCACTTACTACCAGGGCTGGGACAAGACCAACTACAAGACCGCCTCTGTTGACCTCTACGAGTACATCAGCGGCGACCTCTCCGTTCCGATCTCCTTCGTGGACGGAATGGGACTCACTGGAAGCTGGACCCAGGCCAATCAGAAGGCCCTGGGCGTGAAGGTTGTTGACGATGACAACGAAGCGTGGGAAGCCAGATTGGCATTCCCGATCGCCGGCCTCAAGCTCGGCGTTGGCTACAGAGACATCGGCGGCAATTTCATGGCTCCTGGCGCGTGGGACAAGATCGCTTACGTGAACAACCCCACCAACGTCAAGGGTTTCAACGGCGACCTCGCCTACAACTTCAGCGACAAGTTCTCCGTGAACGTCGGCGGACAGATGCTGAAACTTAGAGAGAACCAGCCGTCATCCTTTGGTCTTGCGACCAAGGACGACGAGATCAATCAGATCAAAGCCGGCGTCAACTATGCATTCAGCAGCAATGACGACCTTGGTCTGAATGTCGAGTGGGTCGACGTGGACGCTAACTCCAGGCCGGTCGGCTTCGACAAGCCCGAAATATCCTACATATCGTTGGATTGGGGCCGCAAGATCGGTGAGAACGCCAGCCTTAAGGTCGGCTATCAGCTCATCGAGTTCAAGTCCGGCGTCAAGGGTGTAGCCCCTGACTCCAGCTTCAAGGGCAGCGTCGGCGCAGTTCAGCTCGGCGTTTCCTTCTAGCATCGGCTAGCAAAAGCCCCCGGCCTGACAGCCGGGGGCTTTTTTTGTGGGAGGTCAAGCCGGTTCGTGTGGAGAATCCATGAGTATAGGTTCCTCAGATGGAACGAAAGAGAGGGTACGGTCAAATGAGACGATTTCTTGTGGCGGTCCTGATATTGTCTGCCGCAGTCACCTGCTTCGCATCAAGCGCCTTTGGCGCGGCGGCGGCGGGGACGCTGATAAAGCCCTGGGCGCTCAATATACCATACGGCGCCAACATCACGACAGAGGTCAATCTCACTGAGAACGACCTTCTGCCCACCCTCAAGAGCATGATCCCAATGATCGGCGACCTCGCCAAGATGGGCGCAGCCCAGGGACTGAGCGCTGTCCCGGGGATGGGCGGAAGCATGGGCGCGGGAGTCGGCGAAATGGGCGCTCAGATGATGGCGGGCATGGACAACCTCGACACCACCCAACTTGCCGCGGCGCTGGACGGCGTGAAGGCGGTTCGCCTCCTCGTCGGCACTTACCCCCGCCACTCAACCCCCAAGGACTTCCAGATGGAGTTCGAGAAGGGCCTGGTGAAGATGGGTACATTCAGCAAGGTCATGGGCAACATCCAGGACACCGCAGTGGGCATATACGCTCAGTCCAACAACGGCGGCTATGTCGGATACACCTACGACCCCAAGAAGGGCACCATCATGGCTGCCCGGCTGGTGGGAAGCCTGGATATCCAGAAGATTATGAACTGGGTCATGGAGATGGCGAAGCAGAGCGCCGAGAAACCCGCGCCCGCGCCGACTCCTGAACCCGAGCCTGCAGCCCCACCGGCAGAACCCGCGCCAACCCAGTAGTTCTGCTCGAATCGCAATGTATTCTATGCCTCCAGGTCTTCCAAACCTGGAGGCTTTACCGTACCTGGGACGCACCAGCCAATCAGACCGCCAGCCTCTCCAGGTGGTCGTCCGAGGTGCGGGCCCACACCCACGCGAATGCAAGGACGACGGAGTTCATGCCGATAAGTATAGAGTTGAGAGCTAGCCCTCGAACCCCGGCTGCCCACAGGGAGTAAAGCACAATCGCGTTCAGCCCGAAGAGCGCGAAACCGATGATGGTGGTCAGGAAGACATTGAGGTTCTGTTTGACCACGTGCGCGGTATCTTTCCAGTGGATCTTGGGGCGGCGGCAGTCGATTCCCAGGCCCACCAACCCCAGGCAGGCTATCACAATCTCGCTGAGCAAGAACGCGAAGGCAACCTGACCCGCGCTCAACGATATGGCCACCCCTGCAACTACAACGAGCGCCAGATTGGGGACGGACAGGACGAGCATTCCGGCAAGAAGCTTGCCCATCATTATCTGCTTCGGCAGTATGGGCAGAGACTTCTCCACCCACAGCCGCTTTCCATCTTTGGAGTAGGACGCGCTGAATAGCGACGAACTGCACCCCACGAACGCCAGAGCGAGGCCCAGGCCCACTACCACGATCGATATGTAGTCGTGCATTCCCGGACTTCTCAGAATCTGTAGGAGGCTGCCTGTGGCGTGCGCCTTGCTGGAGCTCTGAACCGAGCTAATGATGAACATAACAGGGAACATCACATAACCGGCCAGGGCGTTCATGGCAAGTGTCGGATCCTTGAGCACCGAGGCCAGTTCCTTGCGCACGTATGTCAGCCAGAACCGGCTTTCGACGGCATCGGCCGTGCGCTTGCCAGACGCCCGCCGCAAAGCCCCGCCCGCCAGAACCGGCCTGAGGTAGAACCTCTCACTCACGAGCAAAGCCAGCGCAGCCAGCCCCACCGCCGTCAGCACATTCAGCGCCTGGTTATAGAGAGCGGGCAATCCGGTCAGTGCCATCGCCTTGACGCCGAACACCGTCCCAGGGAGTAGCCCACTAAGATACTTCACCTGCTCCAGCTTCGGCAGCACGGCGTTGCGCATATCCATGCCTGGAGCTGCGGAGACGAAGTTCATATACGCCACCCACATCCCGATCATCCCGGAAATGATGATGGTGTACCAGAACCACTTGTTGCGCCCCACACCGGGGATGTTGGAGATAAGGACGCACAGGATAGCGCATATCGCAAGCGGAGCCACGGGCAGAAAGACCAAGCAGATGAACCGATTGATCAGAGTTACCAGTCCAGCGGGCGCAAAGAAGTAGTTCACGATGAGGGCTGGAACAAACACAGCCGCGGAGAATATGCCCTCGGTAACGTAGCAGACAAGCAGCTTGGAGGCCACTATCTGACCGGGACGATACGGCAGCGGCAGGAGTATCGGGAGGTCGTTGCGCTGGAACAGCGATGAGTAAACCACGGGCAGCCCCGAGAACAGAGTCATCAGGACAGCCAAATTGTAGAAACCCGCCAGCACGAGATTGTGCATTGGCATGTTGTTCTGGGTCAGGTATAAGTTTGTGGCGATGAGCACGAATATGTAGCCGGAATACGCCGGAGCCATAGCCGCTATGAACAGCCCCAGCATCAGGAAAGACTTGACCCGCTTCTTCCCGGTAAACAGCGCGCTCAGGCCGAGGGAAGCAAGGAGTTGGGTGCGCAGAAGAGGTATCATCAGCCCACCAGCTCCAGGAAGACGTTCTCCAGAGTCTCGTCGGTATCCTGGCGAAGCTGGTCCATGGTGCCGCACTTCACAAGCTCCCCTTTCACGATAATCCCCACCCTGTCGCACAACTTCTCGGCAACTTCAAGCACGTGGGTTGAGAAGAACACAGTGTTGCCGGCGTCGGCATGTGACCGCATCATCTTCTTCAGGGTGAACGCTGCCTTGGGGTCGAGGCCGACCAACGGCTCGTCGAGAAGCCAGATTCTGGGCGCGTGCACAAGGGCGGACATGAGCGCAGTCTTCTGACGCATACCGTGTGAGTAGCTCTCTATAAGGTCGGGCAGCGCCGACTGCATCTCGAAAGCCTCCGCCAACTCCGCCAACCGGCTCCGGCGCACATCCTGCGGCACCTTGAAAGCATCCGCGATGAAGTTGATGAACTGCATCCCGGTGAGGCGCTCGTAGAGGTCGGGGGTGTCGGGGACGTATCCAACCAGGGATTTCGTGCTGATAGGGTCGCTCTCTACGCTGATCCCGTCGATCTCCACGCTGCCGGTATCCGGCCTGAGTATCCCGGCGATCATCTTGATTGTGGTAGTCTTGCCCGCGCCGTTGGGGCCTATGAACCCGAATATCTCGCCGTCCTGGACATCCAGATCCAATCCGGAAACCGCCCGAACTCCATCGTAAGACTTTACGAGCCTGTTGATACTGATCATCGTTACCGCCTACCTCGCACTTGCCCTGCACACAAACTGCCGCTCGGGCTGTCTCCTGCAATAGTTAGGCGTGGTGGGCGCTTTATCCTCCTGATGCCAAAAGTCGCGGCCTTGCAGGGGCCATGAATGCGCCAGAGTTGCGTTGGCGGCGCGGATGTGCGAACATAGAGTAGTCGCGTGTCAGCGCGTGTCATTCCGGGAGCGCCTGCGTGTGTTCGAGTAACCCCGGGAAGGATTTCGTGAGCCTTTGGCTGAATTACGTATAGAGGCCTGCGCTGAGTGCGCGAGAGGCACATAACTAGGAGGAGGCATTGGTATGAGATTCACGGTGCTGGTCATCGCCTGCGTAGCGCTCTTGGCGACAAGTGCGGTTTTGTATGCAGGTCCGTTTTCAGCAGTTCCCACCATCGAGGTAAGCGGCAATGAGTTCGGGGCGGAAAGCCTCGTGCAGAAAGACTTGGGCGGACACATAAACGTCGGCTACGCCCGGTTCAGCTTCAAGAACATCTTGCCCACGGTTACTGCCCCTGGCACGGTCTTGTTGGCCGGTGGAAGCCAGTCGCAGGATGCGGGCGGCCTTATGCTCTCGGGCGAGGCTTTCAAGATGATAGACGCCAAATCTGGCTCCATGTTCCGCCTGGGCGCGTGGTATGCTGCCCCGACAGAAGCAGGCGGCAGCCAGTGGGCAGAGAATGTTGGTGAGGTCCATCTGGGCTACCGCTTCAACCAATACATCGGCGTGGAAGTCGGGCAGTTCATCGGCGACGGTGTGGATGCTTTCGGCAAGAACTCGGCCTATCTCACCTACGAGATCCCACCCACCCCCGACACCGACGTTGCATTCATGTTTGGCGCCGGAACGATCACCAAGACGAACACGTTTGCAATGACCGGCGTGCCCAACGTGGAGCGCTCGACCGACATATCGGCTTTCGTGAACGCGACATACGGCATGCAGAACGATCTGACCCTCAACGTAGGTGTGTGGTTCCTGCGACAGAAGCTCTCCATACCTGCGTTCAGTTACATCTCATCGTCCGGCCCCATCGCAATCGATTCAACGACCGGACACGAAAACTCCGTCAATTGGTGCCTGTCCATCGGCAAGAAGTTCTAGCCGAGGCCAGTATAGACCGGTTTCGGCAATCGCCGGGACAATCATCTGCTATCGCAGGGGCGAGACGTATTATGCGTCTTGCCCCTTTTTGCTATTATGTACGTCAATCTGAAGGGGATTCATGCGTCTATATTGAAGGTGTAGCTGATTGAGTTTTGACGCGGCACCGAGCCAATGGGCTCTTTTTCTGGGAGGGCAAACTAATGCGATACCTTGTTTTGGCATTCGTCCTGATATTGGGGCTTTGGGCCGGCGGCGTTTGGGCAGCCGGAGGAACGAGCGGAGCCTCGGAAATCGAAATAACGGCCACCGGGCAGGCGGCGGTTGAGGATGGCGATATCGCGAAAGCGACCGATGAGGCCACCAACGCTGCCAAGCGCAATGCCGTGGAAGCGGGCGTTGGGGTTTTTGTGAAGTCGGAGACGGTCGGCGAGGACTATGACATCGTGAAGCAGACCATCCTCACCAGGTCCGAAGGCTTCATCAGCACTTGGGAGGCTGTGGACGGCTACCCGAAGACCGAGAAGATTGAGGGCTACATCCTGCTCACGATGAAGATCAAAGCCAAAGTCAAGCTCATCAGCTTGATCGGCGCTTTGCAGGACATCGAGGAGATATACGACCAGATGGAGCGGCCGAAGGTAATGGTGGCTTTCAGCGAGGAGATCGGCGGCAAGCCCGTAACTAAGACCCCCTCCAGCTCAGTCGCTATCATGCGGGCGCTGGCGGACACCAAGTTTGACCTGGTGGACCAGGAAGTTGTCACCAAGCTGATCCAGAACGAGGCCAACAGGGCCAAGATTCGCGGAGACGCCAAGGCGGCAGCCCTGCTGGCAATGGACCAGGGCGCTGAGATTCTCCTGCTGGGCAGCGCAGACGCGGCGCAGCAGGACCTCTCTGGGGTGGACGGCACCGAGGGGTTCCAGTCGGCCAATGCGCTCCTGACCGCCAGAATGGTATATGCGGACACCGGGGACGTCATCTTCACCTACAAGCAGACAGAAGGCAAGGGCATCACCACAAGCAGTTTCCAGCAGGCCGCAATGAAGGCGCTGGACGATGCCGGGACCAAGCTGGTCGCGGGCAATGAGAAGGAGTTTGCCGCAAGGGTGCTGGCTGAGTGGGCCAGGCAGGTTGTGAGCGGCAGGATAGTGAGAGTGGTGGCCGAAGGCGTCGAGTATCAGGACATGCAGGCTCTGAAGAAGGCTCTGGGCAAGTTCAGAGGCCACGTAAAGATCATCGGCAAAGAGAAGTTTGAGGGCAACCAGGGCACGATCTCGATAAAAACCCTGCTCAACGGCGAGGAGTTCCGAGACAGGCTCGCCGATGTCAAAATCGGCAAGAGAAACGTGAAAATCAAAGCCGCAATGGGCAACGTAACAAGAATAAGCCTGAAGTAGACCAGAAGCAGCCAAGAGCAACCACATATGACGCAGATAGCACAGATGAACGTGCTATCTGCGTTTTGCGTCTGGTTGTTCTATTGCGCTCTGTCCCCTGTTGGTCCGCTCAGAACTCCGGTGGCAGGTCCTTGATCTGGTCGTAGGAGAAGACCGGACCGTCCAGGCAGACGAACTTGCTGCCGATGTTGCACCTGCCGCACTTGCCTATACCGCACTTCATCTTCATTTCCAGCGTGGTGTATATCTGCTCCGGCTGGAAGCCCAGGTTGCCCAGTTCCACGAGCGCGAACTTGATCATGATAGGCGGGCCGCAGGTGATGGCGATGGTGTTATCCGGCGATGGTGCAAGTTCCTTGAGGTAACCGGGCACGTGGCCTACGTGGTCTTTCCAGTTGTCGTCGCCTGCATCGACCGTCAGGTGCAGCTTGGCGTCGGTGTTCCACTGGTCGAACTCGTATGTAAAGCAGAGGTCGCCGGGGGTGCGGGCGCCGTAGATGGTGGTGATGTCGGAGTAATCGGCGCGGTTATCCAGGCAGAAGTTCAGCAGCGACCGCATCGGGGCCATTCCGATCCCGCCCCCAATAAACAGCAGCTTCTTGCCTTTCCATTCGTGGTAAGGGAACCAGTTGCCCAGCGGCGCGCGGATGCCCACGGTCTCCCCGCCGGACATATCGTGCAGCGCCCCGGTAACCGACCCTACTTTCTTTACAGAAAACTCAATATAACCCTTACGGGTAGGGCTGGAGGTAAGGCAAAAAGTAGCCTCCCCCATCCCAAACACCGAGACCAACTGAAATTGCCCCGGTTCATAAGCAAAGCTGTCGCGGTAACCCTCATCCTGAAACACCGCCTTAAAGGTCTTGGTGTCCCAAGTCTCCACCCGGACTTCTTCCAGGGTGGCCAGCTTAGGCTCCCAGGGGTTTTCGCATAGATGCAGTCGCGAGGTTTCTGTGTTAGTCATTATGAATCAGTTCCTTTAATAACTGTGCTATTGAAGCTCTACTCATTACTCTTCCACGCGCCTACGCCTCGCCTACCGCGCAAGTTCTCATCAGCACATCCCGCACGTCGATGTTCACCGGGCAAAGCTCCACGCATCTGCCGCAGCCGGTGCAGGCTGTCATCCCGAACTGCTCTCGCTGATATTTGAACTTGTGCATCAGGCGCTGGCGGCTTCTCGGGACCTGGTTGTGCCTTGGGTTGTGGCCCGCGCCCATTAGGGTGAACTCACAGAACTGGCAGGTGTCTCGGCATCTGTATCGGGTCACGCAGCCTGCGCTGGTCTCATCCTGCACGTCGAAACAACTGCAGCTTGGGCAACTGTAGGTGCAGATTCCGCAAGAGACGCACTTGTCTCCGATCTCTTCCCATATAGGGCTTTCCCAAAGCAACCGCTCGAACGCGTTGTCGCCGGTGAAATCGCCACAGCCTGTTTGAGAGAAAGCTTTCCAGACCTCTTCCCTTTTTGCTTTGGCTGCATCGGCAGGATCGGATAGCCCTTCGACTCCGCTCAGGGAACGGAGGAGATCTTCGCCCTTGTCGGTAATCGCCTCGAAGTAGAGGGAGTCGCCGATGTCGTAGGTGATTACGTCGGCGCTCTGCCTCCAGCCTATTACTTCATCTGTCGCGGCGCAGAACCAGCTCCATCTCGGATGCGCCGGGACGACCGCAACCATTGTCATACTCTCGCGCCGGGCGGCGTAGTAGGGGTCCCTGAACTTGTCGTCGAGGAACACCTTGTCCAGAATCAGAGTCGCCTGAGCATCCGGCAGCCATGCCCCCAGCATCACCCACGGCTTCGACTCCGGCACCAGCGATTCGACCTTGGTCCCATCCTCACCTGTCCTCACCTTGATCAGAGGCTCATGCCGGGGCAGGAGGTAATCCTTGGGCGGAGACATCGGCACACTGCCATCTATGATCGGCGCGTCGCCTGCTTTCAACTCACGAAACTCGGCTGGAGCAGTGTCCCGTGGCATAGGCGCTACAACCATCTGTGTCTTCATCAGTTCGCTGAGGAACTGCGGCATGCTTCTCTTGGGCAATATCTTTTCTGTCATGTGTTATCCTTCAGGTGTTGGGTGTTAGGTGTTGGGTGTTGGATTTTGTCGCCAAGGCATTGCGCAGACTATACAACTGCTTCGCCAAAGCCGTAGCCGCATTCAATAACCCACTCAACTCCTGCTTCCCAATGTAACTCAACCTTCCCGCAATCTCAGCCTGGGTCTGCAACTCCGCTAGAGACCCCTGAGCCATCGAAACATATTGCAAATATTCGCGCAAGTGCTGCCGTGTGTGGCCTTCGGCTATATTCGAGGGCACGGAAACCGCCGCGCGTCGCATTTGGTTTGCCAGGCCGTACGTCTCACAGTTTGGAAAGCTCTGCGTCGCCTTATAGACCATTTCCACCAGGTCCATTCCCTGCTTCCACACCCGCAGATCCCGAAAACTGTTAACCGAGGTCTCGCCCACAGAACCGCTCTCCCCCCATCACCTAACACCCAGCACCTAACCCCCGGTGTCCATCACCCAACACCCAAAACCCATCACCTACTCGGAATGGTGCCCTGGATCGAAGTCTTCGTCTTTGTATGTGCCAAACAGTTCGGCCTCGGCGTCCGGGTCGCCGGCCTCGAAGCCGTAGCGGTCTTTGACTACCGCAGCCATCTCGCGGTTGAGCTGCGCGATTGGGATGCCCATCGGGCACGCTCTCTCGCACTCGCCGCACTGCACACATCGCCCAACCAGGTGCATCGATCTGGTGGCGTGGAACATCCACGTTTCATTCGTCGTGGCTTTTTTCGCGGTCCACTTGGGTTCGATGCGGTCGGCGAAGCACAGCTTGCAGTAGCAGCTCGGGCAAACCTGCCTGCAGCCGTAGCACCGGATGCATCGGCTGAACTGCTCCGCCCAATATGCGCGCCTCTCCTCGGGCATCTCCGGAATATCGTATACTTCCACAAACTTCGGCTCGACCGCTTCCCCGAACTTCTCGTCGAATATCGCGGGGGTGCGCTTGTCGCAGAGGTTGCACATATCCCGCAGGCAATCAGAGCAATCCAGGTCGGTGGAGCCGTTAGTTGTGGTGACTTTGAGGCCGGAGTCGGTCCATTCGAGACCAGTCACATCCTGCAGGCGGATATCCTGGGCGTCCAGGTTGAAAGCGTCGACCACCCCGCGGCAGTTGAGGCCGATGATGTAGAGGTTCTCCCGGGATATCTGCTTTTCCTGGATAAGGGCGACAATGCTGCGGATGTCGCATGGCTTTGCCACTATCGCGACTTTCTTGTCTTTCGCGAGCTTGGGCAGGTACACCGACGGGTTGTTCACGCACGCCGGGTTCCAGACCAGCTTGCCCACATCCTCCGGCTTGGTGATGAATACCGGCGTTGTTTTGAACGGCACGGAACCCGCCCCCCAACCTATCACCTGCGAGACCTCCCCGCTCTCCAATACCTTGCGCGCCGCGTCGCGGATCGCTTCCTGCACATCAACCATTGGCTGCACCTGCCTCGACCGCATCCACTCCCGCAAACGGCCCGAGCTTCTTCACACTTTCGGTAAACTCATTTATCAACTGCGCGAACCTGTGCCCCTCGCTCGCGGACACCCACTCGAAGTGGAACCGATCCTCGGCTATGCCCAGGGCCTTGAGGAGGTCTTTGAGCATGGCTATCCTGCGGCGGGTGTAGTAGTTGCCTTTGGCGTAGTGGCAGTCGCCAGGGTGGCACCCCAGCACCATCACGCCATCGAACCCTTTCTGGAACCCCTTGAGCACAAACATAGGGTCCACCCGCCCGGAGCAGGGCACCCGCACGATGCGCACGCTCTCAGGGTAATGCAGCCGGGTGCTCCCCGCAAGGTCTGCCCCCGCATAGCTGCACCAGTTGCACAGGATCGCAAGAATAGTCGGCTGCTTCTCAGAACTTGCCGCCTCTTGCGCGTTTGCAGTTGATTGTTGTTCAGTCATATCCCACCTGTTGGTTTACTTCCTCATCTCCACAACATCAGCCAGGGCGTCTATTTCTGCCAGTATCTGGTTGGCTTCGAAGCCTCTCAGTCTGGCGGATTGGCTTCGGCAGGCGGCGGCGCAGGTGCCGCAGCCTTTGCACAGGCCCTCGTTGACCCTGGCTACCTTCTTTGTTACCTGTTTCTCGCGTGTGGACTTCTCTCTGTCCATCACATCGGTAAGCTCAATTGCCGTGAACGGGCAAACCTCCGTGCAGAGCCCGCATCCCGCGCAGGTGTCCTCGTGGATGTAGGAGATCATCGGCTCGCTCTTGATGGCTTCCTTGCTGAAGAGCACAATCGCCTTGCTCGCGGCGCCGCTGGCCTGGGCGACTGTGTCCGGGATGTCCTTGGGATACTGGCACGCGCCCGCCAGGTATATGCCATCGCTCAAGACTTCCACCGGCTTGAGTTTGGGGTGCGCTTCCGAGAACCAGTTGTACTGGTCTGTCGAGATACCCAACATCCGGGCGAGGTCTTTGGCGTCGTCCTGGGGCTTCATTGCAGTCGCCAGCACCACCAGGTCGACCCGCACCTCTATCGCCTTGCCCAGCAAGGTGTCGGCTGCCTTGACCACCATCTGGCCGTTATCCGGGTATATCCGCGAGACCCTGCCGCGCACATAGTTCGCGCCGTAGTCCTCGATGGTCCGCTGGACAAACTCCTCATAGCCCTTGCCGTTGGCACGGATGTCCATGTAGAACACATACACGTCCACATCGTGCAGCTTGTCCTTGGACAAGAGCGCCTGCTTGGCATTGTACATGCAGCATACCTTGGAGCAGTAGGCGTAGCCGTGGGTGCTGTCGCGGCTGCCGATGCAAGACAGGAACGCTATCGACTTTGGAGTCTTGCCGTCGGACGGCCTCTCGATGTGGCCTTCGGTCGGTCCTGACGCATTCATCAGCCGCTCGTACTGGATGGCCGAGATCACGTCCGGGTACTTGCCGTATCCATACTCGCCGAGGCTGGAATGGTCCCAGAGGTCGAAGCCTGTTGCCACAACAATCGCCCCGAACTTCTCTTCCACTATCTCATCGGTCTGGTCGTAATCGATGGCGCCGGTTGGGCAGACCTTCTGGCAGACCCCGCACTTCTGCTCGTTCCACAGGCGACAGTTGACGCGGTCGATGACGGGCTTGTTAGGCACAGCCTGCGGGAACGGTCTGTAGATGGCGCGCCGCTTGCCCATGCCCTCGTCGAACTCGCTGGAAATGGTCTTCACCGGGCACTTCTCCAGGCAAAGCCCACAGCCGGTGCAGAGTTTGTCGATTACGCTCTTTGCCCGTTTTCGGACCTTGACCTCGAAGTTGCCCACGAACCCCTTGACCTCCTCCACCTCGGAGTATGTCCAGATATCGATGAGGGGGTGGCTGGCGCAGTCTACCATCTTGGGCGTGAGGATGCAGGCCGCGCAGTCCAGTGTCGGGAAGGTCTTGTCATACTGGGCCATTCGGCCGCCGATGCTGGGAGTTCGCTCGACCAGCACCACCGGGTAGCCGGCGTCGGCGATGTCCAAAGCGGCCTGGATTCCGGCGATTCCTCCACCGATCACCAGCGCCTTCTTGGTGAGGGCTATACTCTTGGTGTGGAGCGGCTCATTCTTGGCAACCTTAGCCACAGCCATTCGGATGAGATCGATGGCTTTCTGGGTGGTCTCCGGGGTCCGCTCATGCACCCAACTGCACTGCTCGCGGATGTTGGCCATCTCTACCATATAGGGGTTGAGGCCAGTTTCGGCGATACAGCGCTGGAAAGTAGGCTCATGCAGGCGCGGAGAGCAGGCGGACACAACAATTCGATCCAGCTTGTGCTCGCGGACAGCATCCTTAATCAGGTTCTGCCCAGGCTCGCTGCACATATACTGATAGTCGGTGCTGTACGCCACCCCAGGAAACTCCGCCGCCGCCTTAGCAGCCTCGGAGACATCCACCGTCTTAGCAATATTAGATCCGCACCAGCAGACAAATACACCTATTCGCATAGTTTGAATTCCTTAGTTTTCGGTTGACTGTTGACGGTTGACGGTTTCTGCTTCAGACACATTTAGCATCAACCCGAAGAAACGAATTATAGCGACCTGTGACGTGCCCAGATAAGTGTGAGCGCAAATACCGCACCTGCGGTCACAGCAACGAGAATCTGTAGCCAGAGTTCGTGGAACTGCGACCGGAGTCCCATGAGAAAACCAAAGATTATGCAGCCGATCAAGACCCAGAACCAGTTTCGTGCTTTCATCGGTGCTCCTCAGATCCGTGCTCTCACACCACGCTCTTACACCCCGACTCGCGGAGTATCTTGACGGCTTTGGGCGCGTCTTCTCCTCTGACTTGAAGGAAGAACTCAGGGCCGGAAAGTGCGCCGCGCATTGCTAAGCCTCTTGAAAAGCCGTTCCCGAATGAGGCTGACCTGACGCCAAACTGCCCCAGCCGCATTTTCCACTCGGCTACCTCTGTCTCGCTGGCAAATGCGGCAACCGTGACAACCCTGTCGGGGTCCGCATTCTCACGCCTTCGCCGCCCACTGACAATCCAGGCAGCTACCCCAAGCGCAATGGCGACCGCGATTGCCGCTATCGGGGCTAAAATGTCCGCGTTCAGCACACCCAATTCACAGTCCTTTGCGCATGGAACAGCTGGTCTAGAAGTACTTCTCGGTCATCACGCCTTTTCTCGTTGCAACCTCAACGATTCCGTAACCAGGTTCCACGTAGTTGCCTCCGGAGACCCTCGGTCCTCCACGGAATTTAGCCTCCAGTGTGTAACCCGACTCACCGTCACAGGTGAAGCCCATTTCCCTGCTGCTGCCGGGCTCGAGGTCACGGACAATCACGGTGCCGTGCTCGTGTTTCAGGGCGATCGACTCTATTGCGACTGAATCCGCATTTCTGATGGTCACGCGAACGTTCCAATGCTGGCCGTCACGGCCAACGAGCAAGGCGATGCCCGCAACGACCAAAACGAAGACAGCACCCAGAATGACGACTGTCGCAGGACGACCACTTGCAACTTTCATTGATCGAGTCACCCGCTCTCTGAATTCCCGACCGAAGACCGACGACCTTCGACCCGTACCCATCTGCGTCATCTGCGAAATCTGCGGATAATTCGTACCCTCAGCCTTCCACCCCGACAGCCGCCGCAGCTTTCTCCATCGCATCCAGCGCAGGATTCACGTCTACCAGGTGGCTGGCGAAGCAGCGCTTTACTCCTGGGACTTCCATCGCGAGGCCGTATAGCTCGGTGAAGTAGAAGACTGGCATTGTCAGGTCTTCGCCCCGCAGCCTGCCTGCGGCTCCCTGGCGCATTTCCAGGTTGGTCATGCACAGAGGGCACGCGGTAACTATGCAGTTTGCGCCGTGCTGCTTGGCGTTGGATATGATCTTTCCGGTGAGGCTGGTGACTATGTCGGTCTTGGATATCCCGAAGCTCGCGCCGCAGCACTCATTCTTGAAGAACCACTCCACAGGCTCCGCCCCCACCGCCATCATCGCCTTGTCCAGACTCTGGGGGGCTTCCGCGTCGTCAAACCCCAGCACCTTGGGCGGCCTCACCAGCAGGCAGCCGTAGTAGCAAGCGGGTTTGAGGCCCTCCAGTTTGCGCACCATCTTGGCCTGCAGCTTCTCCAGCACCTCGGGAGTTGTAAAGACCTCCAACCCCGACTTCACGGTTGACTTGCCGGTATACGGCTTCTCAAGCTCGGAGTTGATCTCATCGCGCAGGGCTGCGTTCTTCTTGAGCTCCACTTCCGCCGAGCGCATGCGGTTGTAGCAGGCGGCGCACGGCGCAACCACATCCAGCCCCATGCTCTCCGCTATGCCCAAATTCCTGCCGGGCAGGGCGACGCTGAGCTTGTGGTCGAGGCTATGAGCGGAAGTCGCGCCGCAGCAGTTCCAGTCCGGTATCTCAACCAGCTCAACCCCCAGCGCCTCACCCGCCAGTTCGCTGGACTCACCAAACTCCCGACCAGTAGATTCCAGGCTGCAACCTGGGAAGTATGCGTATTTCATGTTTTAGTCCTTAGTCGACGGTCGACGGTCGACGGTTTTGAGTCCTCTTGGCCAGTATCGCGCGTTCCTCATTTCGACGGGCGGTTTCGGAGCAAGGCCCTCAGCACGAAGCCTGCAACAACCATAATACAAAGATGAATTGGCAGCAACATTCCCGTCCTGATATCCGTGTATCGTAGTATCTCCGTCATAAACCAGATATATAGTCCGAATACCCCGAACAACGCTAGGCAGACATCGAGGAACAAAGCCAATACCCATAGTGACTTCCTGATAAGCATCTTCTGCCCTCCGAGATCAGTTAGTTCCTTGCACCCTTACGCCGCTATGTCCAGGCTCAGCACTCTTGCATTTCCGCCGCCGGTCGGCAATCGACCTTCCTCGGCCAGACACGAGAGATGAAATGTTATCCCCTCACGAGCGAGCTCCAGAACCTCGTCTTCAGTGTCTCCACATGCCACATATCCGGGCAAGGCCGGAACCGTAAGCGTATAGCTTCCCGACGGGTCTTGCTCAATTACAATGGTAAACCGCTTCATTAGCCTCTTCAGTTTCTTCGGCAGCAGCCAGTTACGCACTCAGCCTTCAGGCTCGTTCGATCCTCTTCTTTGCATACTCAAACAAAGCATTCAGCAGCCCGACATCAACGAAACCCAGAAGAATGAAAGCTACCCAAGTAAGGGGATTCCCCATGTGGTCGAGCAACCACAGTATGACGATTACCTCGACCGCAACGATTCCCAGACTCAATAGCGCGAACAGCAACCCAATCACAGTCTTGTAGAACTGCCTTGGCATCGTATCCTCCAGCGGTCGGGCTACTTTGGATCAATCCCGGCCGACTTCAGAAGGTGCGCCAGCAGGCCCTTTTTCAGCGGCTTGCTCGCGTGAACCGGCACCGATAGTCGCTCCAGGCATCCCGTCTTGGTGTAGACGTGATGGCTGCCCTTGATGTTCTGGAGCTTCCAGCCGTGTTCCTCAAGCAAGGAACACAATTCCTTGCCTGTCATCTGCTTCATACGGCGATTTCCAGCACCTGCTCATCCGGCCTATGTGTGAACCCCGGAATATCTACCTCCAGGCACGCCTCGATGGCCTCTCTGAGGTTTCGCGAGAGTTCCTCCAGCGTGTCTCCCTCGGTAGCGCACCCCGGTATCGCCGGAACCTCGGCCCAAAAGCCGCCCTCTTCTTCATGTACTATCGCTTTGAGAACCAAATCTCTATCTCCCGATCAGTGCGTCCGGCGGCTTCGGCAGCGACCCTCTTCGTGATTACAGCCCTATTCCACAATTACCTGCTACCGAAGCAACAACAGCAGATTCCTCCTGCGTCGGAATGACATCTGCTCTCTGCTCTCAGCCCTCTGCTTCTCTGCTACTCAGCTACTTCCGGAACATCCCCCGCACTTCTTTTTTCCCTTTGATCCGGCTGGGGATCAAAGCCATTTTGCCTTTCAGAAACATCTGGATGCCTTGGAAGACATCGGCGAAGAAGTTTCGGGTGCGCATCTTGTAGAGGCCGATCATGGTCAGCTCGTGCACGCGCCCGTTGCGCTTGATCTCGCCCAGGAACTCCTCGTGGAACTGCAGCACCCCAAGCTCCGCGGGCTTCTTGCCGGACTTTACCGCAATCTGCCTGCAGGCGTCCATTATCTTTGAGAGCGCCACGCCTTTCGGGCACCTGGTGGCGCAGGTCTCGCAGCCCGCGCACAGCCATATCGCGGAGGTTCCGATGATCTCATCCTTCATCCCAAGCTGGGCCATGCGGATGACCTGGTTGGGCGACACATCCATAAAAGCCGCCGCCGGGCAGCCCGCGGTGCATTCGCCGCACTGGTAGCAGGTGAGCACGTTCTCCCCGCACAGTTCTCGGATTTCATCTTTGAGCTTAGGGTCGAGGCAGGAGTCGCCTATAACCAATGAGGAGGGTTCTTTGGATACCACTTCTGCAGTCAATTGAGCACCTTTATCCAGGCGGGCATTCCGCCGAAAGATTGCTTACAGTCTCATTCTAACACCCGCCATTGCGAGCGTCAAGGAATCGCGTTGGGTCGCTGGTTGACGGGCGCGGCCTGACGTGTATACACTTAGGTTGTAAATGTCGACAGTTAGTGGGGATTGAACGACTATGGCTTCAGGAGAGACAATCGCTATGATCGGACTGTTTTCAAAGACGCTCTTGGCTGCGGCGCTGTTTGTGCTTGCCGCGGCGACCGTGGCCTCCGCAAAGGATGTCACTGTGAACCTAACCATCGGTGACGGCAGCCAGTGGAGCTTCCCGGCGGGGAAGTGGACCCAGAATGAAACGGACAAACCGCCCACCAACGAGAAGATGCATACCGCAGCCTATTCGCAGAAGGGTGTTATAGTCCCGCCGGATGAGAGGAACCTCCACAGCCGCGCATTCTTCAAGGGGCAGGCGTTTGGCGATATGGTGGTGGAGTTCGACTACAACGCCAACTACCGCGAGAACGGCACCGGTGACGCGGGGCTGATCTTCCGGGCCTCCGACACCAACCACTTCTACTACCTCCACTTCCCCTGGGGTGGCCAGCAGCTTCGGGCGAAGCACTATTGGGCGGCGCTTGCCAAGGTGGATGGAGACGGCTACATTCGCAACCTGCAGATGGAGTACGTTCCCGGGGTGCCCAGCGAGATCGATAGATGGTACCACGTTCGCCTTGAGGCCAAGGGGCCGAGGATGCAGGTGTGGGTGGACGGCCGCCGCGCGCTCGACGTAACCGATAGCTCCTTCAAGAGCGGGTTCGCGGGGCTTGGGGGCTATGGTATGTATTACTTCCGCAACGTCCACATCACCGGCTCCGCCGCGCGCGCCCCCAAGTGGAACGACAAGGCAACCATCCCCAACCATACTTTCACAATCCCCGGCCTGGGCAGCAATGAAATGCCCACCGCCTGCATCGCGCCCAACGGAGACATCCTGCTGGCGGTCGGCGACAACATGACCCGCTCCACCGACAAAGGCCGCACCTGGAGCAAGCCCGCCCCGCTCGGCATACCCGGAGTTGTGCCCAGCGACTACGGCGCATCGCTCTTCTGCACCTCAAAAGGCCGCTTGATGATCATGTCGCTAAGCGTGCCGACTGCTGGAGCCAAGGCGAACATCAACATATATGAATCCAAGGACAACGGCCACACCTGGTCCGAGCCGATTGTGGCCGAGGTTGCCGATGGCTGGCCGGAAGCTCCCGCCAAACCCGGCTGCTATGGGCCGATGGTAGAGACTGCCGACGGCACGCTGCTGCGCTTCATGCTGGCGGGTGAGCAGAGGCCCGCTGGGTTCGACAGCATCCACACCTGGGGATCGTTCCACTGCAAGTCCTATGTGGTCCGCAGCACGGATGACGGCAAGAGCTGGTCGAAGCCCATAGAAATAGATCAGCCATACGGATACGTCACCCCGCGAGGGTCGGTTCCCGGCTCGCTGGACCTCACCGAGCCGACCGGGGTAGCGATAGGTAACAAGGTCACGGTGCTGGTCCGGCCGGTCTTCAGCCCGCAGATGTGGCAGTGCTGGTCCAACGATGCCGGGGCAACCTGGGATTCCGCGACCCGCACCACGTTCCCCGGCTACGCGCAGGCGATGATAAGGACTAAATCCGGAGCGATAGCGGTGGCGCACAGGTACCCGGGATACTCGGTCAACGTCAGCCACGACGACGGCCTCAACTGGGACGACGGCACGCTCATAGACAACGCCAGTTGGGCGATGGGCACAATGACCGAAGTAGAGCCTGACGTAGTGCTCGCCACCTACATGAACGCCTACAGAGACATGCCCCTGGTGCTGCAACTTATCCGGGTCAAGAAGGATAGGATCGAGCCGGTGGCTGTGGAAGCGAAATAGATCGATACTGACGAAGACGAGGCAGAAATGGGAACAGGAGAAGTAACCGTAATGATGGGCTTGTTTGGTAAAACGCTCGTGATAGCGGCGCTGCTGGCGCTGAGTCTGGCAACTGTGGCCTCCGCCAAGGATGTCACTGTGGATTTGAAGATCGGCGACGGCAGCCAGTGGAGCTTTCCCGCCGGTAAGTGGACACAAAACGAGGAGGACAAGCCGCCAACCACTGAAAATATGCACCTGCCGCCTTTCTCCGAGAAGGGCGTGATAGTCCCACCGGATCAGAAGAACCTCCACAGCCGCGCCTTCTTCAAGGGGCAGGCTTTCGGGGATATGGTGATAGAGTTCGACTACAACGGCAACTACCGCGAAAACGGCGCCGGTGATGCCGGAGTTATCTTCCGAGCCTCGGACACCAACCATTTCTACTACGTTCACCTGCCTTGGGGGGTCCAGCAGATGCGGGCGAAGCATTACTGGGCAGCCATTGCCAAGGTCGAGGGTGACGGCTACATCCGCAACATGCAGATGGCGAACGTCCCCGGCCTGCCAAGCGAGATCAACCGCTGGTATCACGTGAAGATCGAGGCTGTCGGCCCGCGGATAAGGGTGTGGGTAGATGGCCGCCGCGCGCTGGATGTTACAGACAGCACCTACAAGAGCGGTTTCGTCGGCCTTGCCGGATACGGTATGTACTACTTCCGCAACGTCCACGTCACAGGATCGGCTGCCAAGTCGCCCAAGTGGAACGACAAGGAAACCATCCCAAGCCACGCGTTCACCATCCCGGGGCTGGATTGCAAGGAAATGCCAACCGCCTGCATCGCGCCTAACGGGGATGTGCTCCTTGCCGTTGGCACGAAGATCACCCGGTCATCCGACAAAGGCAGGACGTGGAGCGCGCCGGTGGACCTGAGCACGCCGGGCCTGTCGCTGGGAGACTACGGCGCGACAATGTTCTGCACCAAGGCCGGCCGCCTGATCGTGATGGCTATGAACGCTCCTCCGGCTGGTGGCAAGGCGGGAGTGACTATCAGGGAGTCCAAGGACAACGGCCTCACGTGGTCCGAGCCTGTGGCGAGTGAAGTGGAAGATGGGTGGCCTGTGGGGGCGATGAGTTCGGGGGTGTACGGCCCGCTCGTGGAGACGGAGGATGGGACTCTTCTGCGCTTCATGTACGGCAGCCCCGATCCCAACAACCTCTTCACCAACTCCTACACGTGGGGAGCGCTGCGCCGCAAGGCATATACCATCCGAAGCACTGACGGCGGCAAGAGCTGGTCGAAGCCCATAGAGATCGATCAACCCTCGGGCCAGGGCAACCCGCGAGGTTCGATGTCCGGTTCCCTGGACCTCACGGAACCGACCGGCGTGGCTATTGGCAATAAGGTGACGGTTCTGGTAAGGCCGATCTTCAGCCGCCAGATGTGGCAGTGCTGGTCCAACGATGCCGGCGCAACCTGGGACTCCGCCGCCCGCACCACCTTCCCCGGCTACGCGCAGGCGATGATTAGAACCAAGTCCGGCGCGATCCTCTGCGGCCACAGGTATCCGGGATACTCGATCAACGTAAGCCACGACGATGGCCTGAACTGGGACGAAGGCACTCTCATAGACAACGCCAACTGGGCAATGGGCACAATGACCGAAGTAGAGCCAAATGTAGTCCTGGCCACCTACATGAACGCCTACAGAGACCAACCCCTCCTGCTCCAGCTTGTCAGAGTAAAGAAGAACCGGATCGAGCCCGTGAAGTAGGTTCTTTCAGGCCCATATTGGTGGTTTCGCGTTCCCAAGGTCTCGGCCTTGGGAACGCTGCGTCTTGTAGCGTTCTACTTCGAGCTTTTAGCCTGATACCTAACTCGCACTTCCAGCTTCTCAATCACCATCTGTTGGCCGGATGCGGGGGTTGGCGCGGCCAGGGTGACCGCTACCAGGTTCTCGCCCAGCGCGAACAGGGTTGGGGGGAGATTGTGGAAGACCAGCCAGCCTTCCTCAACCTCCGGCTTTGGCAGCAGCACGTTGTTCAGGCGGACTTGAATGCGGGTTTCTACTCCCTTGGTCGGGGCGGTTGTATACAGCATTCCGTCCGTTGCTTCAAATGCGCCCCACGGTGGGGTTTTGCGGATGAGGCCTTTTGGGATTCGCTGGTCCTCGGGCAGGTCCTTGGCATTCGGGTCGGACAGCAGCAGATGCACCAAAAGCTGATCGATCCGCCTGGCCAGAAGTCTTACATCGTCGCCGACGCGCACACTCAAGATGGTGTCCACCCCAGGATCGTTAGCGATCTGGGCAGGGAGCGGACAGAGCATGTTGGAGTTAATGAAGTCCTCTCGCGGTGACTTGTATTTCGCGGAGTCCCAGCCCCTCCGCTGCGCCACGAACCACTTGTCCTTGAACTTGAGGGTCTCCGGGCTGCCGATCTCGCGGTAGAGCTGCCTGGTCCGCTCCCAGGACAGCGGATGGTCGGGGCTGGGATCGGGCCTGATCTCGTTGTCGAAGTTGAAGCAGTGCATCCCGTCGGCTCCCTGGCTCCACCAGTTGGCTGCCACACCGCGCAGATGCTCCACCGGCTGATGCCGATAGCCGTCGGAACTGTGATAATCGTCCCAGCAGGGGTACAGCTTTATGTGCGTGCCGGCAGTTATCCGCCGATAGGCTTCGATGTCCACATCGCTCGACCGCGACCCCACCACCAGCAAATCAACCAGTTGCTCCCGCGCCCAGGTCTCCGGGTCCAGACCGTCCAGGTGGCTTTCAACCAGGCTCGGTCCGACCTGGGCAGACAACAGGATGGGCCGCTTCGTCTGCGCTTCGACCTCCAGCAGCTTTGCCCGCAAGTCGCGCACGAACGCAGTGATCGCATCGCGGTTCTTCCACGCAGAGTCGGGCGGCACAAGCGGCGGATTGCGGGAGAAGTTGAGGTGGATGCCGTCGTATTTGTAGTTTCTGGCCACTTCTTCCAGGATGCGGACTTTGAGTTCCCGGACGCCAGGCTCCGCGAAGTTCCATTGGGCGTGAGTGATCGCGCGGGCGGCTATGTCACCCTCGGCCCACAGCAGCCACTCCGGATGCGCCTTCTTGAGTGGGTTGCCATCCTTGAACTCGCTGTATGGCAATTCCGCCGCATCCGGCGCGTTGACTCGATAGGAGCAAAAGACCTCCAGCTTGCGCTTCCTGGTCTCTTCCACAAACACGCGCACCGGGTCCACGCCGGCCTTGGACCACTCCTTCCACAATGGGAAGAACCCGTATGTAGGCAGCACCTTGCTCGGATAGGCGACAACATTGCCATTGCTCCAATCCCACCACACGCTGTCTACCTGCGAAGCCCGATCGTCGATGATGCTGAAGCATCGGGTCGCGTACTTCTGTATGTCTGTCTCTACCGGCGGATTCTCGACTGATTGGTTTCCCCAGAACACTGCGCCGTTGTCGTAGTTGACGATCACTCTCCGCTGTCTGTCGATGGCGGCAATGTGCGCCTTAGTGAGCTTACGGCTGCCTGGTTCGGCCGCACCAACGGCGACGGCTTGGGCGCTAAGAATCAGGAGGATCGCAACAATTACGGCCAGTCTCATCAGACGCTCCCTTCGGGCCAATTCGCAGGCTCCAATTGCCTTTTCCCTCTTGACGCACCCGTTTCCTGCGTAGGCGAAGGCGCGAACCAAAACTACGAGGAAAGGTGGCGCACCAATATGCTCAAGCAGGACTTTCGCGAGCATTTGTTGTATCTATCATATAGCATGCAGTCACTCCCAAAGGAGAAGCGTCCCATGCGAGACCAAGTCAAGCGGCTTCTGTTCTTTGCTGTTGTTCTTCTCATCCTCGGCAGCCTGCCTGTCTGGGCGGACTCGGCCAAGACTCCGACTCCCGTCCAATTTGCCCCTGAGACCCGGGTGATGTTGTTCTCGGTTGTGGGCGGGCAGTGGATTATTGCTGAGTTCGGGCGGGTTCGGGCCGGATGTGAGTTCTACTTCAACAACCAGCTCTACAGCGTGATCGATTCCGAGAAGGCTCAGGTTGTTCTCAGCGTCGATACCGGCAAGCTCTTTGAGGCGGACCGGCCCGCGAACCAGGCCAGCCGCAAGCCTAAGGCTGGGGATGTGGTTCAGGTTGTCGGCAAGGACTCACGGATCTCGGGGCACGCGCTGCTTGCCACGGTGCAGCCCGGGGCGACTGTGCGGTTCCAGGGCAAAGCCTACACCATCAAGGCAGACCGGACCTTGGCCGACGCGGGGAAAGCGCCGCAGACAAATGCCGTATTCCAGCATATCGAGATCACGCGAAGCTCCGCGCAGCACGTTATCGACAGGCACACCGTCAATGGGACCCAAACCGCCGGCAAGAGCGTCTTCAGCCCATCGGAGGATATTGCCGCGCTGATCAAACAGGCCGAACTGGTAACGCCACTCCTTGAGCCAAATGGCTACTCCAGCCGGGAGTTCGACGCGGGCCGGATCATCGGAACCGAAGGTTACAGACGCAAAGAGACCAGCGCATTCAGAGTGATAACGACGAAGACCGGGAAGCTCGTGACAGCTTACCCTGTTCTGTGGCGATAGGAGACCGAATGGCAATTGCGGTGGTTCTTCAAGACGAAAGATGCAGCAACATCAGCGAGACCGTGCAAGACCCGCAGGGAGCAATAGCCCTCTGCCTGCCGGGCCTGGCCGATACCACCTACCCGTGCCTGCGCTTCATAGACCCCTACGGCGACACAATCTTCAACCCCCTCCAGGCAGCCGCGATGCTGGAAGAATGGGACAGGCTTCGGCCCGCCTTCTCACAACGAGACGCAGAGCCGCTATGGGCGGAGATTCGTGAGCTGATTGTCCAGTGCTCCGAGGAACCGCATACATACATACGGTTCATTGGGGACTGAAGCGCATCTCACGACTGGTCATCTCTTCGCCTTGCTCAACTTGAACCCCTGCCTCTGCAAATCCGGGTCGGAGTTGGGGTTGTAGGTTGTGTTGTCTGTGTATATGATGTCGCCGGCGGAGTTTTGCCAGCGGCGGTTCCATTCGTTGGAGCCGACCTCCGTCTTGCCGGTGAATGGGTTCTTGTACTCCTCTTGGCCGGTTAGGTTGAGGTACATCTGGTTGTTGATCTCGGAGTTCACCTTCTGGCGGTTGCTTACTATCTCCGCGTCCATCTTGCGAAGCTGCTCTTCCGTGGCACCGACCAACTCCCGCCGGCCAGCCGATGCCCTTAGCTCAGCCGCCAACCACTGCAGGTTCCACTTCACCGACCCCTGGATCACGCCCAGCACCGGCAGCCATGCCTCGAACTCACCCGCGGGCGCGCGGTAGAGCGAAGTTCCCATCCCCTGCCACAACCCCGGCGCTAGCGGCCCGAAGTCCTGAATTGCGGTAACCAGCCGCGCTTTGTAGGGCTTGCCGTTTTCTTCAAATGATATGGTGACCATGGTTGCATCACAGGTGATGCTGCTTCGGACTTGCTGCGGAAGCGAACTGAGCGGGGCGGCGTAGAGCTGCGCCAGCTTGGGCAGCTTCTTCTGGGAAAGCACCTGCACGTTCTGCGCGCCTGGAATCACCCTGGGCAGCACCGCCCGCACCAGGTAGCCCTCCGCGCCCAGCTTGGGCAGAACGATGACATTGTTGAACACCCCGCCGATCTGCGTGAACCCTTCGTAAGCCTGGCCGCGAGGGTCGAGGTACAGCAGGTCCGGCAGCCAGCGCATCTGCAGCGCGCCGGAGTCGTCGCGCTTGAGGGTGATATCTCCCTTGGCGCCGGTGGCATTGTGCGCGCCGACCGCATCGGGAGAGAGCCGGATGATCCCACCGTCCACCTTCCACCCCCTGGGCATCAGCGCGGTGAATGCCTTCTCCCGAGGCTCTGAAAACCGTCTGAAGACCACTGTAGCCGGGCGCTTGCCGGACTTCGCTGCTGTCGCGGTCTTGGAGGTTATGCCAGCCTTGGTGGTGGTCTTCTTCGCGGGTGGAGCGACCTGAGGGCAATCGGCGGAGGGCTTAGCGGGTTTGGGGGCTGTCTGCCTCACCATCCGAATGCCGCTTCCCTCTTCGTCGGTGAGTTCAAGCTGGTTGCTGTCCAGAAAGCGGAAGTTAAGGCGCAGAACTTCGTCCTCGTCATCCGGCTTAACGACAAGCTTGCCGGATGAGACGGAGAACTTGCCCTTGGTGGTTTCCTCGCCCTCCGCGGACTTCATTATCCTGCTGAAACGGCCGTCCTTGGTGAATGTGGTCTTGATCAGCAGTTCATTGTTCTGGAATAGCCACACCCCGACAAACCTGGAAGCCTGGTCCGCCGCGCAAACTGCAGAGGCCGCTGCAACACATACCACTACCAGCGCCAGAATCAGCGCCGCGCACACTGCTCTGTTGGTTCCCATCTGCTTTCTCCTCGATGAAGTAGGTTTGGTGTTTCACGTGCTGTAATCAGAAGCTATAAGACAGCGTCTGGTTCGTCTCCGCTACCTTGCCTTCCACGAACAGCAGGTCTATCAGCCTTTCCACTTCCTCCTGCGGCAGCTTCTTCTGGAAGTGGGAGGAGATGTGCTTGACCAGGGTCGAGCGGCGGCGGGGTCTGGACTTCTTCTCTATCTTTGCGAGTGAATCCACCACCCGCTGGTAGTTCGGCTCCGCGGGCGGCTCGGCGCGCTGGGGTTCGAGTTCGATGAGGCTGTTGATCCGGCTGCATGTGAAGCCGTTCTTGTTCAGGTGGTTCACAAGCGGGTCGAAGCCGCTGTCCTTGGACAGGATCACGCACTGCGCCTTGGGTGAATGGGCGAATATCCGGCCAAGGTAGTAAGCGATGTGGAAGTCGAGAGCGTTATGACCATGCCCCTCGACTTTCATCCAGTCTATCTTCTCGCCAAGCCGCTGAGTTCCCTGCACAAGGTCAAAGGGCAGGGTCTTCTGCTGGCTGCCCACAAAGATCGTGACCAGGAAGTCATCGGCAAGCCTGGACAGATCGATCTGCTGCACATTCTCGAAATCCACCAGCAACCGGCGTTCGTTTGTTGTCTCTTTCATCATTCCCGTCGCCTCCGTTTTCGTTCTAGCGATCAGCGTCTTCCGCCGAACAGCGACCCCAGGACCCCTCGGATCAGTTGCCGCCCTACCTGGCTTCCAATGGCCCTTGCCGCGCTCTTGGCCATGGCTTCCCCCGCACTGTCGCTGCGCCTTGCAGCGGGCCTTCGAGGCGCGGGGCGATAGGCTGGGGCCGGGCGAGGCGAGTACCTCGGGGGCTGCCTGTAGTCGTCAGCTCGCCTTCGGGCTTCCTCTGCCTCTCTCTTCTCAGCTTCGGCTTCCTCGGCCTCTCTGGCGGCGACTTCGGCTCGCTCGTTGGCGCGCGCTGTCAGCAGTTCATAAGCGGACTGCCGGTCCACCTCTTTCTCGTAGTAACCGAACAGCACCGACGATTGTATAATCGCCTGCCTCTGGGCCTCGTCTATCCCACCTATCCTGCCCTGGGGCGGAGCAATGAGTGCGCGATCAACCACCCCTGGAATCCCCTTCTCATTTAGCAGCGAGACCAGGGCTTCACCAACTCCCAGCTCGGTAATGGTGGTCTCGACATTGAGGTCGGGGTTCACGCGGAAAGTCTCGGCGGCGGCGTGAACGGCCTTCTGGTCTCGCGGTGTAAACGCGCGCAGGGCGTGCTGCACCCGGTTCCCAAGCTGGCCCAGCACAGTGTCCGGGATGTCCAACGGGTTTTGGGTGATGAAGTATACCCCCACGCCCTTGGAGCGGATCAGCCTCACAACCTGCTCTATCTTCTGAAGCAGGCTTGAGGGGGCGTCGGTGAAGAGCAAGTGGGCCTCGTCGAAGAAGAAGACCAGTTTGGGCTTGTCCACATCCCCGACTTCCGGCAGCACCTCGAACAGCTCCGAGAGCATCCAGAGCAGGAAAGTAGCGTAGAGCTTGGGGAACTGAATGAGGGTATCGGCGGCGAGGATGTTCACAACTCCCTTGCCGCTGGAGTCTGTCTGGATGAAGTCCTGAATGTTCAGGCCGGGCTCGCCAAACAACTGGTCGCCACCCTGCTCATCCAGTTGCAGCAGCCCGCGCTGGATCGCTCCGACGCTGGCGGCTGATATGTTGCCGTACTGGGTGGTATACTCGCCCGCGTTATCGCCCACGTGCCGAAGCATCGCCTGGAGGTCTTTGAGGTCCAGCAGCAGGAGGCCGTTATCGTCGGCGATCTTGAAGACCAGGGACAATACACCGCTCTGGGTGTCGTTGAGGCTGAGCATGCGGCCTATGAGAAGCGGCCCCATCTCAGACACGGTCGCCCGCACGGGATGGCCCTTCTTGCCGAAAATATCCCAGAACACAACCGGACACGCCGAAAACCCGAAATCCGTGATCCCTAGCTTCTCGACTCGCGCGGAAACCTTGGGGTTCTCGGTTCCAGGTTGGCTAATGCCGGAGAGGTCTCCCTTAACATCGGCGGCAAACACCGGCACGCCCGCGCGGCTGAGTTTCTCCGCGATGACCTGCAGGGTGACTGTCTTGCCCGTTCCCGTAGCCCCGGCTACCAGGCCGTGGCGGTTTGCCATCTCAGTCAGCAGGTTCTGCTCCCACTGTCCTTTGCCTATAAGTACAGGAACGCCCATTTCATCCTCCCGCGGCCCACCCGAGCCATATCCTCAACTGCTATAAGATTACCATACTATGCCGGTGCGGTGGCAACAAGAGGAAAGTGGAGAGTGGAAAGTGGAAAGCAGAAGGGGGCGGACGGTAGTCAGTCATCAGCCATAAACCACAAGCCCAATGTCATTCCGAGCCTGCGAGGAATCTGCTTTTCTCATCCCTCCAGGGTCTCCGAACCTGGAGGGTATGCAGCGAAGATAAGGCGGACCCTCCAGGTAGGGACTACCTGGAGGGATGACAACAAGCGGAGGGTGGAAAGCGGGATCGAGGCAAGAAGGGAAATCTTCGAGTTTAGCGAAGTATTCTATAAAGGGCAGCCTTTCCGGCAAAGAGGAGAAGTGGAATGAGAAGACTGGTCGTTGCAGCAGTTGTAGCTATCTTGATTGTTTCCTGTATGTGCGCGTCCGCAGAGCCGATCAAGCTCGGGTGTAAGTTCAAAGCAGGTGATAAGGACACGTACAAAATGTCCATGACTATGTCGACGAGGATGCCCGGGATACCCGGAATGTCGGACCAGCCAATTACGACGACCAATACCTCCAAGATCTCCTCTAAGGTGCTGGGAGTCCTGCCGGATGGCAGCGCGAGGATAAAGTACTTCATTACGGGCACAAGAACGCCCTTGTTGGCCGGACTGATGCCGGGCGTGTCGAAGAAACCGGAGGCGATAAAACCGGTAACTCTGACCGTGCTGATGTCTCCGGACGGAAAGGCGCTGTCAATTGAGGGCGCCGAGGGCATGCCCGTTATAGCCGGAATGAGCGCGAGCGGATTTATGAGCCAGGTCGGGCTTGTGGACATGCTGCCGACGGAACCGGTGTCCGTGGGTGACAGTTGGGTTACCAGGAATCCGATCCCCAATACCGACCAATCGATAGAGATGCGCTCGATGCTGGAATCCGACAACTGTCTTGTAGGCAAAACCCGGGCAGCCAAGATAACACAGACTTATGCAGGATCGCTGGACTTGGCCAAGATGATGCAGTCGGGCATGGGTGCCGGCGTCGGGATGAGCAACCCTCAGGCGCGAGCGGTGATGCAGTCATCGACAGGAACGATGGAACTCACCGGCGACGCCTGCTCGTACATAGAGGTAAGCACCGGCAAACTGCTCAAATCGGAAGGCTACACCTCTACCTCTATGATTATTCAGCTTCCTCCGGAACTGGCCGCACAGATAGCCGCCCAAGGCGGGCCGACCTCGTTCACAATGAAAATGGGGATGCAGATGACGGTGACGAAGCTGTAGTTCCAGGTTCCAAGTTGCAGGTTACTGGTCTGCTGCCATCCGATCAACTGATGGCGGTGAGCGCTATGTCGAAAGTCATGAAGTGCTTGATTGCCGTAAGTCTTCTGATGTTGGCTGCTTGTTCTGCCGGAGGTGTATCAGTGGATAAGCGGCAGGTTTGTGTATCAACAAGCCTACCCGCACAAGATACCGGTGATAGTCGTGCCGGATGGCTTCCTGAAGTGGCTGTCAGGAAAAGAGCCTCCGCCTGTGTTGTAGTGCCGATGGCCCCGGCAATCCGTTCCGGGGCTGGTTTACCACAACCCCTATCTGCGGTCATTCAACTGATACGCCACCCCCCAGCCACCCTCTGCCCAGCGGATATCCTGATTTACTGAATGCCCCATCTGCGGGGTGGGAATTGGAAAACCAGGAATGACGGAGGGTGACTCCTTCCCCTGGGGGGGAAGGTTGGGTAGAGGGCGCTCTGTATCGGTTTCGACTGTGCTTCCAGGCTGTAGGCGAAGTCGTCGTTTCAGTGGTGCTTGTGGTTCTTTGGGGGCTGCTGTGCTTGCAGCAGGGTAGCGCCCTCTCTCTAGCTCTCCCCCTCAGGGGAGAGGATTCCTATGTCCCCGGCTGTTCATCTGACTTACTCCAACCCCCATCACCGGTAATCCGACAGATACGCCACATCGGCTTGGCTCATGGTACGGAGCCGCGGTATGATCGACAGACGCAGGGACTCCTTCCCCTGGGGGGGAAGGTTGGGTAGAGGGCGCTCTGTATCGGTTTCGACTGTGCTTCCAGGCTGTAGGCGAAGTCGTCGTTTCAGTGGTGCTTGTGGTTCTTTGGGGGCTGCTGTGCTTGCAGCAGGGTAGCGCCCTCTCTCTAGCTCTCCCCCTCAGGGGAGAGGATTCCTATGTCCCCGGCTGTTCATCTGACTTACTCCAACCCCCATCACCGGTCATTCAGCAGGTACGCCACATCGGCTTGGCTCATGACACGGAATCACTGTGTGTAATTGTCACAGAGCGCCCTCTCCCCCTATCGCATCGCAGTCGCTCCGCTCCTTGTCGATGCTTTCGGGGTGGCATCTAGCTCTCCCCCCGGGAGAGAGGATCACGTCTGCGCTGCGGTCTTCCCATCATCCGTCCCATCACACCAGCAAACCTGCCGGTGGGGCGTCTTGTTTACCCCCTCATTCTAAAGAAATGAGGGTTGTAGTAAACTAGGATTCCCTCTCAAAGAGGGGGGATCATGATTACCTGGAATAGACGCTATCGCTGGATTACTGCAACCCCCATGTGCGGGTTGAGAACCGGTAACACACGCCACCCAGCAACCCACCCGCGCTGATATACTGGCCCAAATACCACGAATGAGGGTTGTGGTAAACCAGGAGCAGGCTCTGACGCAGTCACCGCCAGCGGGCGCAGCGGTGGTTGCCCTCCAGGTTCGGAGAACCTGGAGGGATGAGGGACGGTGCTTCCATCCACTCCAAAACCATCAGACAATCGAACCATCAGTCGATCAAACGATCCAGCGAAAGAGCCCGGTACAGCCTCACCCCAAAAATAGTTGAAACTATTTTCGGAAAACTAGTGAACAAAACGGCCCTTGAATTGACTTGTAATTATGGAGGTGCATTTTCTGGGCCAGAGCAACAAACTCTGGTGGTGAAGAGGTGAGGCCGAGGGTTGGTTGGCTGATGGTGGTGTCGATTGGGTTGGGGGTCTGGGAACAAGATGGGGATGCAGATGACGGTGACGAAGCTGTAATCGGGGCTTGCAGCCACGCCGGGCACTTGCCCACACTCCTCTGGCCGCTTGGGTTGTTCCATTAATGGGTATCCATGAGTTGAAGCCCAGTGTGACTTTGTCGGAGTATATTTTGAAGAAGAGATCTATTTTTGTAGGACTGTGTTTGCTGTTGCTGCTGGTTGCGATGGCTGCAACCGCAATAGCCCAATCACTGCCCAAGACCTACGACGTCTACATGGGCGGCTATCTGATTATGCGACTGCGCACCGGAACAGATGAACTCACCTTGCCTGAACGCAGGCAGATAGTGCAACAGCGCGTGACCAACTTGATGCAGTGCAGTGATACCGGCAACATCAATGTTACCGTTACCAAGAAGGGCGGCGGCTACAGGATAGTGGCCAACAACGTTCTGATCACCACGGTCTCCGCTACTGATGCCCGCCTCAACAAGACTACTACCTGGAAGCAGGCGAAATCCTGGGAAAAGAACATAAGGCAGACATTCCCCAAGGCTGCGGCAGCCTGCAAGGCGCCATAGCCAATCAAGTAGGTCTGTAGTCTCGCGGATTACACACATACAGCAAGCAAGCGGGCAGGTGAAGACCTGCCCGCCGGCACGTGTACCGCCAGCTTGGACGCCGACGCCGATAGCAAATGCCAGTGCAAGAACCACAACCACTGCTACTAGCGTTCTTCTAATGATTGTGCTCCTCCGTGACTGCGAGTCCGTCAGCCCCGCCAGAAGCAGGGCCTGACTCAGTGCCACTACTGGTTTTATCTATACCCACCAGCGTGTCCCCCAAATAAGTCACCACAGTGCCACAGCTAACCTCCCTCAGCAAACACCACGACTAAGTAAACTTGGTTGACACTTCAACGATTCGGGTAGTTTATATTATATGTGACTAAACCTTACCGAGGAAATCGGCGGCAGATGGCGCATAGCAAGAACGCGGGAACTTGAGAAAGAGGCGAGAGAGATGGGAACGAATATGAGTCGCAATGAATCTGACGCGGCGTGGTACATGTCGGTCTGGTTCATTGTAATGATGCTGATAGTTGTAGCTCTGGTAGTGGTAGGCTTCGTAGCCTTCACGAACTCAAACAATGCCGTGCAAACACAGACAACGCCGAATACTGTGGTGGTACCGGTAGCGGTACCCACCCAGAGTCAACCGGCGGCGACATCGACTGTGGTGGTGCCGATGCCAGTACAGAGCCAGCCTGGTCCTCAAGGGGCGACTGGCGCTACTGGGGCTGCAGGGCCTGCCGGAGCGGCGGGCGCGTCCGGAGCTGCGGGTGCGGCAGGAGCCCCTGGCGCAACTGAAGAGCCGGTACAGCCCGGACAGTAGCAGACCAACAACAAGGTCTCAGGCGAAGATGACCAGGAAGAGATTCAGGGCGTATTGAGTGCGCCAGTTTGCCCGAATGCAAGAAGTCAATGGAGACGAAAAGGAAGACGGTAACCAGTAATGAGAGCAGTACAGTATCTGAGTAGAACAGGGATGGTGTTAGCGCTGCTGCTATTTGCCATCACCTCAAGTATGGCAGCTATCCAGGTCGAGGTGAATGGCAACCCGATGTCATTTGGTGTAGCCCCGACGCAAGTGGGTGGCAGGACTATGGTGCCGCTGCGCGGCATATTCGAGGCTCTGGGAGCGCAGGTAGACTGGAACGCCCCCACAAGACTGATCACGGCGACCAAGGGAGACACTAATGTGCAACTCGCCATTGGATCTCACACCGCGACAGTAAACGGACGAGTTGTCGATCTCGATACTCCGGCCATGATCCTCAGTGGGTCGACGATGGTTCCACTGCGATTTGTCAGCGAAGCCCTCGGAGCCGACGTCAAGTGGTTTGCAGCCACCCAGACAGTCTACATCACCACAGGTGGAACTCCAGTAGCCGGGAATCCTCCTATAGTCATTACCCCTCCGGCCCAACAAAGCTTAGCCATACCCGTGGGAACGGTGATTCCGGTCACACTGGATAACGCGCTTAGCTCCGAGACAACCCGACTAGGCGACCCGGTAACGGTGACCGTCCGTTCGGCCTCCAACGGAGACGCAGAATTCCCTCTCGGCACCAAGATCAACGGTATTGTGTCGGAAGTGCAGAAGGCCGGCGGCGGCAAGCCGGGGCTGATCAACCTGGGATTCCGCCAGATAGTAATGCCTGACGGACAAGCGATCAACACCCAGGGCTCACTGGTCTCACTTGACGAGAAAACAGTGCAGCAGAATGCAGACGGGCGTCTGGTGGTGCGAAACGCCAGCAAGAACAATCAACTACTGTTCATAGGCATCGGAGCGGCTGGTGGATATGTTCTTGGCCGACTTACCAAGAACACCGTCCTGGGCACCCTGTTGGGCGCCGCTGCCGGTTATCTCTACAGCGAGTACGACAAGAAGAACTCAGCGGCGACTGAGGTGAAAGTCGCACAGGGCACCCAGTTTGGCGTCTTGATGAATACACAGATAGCCTACGTTCCGAGCCCGGCGTTCGCTCTTGCGCGCTCTACATACTTGAACGGATGGACCTCTTCGGGCAGTTCCTCTTTGCAGACTGTCCGAGTGAACGACGGTGATCGAGCGGTCATATTCTTGACCGACCAGCCTGTAGATGAGGCAGGTATCGTTCTCGTTCCGCTTGCGAACGTGATGGACCAGGCCAAGATCGCCTACAAATATGACGAGCGTTTGCAGGCTATAAGCCTCGACACTCTTCGGGGCGCATTGCAGATGAACATAGGGAAGTCCTACGCTCTGCTCAATGGAGAGCGTGAGGAAATGGAAGCGCCGGCGCAAGTGCGCAATGGAGTGGTATATGTGCCTCTGCATTTCCTTGCGATGGCGACCGGCACCCGTATCGTATGGGCTGCCGACACCCGCACCGCGACAATGTACGACAGGATATAGACCCAGTTAACCCAGTCCGGCAGCAGTTCTCCGGCAGGTCACGAGTACCTGCCGGAAACTGCGAGAGGCTTCCGGACAACCGAGAAAGAGCATTAACGAAGGAGTGAAAGTGATGAAGAGCAGAATCGTTGGGCTGTCAATACTGTTGGCGGCGGCAAGCCTGGCGTGCGTGCCTGCCGGCGCAGATAACATAACCGTTATCAACACGAATGGGGCTACGCCGTTCGTGTATGAAGGCTATACCTATATGCCCGTGCAGAGCGTGACCAAGTTCCTTGGAGCTGATCTGGGCTGGGACCCGAATACGAGCCAGGCCGTTGTCACCTACCAGGGACAGAAGTTCGCTCTGACACCAGGGAAGACCAACGCGACATTCGATGGCCGGCAGGTCTACCTCACGTCTCCGCCCGTGGTCATAAACGGAAGGACGTATGTGTCCACTGAGACGTTCAAGAAATACTACAATGTCCCGATGAAGTGGTCCCCGACCACTTCGACAGTGAGTGTCTTCGGACCCAACGGCTGGGGCACGACCACTGTGAGGAACCAGGCGCCGTGGCACGGCGGACCTCCGCCCTGGGCGCCGGCATGGGGCCAGCGAGGTAAGCATATTGGATATTGGGTGGACTCTGACAAGCAGAAGCAGAGCAAGGGTCCGTGGAAACTGAAGAGCAAGTCGCAGACGAAGTGGATCCACGCCACGCCCACCGAAGGCAAGAAGTACGAAAAGGGCAAGGTCAACTCGAAGCACAATGCCTACGGCAAGAGCAAAGGCAGCAACGGCAAGGGCAACGGCAAAGGTCATGGAAAGAAGAACTAGTAGCGCCGTTATAGCCTGGTACGCAGAATGACAACGGAGGTCGCAAGTGCGGCCAGAGGAAGAGTCTGCAGTCTCAGAGAATTCAGCAGGCATACTTTGGCCGCTTGCGACCCTCCATTTGAAGCGGGCGGCAATGTGAACCGCAATCAGGAAAGGCAGGTCAGTGCGATGGATGAGAAGCAAGTAACACCCGAAGAGGCAGAAGAGCTTCGAGGGAAAGCTGTACAAGCAACAGTAGAACGAGATGTGGCTGTCAGAGTCGCAGCGCAGGCAATAGGCAAGGAAACCGAGGCCCAGGAAGCCGCGATGGAACAGCGCGATGTGGCCCTGAGCGCCCAGGCGGAAACGGTGCGCGCATCCGGGCGGGAAGCAGTCGCCAAGCAGGATGCCAGAGAGCAGCGTGAGGAGGTCCTCATCGCTCAGGCAGAGACCGTTAAGGCATCCGGGAGAGAGGCGGTCGCCAGAGAGGACGCGAGGGAACAGCAGGCAGAGGCGCTCATCGCCCAGGCATCGGCTGTACGGGCATCCGGGCGAGAAGCCGAAGCCACGGCGGTCGCCCAAGAGCAGCACGCGGAGGCGGTGAGCGCTCAGACGGAGGCAGCCCACATGACCACGCTCAGGCATCTGGCAAATGAGCGGGCCGACAGCGAAGCGACCAGCGGTGACAGGGCACGGTTCATGCTACTGCTTCTGGGAGGCATCATGGTGGCCGCGCTCATTGGTTTGATGGTGTGGCTCTGGATCCGGTAATTCTCGTCGATCAACGCAAGTGAATATGATAATTGATGACGGGTATAGTGTAAGTGTCCGATTTCTAACAAATGAGAGGTGAAGGAAAATGCTGTGGACAGTAGTGGCAATCCTGATAATCCTGTGGCTGCTGGGCTTCTCGTTCCATGTGGGCGGGAGCCTCATACACATCGTTCTGGTTGTCGCGGTGATAGTGCTCATAGTCAACCTGCTCAACGGCAGGAGAGGATAGCATCAGCATTATCGAATGAGACCGCTTTCCGGACAGGCCCTGTGGCAAATACGCATTGTGCGGGCAACAACCGCGTATGCGCATTTGCCACGACTGCATTTGGGCTATTCCCGCTGGAGAATGTAACAATGAAGCGAGCAATCGTACTAATAGCCCTCTTCCTCCTCGTTGTGGCAACGATCCCCTGCCTGGCGCAAAGCGAGCAGGAGGCCGCGCCGACAAACGAACCGGCACAGTCCCGCCTGAATGCCCCGGAGTCCGTTGCCATCCTGCCCTGGATCTACGAGCATGGCACACCCGGCGCTCAGAAGACCGCAAAAGACTACCTGCAGGCTGTTCTCACCAAATCGCTGTTCTTTCGTGAGGACAGCTTTCAGTTCATCCCGGAAGAACGAGTCGTCCATACTTGGACTGTCGAAATGGGCCATAACCTGGCCTTGGAAAGAACAGGCATCCCACCGCCCACGGAACTCCTCAAACTCGGCCAAAAGCTGGGAGTAGACTGGGTCATCACTGGTCACGCGCGTTGGCACACGAGAAGCGTCTGGATAGGCCTGGGACCCAAGACCAAGTCCGACTGCACGGTGGATATGGTCATTGTGGATGTAAAGAAGCGGGAGATGTCCCTGGACGCTCGCAATGTGAAGCTGGACAGCGCCCCACGGGAAGATCCGCTGAAGGCTGCGACAGTTGTCCTGCTTGGCCTTGCCGGAGGCAAGCTCATATCGACTCTTCCGCTGACCGTTGTAAGCGGCGGACCAAAGACGCCGCGAGAGCAGAATGCCGTGCAGGCCGCCATCGCGACAGCTATCCGGCCCTGGTTAGCGCTCCACCCCGACAACAGGAAAATTGAGACAAACGGCGAGCAGGAGATTCGATGACGGGTATTGTCTGGAACTCGCAGCCGAAGGCCACAGCTATGTGATTTACGCTAAGTCACTTACATGCCACATACTGAACTCTCTCGTTTTGCCCCTCATCCTTGCACGCCTGACCTCCAAGTGTTACCATATCTCATCTAACCAATAGCGAGGTGCGTGGTGATGTTGTGCGGGTTCAAGTGTATTGTGGCTGTGATGGCCCTTCTGTTGTTTGTGGGCATGTCTATTCCCACCGAGGCGGCTCCGAAGAAGGCGGGCAAGCCCAGACTGATGTATAACCTGGACTACGACGCCTATTCCCCCGGTTTCTTTGGGCCGATCGAGCCAAAATCGGTGGATGCAAGCGTGGATTACCTCGCCTCCGCGGGCGTGACAGACCTGTTTATCTGTGTCTCCAACCAGCGCACCAACTACCGAAGTGATGTCTGGGAAGCTGCGTGGGACGGCTACGACCCCAAGCTCGGCGATGACCAGCCGTTCTTTGCGGATGTCCCTGCCTCCGACAAGTTCACGCGAGAGTTCTTCAAGACATACTACAAGTTCCACGCCGACGGAAACGATTTCCCCAAGCACATACTCGCTCGGACCCGCAAGGCCCGCATTGCCGGGTGGCTTTCGATGCGGATGAACGACTGCCACTACAGCGGGACGCCCAACCACCCATACCACAGTAAGTTCTGGAGAGAGCATCCGCAGTGGTATCTGGGAGACGGCGGCGGAGCGGGCATGGAGCTTGATTACGCGCAGCCGGAGGTCCGGGAGCATTATCTTGCCCTGATCCGGGAACTGTGCGAGCGATACGACTTGGACGGAATAGAGCTGGATTACATGCGTTTCCCAGCCTACTTTCACCCCGGCCAGTGGAGCCAGGGAGGGGCGATTATGACTGCGTTTGTCCGCGAGGCAAGAGCTCTCACAGATAAGGCGGCGAAACGGCTGAAGCACCCTGTGAAGCTTGCCGTGAAGGTGGACCTCTACCCGTGGACGTCCCACCGAATGGGCCTGGACGCCGACATCTGGGCGCAGCAGG
>CAZTAO010000010.1:24728-42251 GCA_964611645.1 uncultured bacterium | reverse complement strand
AGCAGGGCCTGGTGGACCTCGTCACGATCTCCCCCTATTACACCGGCATTCAAAACGATGTGCCGGTTGAGGCATGGCGGGGAATGCTGGCGGGAACAAAGGCACAACTGGCTGTGTGCCTGGAGGGCGGCTTGGATTCCGGCGCGGGCGGCAGGCGGATCCCCACCCCCGAAGAAGCCCGAGGGTTCTGCCTATCGGCTCTGCACAGGGGCGCGGATGCTGTCTACCTGTTCAACTGGTACGGCGACACGTACCCCAAATGGCCGCGCGCTGATTACAATGCATTCCTCAAGGCTGCCGGGACCTACGCCGGCCTTGCAGATCAGCCCAGGCGGCACCCGTTTACCACGGTAGACTCATTCAACGCAGAGGGCGAACACACGCTGCCCTTCTACCTGCCCACCAAGGCTGCCAGATCGTTCTTTGGCATCAACATAGGCCCCAAGCCCAAGGCCGGCCAGAAAGCCTTCGTGGAGATCATCACGGACACAGGCGCGGCCCCGACCCGAGTCCAGCTCAACAACGTGGAGTGCAAATTCGCAGAGGCCCAAGGCGCCCGCCGCATCTACGAAGTCCCACCAACCGCAGCAGCCGAAGGCCAGAACATGGTAATAGTGGAATCCGACGGCAGTTTCGCGCTAAATTGGGTTGAGATAGCAGTGAGGTAGAGGTAGACCGCCTTAGAGTAGATATGCTTCAGGACCCGTCATCGTGGGAACAATAGCAGGGAAACTCCTGCCTGCCGTCTAGGACTCACTACAGACATCGCACGTCAGGAAGACAGAACCACTCGGAGGAGAATATGCGCGCTATTGGTCTGATCGCAATTGCGGCGGTGGCACTCGCCATCGTACTCTCAGGATGTTCAAAGCCGGAGAACACCAAAGTCCAGAACGTCCCACCATCACTTGCCGATAAGGAAGTGACCGAAAAGAACCTCGGAGTGCCGGTCTACCCCGGAGCGAAGCTCAACCTCGACCTCCCTCGTCCGATGGGTATGCCCGAGAGCGTACAGCGGACAGTGATTTCGACACCCGACAGTCTCGAGAAGGTATACAACTTCTACAAGGATAACCTGAAAGATGTTGAGGACCCTATGCTGCACGAGATGGACGGCGCGATGATGGGAATGATGTCCGGTAAAGCCAACGATGGCGGGAAGATCAACGTCCACATAACCACCGACAAAGTGAAGAAACTCACCAACATACAGGTGTTCAAGCAGCCGGCTCAGTAGCACGATGCATTAGAGCAAAAGGGTATAATAGGAGTAACGCGTCGGCGGTCTCAGATTTGTACGTCCAAAGCCAAAACAATAATGGGAGGGAACTATGCGCACCATCAGCTTGATCGCAATTGCAGCGGTCATCGTCGTTGTCCTGTTTGCAGGATGCTCCAGGTCACGGACTGTGGTCACACCGGGTGGAAGTATGACCGTCACCGATAAGGGTGGGACCACTGAGGTCAACACTGCGGCGGGCAAAGCGACAGTCAACACAGAGAAGAAGACTATCACGGAAGCTGAACTGGGCGTGCCTGTATATCCCGGCGCCATAGTAGAAGTCACCAGCAGCTTCGAGGGCAGCGCGGCTGAGAGCGGCCCCCAGGGGATGAACCAGACTGTCCTGTCCAGCCCGGATGAGCTCGACAAGGTCATCGCATTCTACAAGTCCAATCTCAAGAACGTTACCAACTCCATGGTCCACGAGATGGATGGCTCGAAGATGGGTATGTTCACGGTCAAAGGCGCCGGCACTGAGACAATTCAGGTCAACGTCGTGCCGGACAAGGAAAAGAAAGTCACCACGATCCAGGTGATGCGAATGAAGGGCCAGTAGCAGGAAATCGACCGACCACAAACGGAACCAGTTCGGCCCGGCTGCGACGGAATGTAGTCGTGGCTGGGCCGTTGAGCTTTGGAGGAACCAGGACGTATGAGCCAACTCGAGCAGCAGCGGCGCACCTATTGGGCGGAGCAGATGGAGCTTGCCCACGCATTCATGAACGAGATCATGGAGTATCCCTACCAGGAGTGCGGAGAGTGCCTGGTCCCGCTGGCGGATGTGGCGCGAGACGCCAAGGTTGAAGTGCACTTTTCCAAATCGCAGGTGGCTCCGGGTCTGGAGCGGCAGTTCTACATCCGCCAGGGCCTCGTCGATCAGTATCTGGCCGCCGCATCGGCGCTCAACAGCTTCGGGCTGATCCTCAAGGTCGAGGACGCATATCGCAGCCCGGAGATGCAGAAGCAGCTTTCCCTCAGGGAGGGCATCTTCGATATCGTGATGAAGCGGGTTATCTGGGAACTCGAGGGGAAGAAGCCGGACGCGCAGATTGTCCGCAGGCGGCTGGGAGCGCTCACGGCCCTCTACCCCAAAGTGGCAACCCACATGTCCGGGAGCGCGCTCGATATATCGGTGCTCAGCAGAGACACCGGCAAGGAAATGGACCGAGGCGCACCGTATCTGGAGCTTTCCGAGATTACCCCCATGGGGTGCCCGTTTGTAAGCGACAAGTGCCGCGACAACCGGGAGAAGATCACAGCCCTTATGGCCAAACATGGCTTCGCCGCGTATCCGTTCGAGTTCTGGCATTACAGCTCGGGGGACGCCATCTCCCAGCACGTGACTTCATCCGGCAAGCCCGGCTGCTATGGGCCGGTGATAAGGAACGCAGACAACAGCGTAACCCCGGTCGCGGAACCCAAACGCTCCACCATAGCAGAAGAGGAACTAACCGCCCGCATAGCCGAAGCGCTGGAGAAGCTGGCGGGGTAACATAGGAATTGGCTGCGGGAACTTACGCTGTGCAGGCTTGTGAGGTTCGTATAAGCCGTCGTTCCCGCAGCATAGAACCGCTTGCCCTGAGTGCGAGGAACGAGCGTATCGAAGGGCAATTGCCAACCGAACCGTCCTTCGATACGCCGCTCGTTCCTCGCGTCTACTCAGGACTAGCGGCGTCTATATATCGGAATGTGATTGAGGTGCAACCATGAACCGTCTTGTCATCAATGCCGATCTCGCGGCGCCTATTATCAGCAGGAACATATACGGCCACTTTGCGGAGCATCTTGGGCGATGCATTTATGAGGGGATATGGGTCGGGGAGGACTCGCCGATCCCCAACACCCGCGGCATCCGCGACGATGTTGTGCATGCCCTGAAGAAGATCAAGGTGCCGGTGCTGCGGTGGCCGGGTGGGTGTTTTGCGGATGAATACCACTGGAAAGACGGCATCGGGCCACGGGAAAAGCGCCCGACAATGGTAAACACCCACTGGGGCGGGGTCACCGAGAACAACCACTTCGGCACCCACGAGTTCTTCGACCTCTGCGAGCAGTTGGAGTGCACACCCTACATCTGCGGCAACCTCGGAAGCGGGACAGTGCAGGAGATGCAGCAGTGGGTGGAGTACTGCACATTCGACGGCATATCCCCGATGGCAGATGAGCGCGCGAAAAACGGCCGGGAAGCCCCGTGGAAGCTGCCGTTCTTTGGAGTGGGCAACGAAAACTGGGACTGCGGCGGGAGCATGCGGGCGGAGTTCTATGCCGACCTCTACCGCCGCTACCAGACATACATCCGCAACTTCGGCGAGAACCGAATCTACAAGATAGCCTGCGGCGCGCATGTGGATGACTACAACTGGACCGAGACCCTTATCCGGGAAGCCGGCTCGCGAATGAACGGCCTGAGCCTGCACTACTACGCCGAGTCTTTCCAGTCGGCCACCGAGTTCGAGGAAAGGGACTGGTTCTCTCTCCTCACCCGCGCCCTGTTCATGGATGAGCTGGTCTCCAAGCACTCCACCATTATGGACAAGTTCGACCCGCAGAAGCGCATCGGGCTGATGGTAGATGAGTGGGGGACGTGGCACGATGTGGAACCCGACACCAACCCCGGGTTCCTGTATCAGCAGAACAGCCTGCGCGACGCGCTGGTTGCGGCGGTCACCCTGAACATCTTCAACCAGCACTGCGACCGCGTGAAGATGGCCAACATCGCCCAGACGGTGAACGTGCTCCAGGCGATGGTCCTGACCGACGGCGACAAGATGGTCCTCACCCCCACATACCACGTCTACGACATGTTCAAAGCCCACCAGGACGCCGCGCTGCTGACAATCCATCTGGACACGGATTCCTACATGTTCGAAGAACAGCGCCTGCCCACCATAAGCGCATCAGCCTCCCGAACCCGCACCGGCATGGTCCACGTAACCCTGTGCAACCTCGACCCCAACCAGCCCGCCGAGCTTTCGGTGCTATTCCGAGGAGTCGCGCCGGTAGAGGTAGAAGGCAAAGTCCTGACATCGGACACAATGCAAGCGCACAACACTTTCGACTGCCCCGAAGCAGTCTGCCCCGAACCCTTCCACGCCGCCAAGCTCCTGGGAGACGAACTAACAGTAACCCTCCCGGCGAAGTCTGTGGTGAGTCTGGCGCTGAAGGGAAGGTAGGGATTCCGCAGAAGAGAACCGTAGGGGCAGGCCTCCGTGCCTGCCCAACCACCGGGCAACCACAGAGGGTTGCCCCTACGGCACCCCGCCAGACGAAGTCGTCTTCCTGCCTCTTGGTTGCTGCGGGATTTGACCACTACCCCACGCAGTGATATACTGAGGTACTTCCTATTACGCTCAAATCGCCTGCGAGTAGAGCTCCATTCGCCCGCAGGATTACTCTCTGTGAGGAGACTTGTTCCTATGTCGGGTCACTCCAAATGGCATAACATAAAGCTCCGCAAAGGCAAACAGGACGCCGAACGAAGCAAGAACTTCACCAAGCTCGCCCGTGAGATCATTGTTGCGGCAAAGGATGGCGGAAGCAACCCTGACGCCAACCTGCGCCTGCGGCTTTCGATCCAGAAGGCTCGCGACAACAGCATGCCCCAGGAAAACATCAAGCGCGCGATTCAGCGCGGGGCAGGCGAGATCGACGGCGCCAGCTACGAAGAGATAACCTACGAGGGCTACGGTCCCGCCGGGGTGGCGGTTCTGGTAGCCTGCCTCACCGATAACCGCAACCGCACCGTTGCCGAGCTCCGCAATACTTTCACCAAGAACGGCGGCAACCTCGGTGAGAACGGCTGCGTGGCGTGGATGTTCGACCAGAAGGGGCTGTTCACAATCGCGGCGGACAAGTCGGACGAAGACACAGTAATGATGGCCACCATGGATGCCGGAGCGGAAGATGTCGAGGTTGACGAAGACGGCACAATCGAAGTCACCTGCGCGCCCGCGGACTTCGGCAAGGTAAGAGATGCGCTGACTGAGGCGGGCATAGACTTTAGTTCCGCTGACCTGACTATGATCCCCAAAACGACTGTTACTGTGAGCGACGCCAAGGAAGCGGCCAGGACTCTGCGCCTGGTGGATGCCTTGGACGACCTCGACGACGTGCAGCAGGTTTACTCGAACTTTGACATTCCGGACGATATATTGCAGGCGGTTTCCGGCTAGACCCGTTACTGCGAGGGTAATGCTATGGTAGATGAGAACAGGATAGACCTTGGCGCTGAACTTGGCAATCTGGGGGGCGTCTCGGACGACCTGATAGCCGATATAAAGAAAGCGGCTGGAGCCGAGAAACTGCGCATCGACGCGGTCCAGACCAAAGAGCACAAGAAAGCCAGGCTCGAGTCCAGCAAGAAGCTCTATATCATCGTTGCGGTGGTTGCCGCGCTGATACTTATCGGTGTTGCCGCGCTTGTCCAGAACAAACACGACGCTCCCAGAATCAAGGCGCTTAACCAGCGATCCGGCCTCCAGCCTAAGGCTCCCACAGTCTACCGACCCATCCCGGGCGCGCCGACAGGACGTGTGGCGCCTTCATACAATCCACAAGGCGCAGCTCCGCCCCCAGCCCAGGAAGGCTACGAGCAACCCTCAAACCCGATGTAGGCCTTCGGGTTCCGAGTTTCTATGCTGCGGGAACGCCTGATTGCACTGGTCTGCCGAGTTCGCACGTTGTGAGTTCCCGCAGCAGCCACGGCTCAGGGTGTCTGCTTTTGGATTTCAAACTCAACCACCCGCCACCACGTCGCGGGCAGGTTGAGCTTCACTACCCCATTTCGTATCTCCAGCTTCCTGCCTGTGAGAAGCTCCCGGGCTGAGGTTGCTCCCTTGGGGGCATCGATAGTTAGCCTGAGGCTAGGCAAAGCTGCGATCGCCGCGGGCAGCCTCGCCTCATCAAAGAAAGCTCCCACCAGGTCCTTCGACTTGTTGTATACCACCAGATAGGTGTTGTTCCCTTTCACAAACGCCGCCTGGTTCACCCACTCCCTCGCTATCGCGGGCGGCTGGTTGCACCGGGAGAGCAGCAGGTTTCGCAGGTTGCCTGCCAGGGAGTGCTTCTGGTCTGTCGGAACCGACGCCAGCACGATGATCCTGCCTTTGCCGACCCTGTGTTCGCCTTCGGTGAGTTGATAGCCGGGGAGGGTCCGCAAAGTCGCGCCGATTCCGGTGGAGCTGTATTGGCCGGTGGTTGGATAGGCTATCAGCGTCCCACCGTTTTCGACCCAATCTGTAAGCGACGCGAGCGCTTCCGGGCTGAATGCGTAGTTGCGGCCATCGTCCACGAGCACGTCCAGGCCCTCCAGCTTCGGCCACTGCGCGCTGACCGCCACGAAGGGAACACCTGTTCGCTCCATCAGCATCGCGGTGTTGGCCTGGCCCTCGGCCCACTGGTAGTTGGGCGGGTCCGCAGCCCAGATGGTGGTGTCGGCGATGAGCAGACCGACATTGGCTTTGGCGTATTTCGCGCCTTTGAGGTTCGGCCAGACCCTTTGCAGAGCCTCAAACTCCGGCAGGCCCGGCCTGGCGAATACCGAGCCGCCGAACGAAAACAGCAGGTCGCTGTAACCGCCCATCAGCGTGCAGGCAACCGCCATGCGCAGCGCCGGCCCTCGTTCCTTTGGCCAACCATTCTCCGCGCTGACCGGCGTGCCGTATCGCTGGGCGAAGCCTCGCATGTAGGCGTCCACATCAACACTGGTTTCCACACACTCGCAGTGCGGCGCCACCCCCTCAAACTCCGAGGCCAGCCTGAAGCTCAGCGCGACGTCCATATACGGCCCGCGGATAAGAAGCGGAAGCTTGGGAGAGACGCGGCGAACGGATCGGATGACGTGGCGCATGAACTCCAGGTAGCCATCGGCCCAGAAGTCGACGTAGGCCGCGCGGGCCGGGCTGAAGTCCAGCTTACCCTTCTCCGGCTGCTTCGGAAGCTCCGGCCCGAGGCCCCGCTTCGCGGCATACTGCGCCCAGGCTTTCTGAGCCACGCTTCCCGGATCAACGCCAAACATGCTTGTGTTGGTGTGAGGCGGGAGGATAAACGCGACCACGGCGGGCCGATTCGCGTATCTGGCAGCGAGGCCAGCCACCGCCCTGGCGTAGCGGGCTTTGAACAGCGGGTTGTAGATGGAGGCAGGAGTGGTATCTCCGTCTGCTGATGCCCGAGCCCACGAGTACGCCCCGAAGCCATCGAAAACCAGGCTGTCGAACACCACTCCCCAGCCGCCCTTTTCCGCGTCCGCCACGACTCTGTCGGTTTTGGCCCAGTCTATCACCGACCCGTCCGGCGCGGGGTCGTACAACCACGGAATCCCCGCCGACATCATATTCATACCCAGCCGGTTTGCCGCATACTTGTAGTCGGGCCTTGCCCACGGGTCGGACCACCGCACATCGTAGTCGAGCGCGCCGATCACGCTGCCGGGGTATGAGAAGAAGTTGGCGGGAGTAAGAGTCGGGCCGGGTTTTGGTATTCGGGCAAGCTTGGGATCGACCGAAATGGGCTTCGCGAGTTCACGAACAAGCCTGGATATCCAGTAGGGGAACCCCCGGTTCTGCGGCGAGAAGATGGAATCTTTGTTGGCGGCTACGCAAACCAGCGCGATCCTTGCGCCCGCGTGGTCTCCAGCGTGGTGCCTGAAGAGCGTAGCCGGGGTTCCCGTGAACGCGCTGCTATCCGACCATATCCAGCTTCTGGACTGGTAACCGAGGGTGACCAGCGGGATGAAGTCGACCCAGGGCCAGTGGGTGTTGAGGTAGATGGAATCGTTGGTTGTGAGGTATCGGCAGGTCTGCGGCGGCAGGCTGGTCGGGAATTCAGGCCAGAGCTTCTTTGCGAAGTCGGTGAGCTTGAAGTCGCCGGATACGGACAGGGCGTGGGCTGTGTGGTAGGTTCCCTGGGTGAGAATCCTGCTGGGGGTGTCGTCGGCGGGTGAGTCGACAGGTCGAAGGAACGGCTGCCCTGCGCCCATCCACAGCAGAGCGCCGCCTTTCCTCAGATACGCCTCGACTGCCTCCCAGTCCCCCTTCGCACAAGCCGGGCCTTCCCATATCAGAACGCTTTCGGATGGAAGCGTCCCGGAGAGGCTGCCAGGCTCGATGACCGTGACGTTTGCCCCCGCAGTCTCGAGCAACTTCGATATCGTCGCCGGAGCAGATGCGTCCTGCCCCAAACCGGGCAGCTTGCCGGTGTCAGCCACAACTACACTCACCCCGCGCAAAGATGCAGGCTTGGGACTCGCGGTACCGTCGGCAGCATAGCTGGCTTCCCGCGTGCAGCCGATTTCGACATTATCGATCTCCATCACGGCGGGGGATTCGGCGGTGGGTTTGGCGCCGGGCGCGAGGCGCATTGTCAGCCACAGGGTGGAGGGTTTGGCAAAATCGGGCTTGGAGGCGTTGGCTGGGTTTGTGATGGCGAAGAAGTTGTCGGGGGTTGCGGTAATATGCTGCCAGGAACCGTCCGCAGGCAGGTCGATTATCCGCCACCACCTGCTGCCGTCAGACTGCTGCAAGTCCACGCATATCTGACCGCAGCCGCCGGAACCCCTGGCATCGAGAGAGATGGACCGGGGGCCAAGGGTGGCAATCCAAGCCAGGTTCGGAGCCTGGACCCCGGACCAAAACTCGGACTTCGAGGTCAGCCTCAGGCAGAAGGCGCTGTCTTTGCCGGGGCTGCCCGCTTGCATCGAGAAGTCCGACATGTGGCTGCCGTCCCCGACAAGCGACCAACCAACCTCATCCCCCCGCTCGAAGGTGTCTATTACCATGGCACGCGCACTGAGGGGAATGAGGCAGAAAAGGCAGACCAAAGCTGTGATGGCCCCGATCGCTCCGAGGCTCGTTCGAGATACGGAACCACTGCGGTAACCGAGACAAAGCGCCCTCACCCTACCCTCTCCCCCAGGAGAGGGTTTTTTCGTGCCCTTCGCCCCTTTTCGCGTCCTTCGCGATTCTACTCTCCAACCCCCAACACCTAACACCCGCGTGGGCCACGCCCTTCCTTGGCTCGGCCATCCAGTCGGCGACGGTGTCCCGCCACTTCTGGTAGTGTGGGGTGTCTTTGTGGGCGGCTGCGAACTCTTTGTTCTCGTAGGCTTCATAGAAGACGAACCTGGTCGGGTCGTCGGCCTGCTGAAGAAGCTCGAACAGCACATTCCCCGGCTCCTCAAGCGAACAGTCGGCGTTCTCGCGCGACGCCTCCGCGAACCGGTCCTCAAAACCCGGTTTCACGTGGACATATACAAGTGTTACGTACATCTGCTTCACCTCAGCCCTGCTTGGACATATATACCGAACCTACTCCTGCGCCCGGCTGAACATCAATGCTCCCTGCCCCTCGCCAAGCGTGAGCGTATTTCCGGAAACGGTGAACGGCTGCCAGTCGCCTTCGGGACTGCTCCAGATGTCGCTGGATATTGCCAGTTTGCCATTCTCCACTTTGTAGGTTCCGGTCCCACTCTCGCCGGTCGCGGTGGCGACCTCTACCTTGCCGCTCGATTTGAAATCAAATGTGACCGAGCCGTTGGTTGCCTGCCACTTCCCAACCAGCGGGTTCTTCGCGCCGCAGCCCGCGAGCAGCAGGCAGGCGATCACGGTTGCAGCTATGACTAGTCTCATATCAGTCTCCCTCCGAGTATCCGCAGCGGCTATTTAACTCGTATGAGCGTTGCGGTGCCGGTTCCCTCACCAATAGTAAGAACATCCTTGGCAAGTGTGAATGACGTTGTCCTGGCCCCGGCGCCCTCGCCAAATGTGATCTTGCTACCCTCGACTTTGTACGCCACAGCCGGGGAGGTTACTCCGAACGCGCTCGCCGTCATCTTCCCTTCTGCCGTGAACTCCATGGTCATCATGCCGGACTTCTGGTCCTGCCACTTTCCAACCAGCTTATTCCCTCCGCCGCAACCGGCGACTAACAGACACACAACCACGATTATCGCTATACCCAGTTTCATCTACATATCTCCTTCTCGTATCCCGCTGTTGCTTCTACTTCGCTCGCTCCAGGGTCATCGCGCCCGGTCCCTGGCCGATAGTGAGGGTGTCGCCTGAAAGAGAGAAGACCTGGGTCTTCTCCGGCGTATCTACACCCAGCGCCTTTCCAGGCCCCGTGATCAGGTTTTCTCCTTCCACCTTGTAAGGCAGGGAACCCAGGGGCCGCCCGGCCACGGTCAACGTGACCTGCCCGTCGGACTTGAACTCCATGAGCATCTGCCCCGTCGCTTGGTCCTGCCATTTGCCAACCAGCCTGTTCCCCCCGCCGCATCCGGCAAGCAGAACGCAGGCGATTACGATTACAGCTATCGTCAGTCTCAAATCGCTCTCTCTTTCGGTCACATCCCTTGCATCCCTCCAGGTATCCTACCTGGAGGGCAATTCGCCTCTAGCCGTGCCTCACGAAGTTGAGCCTCAGGTCGCTGATCACGGCTCTGTACATCTTCTTCTCGTCATCGCTCAACTGGGGATGGATCTGGTCGAAGACGAATGCGAGGGTGTCGATGGCGATCTTGGCCTGGGCCATATCCTTCACCGGCTCCTTGGAACCCGGAGCAACCCTAATACCCATCAGTTCCCATGCCAACTCCACCAGCATACTCGACGCGAACCCAAGGAACGCGTACACGTTCGGCGGCGGCACATCCCCCAGATCCTCCTCAGGCTCTTCTTCCTCCTGAGTCTCCGCCGGGGCCTCTGTCTGGGCCGGCTCTTCGGGAACCGGAGTCTCCGAAGCCACATCCTCTTTCGGGGTGCCGTCCGGGTTGAACCGGCGCTTGTCTTTCACCTGGTAGTCTTTATCCTGCTCTTCGGTCATGTGTTGCCTCCTTGGGTACAATATTGCTTTGCAGCCTCGCGCAGTTCTTCCATCGTCTTCTTGGACGAGTACAGGTTCGAGCCTATGCCAACGGCCGCGCAGACGGTCAGAAACTCAGCCATGTTGGACATGTCCACCCCTCCGACAGCGACTATCGGCTTGGGCAGAACCGCTTTGATATCCTTGATGTAGCGGACGCCGAGATCGCGGGCGGGGAAGAGCTTCAGGTAGTCCGCCCCGGCGTCCAGGGCCGCGAAGGCTTCCGTCGGGGTATAGAAGCCCGGGATGGAGATCAGGCTCCATCGCTTGGTCTCTCGGATGACGTCCGGGTTGGCGTTCGGGGATATTATGTACTCCCCACCGGCCTTGTCCACTTCCCCAACTTCCGCAGGCTTGAGCACAGTTCCTGCGCCTATATGCACATCATCACGATCGGCATACGCTTCCGACAGCAGCCGGATGCTTTCCAGGGCGTTCGGGGAATTGAGAGTAACCTCCAAAAACCGTATCCCGCCGCCTATTATCGCCTCACCTACCTCCAGAGCAGTCTCCGGGGTCACCCCTCGCAGGATGGCGATTATCGGCGATTCGCGCAGGCCGGATGCGAACTGTTCAGCGCTTATACTCATATCTATCTTCTCACTCTTCCCGACGCGGAACCCTTCATCAGGGCCACGACCTCGTCCTTTGCCACGTAGTTGAAGTCGCCTTTGATGGAATGCTTCAGGCAGCTTGCGGCAACCGCGAACCGCAGCGCGGGTTCGGGGTCGGGGTAATCCCCGCTGGTCAGCGCATAGACCAACCCGCCGCCGAATGAGTCGCCGCCGCCCACCCGGTCCACGATGTTCCTGATCTCGTAGGGCTGGTATTGGCCGTCTGCTCCCAGCGGGGCAAAGAAAGCCTTGCCGGATTCCCCGTCAAAGATCATCCCGCCCCAGTTGTTGTGGGTTGCCGAGACACTCTCCCGCAGCGTGATCGCGACCCGCTTCACGTTCGGGAACCGCGCAATGATCTTTCGCGCAACAGACTCATAAGCCGCCGCGTTGATCTTGCCCTCTTCAACTGAAGTCCCCTCCGCCTCGATGCCCAGCACATCCTTGGCGTCTTCCTCGTTGGCGATCACCAGGTCCACGTACGGCAGTATCGCGTTCATCGACTCCTGAGCCAACTGCTCCGGGGACAGCCCCGGCTTCCACCTCCACAGTTTCTTGCGGAAGTTGAGGTCGCAGGAAACCGTCACGCCCTTCTGCGCAGCCTTAGCAACTATGGCCAGAGTAGATAGAAACGCGTTCTCGCTGAGAGCCGGTGTTATGCCTGTAATGTGCAGCCAGCCGATTCCATCCAGCGCGCCATCGAAATCGTAGTCTTCGGGCGTGGCAAGAGCTATGCTGCTGCCCTCGCGGTCGTAGATGACGTTGGAACTGCGCTGGTTTGCCCCGGCCTCGAGGAAGAATATCCCAAGCCGACCCTTGCTGGTCAGGAGAATGTGGTCGGTGTCGACGCCTATCCCCCGCAGGTTAGCCAACAGACTGTCCGCGATTGCGTTCTTGGGGAGCGCCGTCAGGTACCTCGCCTGCCCGCCAAGCAGGGCAACGGACGCCGCGACGTTCGCCTCTCCGCCTGCAAATGTGATATCCACCTTGCCCGGCATCACCTGCCGGAACCGCAGGTTACCCTCCGGGGCCACCCGCATCATAATCTCGCCAAATGTAAGAACCTTCATCCTCACTCCCTTGATAGTAATTACTCAAACCCCGCAGCCGGAACCAAAAGCAATCACGAAAACCCGAAATTCACGAAAGCCCGAAAAGACTCTTTTCGATTTCGTGTCTTCTCCCTTTCGTGTTTTCGTGATAAAAAACCTTTGCGTCTTCATTCTTTCGACTTCGCCATCTCTGCGTCTACGTCAATATACCCTGGTTCGCCTTTTCTTGGGCCTCGCCAGGCGCAGGTGGCGACCTCATCCAGGAAGCCCAGCCAGCCGGACTGCCCCGTGCCGGGCGGATAGGACCAGTTGCTGGTTCCCAGGCATGGCATTCCCTGTTTTCTGGCCCACAAAGCCACGGCGGCGGTGCATCTGATGTTGTACGAATCGTACCAGCCATAGAATGTGAAGTCTCTTCCGATCTTGCTCCAGAGCCGGGCGCTCTTGACGTCGGTCTGCACGGTCCCGCCCGGGCCATAGTACCAGTTGCCCAAGATCGCATCCTTTGGCACAAGTGGAGCCGCGTCTGCAAGCTTGGTCCTTGGCGCGTGCTGCCAGGGCAGGAGATCATCCGTCCAGATCAGCAGCCTGGCTTTGGGGTTGGCGGTCTTCACGGCCTTATCCACCCGCTCATAGTACCTCGCCCACAACTGCGCAGGCGTCAGGCCGGTCGCCTTGCACCTCGGGCCTTTCCCGATGCCTTCGGGAGCCTCGCTGTCGTGCGCGCCTAGGATCGCCAGGTTGTTCTTGGCCACCATCTCACGGCACCTCTCCGCCACTGCCTTTTGCGGCTCTTCTTCGGCCAGGCACAGCTCAGACGAGTTGAGTCCCGCGTGTTCATAGGTCGCGAGAACGGTCTGACCATCCGCGATTCCGCCGCCGGGGATCCGGGCAATGGCATAGGGCTTCACGTCCTGTTTGAACAAACAGTTGTCCGCGAGCAGGGTTTCCCCGGGAATCACCCGGTAATCCCGCCCCTCTTTGTAGGTAAGCGCCCCGTCTTCGCTCGTGACCGCGATGTCGGTGAGCTTGGTCCTCATGATGTTCTTTCCGCTGAGTTCCACAGGCTTTTCACCCGGAAGAACGAGCTTGTCCACCTGCCCGATGCCCTCTGCGTAGTTGGGGTCCTGCAATATGGTGGGAAAGGAGGCCAGCTTGTAGGGAAAGTGGGTGATATTCTCGTGCGGGATTGCGATTATGTTATACTTCTCGAACTCCGCGAACCTGGTCATGTCCGGGTGCTCGGCATGGTTGAACTTGCGCCGTGCCATAAACTCCGGGTCGTTGGACTGGAACATCCCACGCCAGGGCAGGTCAGGCCAGTCGGTTATCTTGCACGCAACCAGTGAAGGTTTGCCCTGGGCAGGGGCGTAGATCAACTGGGTGAGCGTTATGAGACCGTAGAACGCTCCCTGCGCGGTTTCGGCCTGGATATTGATGCCGTGCTTGTAGACTCCAAGGAAGTAGGACTCATCGCCCTTGTTCCTGGGGGCATTGGGAGTCTTGCCGATAGCAATCGTCAGCGCCGGCTTGCCTGCGGAAACCGTCATCTCCGCCAGCCTGACGCCCACTTTGCTCAGGTCTTTGCCCAGCATGCCCAGCGCGGTATCGATGATCCGGGTTTTGTTGCCTGTTACGGAGTACGTGAGGGTCCCTGGCATCACGAACCCATCGGCAGCCTTGCCCCACTTTGCATTCTGGACCGGGGGGAGAATGTTGGGGGTCGAGATCTCGATACCATCCACGAGGGCGTTTCCTTTGCCCTTGGCTTCGATCCTCACGGTGACTGCGCTCTTTGGGGCGACAAACCTGGCGCTGATCGGCTGCCAGCCCTCGATGCCGTCCGCTGCCTGGACCCGCGCAAGCTCCTTACCGGTAGCTTTGTCTGCAACAACCAGGGCCAGATCGCCGACAAGGGCCTTCTTTCTGCAGCTTGCCCTGGCTTCCATAACAGTGTTCGTGGGCACGGTAATGCTGCGCGAGATGGACGCCGAGCCATCGGAAAGGTCCATCCGGCACTGCTTCATACCCGCGGAGGAGCGGTCGGCAATGACCTGGTCGATGTCCTCAACCATATAGCCCATCAGGTAGTACTGGGGAGCGTCGGCGGCGATCACGCTGCACCGGATGCCGCCGTAGAAGTCGCCCTCCATGTAGAAGTCGAAGCTGTAACTGTAGTCGGTATTGGGCTTCACGTCCACAATCTGGGTAACCCTGATCATCTCGGCAGCGTATGCCTGATCAAAAAACATGATCGAGTGTTTGCCGTCCGAGGCCTTATCGGACAAATGCACCCACTTGCCCGGAGAGTCTGCTCCCCAGCCGGCCGGCATCCCGCTTGAGTCCAGTTCCTCGAAGCTCGGGTTTCTGAGGGTGAAGCCCTGGGGGACCAGATTGTCGAACCAGCAGCGGCCCGACGGGGTCGCGTAGGCTCCGAGGTAGATAGCCGCCTTGGAGAATGGCCCGCTGTTGAATGTAACATGGTAAGTCTGCCAAACGCCGCCGTTGACCGCCAGTTTTACGTCGGCGGACTTGGTCTCTATCTTCCAGTTAGCCAGTGGCGATGCTCCGCTCTCCCAGTCCTCGCGGAAAACGTCCTTTGCCTGCGCCGGGATAGATGACAGCAGCAAAAGCAGCGAAAGCGCAAACAGGGCCTTGAGCGGCTTATTGAGGTACATGCGTGTTTCTCCGGTAGCGGCGGTCGGGAATCTGTTGCTGGACAAGCCTATTCTATGGCTGTAGAGGCTGGAGTGTCAAACAATGCCCGGATTTGTGCCCGATTGGGCTATTCTGGTATCCTATGTGTTGGCACAAAGCCCGTTTCCTCAAATGAGTTTGGAGGTCTTACCCCCGCTGATGGTAGTCGCTGTTTTCATCGGACTTCTGATGGTCATAGTCTTTGCCGCGTACCTTCTGAGCCGCGGCGCGGAGGTTCTGGCCGAGAAATGGGGCTGCAACATCGTTGGCAGCCTGCTACTGGCGCTTGTCACCACCCTTCCGGAGTACGCGTTCGTGTACTGGGCGTGTCGGAAAGCCGGCGAGGCCGGAGTAACCGCGCTTGAGAAGGAGGGGTTGTATGAGATGGCGGTCGGTTCCGCCGTGGGCAGTTGCACACTGCTCGTCACCCTCGGCTACGGTCTGGTGATACTCCTGGCCACCTCGCGCCTGAGCCGCAACCCTGTCAGCTACATACAGCTATCACGGGCAACGCGCATAGACGCTCTCTACCTGCTGATTACCGGCCTGGTGGCGTTGGTGTTCGTCACGACGGGCAAGTCTCTGAGTGTGGGGGAAGGCTTGGTGTTGACCGCCCTCTTCTTCGGATATGTATACCAGGTCGTCAGAGGCTACGGCAAGGAGAAGTCCTGCGAGCTTCACGAAGCCGGGGAAGCCGAACAGATGGTTGACGAGACTCGACTGCGCAGCCGGATGAGGCGAGGAATTGCGGAACTCATAGTCGGTGGAATCATCGTATTCGTGTGCTCGGAACCATTTGTCGAGTCAATGCGGCAACTGGCTGAACTGCTGCACGTTACCCCCTGGGTGATTGCCGTAATACTCGGCCCCATCGCCTCTGAGATGCCTGAGAAGCTTACCGCATACATCACCGTGCTTCGTAACGGAGCAAACGCCGAGCTTTCAGTCTGTAATTTCATAGGCTCCAAGGTCAACCACAACAGCCTGCTCCTGGCCGTGATTCCCTTTGTCGCCTACTTCAACGGCGACCTCCACGTGAAGAAACTGCTGAGCGTCACGTTCCTGGTGATGAGCGGGCTTACTTTCGTGGTGTCGGCGCTTCTCGCCCGCGGCAAACTATACAGATGGCAGGGCGCGTGCCTGGTGGCCAGCTACGGGCTGGCAATGGTTGTGGCTGTGCGTTGGCCGGATCCCCTGTAACACGCTCAGGGGTTGATCTTCAGTAGCTGAATATCGAATCTGAGCGCCATGTCTTTGGGAAAGAAATACTCATCCTGGGTCGCGCAGCGCATTAGCCCGGGCGGAACCACGAGTTCGCGCTTGCCGCCGACCTGCATACCCAGCACGCCCTCGCGCAGACCTGCCGGAACGCCCGGGTCGCTTACCGCAAAGATATAGGGATCCTTGTTTGGCCTGAGAGTGGATTCAAAGATCTTCCCGTCCTCATATCTGCCTACGAAGTTGATGGAAACACGGTCATACGATGCTACGGCCAGCCCCGTTCCGGCTTCCTTGTTGAGGAACTGCAGGCCGCTGCGAGTAACTACAAAAGCCTCGCCTTTCACATCGCCGCCACGCCCACAACCGCCCAGAACTGTGGCCAGCGCTGCCAACACCACTACCACGGAGACCAACTTCACAATCGCACCTCCGACCTCACCGAGCATCACTATGTCAGGCTTGTAGCAGGTCTACAAATCCCGGATCACGGCCTCTTCACCGCAGTCCGGGAACTTGGGGCAGTTTATGCAGTCCGACCATATCTTGTGGGGCAGAGTGGCCTTGTCCACCCCGACAAACCCAAACCTCTCGAAGAAAGTTGGCCTGTAGGTGAGGGCGAAGACCCGGTTGACTCCCAGCTCCTGCGCTTCCTGCAAGCAGGCGTCCATAAGCTGCTTCCCGACGCCCAGCCCCTGCGCCGCCTCATCAACCGCAAGCGACTTGATCTCCGCGAGGTCCTCCCAGATGACATGCAAAGCGCAGCATCCCAGCACCTCGCCATCCCGATCAAATACGTAGA
>CAZTAO010000010.1:0-24718 GCA_964611645.1 uncultured bacterium | reverse complement strand
GTCGCGCAGGTTCTCATAGATGGCGCTCAGGCTCCTCGGCAGCATCTCATCCTTTGCGGCGAAGTGGTTGATCAGGCCCTGAATGGCCGCCACATCTTTGACACCAGCTTTACGAATCACGGGTTATCCTTTCCACCTCAGCCATGAGTTCATCAACCAGGCTGCATTCGGGGACTGTTCTTAATACTTCTCCACGCGCAAAGATTGTCCCTTTGCCTTTCCCGCCTGCAAGCCCAACATCTGCCATAGAGGCCTCGCCCGGCCCATTGACCACGCATCCCATGACTGCAACCGTGATGGGTCGTGTCGGCGGATTGGCCGCGAGCCTTTCCCGGACCGAAGCCGCAATCCCGGCCACGTCTATCTCAGTTCTTCCACAGGTCGGGCAGGAAACCATTGTAAACGGCTTCTCGCGCAGGTTCAGGCACGACAGGATCTCTATACCCGCTAGGATTTCCTCCGCCGGGTCGGCGGTAAGAGACACCCTTATCGTATCACCTATACCTTCCGCCAACAGCGCGCCGATTCCTACCGCGCTGCGGATTGTGCCTTCCCACGCCAGACCGGCTTCGGTGACGCCAAGGTGGAGCGGGTAATCGCACGATTGGGCCGCGAGCCTGTAAGCATTGATCATCATCGGCACGTCGAAAGCCTTGAGGGAGACCACTATATCGCCGAACCCGAATTGCTCCAGCAGCTTGGCTTGGTCCAGTGCGCTCTTCACCAGAGCTTCGGCGGAGGCCTCGCCATATCTGTCGCGATCGATGGAACCTGCGTTTGCCCCGACCCGAATTGGTATGCCGCGATCCTTTGCGGCCTTGGCGACGGCTTCGACTTTCTCAGGCCCGCCGATGTTGCCGGGGTTGATACGAAGCTTGTCCACTCCCGCTTCAATAGCTGCGAGCGCGAGAGTATGGTCGAAGTGAATATCCGCCACCAGGGGCAGACGGCAGCCCTGGCGGACTGCGGGCAGGAGCTTCGCGGCGGCGCGGTTGGGGACCGCCACTCGCACAATGTCGCAACCTGCGGCCTCAAGCCGCGCGATCTGCGCCAGTGTGGCGTCCACATCGGTCGCGAGAGCGTTGGTCATCGACTGCACGCTGACCCTCGCCCCGCCGCCTATCTGAACTCCGCCTACCTGGACCGCTCGTGTTATCCGTCTTGCCAAAGCAGCTTCGCCCCCGCATGATGTTCCTGTAATAGGATACCACAGGCAGGCAAATGCTACTTGGCCCTCACGTACCCCTTGACCTTCCACGCGCTGTTGAGAAGGGCATTGTCCTGAACAAGCATCCTCTCACACAGTAGCTTACCAATCTGGATTGGCTTCAGGTTGATCGACCAGTTGACCTGCGCCGTGTTGGCGTTCGGGTTGGTGATTGTAGTCTCGCTGCAGTACAGCTTGCACTGGCTGTTCTCCAGTATGGCCCCGGATCCCGGCGCGTAGCCCGTACCCCATGATGTGTTGGCGTCATTCTTCAGGTATATTTTGTTGAGCTTGGCATCATACAGCGCCAGAACTGCGTTTGCCTGGCTGGACGTGACGCTAAGTTGCAGGTAGCACTTGTAGATATCCGCTGAACCATTGGCATCCGAATATTGGGCCGCGAAGAGCTGGTGCACTCCGGTCGTCACGTTCCCAGTGTTGGGTGATATGCTGGTGCAGGTGGGGGCAACTGGTGTGAAATGAGTACCTATCTTCTTCCAGCCCTCGAACGCTCCCGTGGAGTCGGTGGCGTACATCCAACTGTAGAGGCTCTTGCCGGTCAGCGAGGTCTTGAGTTTGATCGACCAGTTCACCGTCAGGTCCGTGCCGGAAGTTGTGATCGATGTATCCGCCACGTATACCTCGCACTGGGTGTTTGACAGGGTAATGCTCGTGCCCAGCGTGTAGCCCGTGCCCCAACTAGTGTTGGCGTCGTTCTTGAGGTAGACCTTGTTGGATGACTTGTCATACCACAGGAAGATCGCGTTCGTCTGCGTCAGGGTGTCATTGATAAGCATGTAGCATTTGCGAAGGTCCGCCCAACCGTTCAGGTCTCTATACAGGCAGTTGACCGTTGTCTTGGCGTTGATGGGAAGCGGCCCATTGGGCGTGACACTCACCACCTGGGGCTTCACATTGTAGTAGATGCCCATCTGTTCCCAGCCGTCCGTGAGCGATACGGAGTTCTGAACGTACATGTACCCGCTCAGCGACTTCGCGGAAAACGGACTTCTGAGCTGGATTCGCCAGTTGACTGTGAGATCGGTCCCTGAGGGGGAGACGGTCGTGGTTCCGAGATATAGATAGCACTGTGTATTCTGGAGGGTTATAGATGTGCCGGGAGCGTAACCGGTGCCCCAGCTTGAGTTGGCGTCGTTCTTGAGATAGATCTTGTTGGCCGACCGATCGTACATCATCAGTGCGGCGTTGGTCTGAGTGAGGGAATCATTTATGAGCAGGTAGGCCTTGCTGATGGAGGTGGCCCCGTTGGCGTTGCGGTACAGACTCGAGAGCGTGACAATGCCGCCTGTTATGGAGCCGCCGGACGGTGTGAGACTCACGTTCTGCGGAGGACTGTTAATAACCACCGTTACGGTGTTATCGCTGCTGGTTGAGGCTAAGCTTGCGTTCCCGTTGATGTCGTGAGCTCTGGCGGCGGGAATAGCGGCAGTCACGGTGCCTCCGACAGTCATCCCGCTTACCGCAACCGTATAGTATCTGCCGCCACCTGTGACAACCGCAGTGGTAGCTCCGGCGGTTCCGGAAAGGGCAACATCGGAGGCGATGAAGTCGTCCACAACTTCATCGAACGCCACGGAGAAGTTGACGGTTGAACCCGTAGTCGGGTCGGCCTGCCCGGATGCCTGGTTGATGGTTACGTGTGGTCCCGCAGCATCCGACACCAACTGCCCCATCCTGGTGGCCACAGCGAACGAAGTCCAAGTGCCGGAGTTCCCGGCTACGCCATCCACTACCTTGATAGTCCAGGTCCCGGCGGGGTTCTCGCCCCAGAACGCATTGGCGGTGAAAGTCCAACTCAGGTCCGTTCCGGTGTCCAGACTGGTCGGATACTTGAGCCTGGTTGAGGTCCCGCTCGGGGAGATCAGGTATATCGAGAGGTTTCCCCGGCGAGGATGCGTTATTTGGACTGTAGCCAGAACCTCCTCCAGGGGAGTGGTCTGGGCCATGGTGAAAGTTCTGCTCAGGCCTGTACTACTGCCGTCGGGAATGGAGGCTCCCACGTCGATCGTGCCCGTCGACTCTGTCTGGAGAGTCGTAACCCCCGAGTACTTTCGGGCTTCCGTGCACAAGGCATCAGCATCCACCAGCCCAAACCCATAGTTCTGGTTGAACTCCCACCCTGCGGCGTTGGTCTTCCATCCGCCGTCGCTCTGGGCGGTCGCGTCGGTGGCATCGACAACCTTGCAAGTCCGTACCAGAAGGTGCTTTGCCATCCTGGTGTTCAGAGAGGTGCGTGCCTCCTTGGCAAGCGTCATTACCCCTGCAACCATCGGCGACGCAGCCGAGGTGCCTCCGAAGATAGAGGTGTAATCGGGATCGGGGAAAGTATCGCCGCTTCCCGGGTTGTAACCGTAAGCCGCGGTTGTGCGGTCGGTGGTGGTAATAGAGTATTGTCCCGCACTGCTGGACGGCGCGCTACAAAAGACGCAGGCCCCAAAGTTGCTGTAGGAAGAGTAGATGCCATTGCTGCCGAGAGCCGCGACATTGATCACCGCCGGGCCGTTCTGAAGCATCAAGGAGTTGGTGTCCTCGCTGGCCTTGCCTCTTTCATTGCCCGCCGATACTACGTGGATAGTGCCCGAGGCGGTGGATGTGGCAATAGCGTCAGACTCCGCCGCGACGTTCACATACGGCGTGGTATAGCTGTAGCTGTGGTTCTTCACCTTGATGCTGGTGTTGGACCCGCTGCTGTGATACAGCGCTGCGTCAACGAACATCGCAGTGGTCTGGGTTGGGAAGTCTATCCGGAGCCCCGCGAGGTATGCGTAGGGCGCTATGCCGGCCACTCCGATGCCGTTGCCGCCGCGGGCGGCTACCAGCCCGCCCGTGGACACACCGTGCATGTCCGAATCGTTCACCGGGCTTGGGTCCGCATCCGATTGGCCGAAGTCCCAACTGTCTGCCGCACGGTAGTTCTGAGTCAGGTCGGGATGAGTTATCTCCAGGCAGTCGTCCACAACTGCCGCCACAACCCCTCGCCCGGTGAGGTTCCTGTTCCACGCGGGAAGAATGTTCAGGTCCCTGCCCGCCGTGTATTCATTGGATATGTACCACTGACCTCGTCCGCCGTATCCCTCGGGGGTTAGCTTGTGGAAATAGGGGTCATTTGGGGTGAAGCCGGTCAGGACGTAGCGGGTCAGCTTGTTTTCATATACCGCGCGAACGCCTGGCGACACCGTGAGCATGACCGAAGCCAGGCCGGCAATCCCCGGCGAGGCCGTGCCGAAGACATGCGCGTCCTTATCGCTTCGGAGGGTCTCGACGTAGGTCATGCCATTGGCCAGGCCAAACGCCACCGGGTCTGTCCCCGGAACCAGGAAGACAATCACTTGCCCTGTGGACAGATCCTGCTGGCCCGTGGACGCAGTTTCCCTGCCCATGGTGGCAGAGCCGCCAAGCGGCCCGGCTTGTGCTGCAAGAGACAGAGCGATGAGCGCCGAGGCAAAGAGGACGACAAGCCACGCACGCGGCCTAACCCCGTGCCGGCTACGGGAGCGCATATTCATATCCAAAATCGTACTTACCCCCAGAAGAATCGGGCATTCGGCCCCAAGCTCAACAGCCCGCGCTTAACAACAAACACAGAGGCCGGGAGGACGAACACAAACCCCATCGCTTTCCCGGCCTCCATAGTTTAGACTGCGCCAAAACCAAAAGGTTCACCTGTTGCCCTTGGCGCGCGTTTTCCTCGGGTTTCCACCCACCGCTGCCGGCTTAGTGTCCTCGCACGTACCCCTTCACTTTCCATCCGCTGTTCAGCAGCGCGTTGTCACGGACATACATCCTTTCACAGAGCAGCTTCCCTGCCTGGCTCGGCTTGAGCTCTATGGGCCAGAATATCTCAAGCTGCTCCGCAGTCACTCCGCTGGGCGCTCCCATCGAGGCCAGGTTGACCTTGCACTGGCTGTTTTGCAGGATGACCGCAGTCCCCGGAGCGTAGCCCGTGCCCCAACTGGTGTTGGCATCGTTGCGCAGGTATACCTTATTCTGCTTCGCGTCGTACATCAGGAATATCGCGTTCGCCTGGCTGGATGCCACACTGAGTTGCAGGTAAGTCAGGTTGATGTCCGCGAAACCATTGGGGTCGGAGTAGATGCTGGAGAAGGTCTGCTCGAATCCCGTCTCAACCGTTCCGCTGTTGGGACTCAGGTAGGTGCACTCCGGTGGGAGCGGAGCGAAGTGGGTTCCCACCTTCTTGTACCCTTCAAACGCTCCCACGGAGTCGGTGACGTACATCCAACTGTACAGGTTCTTTCCGGCCATCGACGGTTTCAGCTTGATCCGATAGTTCAGCGTGTAGCTCGACAGGTCAGCGCCAACAAGAGCGGACATATCTCCCACCGAAACCTCACACTGGCTGTTGGACAGTGTAACGGCAGTAGTCATCACATACCCAGTGCCCCAACTGGTGTTGGCATCATTCTTCAGGTAGACCTTGTTGCTCACCATGTCATAGTATAGGAATACCGCGTTGGCCTGGCTCAGCGTATCGTTGATCAGCAGATAGCACTTGCGCAGGTCCTGGTATCCGTTCGAGTCCTTGTAGGTAGCCTTGAAAGTGAAGTAGGTGTCATTTGGCAGCAGACCGTTCGGATCTATCCCGACTACCTGTGGGGCCACGTTGTAGTAGATCCCCATCCGCTCCCAGCCATCGGTCAGCCCCGCGGTGTTCTGGCAGAACATATACGCGTTCAGCATCTTGGCAGAGAACGGGGCCTTCAGTTCGATGCGCCAGTTCACGGTCACGCTGTTGCCCGAACCGGGCGCGGTGGTGCTGGCAACGTACAACTTGCCCTGGGTGTTCTGCAGGGTTATCGCAGCCCCCGGGGTGTAGCCGGTGCCCCAACTGGTGTTGGCGTCATTCTTCAGGTAGACCTTGTTGGTTGTCCGATCATAGAACAGCAACAGGGCGTTCGCCTGCGTGAATGAATCATTGATCAGCAGGTAGGCCCTCTTTATGTCGGTGTAGCCGTTGGTGTCGTAGTATACGGTGGACAGGGTTACCGCGCCGCTGGAAATGGAGCCGCCGGACGGCGTCACGCTCCAGTTCACCGGCGGCGAACTGAAGTTCACGGTCTCGCCCGTGGAAGCCAGGTTGGGATTGCCGTTCTTGTCGTGCGCCGCGCCGGCAGGGATAGTGGCGTATACTGTCCCGCTGTCTGTCATCCCGCTGACCGCGATCTTGTAGCGCCTGCCGCTTCCGGTCACAACAGCGCTGTTCGGGTTTGCCGTCCCTCCCACCGACACGTCACCCGAGTTGAAGTCATCTATCCACTCATCGAAGACAACATCGAACATAATTGGGGAGACGTTGGTCGGGTCCGGCTGTGTGGCCGCCTTGGTGATGACGGCGTTGGGGCCGTCCACATCCGTAATGAGTTGGCTGGTGTAGGCATCGAACGAGAACTCCTCCCATATTGTCCCGAATGGCGTCACTACGTCGGTGACCTTTATCCACCAGTCGCCTTCCATCGGCTCGCCCCAGAAGGCGTTGGTGCGGTATACCCATGTATATACGCCGGCGGCCGTGTCGGTGATTGAATCCACCATTAGCCTGCTGACGGTGCCGGACGGCGACTCCAGATACGCCACCAGGTCGCCGCGGCGGTCGGTGTTGACCGTAAGCGATATCTGGACCCAGTCTACCGGCTCTGTCATCGCCGGGCACCTGACACCGTAGTTGCTGCCTCCGAGTTGGTCGCCGTCAGGAACGCGCAGCATCACAGGCTGGTTATCCGCGTAGACATAGCTGCCCCAGGTCACGCCCGAGTACTTCCTCGCTTCATCGCAGAGCTTGTCCGCATTGACCAGGCCGAAGCCGTAGTTCTGGTTGAACTTGAATCCAGCCGCATTGGTTGTCCAGCCGCCATCGCTCTCGTAGGTAGAGTCGGTGGGGTCAACGACGGTGCAGGTATGGGCCAAGAGCTGCTTGGCGAATATCCAGTCAAGATTCGGTCGAACTTCCTTCACCACCGCCAACACACCCGCGACCAACGGCGCGGATGATGAGGTGCCACTGAACATACTGGTGTAGTTGTTGTCGGGGAATGTGTCACCGTAGACACTGTTGTAGCCAAGTGCGCCCGTGCGGTCGGTGGTGGTTATCTTGTAGAGTCCGGCCCCGCTGCCCGATGGCGCGGTGCAGAAGACGTTGGCACCGAAGTTGCTGTAGTTGGCAAACTTTCCGTCGCTGCCCAGAGCCGCAACCGCGATGGCACAAGGGTTGTTCTGGAGCATCTTCTTGTTGGCGTCCTGTCCCGTTGCCCCTCTTTCGTTGCCGGCGGAGAAGACGTGGACAGTGCCAAAGCCAGCGCTTTCCAGCACGGCGTTATCCTGGGCGAACATGTCTACGTATGGGGCGCTCACCCCGTAACTGTGGTTCTTGACTCCGATGGCCGCCCCCGCAGTGTTGCTGTGATAGAGGGTCGCGTCCACAAACATTGCATCGGTCTGGGTGGGGAAGTCGATCCGCAGCCCGGCGAGGCTTGCATAGGGCGCGGCGCCTGTGACCCCGATGCCGTTCCCCCCGCGCGCCGCCGCCACTCCGGAGGTAGATACACCGTGCTGATCATCCGAGTTGACCGGGCTGGGGTCTGCATCGTCCTGGCCGAAGTCCCAGCTATCGTCAGAGCGGTAGTTGGGGGCAAGGTCGGGATGCGATGTCTGGAGGCAGTCATCGACAATTCCGATGGTGACCCCGTAGCCTGTCATATCCTTGTTCCAGGCAGGGACGATGTTAACGTCCCGCCCGGCAACGTACTCATTCCAAAGATGCCACTCTCCCGGGCCGCTCCAACCGGCCGGGTGCAATCTGCGCCAGTAGGGATCGTTTGGGGTGAACGCGTGGAGTACGTTCTGAGAACGCGTATTCTCATACACCGCGCGCACAAAGGGAGAAGAGGAAAAGGAGGACATCGCGAGTGTGGTCGCGCTCTGAGACCCGGCCTGGAACACGTGGGCATTCGGGTCACTCTTGAGGGTGGAGAGGTAGGTCAGCCCGTTGGCTTTTCCGAACGCCACAGGGTCTGTTCCGGCCTGCAGGAAGACAATCACCTGTCCAAGGAAGCCCTCGCCGACCTTGGCGTTGGCCTGCACGGAGGCAACGGCAGGTTTGAGCCCCTCGTGGCCGACTTTCGCAGTCGCTATTCCGACCGGTTCCGCGAGAACCGCAGCCGAAAACGCCAGGCAGGCAAGGACCACGATGGCGATAGTCAGGCGTCGGAAGCAAGTGATGCTACTGTCTGTTGACTTTGATCCAGTGTACAAAGCGATATCCCCCTTCGATCTGACTGGCACGTAGACAAGCCCAGGCCTGACGACTATCTCCGCTACAAACATTTCTATGCGAGCGACAATGACACCTACATGCCGTATGATTGGATTATATCACATCAATGGGGGAAAGGGGGCAAACTGTAACCAAACGTAACTGTTCAGAGTGGGTGAGACACCCCCTCTCCCCGCGCGCCGGGGAGAGGGCTGGGGTGAGGGGAGGAGATGAAGCTTCCGATGTATCGCCCGCCAAGACTGAACTACTACCACCAAACTGCAGGGGAATGAGGCTACAGCCTCCCGATAACCTCCGCAGCCGTCTTCTCCCACAGCTCCTGCCAACCTGCACCGAGGAGGCATTCGGTTACCTCGTAGCCGCCTTTGTCGTATTCAGTGGCAGGCGGGCCATAGTGGCAGTAGCCGTTGGAGAAGGCTGAGACGAATGTGTGCTTGTAGGGGGAGGCCTTTTTTACGTTCAGGCCGACTTCCACCAGGACCTCCGCGGGGCAGCTTATGAGTACGCAGTCGCCGATCCTGATTCCAAGGACTTCCGCGGTGAATGTGTCTTCGCCGGACTGGCGGTTGATCTCCTGGTGGCGCTGGAGGGTCCCGATATCGTCCTGGATCCTCGCCAGCTTCTCCATTGCGAGGATGTTGGTGTGGTACTTCTCGATGTTGTCCTTGTTTTCCGCGTCCATCCTCGCAAGCGCGTCCGAGCCGATGGCCTCCTCTTGCAGATACCGGTAGGAATAGTCCAGGGGATGCTCGGGGTCGAGGGCGTACTTGATATAGAGCGGCAGGAATGTCTTGAAGTTGAGGCTGGTGAACCGCAGCGAGGCCAGCAGTTCCGCCTGCTCCTGAATAAGAGCCTCGATGCGCTGGGGGATGTCGGTTCGACGGGGGAGCTTGACCGTCTTGGACGCCACACTAAGCGCCGCATCCGTGGCACCTATCTTTCGAGCCGCTTCAAGAGCGCTCATACCAAGCATCGCGCCGACGGGTTCGGCATCTCTGGGGTGGTTGACGTCCTTGTAGAGGACCTCGGTAACGTCCCCTCCCGCACCCTGCAAGAACAAAGCCATCGCGCCGCCGCCGAGGCTGTCTTCGATCACCTTGGAGGCGAAGCCGGGGTAGTTGGCCGTGACGGCGCACCCCGGAACCCCCAGCAGCGGGTGGCAGGCATAGTTGAAGACCACCGCCAAGGGGCTGCCATCGGCACGGTCTATCCTGATGATGCCGATCTCAGGGTCAATGGGTCGAAGCCCCTCCACCTCATCATCCGGCGGGCAGGGGTTGGCGTGGCGAATGGTCCACGACTTGCCGCTCTTGAGATTGAGTGTCCGGTTGATCGTGAAGCGGTCTTCATGACCAACCCCCGCGCCCACCGTGACCGGCTCCGTGCTCTCGAAAGCCCTCTTGACCGCATCAAACGTCCGCTCAACCTGCTCAGCGTCATCGCACAGCATCCGGCCGGGGGTGTGAGTATGAGACGCGTTCACCAGCACATTCGCGCCGGGAATACCCAGTTCGACCTCGATTCGACTGCGCAGCTTCGGGAGGAAGTCTTCCGGGATATCGAACTCGCCCCCTATCCCCACGGTGTCCATCGCAATGATAGCCAGCCTGGTGTTGCCGTCGTCCAACACCAGCGCCTTGGCGAAAAGCGGGTCGTGGACCGGCGTTATGCTCGGGTCGACGGTTATATCGCTCTTGGCAACTCCTGCTCGCAGGGAGCCGGTCATTGATGCTCGTGATCTATCCGGATTATTCATCTCGTACCTTCCAGTGCTATTCATTTACGGCAAATACATAGTGCATCGTTGCCCATTGGTCTCCAGACTCGATTACTACCTCCCGGTAGCTTTGGGCCCTGAAACGATACTGCTCCTCACCGTCGATCCAACGCCATCTCCACCAGTTGCCAACCGAGAGCGGGATGTAGTCGGCGCTTGGCGTCTCGATGTGGAAGTCGGTGAGATCAGACGTGTCAGCGGGCTCCCCGGCGGCTTGGTAGGTCATCCGTACAATCCCAGTGCCCGGCGCAAACCAGAGCTCGCGGCATGCCACTGCCTCGCCTTCCCACGTGTTGGAAGCGAATATGCGGCTCGACGACCGAGCACAATCCTCAAACGTGCCGGCGGGTGTGGTGACTGTCTCCGAGAGTGTATCCATAACCGACTCCTCGGCTCGACCGTCCCCATTCACAAAGCGCAGCGTGTCGCCAAGTTCGGGCTTGTATCTCATCAGAACCAGCGGCAAGGGGGTCGGGCCGATGGGCGGGCCTGGCCTGTTTCTCAGGCGCTCCGGATAGCTCCCGCTGGTGAAACCGTTGTTGACTCCCAAACCGTGGATTATCTCGCTGTCCTGGTGTTCGAACCAATTGCAGCCAGCTCGCAAGTCGGCGATGTTCTTGATGTCTGTGCCCAGACCTATCGACTCCAGCGCCCGCGCCATGGCCAGGTCGGCTAAAGGCAATGATATCTCTTCTTGCGACATCCCGTCCGTCTGGCAGCTTGCCGCTTGCAGGTACAGATCATGTGCGCCCGCCAGATCGCCCGACAGAAGGCTGTCATAGGCGATCACTGAACGCCAGCGGCCGATGCCGCCCAAATCGCCTGATTGCTCCATCAGCAGCCCTGCCCGATCCCAATGCTCTCGCGCCTCTTGCCTCTCACCAAGCACAAATTCTCGCACCCCGACAGACAGCAGCGCGTCGGCCAGCATTACTGGGTCTTTGACTTGGTCTGGCCGCACACTGTTAACCAAAGCAACCGCCTTGTCCACTTCTTTCTTCGACCGAACCCTGTCGTGCAGCATGTCACGCGCGTTCATCGCCCTGCGAACAGCCGCGTTCACAGCCTTGAATACAAACTCCTCGTCCAGCTTGTTCGCGCCAAATTGCTCTTCCGTCACCTTGAGAACCTCCGCCTTGAGCATCTCGCGAGCCCTGTAGAGCCTTCCTCTCACGGCCCCTTTGCTGATTTCAAGGAAGCCTGCGATGTCGGAGTACGACAGGCCGTCTACATAGTGCAGCACGATCGCGAGCTGCTCGTTATCTGGGAGTCTGCAAAGAGCGTCGCGCACAAGAACCGTTGTCGGTGACTCACTCGGCTGCAGGACCTCTATCTGCTCGAACGGTATTTCTCGAGCATTCGAGGCCCATCGGTTGCACAGATTGGCCGCAATCCTGCGCAGCCACGGCCCAAAGCTCGACGCATCCCTGAGTTGGCCGAGGCTGCTGTACGCCCGGACGAAAGTTTCCTGGGCAAGATCGCGGGCGTCCTCGAAACTGCAGGTTCGGTGGTAGCAGTAGCCATAGACCATGTCCCGGTACCGCCGCACCAACTCCGTAAACGCCGCCGCATCGCCAGTTGCCGCGGATGTGACCAGTTGTGTTTCGTTGCGATCTCTCATTTGCTCCCATGATAACAGATACGTGGGCGAGCAAGAAGATCACAAAAACGTGCTACGAACATGTAAATATCGGATCCATTATCCAACTGGTGGCCGGCAGGTCATCGTGCAGTGTGTCGCCAAGCAGGTTCCACGATGTGTAATGGCTGGCATATAGCGGTTCACCTGTGTCGCTGTTGAAGTTCTCTGAGAATGACCCCCGGGCTCGCAGAGACCCGGCCAGGACATCGACGGTCCGGTCTGCCAACAGTGACGCTTCCTGGGTGTAGCCGTAGTGCCTGAGCGCGTGGAAGACGAAGTAGTTGAGCGGGACCCACACGGGACCTTGCCAGTTGGACTCCGTGATCCGGCGGTGGTCGCCGAAGCGGGTGGGGTTGCCGAACACGGCGTTATTGAAGTATTCGCTGGCTTTGGAGAGAGTCCGGACGCCGTAAGGGCTCCAGAACTGGTCCTCATTCACAACATAGGCCTCTATCATTGCCTTTGCCCGCTCGGTATCAGCCATCTGTGCGTAGAGGGGGAAGAGATTGGTTGCAGACTGAAACGCAAACCGGCCCACCTCTCCCGGGACGTCTTCATACGGCAGATGGAAGAGCGGAGCGCCATCACACAGACTGAACGCAGCGTAGGTACCTTCTTCGGCATACCAAAGTTTGTCGTTGACTATCTCCCGGTGAACCCTGGCTCGGCGCGCGAAGGAGTCGGCTTCCTCCGAACGCTCCAGAAGCTGGGCTAGCTTTCTTGCAGCGAGCAGCTCGATGTACACCCACGCGTTGATATCGCAGGAAGCAATGGTATCCGGCGGAAGGAAAGCCGTGACTACGTCATTGTCGAGTCCACCCATCCATCCGACGCGCCAGCGCTTGAGCCCATAAGCGGCCGTGTACTGCGAATCGTAGAAATCCATATACTTCGTGAGTTTGGCGAATACGGATTCACCCCAGGCGGTGTCGGCTGTCAGGTTGACATACATGAACGCCGCCTGAAAAAGGAACGGCTGCGCGTGGTACGGCACATCGAGGAACCTCGGCCCACGATCGACATTCACCACGCTGGGCGTGTTGCCATTCTCCTGCTGATAGGCCAGCAGGTTGTCCACAAGGAACCGCAGGTACTCCGGTCTGCCCGCTATGGCGAAGCGCATGGCGGCGTGGTGGTAGTCCCAGGTGAAGATCGTGGACGCATAATGCTCGCCGCAAGTGACCGTGAGCCATGGGAAGAGAATCTTCCCCATCGGCGGCCTCTCGATCTGCGGCATGACTTGAGTAATATACTCGCGGACAACTTGCAGGTTTGGGCTACTCATAGTTTGTATCTCCCGTGTGAGCTCAGGACTTGCTTCGCTCGAAGAGTTCCTTGTAGGTGTCGTAGATGAGAGCTTCCGACGTCTCATCCGGCAGGGCGAACTCTTTTTGGGTGTTCATCTGGCCGGACTCGTTGTCTCTCTTGTGCTCGTGCGCAGGCATGAGGTAGGAGAGTTCGTCGTTGCACAGCGAATCCACCCAGGTGTATTTGAACGGGCTGGCTTTCTGCAGGTTCGCGGCGATCTCGTGGAATACCTCGCCGCACAGGCCCAGGATCGCGAAGTCCCCGACCCTCACCATCTGCAGTTCCGAGTAGACTCCCTTCTCGTCCTGCTTGCCGCCGGTGACGCCTCGGCCATGTACATAGGTCTTCGCGCGCAGGGGCAGAGGGTCCTGGAGAGGGAAATACACTTCCTTGCGCACGGCGGATACAACATCTGCCTCGAAAGGCTCCAGTTTGTCCCAGAGCTTGGCGAAGCCGTCGTAGAGCATTGCGCCCGCAACCGGGACCAGCGCCGCAGCCACATCCGGCGGAACACCCTTCTCAAAGAGGGCTGCCGGGTGAACATTGCCTTCTGGCCCAGCCATTATCGGGAAGACAAACCCGTTGCCGATCTCGTGCTCGATCTTTTCTGCGGCCCAGCCGAAGTAGTCGCTGTCTATGGTGGTTCCCTCCATGGCCAGCGCATTATGGCACCCGAAGTTGCCCATGCCGCATATCGGTTTGCCTTCCATATCCTCGAAGACTACTACCCGCAGCGCGTCATCGTAGAAGGAGAACGCCTCGATCTGGCTCTCGTCTACGTCCTTGATCCCCTTGGAGGTGTGGAAATCGGCCACGGTTCCATCTTTCATCCTCGCGCGCGGCAGACCGATACCGGGCACAGAGATCTTTCCGATTCTTCCCTTGGCCGGCTGGAGACGGTTTTCCGCGAGGCTCACGGCGCTTGCCGCAGCCCGATGGAGCCTGTCTATATAGGCCTGGGTTATGTCGCTGAGCTTCTCATACTCGATCATCACCCCGCCGGTATCGAAGGGGTCGTCGAAGTCTATCACTCGGCCGGATGAGTGAGTGTGAGTGGCGCAGACCATTATGTTTTCGTATGGTATCTCGGTCCACTTGCTTGCCAGTTCCCTGATTCCCTTTGTGACATTGGGAAAGAACTCGCTTATATCCAACAAGACCACCGCAGTCTTATTCACGCCATCGGAAAAGACAGTCGCCCGAGCGCTGATCTCCCCGATAACGTTTGTTGCGATCCCCTTGGGTCCAAGTCTTCTAGCCTGATCCAGCGCCGGGGTAATATCGACCTTCGCCGCCCCAACCATTAGTTTGTTTTCCACTTTCCTTCGTGTGTCCTTTCACCTATGATCGGGTGCGATTTGCAGTCGCGCCCGCCGCAGAACCAGGAATCCTGCGTTCTGTTACGTACCCGTCTGGCAAACGCGCGCCCCCTGGGTCTCTGCGTCCCGAAGGTTATTCGGAAGCAAGGGCATCAAAACTGTAGCTGATTCCCGACTTGGTTGTACAGACAAGCTTCTGAGGCTTGGTATCTGCCTTGACTGCGAAAATGAAACCGACGGCAGTCTCCTGGCCTGGAGCTAGTCTTGGCATGTTGATACTTTCCAGAGACGATACGTCCACCAGAGACTTGTGCCACGTGGCAGTCCCACTGTCCATGGTGAGAGATGGCTTGACTGTCGTCCAACTGAACGCGCTTGCAGCCCCTGATTTGTTCTTGACTGTGCAACTGACCAGCACGGTAGCCTTGCCTTTGCCTGGCTTCCTATCTCCAACTCCGTCGGTAAGCACCGCGATTGAACCTACTTTGAAATCGAAATCGCTGGCATGGTAGTACTGGCCGGTCTTGCCCGAGATTTCGGTACGCACCGTGGCGCCAGTGACGTCGGCAGGATCCGCATACTCCGCAGGCAACTGTTTTACCTTACCTCTGAGATCATAGCGGAGCACCATGCCAGGGCCACGCTGAACGATCAGCTTAGGAGTCTCGCCATCGGCGCCAACTCTGATCAGAGTGTAGGCTTCTACCTTCTGCGCCGGTTTGAGTTTCATATTGAGTTCTTTTCTGTTTGTCTCCATGCCGGTTCTCAGAACGCTGCTATGGTTGGCGTCTTCAGCATCCACGGCGGTGAATCTGAAAGTCGACCAACCAGCCACGCCCGGGCTCTTCTCAGGATTCTGCATTGTGTAGTGAAGAACAAGAAGCTTCTCACCCTTATTCGGAAAGTATGTCTCCGCTCCAATGACTACCTGACCAACAGTATATTCCGCGCTCCTGAGCGTGATGTTCATCTTGTTGCCTTTGCTACCGAGGCTATATGGCTTGTTGAATGAGGCCCATTCTCCCGCCATCTGCGAAGTTCCAATTGCGCCGACCTTGGTTGCCGCATATCCGCAGTTTGCCGCCAATAGCGTTGCGATGCCAGCTAGTAGTATTCTCTTGTTCATTGTCTTCCTCCATATGCATTTGTTATACGATGTTTCACGGGTCGCCAATTCAACTCCAGGCCGACACCATCCAGAGGCCACGCAAATGGCCTCCAAACCGGGCCATTCATCAGTAGCAGGTTCATGTTAACTATCAATTCCTTTCCTTCACCATCCACCCGTGTCATCGCTATGATTAGGCCAGCAGATAGAGGATGATCGATCGTGCGTAGCCCCCGGACTTACTCCAACTCCAACAACTTTATAGCATTTCCCCGCGCGACCTTCTGGAACACTTCTTCTGTAATTTTCCCGGATTCTCTGTATTCCAGCAGGATCGGTATCATCGGGAACGGCATTTCGGCCCCGGTTATATCAGTCCCGAAGAGCAGGCGGTCCTGGAACTCATTCACGAACTTCGGGCCGTATACCGGGTCACGGGTGAGCGCGTTGGCCGGGGTGAAGTCCGAGAGGTCACCGTAGAGGTTGGGGTACAGCCTCATCAGCTTTGGAACCACACCCTCTTCCTTGATGAGTCCCTTAGGGAAGCGCCCAACCTGGCCGTGCTTGGGGCCATATACGAAGTTCCTCTCGCCCGGAGTCTCCAGCCTGGCAATTTCGGACCAAAACAGCGGCCCATGCCCCAGTATCTTGAGGTCGGGAAACTTCTGCAGGGTGTGCTCAAGCTGCGGCAGGCCGGGGTCATCGTACAGGCCGAAATCATTGCCGATCTGGTCGGAGCCGTCGGTTGTCACCGGCAGCCCCACCGCCTCCGCGCATTTGAACAGGTTCTGCACCATGGGGTGGTTCACCGGCATATTCGGCATCACCTCCCCAAGCCCCTTGCAGCCCTTGTCTTTGTAGTAACCCAGAATCCTCTCCAGAGGCGCGTCCGCTGAGTTGGTCAGCGCGCGAGGGTCGATGTTGCAGAACGGGATGATCCGGTCCGGATACATCTCCGCCATATCCAGAATGTCCTCGTTGGCCTGGGGCAGGTATATCTCCGGGCTGACTATCGGCAGCACGCACCCCTTCTCAATCCCCTCGTCATCATAACGCTGGATCAACTGCTCAACCGTCGCAAAAAAGCACGCAAACGGTATAGGCTTGCGATACGCGTGGGCGTGGATGTCAATAAACAATCTCTTTCTCCCTCAGAATCCTCATAGCAGTGTCCACCATCGACCTGCTCTGGAACAGCCTCGTATAGGACTCCCCGATGTAGCCCAACTGAACTACGCCCTTTTCCTCAAGCATCTTGCCCATCGTGGGGAAATTGTAATGTGGCCACCGAGCCTCCGAGCCGAGCTTCTTCAGGTCTTCCTCCAGGAACACCACCTGGATCTGGTGCCCCATTGTGCAATTCATGAAGTCGACTCCGATCAGCAAATACTTGGCGTCCAACTGATAGAGCTTGTCCCAGGGGCTGTTGTCGCCGAATGCGCCGTCGGAAACCCACAGTGGCCTGTCCGACACCCATTCGCCCGACCGATGCGCGTTGGCGTGGTCTTTGACTATCTCATTGGCGTATCTGCCGATGGCGGTTACCGAATGGGTCGAGTTGTCGCTTCTCAGGACTCCAGGCCGCTTTCGGAACGTCTCAGGGATGATGCCGGTGAATGTCGGCTTGTTATCGATGTCCCACTCTCGCTGAATGCCTTCGCGGTCGAGATGCCCGAAGTCATACATGCACAGCGCCGGCAGAACCAGCGTTCCGGATTCCCCGATGGTCTCCAGAAACGCGTCCAGCACAGCATCCGGGCCGCCTTCCACCTGGCCGATGCTCTTGAGGGAGGAGTGGAAGAAGACTACATCCCCCTCGACTATCCCCAGCCCCGCCAAGTTGTCTTTGATCTGATTCTTAGTTACAATCCCCAATTCGCCCACCTGTAGTTCCAACCGCTCCGGAAATCCCGAAAGCGCTCCCCCTAGAAAAACCTCTTCGCGATCTTGAGCACTCCCTGGCTCCAGGGGACTCTGTGGGAGATGCCGCTGGTGTGGGCGAAACTTGATAGATTATCCAGATACCACTGGTAGTTGCGGATCAGGGCATCTTTGTTGGAATACTTGGGGGCAAAACCCAGGGTCTTCTGCGCCTTCTCGATTGAGACAAACGAATCGGTGGAGGCAGTGTCGTAGACCCATTTGTACAGCGGCGAAAGCTTCAGCTTCTCCAGCACTTTGAGCAGCGCAACCGCCGGGCCTGACGGGATGCATTTTATCTTTTTGCCGAAGCCCGCGTAGTCCAGCACGGACTGGAAGTCTTCTTTCATGGTGGCAAACTCGGCTGCGCCGACGTTGAACACATCATTCACCTGCCCGCACGGCAGGGTCAGGCAGGACCAGATCGCGCCGCACAGGTCCTCGACATCCAAAAGCTGGTAGCGGTTCTTGCCCTTTCCCAGGAGCGGGAAGCCGTGGCCGTCCTTGGCCCAATCGTAGAACAGGGCAAAGACCCCCAGCCTCTCAGGGCCGATGAATGATTTCGGGCGGATCACAGGCACGCACATCCCCTTCGCCCGATACTCCGAGCACACTCCCTCGGCCTCGATCTTGGCCTGGCCGTAGTCTCCCACGCCGACCATATCGTCGGTCTCGTACAGCGGGTGATGGTCGGGGACGCCGTAGACTGCTGTGGATGAAATCATCACCATCCGCTCCAGCCCCAGCTTCCGGGCGCTCTCCAGCACGTTGCGGGTGCCGTCCACGTCCGTCGAGAATATGTCTGCCTTGGTGTAGAGAGGCAGGGCGGCGGCGCAGTGGACCGCGTGAGTGCAGCCTTTCATAGCCGCTTCCATCGACGCGGCATCGCGGATGTCGCGGGTTATCGCCTTTATGCGGTCTTTCTCCGGGTAATCGAACGGGGCCATGTCATAGGACACAACCTCGCACCCCTTGCCCAGCAAATGCCGGACCAGGTTGATCCCAAGAAACCCGGCTCCACCAGTAACAAACACAACCATGACGCCACCCCCGTAGACCAGACTGAGACTATTATACCGAACAAAGCGCGTGGTTGCGAACGGGAGTTGTCTTTGACCTTTGTCTTGAACACGATTTCGAGGATTCAAGGATGGACAGGATTTCCACATCCGACCTTCCTGCCCATCCGCTAATCCTGAGAATCCTGTTCAAGACAGCCTAAGGAAGGAAAAGCTGAGACCCGCGCGTAAGTGTATGTCATTATGAAAAACACCACATTAACGATTCACCAGGCCGTCCGCCGAATGGGCGTTGCCTGCGTCAAGGAAATGATGGACGGGGACCCCGGCCTGCTGGAGGCCAGGGATTCACAGGGCCGAACGCCCCTCTTGGTCGCCGCATACTATGGGCGCGCCGCAATTGCCCGGCTGCTGATTGAGCGCGGGGCCAACCTGGAGGCGCTTGATTATCACGAACACAGCCCACTAATATGGGCAGTCTGCCACAACCATCCATCTGTAGTCAGATTGTTGATTGATCACGGGGCGAACGTGAACGGCAAAGGTTACTCGGATGTCACACCTCTGCACGAAGCCGCATGGCATGGGAACCTCCGGCTGGCAAAGCTGTTGATCGAGAAGGGCGCGGACGTCAGGGCGGTCAATGTAAAGGGGCACAGTGCGCTCAACTACGGCTGCGAGGATACCGGCAGTGCGGATGTGGTTGCGCTCTTGGTGGACCGTGGAGCCGATGTGAATGGGCCTGATTTCCCGTTGAGGGCGGCGGTCAGTCACAATATGTTAGAGATTGCGCAGGTACTGATTGAACGCGGAGCGGATGTGCGGGCTGTCGACCCCGGCACGGATACCGCGCTCCATTATGCCGCGTGCTGCGGCGCGCTGGAGTGTGTGAACCTCTTGCTTGATGCCGGGGCCGATGTGAACGCAAGGAACGAACTTGGCTCCACTCCGCTGGCTGAGGCTCTGAGCCAGTACGAGGAAGGGGAGGAGTACTTGCGGGAGTTCCCGAGCCAGGGAGACGAGGATATCTCGGAGTTTCGTAATAGACTGGATATCCACAGGCGAGCAATAGAAGTACTTCGCGAGCACGGTGGAGTGGTCTGAGTTCAGAAATCCAGTAGGAGGCAGACAGTGTCCGCCGAAACTGACAAACTGGTAAGATGCGCGTGGGTGCCTCTTGGCGACCCGCTGTATGAGGAGTACCACGACCGGGAGTGGGGCGTGCCGGTTTATGACGACCGATTGCTGTTCGAGTTCCTGGTGCTGGAGGGCGCGCAGGCGGGGCTGAGCTGGTCGACTATCCTCAAGAAGCGCCAGAACTACCGCGCCGCCTTCGACAACTTCGACATCCCCACCGTGGCCGCATACGACCAGTCCAAAGTCGCCGAACTCCTAGCCAACCCAGGCATAGTCCGAAACCGCCTCAAGATCGCCTCAGCCATCACCAACGCCCAAAAGGCCCTGGAACTCCAACAAGAATACGGCACCTTCGCAAAAGCCATCTGGCAGTTCACAAACAACAAACCCATCACAAACCACCGCCAAACCCTGTCCGAAATCCCCGCCACCACCCCACAGTCCGACGCCATGAGCAAGTTCCTCCTCAAAAGAGGCTTCAAATTCGTGGGTTCGACCATCTGCTACGCCTTCATGCAGGCGGTTGGGATGGTGAATGATCATACGGTGGATTGTTTTCGGTGGGGGGAGGTGTGAGAGCGCGGCGTCAAGAGCTTGTACACTAATAACCGCGTATGGTACAATACAGGCAGGTGTATCGTGCCATCTTGTCCGTCGGGGTGATTGATGTCTGGGCTGATTCTACTGATCGAGGATGATCCGCGTATTCGGGAACTGCTTCCGCGTTATTTCGCCCGAGAGGGTATGGAAATGCTCACGGCCCCCGACGGGCTTGCCGGGCTAAAGGTTCTGGAAGAGCGTCAGCCGGACCTGGTTCTGCTCGACGTCAACCTTCCCAATCTCGATGGCTGGTCTGTTCTCAAGCGCATTCGTCAGAGCGACCGTCCTCAGCAGCCTGTGATAATGCTTACCGGCAGAAGCGATCTGCCGGACAGACTGCTGGGGCTGGATCTGGGAGCGGATGACTACATTGTCAAGCCGTTTGAGCCTTTGGAAGTGATTGCGCGGGTAAGGGCTGTTCTGCGCCGCGCATCTCCGTCCGCCGGCGCCGGTCAGGCCATGGAGTTCCCCGGTTTGCGCATAGACCCGGGGGGAAGGACCGTGTGGCGCGGGGATACGCCTGTCACCCTGACCAGGAAAGAGTTTGAACTCCTCGCCACCCTGGCGGCTAATCCGGGACGGGTGCTCACGCGCCAGCGCCTCTATGAGACCGTCTGGGAAGAGGATTCCTTTGGCGACGACCACACTCTGGATGTCACCATGAACCGACTTCGCCAGAAACTCGCCTCTAGTGACGGATACTCCTACCTCACAACCGTGCGGGGCATAGGGTACAAATTCGAGGTGCTCAGTGGCCAGTGAACGACCGACACTTCTCCGCCATGTCCTGCGCCGACACACCATAGCAGGCTCTCTAACGCTTCTGGTCACATTGGTTGTGATCCTCTTCCTTGCAGACCAACTGGCGCTGCAGTCTGCCAAACACGAGCTCGCCGAACGGCTGCGGGAAACCGATACACAGACGACGGGCATGCGCCAGGGCCGTGGAGGAGGGCGCATTGTTCTGGACATTACAGGACGCCCTGTAAGCGGCGGCGGCGGGATGCGCGGCGGTGGCGGCCCGTGGTGGCGTGAATCGGAGGACAGCGTTAAGTGGGCGCTGGCTCCGGAGATAGTGAAGAGGGGCCAGTTGCAGGGTGTGGGGTCTCTGCCCTGGGTGTCGCGGCCCGTCGTCTGGGCCGCCCGATACACCGATGACACCGGCGCCGCCCCCTACATACAGGTAATGTGGACCGGAGTCGATGCGGTGAGAGGAACAGCCCAACTCACCTACCTACTGGTCATCGGGACAGTGGTTCTGGCGTTTCTTATCAGCCTGGGATTCCTTGTTCGGACCGTTCGCGGGGTCACGCGCGCGCTGACGGACGTGGCTGCGGCCGGGCAGCAGATGGCCGCCGGTGACTTTGCCGTGAGCGTGCCAGAGCAGAACACCCGGGAGTTGGACAACCTTCGCACGGTGGTTACCAACCTGGCGTCTCATCTGGACAATACCATGGCGAATCTCAACACAGAGCACGAGCATCTGGTGCGGCTGGAGCGGGCCCAGCGTCAGTTTGTGGCGGACGCCTCGCACGAGCTGCGCGCCCCGCTCAGCTCGATCATCCTCACCCTGGATGCCTGGCACGACGGTTTGCTCTCCCCGAACGAGCAGGTCGAGGCAGTTGACCACCTCAGAGACGAGACCAGGCGACTGAGCCGTATGGTGGAGCAGCTACTGGACCTCTCGCGCATCGAGTCGGGGCGTCACCCTATATCGCTTGGGCCTACCGACGCCGCGGCGGTTGCGGGCAAGGTTGTGCAGGCGCTGACGGGGCAGCCGGGCGCGGTAATTCGGATCGACATTCCGCCGGACTTGCCGCAGGTTGTTGCGGACCAGGATGCTCTTCACCGTGTAATCCGCAACCTCCTGGACAACGCGCGCAGGTTCACCGCTGCTGACGGCAGCATCAGTGTATGGGCAAGGGTGGAGGGGGAACGCGTGCGGATAGGGGTCACCGACAACGGCCGCGGAATCCCCGCCCAGGCAGTGGATCGGATATGGGAGCGATTTTCGCGGGCGGAACGGGAACGCGCGGGAGGAGACATAGGCACCGGGCTTGGCCTGGCAATCGTCAAAGCGCTTGCGGAGGCGATGGGCGGGGATGTTGGGCTGACCAGCAAGGAGGGCGCTGGCACGACTGTCTGGGTCAGTTTGAAGCCTGTTTGAAAGTGTGAGGAAGATATGAGTTGCCTGTGAGGCGCCTGTGAGGTGGCGGAGGTATACTTTGATTGTGAGGACAAAAGCCCTCAACAGAAAGAGGTACCGAAGATGAAAACCATACTTACAGTGTTAGTTGCAGTGGCTTTGATGCTGGTAGTTGCTGTGTTCGCATTTGCGGCAGATACCACCAAGAGCAACGTAACCAATGACGGCAAGGCCCAGGTGGCCACGCAGGTCCAGACCGACACCTCCGGATGCCCTTACGGAATCGGCACCGGCGAGCGCAAGCTCGATGGGTCCGGCCGGGGGATGGGAAATCCTGACAGGCAGATGAGGGGCGCGGGCAAGAACCGCAACGGCGACGGTAACGGCAGAGGCGACAGGGATCGAAAGCGAGACGGCTCCTGCGGAATCCAGGCAGGCGGCCCCGGACAGCAGACGCAGGGATGCCCGTATGGCATGGGCAACGGCGAGCGCAAGCGGGACGGATCCGGCATGGGCCAGGGCAACCACAGGCAGATGAGAGGCGGCGGCGGTGGCCGCAATGGCAGTGGCGACAGAGACCGCAACCGAGACGGCTCCTGCGGCCTGAAGTAGACATACCAATACGCTCGATCAGCAGGTTGATCGAACACAGTTCTGACAATCAACAGCAGCCTCGAGATTTGCGTCTTGGGGCTGCTGTTTTGTTTGGTGTTGGCGGGGAGCTTCAGTTTGCCATCCCTCCAGGTATCTTAACTGGAGGGATGGTAGATATGGACCCTGGCTGTGCGGACTTGCCCGGTAGTGTTATCAAGAGCCACGGAACTACGTTTCGGCTGCCTACGCAGAGATACTGCGTTGTCCAGCACTGCATCTGGCGACACTCCCTACTTCACAAGCACTTTGCCCAACGCCGGGAATGTGTATGAGAAGGCTTTACCAACGCCGCCTTTGCCTCTGATGGTGCAGTAGATTGCGTACGTGGCGCCACGCTTCGCGTTACTCGGAAGACGTAGCCAGATCGTCGAGCACCCATCAGCGGTGCTTTCGTCGCTTGTGGACATGCCGAAATCGCCAATCCGGGATTGGTGGTTGTCGGGCAGAAGTGTGGATGACCTGAGCATGCCAGCAATTGGATAGTCCTTCCGTCCGGACGCTCCCCTGATCGGTTGGTACCTGACCTGTGCTCCGGGTTTGTCACACCAAAAATGGACTGTGGCCGAAGCAGTGGCTGGTTCAGTGCCGGCGTTTTTTATGAGCAGCGAATGAGCATCTACATAGACCTCCTCTCCGGGCCTTCCAAACACCCATTTTGGATTGGTCCCAAAGGCGTTGAATTGATAAGTGATGCCATATTTGACCAGTCTGTCACTCTTCCCAGGGGCCGGGAATTTGGCTTGAGGCCGGGGAGACTTCTTCACGTTTGGCCCTGAGCCTATTGAGAAGGAGCAACGAAAACCTATCCTGTCCTCACGGGAACCAGGCCTCTTTGGCCAATCGCGATAGGCTGCCTGATACATATGTATCCTGCTTTCACTGTAACCGCAGCCTCGAACTACCTTGACATCGCCCCCCGTCGGCCCGGCGGGATTCGCTGATGGTGAGTCGCCGTAATAATCCTTATCAAACCAGTCCGAACACCACTGCCGGACGTTACCAGCCATGTCAAGCACGCCATAGGGGCTGGCTCCGGATGGAAAAGATCCCACCGCAGCGGGGGCGTCAGGATCTTGGCTCCCATACGAGCTATGGCACCTGCTGGCGTCCCACTTATTCCCCCACGGATATAGTCTCCCCGTCGTTCCGCGCGCCGTCTTCTCCCACTGCGCCTCAGTTGGGAGTGACCCCCCACTCCATCTCGCATAGTTGTTGGCATCGTCCCAAGTGATGTTAACGATTGGATGGTCGTCTTTCCACCCCCAGACAGGAGGCTCGGGCATTGCGCGATTCGTAGCCTCACAGTAGCGCTTATACTGTGCTACAGTCACCAAATTCTGATATATATAAAACGCATCCAGGTACACCTTGTGCTGGGGCATCTGGCTTTGGCTTACTTTTTTCTCCCACGCAAAAACAGACTCCGAATTGTCAGCATCCGTGCTACCCATAGGAAATTCCCCTGCTGGAATCAGAATCATTGTCGCGCCGTCTTTGGGGTTGATCTTTGCTTTAGGTAGTGCGACAGCCGTCCGTCCCTTCGTGGCTGCCACACAAAGAGAAGGCGACATG
>CAZTAO010000009.1:0-128902 GCA_964611645.1 uncultured bacterium | reverse complement strand
ATGCGACCCACTAATACCTATTGCGCATGACAGACTTTTGCAACAGCCTGTTGAGCCGCAGCGGAAGTCCCGAAACTAAGCGTGTTGATTGGGAGGCTCTGTTTCGGGATTTCCGGAGCGGTTGGAGGGCTAGTCTTCCTATCGAGAGACAAGTGGTCGCTCCTCAAATCCCGAAACACCTGAAAGAAGGACGTATACGACGCTCCCGGCGGGCTGCTATTAGCTTCTGCTTATGTCGATAAGCTTCAATTGGCGGCAAGCATGTTTTGACATTAGCTTCAGGCGAGTGTATACTTAGGGCATTGGGCTTGTAATGCAATGGGAGCGGTTTCGGGATTTCCGGAGCGGTTGGAGGGCTAGTCTTCCTATCGAGAGACAAGTGGTCGCTCCTCAAATCCCGGAACACCTGAAAGAGCGTGACAATCAAGCCCGCAGCATACGGGAACTGAAATGAGGAGCGCATCAATGACTCTCAGACTGTTGACGATGACTGGTAGCACTCTCTTGCTGTTACTTGGTGCCACAATGACATGCCAGTCGCAGGCATTGCTGACGGAAAGCCAGGCGATGGCTGCTGTGCGGACGTTTGAAGACGACCAGAATATCCAACTTTCGAGTTCTGCCCTGCGGGAAGAGCAGGATGACCGTTCGGCGACGGGAGTATCACATTCCTACACCCTGAACAAGGTAGCAACTCCCGACCCGCGCTGGACTTGGGATGTCGATGCCGTGTCCGGTGAAGTGACGTACGTGCGGTATGGGAACAGAATTCCGACTTCGGGAAGCAGCACTCCATATGGCACTTACACCCAGGCCCAGTGTCGACAAGTAGCACTCGACTTCGCCCGCGCCAAGTACTCTGCTTTCGACAATCAAGGGTTCCAACTCATGGCCGACAGTTGGGAGGACACTGGTTGGGGATTTGGTTGGCGGCAGGTCATCGCCTATGGAGCTGTTAGTCCGAATCTCGTCAATATCAATGTGAGTTCAACTACCGGCCTGATACAGACATACAATGGCACTCGTTACCCATCGTTCTCTCCGCAACAAACGCCAACGGTGATCTCACAGCAGGCAATCCAGCTTGCTGCACAGGAACTCGGGATTGTAAGTGGGTTGATCAATGACACACCAGAGTTGAACGCGACAAAGAGTACTCTATTCTGGCGGGTGCACGTCAGCGGAGAGGATGCGGACAGCAACTATTTCCGATTCGTTACGGTAGATTTGGATGCCTATACTGGTGCTACTCTTGACATTCAGTCTTCCGGTGGCGCTATTCCAATCCGGGCGAGGAAGACCGCATCAACCAAACCCAACCTCAAACCCGCCAAGGCATCGCTATCCGGCAAGGGCAGCAAAGCAACCGCCAAGACGAAGCTGACGATCCAAGCGAAACCAGGCGGGAAGAAACCAGCAGCGTGCGCCAAGCCCACAAAGGCCAAGACGAACCCCAAAACCAGCAAGCCGCAACTCACGAAGCCAAAGTGAGGCGGTGGGTAGAGAAAGAGCCGGTTACCAACGGGCGTGTCTATTGTGGCATGCCCGTTGTTTTGTGCCTGTTCTTTCGGCGGCGCTCCGCTTGTTTGCATCCCTCCGGCATTTGCTGTTATAATGTTTGCACTGGTTGGGGCCGTAGTTCAGCTGGGAGAACACCACACTGGCAGTGTGGATGTCAGGGGTTCGAGTCCCCTCGGCTCCACCAATCTCCCGTCCAGCAGACATCCCTAACTTCTGCCCATGGCGGTAGGAGCATTTGAACCACAACTCTCCACTTAGATGCTGGGGGCGCCTGATTGCCGTTGTGCCGGCGCTGGTTCTCGTGGTCGCCGGACTGGTCTGTCCGGCGGGTTCCTTCTGCGCGCCAACTCCCCGGCCCCTCCTCAACAGCCTCTACAGTATCGATGCTTTGGTACTCATCATCAGCGATCCGTTGAATGGCGACGAGGTCAGTATCGCCTACACCACCGCGGTTACCAAAGAGCAGGTCAAGGCCGATCTGGCCGAGTTGCAGAGGGCGAGCGGGTGGAAGCTGGTCAACGTGAAGTCAGAAACCAAGCCGCAGACGCCCGGCGGAAGCCCGACCACAAGCCTGTCTTTCAGCACGCTTGGGCCTGTGGACTACGCCAACGGCTACCTCAAGCTTGAGCCTTTTGTAATGGCGCTCAAGCGGCTGGGGCGGATAGAAGTGCAGTTCCTCATACCGGGACCGTTCGAGTTCCGGGGGCTGCAGAACTTCCGCAATGATACCGTGAATGTGTCATACAGCAGGACCGGGGTGTCCTACAATTACTACGTTGAACTCGCCAAGAATGATTTTGGGAGTCTGAACCTGCCCGGGCCAAAGCGCAAAGGCCTGGTGCTGTGGATAGTCCTGGTATCGATAGCGGTGATTGCGGGAGCGGCTGCATATTGGGTATCAGCCCGGTATGTGAAGTCCCGTAAAGCATAGATTTGGAGGATCGAGATGGCGGTAACTCTCAACGAGCTCGCCGAAATAGCAGCAAGAGCTAGAGCTTCCGATATTTTCTTAAAGGCGGGCGCGCCTCCGAACATGCGACTCCACGGGAACGTCACGCTCCTTGGTGAGTACCCGATCATGACCAATGATGAAGTCAAAGACATGATCTACGGCATGATGACCCCGGAGCAGATCCATCACTTCGAGGACTTCCTGGAGTTTGACTTCGCGTTCCAGATCGAAGGCCTGGCGAGGTTCAGGGTCAATATATACCAGCAGCGCGGCACACTCGGCGGCGTCTTGAGAATCATCCCTCTCGAGATCTACAGCCTCGAGGATCTCTCTATGCCCAAACTGGTATACGACCTGTCCAATGAGCGCCACGGTTTCGTATTGGTCACGGGGCCTACAGGCTCCGGCAAGTCGACGACAATGGCCGCGATGATCGACCTCATCAACCAGTCTCGCCGGTGTAACATCATCACGGTCGAGGAACCTATCGAGTTTGTCCACCCGGACAAGCAGGCGATTGTGAACCAGAGGGAAGTCGGCATCGACACCCATTCGTTTACAAACGCGCTGAAGTACGTCTTGCGGCAGGCGCCGGACGTGATCCTTATTGGAGAAATGCGCGACGTTGAGACTATGAACGTGGCTCTGGGAGCGGCGGAAACCGGCCACCTTGTGTTCTCGACAGTCCACACCCGCAGCGCGGCGGAAACCCTGGAGAGGATCGTAAACATGTATCCCCCTTCAGACCGCCAGATGCTTTGTCTGCGACTGGCCAGCACAATGCGCGGCATTGTGTCCCAGAAGCTGATTCCGAGGATAGACAAGCCCGGGCGAATTGCGTCCGTCGAGGTCATGTATTCCAACCCCACCATCGCGAAGTTGCTGGAAGAGGGAAGGTCGGGGCAGATATATCAGGCAATCCAGGAAGGCGGGTTCTGGGGAATGCAGACCATGAACCAGTGCCTGGACAAATACGTGAAAGCCGGCCTGATCTCTATAGAAGAGGCGTTGGCGAACGCCGGCAATGAAACAGAACTGCGCCAGATGATGAGGCGTAAATAACAGTCTGAGATTCTCACCTTGAAGGAAGGGTACTTATGAGCATATATAAAATGCGGACAGTCTTCCAGGGCACCGGTTGTGCCAAATGGATTATGGGCACACTGGCAATCATTTTCGTGATTGGCGCGGTGTATTTCTTCGGCCCCGCGCCAACCAACAATAGCAGGCGCCCGGATGCAAACAAGGTTATTGCCAAGGTGCTGGGGCAGGAAATAACAAAATCGCAGTTCGACTCGAACTGGCAGAGGCAGATCGACAACGCCGCCAGCCAGGGCAGACGCTCTCCGCTGCAGATGGCGGACGTGAAGCTGCAGGTGCTGGCCGAATTGATCCAGAGCCGGAAACTGCTCAAGCTCGCCGAGGATATGGGCGTGGATATCAGCGGGCGCAAGGTCGAGGAAGAGATCGAGAATCAGATAACGGAATACCTCAAGAGCGACCGCCGGATGGTTCTGAGCGATGTCTCTGCCGATGAGGACCGGACCGATCCTCGCAAGGACCGCAGATATATCAATGAACTCCAGAAGTCCGACCTGTCCCTTTCCAGCCGCGAAGCGGTGGCGAAGGAGATGTTGGATGAAGACCAGGTTCGGGCGCAGCTTGCCCAGCAGGGTCTGCAGGAGATGATCAAACAGCAGTCCGGGAACGTGAGCCAGGAAGATGTGGACAAGAGCTACGACACCTACACTCTGCGCCGTATTGTCTTGATGATCGGCAAGCTGTCGGAAGATCAGACTATGAGCAAAGCGCAGAAGGTCGTGGCAGCCGCCAAGGGAGGCTCCGACTTCGCCAAGCTCGTGGCCGAGAACTCCGACTACCCCGACAAGACCAAGGGTGGGTTGGTGACCTATAGCTTCGATGGCCGGTTCGTGCTGCCCAATGAGGTCCAGGACGTTGTTAAGAAGATGAAGCCCGGCGAAGTCAGCGAGCCGGTGAAGTCTCCTGCCGGAGCTTTCATCGTCAAGCTGGAGAGCGTTGTCAACAAGAAGCCGGCGAAGCTCGACGCGAAGGCCATCGATGCCCGGAAGAAAGCCATCAGCGAGGACCGGCAGTATGCGGTCGCGATGGACTTGCAGGGCAAGCTGACCAAGATGAACGATGTCCAGGTGCTTGATCCCGAACTGCGCGGGTATTGGGCGATTGCCGAAGCCCAGAGGAATATGGACCCGAACGCCCTCAAGAAAGCCCAGGGCGAAGCCATAACCGACCTCACCACTGCCTTGGCCGAGAGCCAGGACAACAAAGAGGCAAGAGCCAAGCTTGCTCAGCTCTACTATGAGTCCGGTAAGTTCAAGGACGCTGCTACGCAGCTCGCCCAGATGCTCGAGGGCGACAAGGCGACCGTTGAGGCCCCCGACCTGCGGATATTGCTGGGTGATGTCTATACGCGAATGGGCGACAAGAAGTCAGCGCTGGACCAGTACAACAAGGCCGCCGAAGGCGCAATGGGGAACACTCCCATAAATGAGCAGGTCCACAACGAACTGATCGCTCGCTACAAGCAGATGGGTCGCAAGGATCTGGTAGCCGCCGAGAACCAGTGGATGGCGAAGTACAAGAAGGAAACCAAGCAGTGGGAAGAGATGCAGAAAGCAAGAGAGAAAGCATCTGCTCCCAAGCCGCTTCCGGTTGCGAAGCCAAAGCCCGGCGAGAAGCCGGCTCCGGCTCCCGCCCCCAAGCCCGCTAACTAGAACCAACCTTCAGCCTGGCCCTCCCGCGATAGCGAGAGGGCCAGACCACTCCCCCCTCCCATTTCTCCGCTGCTCTCAGATCAACTCAGAACTCAGAACCCAGAACCCGCAACTTGAGACCACGCCGGATTGCGTTCGTTTCCCTACGGTTGTATCATAGAACAGCCGCGCCAGCGCTATCGGAGCGCGTGTCGGCTCGACGCCAGTTGAGGAGCAGAAGATGATCAGCATTATGAATTCGGTTTGTGTGTGTGGCTTGATAGGCTTGGGCCTTGTTGGGTTGACTGTGTCGTGCGCGGCTGACGAGGCCAAGACGGCGCCAGCCCCGATACAGATATCGTCCCCGATGGACTACCAGGTTTTCCAGAGGTCTTCGCGCGGGGAGGGGATGGTGTATCTGAACGGTCAGATCAATGTGCCGTCCGAGACGCTGGAAGCGAGGTTTGTCGGTCGTTCCATCTCGGGGCGTCTCCCGGGTAAGTGGTTTGAGGTCGCGCGAGACCCAGGCACCGGCAAGTTCAATCTGGCCAGGACTCTTCCCGCGGGTGGATGGTACAAGCTGGAGATGCGCGCGACCAATGGCAGCCTGACTGTTACACAGGCGAGCGTGGAGCATTTCGGCGTGGGCGAGGTGTTTGTGACCGCGGGGCAGTCCAACTCGACCAACTGCGGCCAGTTCCAGACGAAAGAAACTTCCGGAATGGTGTCATCGTTCAGCGGATCGAACTGGCAGATAGCCAACGACCCCCAGCCGGGGGCGCACGATGGGTCTCAGGGCGGCAGCCCGTGGCCGGGGTTTGGCGATGCTATGTATGCTAAGTACAAAGTGCCGATCGCGGTTGCGGTGACAGGGCACGGCGGTACCAGCGTGAACTCGTGGAAGCCCGGCGATGAATTGTTCAATTGGATGATGACCCGCATCAAGCAGCTTGGACGAAACGGATTCAGGGGCGTGCTGTGGCATCAGGGAGAGTCCGATGTTTCCATGACTTCCGACGAATACTACGACAAGCTGGCAGAGGTGATAAAGGCATCCAACAAACAGGCAGGATGGGCATTCCCCTGGTTTGTTGCCGAGGTATCCTACTGCCCGCCCAACACCTACCCAACAACTCGCGCCGCCCAGGAGAAGCTCTGGAAAGACGGTGTAGCGCTGCAAGGGCCCGATACCGACAAACTCATTGGAGACAATCGAGACTACGATGGCGGTGGCATCCACTTCAGCCCCAAGGGACTGAAAGCCCATGGCGAGATGTGGGCGGTGTGTGTCGGCAAGTATCTCAGCAGGATTCTGGGTAAGTGAGGTGACTGGGAAGATGTGGCATGTGCTATTGGCAATCGTGTTTGTGGCCGTGTTGGCAGCTACCGCGTGGGCGGAGGAGCCGAAGGCCGCCGGGATACGGTTAGCTTCACCGCAGGACTATCAGGTCTTCCAGAGGTCTTCCCGGACCGAGGGCACGGTGTTCTTGAACGGGCGGGTGACTGTCGCTGCGAAGAAACTCGAAGCCAGGTTCACTGGCGGTTCCCTTGTGGGTCCGTTGGACGGAAAGTGGTTCAAGGTCAGCAATGATCCGCAGACCGGGGCGTTCAATGTTGCCAAAGCTGTTCCCGCGGGTGGATGGTACAAGCTGGAGATGCGCGCGACCAATAGTAGCGCGATGGTCATACAGGCGAATGTGGAGCACGTCGGTGTGGGCGAGGTGTTTGTGACTGCGGGGCAGTCCAACTCGACCAGTTGTGGGCAGATACGGACCAAGCAGGCGTCGGGCATGGTAGCCTCGTTTGACGGATCGAACTGGCGGCTCTCCGAGGATCCGCAGCCTGGGGCGCAAGATATGTACCTTTCGCCCAACGAGCCTGTGTACTTCGGAGGCAGCCCCTGGCCTTCATTCGGCGATGCGATGTTCGCGAAGTACGGAGTGCCTGTGGGAGTCGCGACCACCGGGCACGGCGGTACCAGCGTCACCGGGTGGCAGCCCGGTGGTGGGCTTTTCGCGTGGACGCTGACCCGCATAAAGCAACTGGGCAGGAATGGCTTCAGAGCGGTGCTCTGGCACCAGGGAGAGTCGGATCGTGACACGGACTCCGACGAATACTACAAAAAGCTCGCGAACATAATCCGGACATCGAACAAGCAAGCCGGCTGGACGTTTCCGTGGTTTGTGGCTGAGGCATCATACGGCGGCGTCACAGCCCCGAGATATGAGAATGTCCGTGCAGCGCAGGAACGGCTCTGGAAAGACGGCGTTGCCCAGCAGGGACCCGACACGGATGCCCTGGGCTCGGAATATCGGGACTACGAGGGAGCCGGAGGCCACTTCAGCCCCAAAGGCCTGAAAGCCCACGGGGAGATGTGGGCCGTTTGCGTTGGAAAATACCTCGACAAGATTCTGGGCAAGTGAGGAACACTATGACAAAGAACACGATCAAGCTGGTCACAAAAGAAGACCTGCCAAAGACAGTGCGGGATATTGTTCGCAAGACAAGGGCGCTGGATATCCACACCCACATCTACGACACCGGCTTCGGGCCGCTGCTGCTTTGGGGGGTGGATGAGCTTATTACCTACCACTACCTGGTGGCCGAGGTGTTCAGGCAGTCCCCGATACCATACGATGACTTCTGGGCGATGCCCAAGCAGGAGCAGGCGGACCTCATCTGGCAGAAACTCTTCATCAAGCACAGCCCAATCTCGGAGTCGTGCCGTGGGATACTTACTACTCTGCAGGCGTTCGGGCTGGATGTGGGTAAGGCGGACCTGGGCAAGATGCGCAAGTGGTTCGCTTCGCGGAAACCCGAGGAGCATATAGACAAGGTGTTCGAGCTTGCGGGGGTGAGCGGGGTTGTGATGACCAACGACCCCTTCGACGATGCCGAGAGAGCCTGCTGGGATGGCAGGCAGAGGGATTATCGGTTCAGAGCTGCCCTGCGAGTCGACTATCTGCTCAACTCCTGGCCGGAGGCTGCGAAGAAGCTGGTTGATTGGGGCTACGAGGTCGATGAGCAGGTCAACGCGAAAACCGTGAAAGAGGTGCGGAGGTTCCTTGGTGACTGGGTCGAGAAGATCAACCCGGTGTACATGGCTGCGTCTCTGCCGCCGAGCTTTGAGTTCCCGGAGAAGTCGGCGCGAGCGAAGCTGATCTCAGAGTGCATCCTTGCAGTGGGCAAGGAGCGAAACCTGCCGTTCGCGATGATGATCGGTGTGAAGAAGCTGGTGAATCCTGGGCTGAGACTTGCCGGGGACAGCGTGGGCCGCAGCTCGGTTGAGGCTGTCGAGAACCTCTGCGCTCAGTTTCCGGACAACAAGTTCCTGCTGACTCTGCTGGCCCGCGAAGACCAGCACGCGGCGTGCGTGGTTACCCGCAAGTTCCACAACCTGCACCTGTTCGGCTGCTGGTGGTTCCTGAACAACCCGAGCATCATCGAGGAGATGACCCGGATGAGAATCGAGATGCTGGGGCTGTCTTTCACCGCGCAGCACTCCGATGCCCGGATTCTGGACCAACTGGTCTACAAGTGGGCACACTCGCGCGAGGTGATCGCAAAGGTGCTCACAGACAAATACCAGGACCTGCTCAAGACAGGCTGGAATCTCACTGAAGCCCAGATCCGGCGCGACGCGCACGAGCTGCTGGGCGGCAGTTTCGACACGTTCCTGGGGCGGTAAGCAGCGCTGGGGAGAGGGAGTCAGAACCCTCGCCCACCGCAGTGGGAGAGGGCAGGGTGAGGGCCTTACAGCCTGCCAAGCCTGCACAACGGTTATGCATAGCGCTACGCCGAAACAGCTTGGGGAGGAATGCATTGAATCGGTAGATCATCTCTTCCCCTCACCCGTTGGCCGCAAGCAACTTGGCCGTAGCCACAGTTGCGAAAGGCCCCGCCCTCTCCCCGCGGGACCGGGGAGAGGGAGTCATGATCGGGTGCGATCTGCAATCGCACCCGCACGAGAACGGTTCTGTTACGTGCGCGATTACAAATCGCGCACGATCTGCTTTGGCATAGACAACACAGGAGGCACTCATGCATACTTTTGCCGGGTCGTGGATCTGGACATCCGAACCTGCCGCACCTCGGAACGTGTTCGCTCGGTTTCGCAGAACCTTCAGTTACTCAGGCGGGAAAGCCGACCTTCATATCACGGCTGATTCCCGCTACTTTCTGTACGTTAACGGAGAGCGGATAGGGTTTGGCCCGGTGCGAGCCTGGCCCGGGCACTGGCGATATGATACCTACGATCTCGCGCCTTACCTGAAGCCAGGCAAGAACGTGGTAGCCGCGCTGGTGAACCATTATGTGGAGGGGAACTTCCAGTACTTGCCTGCGCCTCCGGGGCTTCTTGCCGATGTCGAACTGGATGGAGAAGTCATCTGCACGGATGAGAAGTGGCGAGTCTCCATTGATCCGGCTATGAAGTCCATTGCTCCGCGGATAAGCGTGCAGCAGGCGTACGAGGAGCAATTCGATGCGCGCGCCGCCGATGGTTGGGTTGAGCCATGCTATGATGACAGTCCGTGGAAGAGCGCGGTGGCCTTGCGACCGGCTGATGACGGCATCCACCAGGATATGCAGCATCGAGGTATACCGTTCCTCACGCTTGAGCCGATATTGCCGCAGAGGGTTGTGAGTGTGGAGACGGTGCAGTCCGTGCCGCACCGGTTCACCATCTACCCCAAACCCTACCTGACGCCGGGCGACCTCTCATCCAACGGTGGGCAGGTTCACGCTTATCTCGCTACCCAGGTGTGGGCGGAGTCCGCGTGTGAGGTGAAGTTTCTCCTGCCTCACAAGACGCCGGGCGAGATCAAGGTGAATGGCTTGAAGGCGGAGGGCGCGAAGGCTGCGCTGAGGGAGGGGTGGAACAGCCTCGTTGTCTCGATTCGTGGAGACTACCACCTGATAGAGTTTGTTGTCTGCGTTGACGGCCCCGCTGGACTTCGCTTCAGCAGCACCGGGGAGAAGCCGGGAGCGCCGTGGGCGGTGGTGGGGCCGTTTGGGCTCCGGAACGAACGCATCGTCCGCCCGCAGCACGTTCACATGCACTGGGTAATTGCCGACCCGCCTGAAGCTGATCGAGCGGTAGAGGTTGGCGAGGCGTTCTGGGAATCGTGCGACGTGGCGTCGGCAGTAAGCAAGCCGTACTTCCAGCAGATCAGGCCTGAGGACCTTCCTGAGGTAGACGCTTTCGTGCAGGCTTATACGGATAAGGTGATCGGCGCCTGCGCAGTAGTTCAGGGGGTGGACGGGCTTGTGTCCGGCAGCGATTGGACGACCGTGAATCCCGATCCATCAGGCAACGACGTCCGAATACTGCTGGACTACGGCAGAGAGATTGTCGGGTTTCAGGCGTTCGAGATAGAAGCTCCGGCGGGAACCATTGTTGATTTCCACAACTTCGAGTTCGTCCAACCGGACGGGCGATACTGCCTGGCGGAGTGGGTGAACGACAGCTTCCGGTACGTGTGCAGGGACGGCCGGCAGAGCTATCAAACACTGGTGCGCAGGGGCTACCAATACAGCTACCTGGTTCTGAGGAACGTGACAGGGCCGGTGCGCTTGAACAGAGTCCACAGCCTGTTCAGTTCGTATCCACAGGCGAGGCAGGGAAATTTCGCCTGTTCGGACGCCCAGCTGGACCGCATCTGGCAGGTCGGCGCTCACACCCTTCGCTGCTGCGCCGAGGACACCTACACCGACTGTCCCACCTACGAACAGACCCATTGGGTCGGCGATGCCCGCAACGAGGCGCTTGTGGACTGGATCGTTAACGGAGACCCGAGGCTGTGGTTCAGATGCCTCGAGCAGACCGGCGGCAGTCTGGACAGGTCGGAGATGACCGAGTCCCACGTACCCAGCGCATGGCAAAACATCATCCCTGCCTGGAGCTTCTTCTGGATGCGCTCTTGCCGGGAGTATCTGCTATTCACCGGCGACTTCGAGCGCGCCGGGCGGCTGCTGGAGTTTGTAGAAAGAAACGTGGAAGGGATGGTTGGCCACCTGAACGCTGATGGCCTCTTCGAGATCGACGCCTGGAATATGTTCGACTGGGCGGAGATGGATACTCCCAACTCCGGTGTTGTGACCCACCAGAACTGCCTCGCGGTGCATGCGCTGCGGGATGCGGCGGAGATGGCGGAATGGTTGGGCAGAGAGGATCTGGCGGTGAGTTGGCTCAAGATTGCCGATGACCTGGCCGCGGCCATCAACCGGGACTTGTGGAATGAAGAGAAACAGGCCTTCACCGACTGCCTCCGCGATGGCGGGCACAGCAAGGTCTTCAGCCAGCAGACCCAGACCGCCGCCTACATATCGGGCGCAGCGTCGGGCGAGAGGCTGGCCCGGTGCAGAGACATAATGTACAACCCGCCGGAGGGGTTCGTGAAGGCAGGCAGCCCATTCTTCGAGTTCTTCCTCCTGGAGGGGATGCAGCGCGAGGGCCGGGAGCAGGACTTCATCGACACCATCCTCAAGGACTGGGGGTTCATGGTGGATATTGGGGCTAGCACCTTCTGGGAGATGTGGTCGGTGAGGTCGATGGAGGAAGGCCGACTAACCCGAAGCCACTGCCACGGCTGGTCCGCAGCGCCCACATTCTTCTTGAGCACTTACGTGCTGGGCCTGGAGCCAGGGAAGCCGGGTTCGCGGAGCGTGACAATCGAGCCTCATCCCGGGGACTTGGCGTGGGCGAGAGGGCGAGTCCCGACAGCGAGCGGGGTGGTGGAAGTCCAGTGGGAGAATCCTGGCTATGGAGCGTTTGAACTGCGGGTGAAGGCCCCCGCCGACCTGAAGCTGGATATCCGACTTCCAAGGCCGGGTAAGGTTACGGTGAATGGGGCGCAGGTAGAAGCATTCACAGTTCGATGACTATCGGGCATCGGGCTGGTGAGTAGATGAAAAAAAACCGCGCGGGGCCTGAGCCTCGCGCGGTTATAGTTGTACTGCTGTATTACAGGATCAGCTTTGTTTTCGTCGACGTCGGACGAATGTTGCCAGTCCGCCAAGCCCGGTGGCCAGGGCCATAAGGCTCGTTGGTTCCGGCACAGGCACGTCGCCCTTGAACTTCTTGGTCACGAACATTTCGCTATTTCCGTAACCAAGATGCAGACCGTAGACTGTGTCGTCCATACCGTCAAAAGAGCTGAGGCTGAATGTCTTGGACGAATCCACATACATTCTGTCTCCGGCTCCCACAGCTTCCCAGCCTGCTACCGAGTAGGGACCGCTGTCCGTCGGAGGCTTGGTGCTCCAGTTCCAGCCCGAAGTGCCGGCGTCTGTAGCATTGAACGTAGTTGTCGAGTCCTTGCCCAGGAAATAGAATCCCTGTATCCAGGACACGTCGTAGGTTGTGCCGCCAACGGTGACCGTTGGGGCACTGCCCAGCGACAGAATGAAGTCGTACGGCGCAGTCGAAGACCCTTCAGTGAGGGTTATCCCCGAGAACGTGGCCTCTTCAAACGAGGACCATGCAGGCCCCGCCATCGCCGCGCTGGATAGAGCGAACATCGCTACCAATCCTAAGCATAAAGCCAATCTAGTCATACGCAGTCTCCTTGTTTATCGTGCGCACTACAAGTACCAGTGCGGCATGCGAGCATTAAATGCAAGGGCAGTATACCCCTTGCAGGCCTGCCCCAAACATGTTTTTCTATCTGTTTTGCGTGGGCGCTTCTTCCACAGTTATTTCCAATGGTGGGCGGGTTGGCAGTATGATATACGGGCCCACTATCTAGTACAGGCCCTCGCTCCCGATGACTGCCCTTACCCGGCTGACCAGGCTGGCGCCGCTGGATGAGACGTAGTCGATCTGTATGCCCAGTGCCCCGTTGCCGCCGGTGATCAATGCTTCGTATGCATCTGACCACTGCTTCTGGATGTCCCAGTACTGCTTTTGGAACTCGGCCAGTCTGGTTCCCCACTTTGGGTTTTCAGGGTACATCGCCAGCTCGATTGAGCCCAGCAGCGCGCCTGAGTCCGTCAACCGTCTGAGTTGGCCTGTGTACTCGGACAGCTTGCCTATGGTCGCGTCAAGCAGCTTCCCTGCTTCCGTGGCCCTGGCTCGCGCGGCCTCTGTCTTGCCTTGAGTAAGCAGACCCTCCGACTCCGAGCGCAGCTTCACTATCTTGGCTGTGTCTGCTTTGTAGGCCTGAGCCACCGCCAAGTCCGGCATCTGAGCGCGCAGAGTCTCTCTCACCTGCTGGGAGAGTATCGACTGCTTCACCAGCCTGAATTCCTCCACACTGCCGACGAAGTATATGCGGCCATCTCCTGGTTCAAGCGAAGCTACCGGCAGGGAGGCTGCAGCGGTGGGTACTTCCTTGAGGCTGATGAGATCGTAAGCTTTGGTGCTTTGGGTCGTCCAATCTTCCGGCAGCAGGATCGATCCGGACTGGGATTGCTTGAGGCTCTTGTTTGCCACCAGAACAAACCGTCCGCCCATTCCTGGCTTCCTGCGGACTCCGACAAGGATATTGTCGTTGTCGCAGGCTGCTTTGGCGTCAAGGTCAACCGGCGCTCCGAGCAGGCTGTAGCAGATTGGAAGCAGTTTTCCACTGAGTTTTGTGAGTTCATCAAACATAGGGTCGGGGTTGCCGAAGGCGTCTATTACACCGGTATAGAGATAGTTGTTGGGAACGTAGTTGTCGTAGCAATACCATACAAGCCCGGACGCTCCACCGGCCAGCGCCGCGTAAGTTTGCAGCCTCACCTGCTCCCGGCTTGGGATGTGGTAGCCTTCCTTGAGCCAGGGCCTCATCCCGAACGCCTGCAAGATGGCTATCTGCGGCTTGTTGTCGTTCTCTCTTGCGGCTGTACGGCACTGGGTATAGGCTTCCTCGGCCAGTCCACTGGCTCCCGATGCTATGGGGTAGAGGTCGGTGCTAAACATCGAGCAGTAGGGGGTGTAGGATTTGAGCACACTCAGGTCCCAGAAGTTCACCCAACTTGGCTTCGTCGGATCGATCTCCTCGATAACCTTCTTGGCCGCGACGATGTTGTGGAGCCGGTCGAGGCTTGGCTCGTCGCCGACGTCGTAGCCGTACACTGCCTTGCTCTTTGCTGCGAGCTCGATGAGAGGACGCATCTCATTTCGTGCGGCTTCGGCGCCGGACTTGCCGTATATTGCCTCCGCCCTGCGTGCCCTTAAGCCTATCTTCACGCCCATTTTCTCGACTGTCGGCAGCAACTTCCTCAAGCTCACTGAAAGCCCGGCTGACTCGGGGAGTGAGGTGTTGTTCTTTACATCAACATCCATGGCGAAATTCATATGGTGGCGAGAAATTGTGGAATAGCAGGTTTCCTCGCCGTAGCGGGCGTAGTGGAAGCCGTAGATGCCGAATGGGAAGAACTCATACATCGATTTGGGCGCGGTCGGTTTGTAGTCTTTCATCAGCGCGACCCATTCGTTCTCTTTGGCCTCCTGCTCCAGATCAAAGGGCTGCATACCCACATAATCCAGCTTGACTGCCTTGTCCCCGGCGGGCGGCGCGCCCTGCACCCACAACGAGAGGCTCAGCAGCTTTCGCGGAGTCCATTTCCTGGGGAGCGAGCTGTCTCCGGCGATTCTCACGGAGATTGTTTCGAAGCCGTCGCCCTTGGTGGGGCCGTAGGAGAAGTATGGGCTGGCGGTTGAGCCGTCTTCGAAGCTGTATGTGGGGAGAATAAGCACGGACATAGCTGCTGGAATCTGCCACCTGATCTTCAGGATAGGCAGGTCCTTGATGGACTGGTTGATGTCCCGCCATTCGATGGAGGCGTAATCTCCGGAGCCTTTGAAGCTTTCGTCATCGAACTTCCCGCCCAGGTTCAGGACGCCATCTTTGACTTCGTTGATTAGTCGGCTGGGCTGGGCTTCACCTGTCGCCCGTTTCACAAACGCGGTGACGGCTTCGTCTGTGGAGCCGTCGCTGAAGTCAACTTGCCAGCCAGCCCAGAAACCGCCCTGGGCCAGGCAGGGGAGAGTCAATAGCCACAATGCTGCGGCGAGAATTGCTGTGGGGATTGCGAGCTTTTTTGTCATTTTGGGTGTCCTCTGATGAGAGTGGTGGGACATATACGACATCTAGGACAAATGCGGGGCTAGAGCTTACTGCTTGTGTGTTGCTATCAGCGCGGCATTCACCACGTCGTCCACATTCGGAAGCATGGCTTCTTCTAGCTGCTTCGCGCAGGGGATGGGGATATCCTTCGCTGCGACCCGCATTATTGGGGAGTCGAGGTAGTCGAAGCAGTTCTCAACGACCCTGGCTGCCACTTCCGCACCGATTCCGTGGTTCCTGTGCCCTTCTTCCACGCACACCAGCCGCGATGTCTTCCTCACCGAATCGAAAATGGTCTGCTCGTCGAGCGGCGAGACGGTCATCAGGTCGATCACTTCGGCATCGACTCCGTGCTGTTCTGAGAGGATCTGCGCTGCTTCGAGGCACATCAGCGCTGTCCTCGAGTGGCCGATGAGGGTGAGATTCTTACCTTGTCGCTTGACCTGCGCCTTGCCAAGTGGCAGCAGATATTCCTTGTCCGGAACCTCGCCTTTGCTGGTGTAGAGTCCCTTGTGCTCGATGAAGAGGATCGGGTTATCCTCCCGGATTGCCGATTTGAGCAGGCCCTTCGCGTCGTAGGGAGTGCTTGGCATTACCACTTTCAGGCCAGGAATGTGAGCAAAGAGCGCTTCCCAACTCTGGGAATGCTGCGCGGCATAGCTTCTGCCGGCCCCACCCTGGGTGCGAATGACCATCGGCACCTTCACCTGCCCGCCCAGCATGTACCGTATCTTGGCTACCTGGTTCACGATCTGGTCGAAGCACACTCCCGTGAAATCCACGAACATGATCTCCGCGATAGGACGCAAGCCCGTCAAAGCGCAGCCCAAAGCGCCGCCGATGATGGCTGTCTCAGCCAGAGGGGTGTCCATGCATCTGTCGCCGCCGAACTTCTCGAAGATTCCCTTGGAACAGCCCATCGCGCCGCCAAAAAGCCCGACGTCCTCGCCCATCAGGAACACCCGGCTGTCGCGCTCCATTTCCTCGGTCAGAGCCTCGATAATGGCCTGGCGGTATGTTATTTCCCTCATCATTGCCCTACTTCCGCGAAGACGTACTTGTCCACTTCTTCAGCCCTCGCAAACGGCCTGCTTCTGGCCCACTCCAGCGCGTTCTCTATGGTGTCCAGGGTCTGGCGAGTCATGGCTTCGGCTTCCTGTTTGGTCGTCACTTTCGCGGCTACCAGCTTAGCGGCGAAGGTGTCTATGGCATCCCTGGATCGCCACTCCGCTTCTTCTTCGCGAGTTCGGTATGGGCGGTTGTCGGACTTTGAATGGCCGTAGTAGCGGTAGGTGTTGCACTCCAGCAGCGCGGGGCCGTTTCCACCGCGGACATAATCGATCATCTCCCGGGCGGCGTCTCGCACGGTGTAGACGTCCATCCCGTCAATGATCCGGGTGTGCATGCAGTACGCCGCGCCCTTGTCGGCCACGCACTTGGCCCCGCTGAGCTCGCTTGTGCGGGTGGAAAGCGCATACAGATTATTCTCACAGACATACAGCACCGGCAGGTTCATCGCCCCGGCCATATTTAGCGACTCGTGGAACGAGCCGATGTTGGTTGCGCCGTCTCCGAAGAAGCACACGCTGATCTGGTCCGTCTTTCGAAGCTTGATGGACAGCCCAGCCCCGGTGGCTATGGGAATGCCCGCGCCGACAATTCCGTTCGCGCCGAGAAAGCCTATTTCGACATCGGCAATGTGCATCGAGCCGCCGCGCCCCTTGCAGTAGCCGTCTTCCTTGCCCAGTAGCTCGGCGAACATCCGCCCGATGTCCGCTCCCTTGGCGATGCTGTGGCCGTGGCCTCGGTGGGTTGAGCTTACGTAGTCATCTTTGCGCAGGCCGGCGCATACACCGGTCGGCACAGCCTCCTGCCCGACCGATACGTGGCACATACCGATCAACTCGCCATCGGTAAAGAGCTTCAGCGCGCGTTCCTCGAACTCCCGTATCAACATCATAGTACGCAGGTAGCCGAGAGCTTCTTCTGTATCGTAAGGCGCTTTCTTCTGAGCCATAGCTAGCCTCTCGTCGTCGCGGCGGCTTCATACATTGCTTTGACTCCACCGGTTATCCCCTGCGGGTGCTTGTTTATCCCCGTACCTGCGAGGAAGAGGGCGTCAGCGCCGAAGTAGTTGATGTTGTCGGGGAGGTTGTCGGGGTCGAGTCCGCCGGATACAGCCGGGACCGCCGCCCTGATGTTGCCCATATCGCAGGTCAGCGCCGGCTTGAGCGATGCCGCTTCCCCGACCTCTTCCTTGGCGAAATACCCGCCGAGCGCGCCGATTCTAAAGTAGTCCCCACCCATTAGCCGGGCAAGCTTGGCAACTACCACTGGGTCAATCCCCTGGCCCTCGGCCCGGGACCAGTGCTCCTTGCCGCAGCAGTGTGCATATATAGGCACATTCACGTCCGGACTCTCGGCTACAATCCGCAGGCTCTCGAAACCAGCCGCTATGAACACAAACATCAGCGCATTCGCCCCGGCATCCACCGCTATCTTCGCTTGGTCCAGAATCTTGTCCGGGCCGGTTGTGATGTGGGCGGCGTAGAGGACCTTGTTTCCCGTCTGCTCATAGACCTGCCTCAGCCGTGCGCTTACCTTGGTGACTCGCTCTTTGAGAGTGCAATATGGCGCATTGAGCATGCGCTCGTCGTCCTTGATGAACTTGATGCCTGCCGCCGCGGCTGTCCCGCAAATCTGGGCTACTTCATCGGCAGTCAGACCGCAGGTGGGTTTTACGATTGTGCCGATGATGGGATCTTTGTCGCCGATTCCCAGTATGTCCCTCGTTCCTTCTATGCCAAACTGGGGGCCGGGGAAGCAGGAGTAGGCATCGTCGGGGAGGGTGAAATCCATCAGGCGATACTTTTTGAGGTTGGGCATTGCGGACATACCCGAGACCATCGAGGTCCATATATGGGAAAACGCAGAGTTCTCCATATCCAGATTGAACAGAGGATAGGCAAAAGCCACCGTTCCCTTGCCCGGCGCGATCTGCTCGTAGTCCAGCAGGTATCCCGCGCTCTTCACAAACAGATCGGTCGGCTGCCCCGGGCCGTCCCACTTCCCGCAGGTCTCGTGGCGGACAGTCTCCTTGGCGGTCTCAACCAGATCGCCATCGGTCTCGATGTAGAATTGTGCCACAAGGCAGCCGGGTTCAGTAGTTTTCATTCTTCGTTCTCCAAATGAAAGATGCCGCTGACGCTTCATCAATGATACCATTCACGATATTCTTGCGCCACCTCTGTGGTAACGCGAGCGCGTTGAGATTGGTTGCGGCGACCACAATAAAACTTCAGGCAGGAAACCAATGTGCGCATGTGGAAGTCTAATACTGTGTATTGTGAATAACCGGGTCGTTTCTGCGAGACATTTGCCGATTTTCTCGGTAAACACTTGCCGTTTGCAGATAGGTTGGTTATAATTGATGCACTACCCGTAGAAGGAGTTCTTTCATGGTGAAATCCATTGGGTTGCTGGTAGTGGCTCTCGCGATGCTGCTTCCGATCTTGGCGGGCTGTGGTGGTTCAGATGCAATAGGGACCATCGTAGTTCCACCTCCTGGTGATACAACGCGCACGATCTCCGGCAAGATAGCGCGTGCGGATACTGGCGCTGGGTTGGCCAATGTGCTTGTCAGGCTCGGAGCCACGGACAAGGCCTCGGTGTCCGGCACCGCCGGCGATTTCTCGTTCACCGTCCCCAAGAATGAGGATATTCCTGTCTTCCTGCAGGTGGACACTTCCTCCGCTGGGGCGGCCTATCCTCCCGGCAATGTGGTGAGCTACAAGAGCCAGAATTTCCTGCCCACACAGATCGACATTCCCGTGGCCGTGCTCAATGGCGACACCAATATCCTGGGGACTATAGGTGTATTCAACGCGGCGGGTGACACACCCGTGCCGCCGCCATTTGCGAGCAAGAACACGATTATCGTGGGCCAGATACTGAGCAAGAAGACCGGGAACCCGATCAAGAACGTCACCGTTCGGTTCGGTCCTGACCGCTTCTACTCTGCCATTTCCGGCACGCGCGGTTTCTTTGGAATCGACCTTGGCAAGAACGTCCCCGTGCTGACGATCTATCCTACAGCCAACGGCAGTTTCCAGGTTGACACCACGACGGCCGGCTCCGCTTACCCGGACACCCTGACGATTAGTTATCGGTCGGTCGAGTATGATCAGGCCGCGGTAACCGTGCCTGTGGACTTGATGACCGGCGAGGTTACGTATCTGGGAGCCGTGACAGTAATTGATGACGGTTCCGGTGGTGGTATCACCCCTCCGCCTCCGCCGCTATAGTCAGGCCGAGGCCAATAGACTGAGATAATACGCCCCCCAGGACTACGGCTCTGGGGGGTTTGTTGTTTGGCAGCCATGCTCAAAGTATCGTACAAAAACCCGTTGGTCATAGTTGCCGCGCTGCTGGTCTTGAGCGTGGTGGTATACAGGCGCGACTTGCCTTACAGTGGCGGGAACCTTGGGTTGTCCCTGAAGCCTGAGATGCTTCTCACAATGGAGAACGCATACCTGGTGGGGTCGGGGGCGCGTGGGAAGGTTTGGAGCCTCAGGGCCAAGAGTGTCGAGATGACCCAGGACCGCTCCAACACAACCATCACCAAGATCGCGGACGGTCGCATATTCCAGCAAGGCAAGCCATTTTTGCACATAAACGCCGGCAAGGCGGTATACGACCAGTATTCTCAGGACCTGAGAATCGAGAAGGGTATAGTGATCAAGGGGGACGCCGGGCAGGTTGCGAAGTGCGCGGGAGCGTTGTGGAACCCCAAGAGCAGCTTGCTTACCACGGTCGGCCGGGTCAGCTACCGCGATTCTTCCAGCCGGGTAACGGCGGAGGGATTATCGGTCGATGCGGCTAAGAAGGAAATGACCCTCACAAAGCCACGGATGGTGGTCGACTTGCAGGAGTTTGTAGGAGGCGCGGGAGTTGGTCAGTAGAGCATTAGTGATCCTGGCTGCGGTGGTTGCGCTGTTGTGCGGGGTTTCGCTGCTCGCGCAGCAGAAGCCTGACGCCAAGCCTGGCGCGGTCAAGAAGACAGAGACCGCCACTATTCAGGCCGACACAATGAAGAGCGTGTGGGGAGATCAGAAGCGGGTCCTCGCCACGGGCAATGTTGTCATCACGCAGGGTGACACCGTGTTCAAGTCCGATCAGGTGGAATACCTGAAAACCGAAGGAACAGCCACCTCACCCGGCAAGTTTACGGTAACCAATCCCCAGTGTGACCTCACCGCAGCCAAAGGTACGGCATTTCTCAACAAGAAGCTGGCTTTGGCGGAGGGCAACGTGGTTATGCTGCTCAAGCCGAAGGAAGAAGAGAAGCCCGCTAAGCCGACCGAAGAGGAAGATGCCCGCGGCAAGCTCACCCAGGAGACCACCATAACCTGCGACCGCATGGAATACTTCTACAAAGACAAGATCGCCTCTGCGGCGGGCAAAGTTGTCTTCACCCAGAACGTCCCCATTGACCCCGAGAGCACCGAAGAGAACTCCGGCAAGCGGGTCGCCCACGCAGACAAGGCCGTTTACGACCAGAACACGGAGGTTGTTACACTCACGGGCAATGTCGAAGCCACCGATGAGAAGGGCCAGACATTCTCCAGCCCCGGCAAGGTAGTCATTTCCATCAAGAAGGGCAACGAATGGATGGAGGCCGAAAGTGCCAGGGCGACCATCAAGTACGAACCCGATGAGGAAGAGGCGAAACCGTAGCCTCCGGGTCTCGGCGAGCCATCCCTTTGCGCCTACCGCAGCACGATTCTGCCTTCAGCAAGTTCCGCCAGGTCTATGCGCTTTCCCGTGCCTTTGACCCACAACTGGGCGGAGTACTCCGCGGTGGTTGAGTCGCGGTTGATCCGGCGGTCGATGCCTTTTGTTAGAATCAGTTTGGCCGTTCTCGCGCAAGGCTTGTCTGCCTCTGTCTTTACCATGTCGGCACAGGCGTAGAGCAGGGTCTGGGCTACCTGGGAGGAAATATCTCTCACCAACCTCAGGTCGGCATCGGAGATCATCGGCGGAATCCGCTCGGCCAGATATCGCATCTCCTTGGGGTCTTTGGTGAGGCGGGCGGCAACATACCAGCCGGAGTCCAGTATGATGTGGGAGTACGCAAGCGTGACGCCCTCGGTAAGCTCAACTCCGGTGATATGGAACTTGAATGCCCCGGCGGGATCACTTTCCTTCATCGCGGCCCGAAGCTTCTCGCCAAGCTCCAACGTCCAGCTATCCGGGTTGGTGATGGCGATCTCATACTCGGCCACAGGCGGAGCTTTGTCGGCCGCAAGCGCGGCCCCCGAGAAGATCAATACAACGGCCAGAATAGCGACCGCCGGCCCAAACAAGTGACGCAATGCTTTACCTGTCATCACACACCTCTCATCCGCCAGACGGTCGCCCTCTCGTATTCGCCTACGTCCGGCTGTTGTATATTGGGGACATCTCCCTCAGCCTGGCCACTATGCCCGGCAGGACTGCCAGAACCTTGTCTACATCGGCCTGCGTGTTTCCCTTGCCCAGGGTCATCCGCAGCGATCCGTGAGCTATCTCATGCTTCAGACCCAGCGCCATCAGGACGTGCGACGGGTCCAAAGAGCCGGATGTGCACGCCGAGCCGGAAGACACGCAGATTCCGTTCATATCCATAAACAGAATCATCGACTCGCCCTCAACCCCCGTGAATGAGAAGTTGACGTTGTTCGGGAGCCTCTTGACTCTGTCGCCGTTGAGCTTGGTGTCCACAATGTTGCTTTCTATGCCGTTGATCAGAGCGTCTCGAAGGGCGGTGGTCTTGACCATCTCCTCTTGCAGCCCCGCTTCCGCAAGCTCCGCAGCTTTGCCCATGCCTACTATTCCCGGCACATTGTGGGTTCCGGCGCGGCGATTTCTCTCCTGCGCCCCGCCCAACATGAACCTCTCGACCCTCGCGCCCTTGCGGATATACATCGCCCCGACGCCCTTTGGCCCATATAGCTTGTGGGCGGACAGGGCCAGCGAGTCGCAATTGATTGCGTTCACGTCAACAGGCAAGTGCCCGACAGTCTGCACGGCGTCCAGATGGAAATGGATTCCGCGCTCTTTGGCGAGGGCTCCGATCTCCTCAACCGGCTCGATTGTGCCGATCTCGTTGTTCGCGTGCATTATACTTATCAAGACGGTATCATCCGTCGCTGCTGCCCGTAATTCATCAATATCCACAAAACCATTTGCGTCCACCGGCAGAACGGTCAACCTGCAGCCCTGCTTCTCCAGTGCGTGGCAGGTCTCCAGGACCGCGTGATGTTCTATCTTGCTGGTGATGATGTGGTTGCCCTTCTTGGCCTGCGCTCTGGCAACGCCCAGTATCGCCCAGTTGTCCGACTCGCTGCCTCCGCTGGTGAAGTAAATCTCCTGCGGGTCGGCGCTGAGAAGTCGAGCCACCCGTATCCGAGATTCCTCCACGGCCTCCCCGGCTCTCCGGCCCAGGGAGTACAGAGTGGTGGCGCTGCCGAAGTCTTCCTTGAAGTACGGAAGCATCGCCTCAAGGACTTCTGGGTCGACCGGCGTGGTGGCTGCGTGGTCCAGGTAGATTGTCTCGTTGCTCATAGCTAACACCTCAGAGGATCGTTTCATCTATTAGGATTTCCATTGGAGGACGAATCCAAACGCTTTCCGGCGAGAAAAGCAGACTAAAGGGACCGGTTTACCATGAAGTCTGCCCAGGCGCGAAGCAGAGATTTATACTGCGAGTCCGGGACGGTCTCCAGCTTGGCCAGGGCGGAACCCAGCCAATGGTCGGCAAGCGCGCGGGTGCGGTCGATTCCACCGAGCCTTGCGACCACCTCCGTTGCTTCGGAGACCAGAGCATCGCTTGCGTTCTGATCGCCCAACACCGACTCCAGCAGGCACTTCTCTGCTTCACTTGCGCTATCGAGAGCAAACAGCACCGGCAGTGTCTTTTTGCCTTCGCGGAGGTCTGAGCCGACGGGTTTGCCCAGTTTCTTGTGGTCGCCGACAAGGCCTAGAATATCGTCCTGGAGCTGGAAGGCCGTTCCGCACTCGCTGGCAAAGCCTGCCAGGGCTGAGACTTGGGGATGGGCTCTGTCAGGAGTGTTGAGCCCGATCATCGCTCCGGCCCGTGCGCAGAACTCATACAGCGCGCCGGTCTTCATCCACAGCATCTTGAGAACTGCGTCCTGGGTCAGGTTCGCGGCTCCGGCGCGGGAGTATTGCACGTCCAGAAGCTCGCCTTCGAGGAGTGTGTTGACCACCCGGGTCTCCAGTTCAAGGATCACCGCCAGAACAACCGCCGGGTCGACCTTGCACTCGCAGAACAGGCTCACGCTCCAGGCGTGCTGGCAGTCGCCGGTGAGGATGGCGAGGTCACGGCCGTAGAGTTCGGCCTGGTCGATGGTGTAGCCGTGTCTGGTTAAGGCCAACTCCCTGCCCAGTCGGTGGACACTTGGCCCGCCCCGCCGAAGGTCGTCGTTGTCTATGATGTCGTCATGGACGAGGGTCCAGGTGTGGAAAAGCTCCACTCCCGCGCCCGCGGGCAGTGCAACGTTCGGGTCTCCGCCAACAGCCCCGCAGCACCACATCAGCACTGCCGGCCTCAGCCGCTTGCCGGACCGCTCGACATACGCCATCACAGAGTCGCGCAGGTCCTCCGACTCAAACGCGGCCTTGAACCGAGGATCGGAGAGGAAGGCGTTGACGGTCAGCGTAACCTTGGATAAGGCATCGAAGAAGGCATCGGACATTTTACTCTATCAGCCCTCGCCTTCGATCTTGCGCTTCAGGGCGGCGAGCATGTTTTCCACGTTCTCCCGCATCTTGTTTACTATTATGCCCTTGATGAGCGGGCCTATGAGGGGGATGTCGTACTCGAAGTCGATGACGCTGTCCCACCTGGTGGCGCCGCCGATATCCGTAAACTTCCACTCGCCGGAGTACTTGCCATAGTCTCCCTTTACCAGGGAGAATGTGCAGGTGTGGTCTGTGTCGTTCCAGATGTCCTCCTCCACCCACTTGAGAGTGGTCTTGAACTCCTTGACTATCCCCACCCACTCGCTCACAGTGCGGCAGCCGTCCTCGCTCTTCTCGAGAATCTTCACGCTCTTCACATCAGGCATAAACTCCGGAAACGCCTCGATCTGCTTGGCGAGCGAGTAAACATCCTCGAGCGCGCCCTTGATCTCTATGGAACTGGTAACTATTGCCACGATATTCTCCTTCAAATGGGTGTTAGGCGTTAGGTGTTGGGTTATGGGTGTTGGTCTGCGAGAGGGAGCAGCACATTCCCCCTCCTCGCCCAGGGCAATCGCTTTAGAGATTCGATACTACCTATAGCACCCGATTTGCACTTGGAGAGACAGTGCTGGACATGCGAACCAGGCGTGGAGTGCCGAGAACCGGTTCCCCTAGAACCGTCGTCGGACCACCCAAAGTTGCGAATTTGCCCAGAAAAGCGCTCCAAAGTTTCTAAAGCGATTGCCCTGCTCCTCGCCGGGAGGGGGTTAGGGGGCGGTTCTCTTCGCCTATGGACTTTGCACACTCCTACGCCAGGAGTTCCCTCACCCCAGCCCTCTCCCACTGCGGTGGGCGAGGGAGTCACATGCCCGCTACATCATCTTCCGTATCAGCCCAACGACCTTCCCTACTATCTCCACACTCTTGTGATATGTCGGTCTCATCTCGGGGTTGGCGGGCTGGAGTTTTATGCGGTCGTCTTCTCTGTACAGCCGCTTGACTGTCGCCTCATCGCCAACCATGGCTACCACGGTGTCCCCGTTCTCGGCATCGCTCTGCCTGCGGACCATCACCATGTCGCCGTCGAGGATTCCGTCCTCTATCATACTATCACCGCGCACTCGAAGCAAGAAACCCTCTGCCCCGGACATGAAGTCCCCCGGCACGGGGTAGCTTTCCTCGTAGTCTTCCACGGCCAAAATGGGCTGTCCCGCTGCAACCCTGCCTATCACCGGCAGCATCCTGACAGGAGGCGCAGGCCGATCGGAGAGGGCCTCGGGAGAGACTGTGATGGCGCGGTTGAGGTCACTGCCTCTCACCAGGCAGCCCAGTCGCTCGAGGTTACGCAGATGCACGTGCACAGTCGCGCTGGAACTCAACCCAAGCGCCTCGCCGATCTCTCGCACAGTCGGCGGGTAGCCCCTGGAGCGGTTGTGAGACACGATGAAATCCAGCACCTGCTTCTGCCGGTCGGTGAGCGGTCTATCCATAGTCGCCTCCGCTTGCGAACTAATGTTCGCTATAGTATACCACACTTATGTGCCAGATTGTCGATGTCGGGCGAAGCGGATAGGACGGATACGACATATAGGACAGATAGGACGTGACCGCGTGTCGTATCTGTCTTATGTGTCCTACTTGTCCTGTTGTTTCCTCTCCACCAGAATTCCGCAAATTCCCATTGACTACCGTATTGGCTGGTGGTATACTGTGCACGCTCTATCTGAAATCGTGCTGCGGTAAGTCGTAACTGTGCTTTGTCTTTAGGATTGTGAGGCGGGCAAATGTGGACTGCTCTAGCGCTCTTTTATTTCACTTGTATGGTCATTGGGTTTGTTGTGGCGCTGGTCGGAGCCATCGCGGGTGAGTTCGGCGGGCATGTGTCCGTCGGCGACCACGGTGTTGAGATCGGCCACGGTGGGGCTGAGGCTGGTCACGAGCTAGGCCACGCCGAGACCGGCCAGGCAGGTGTAGAATCCCACGACATCTCCGGCGGACACGATGTCGGCATAAACGCGGGTCACGACATGCCGACTGCCTCAGTGATGAACACCATCACAATGGCGACGTTCCTCGGGTTCTTTGGCATCGCCGGACTGGTCGGCGTCTGGGGGTTCGGCCTCAAACCTCTCCCCAGCCTTGCATTTGCCCTGCCCACCGCCATCGTAATGGCCGCCGCCGAGTTTCTGATGTATGTGAAGTACTTCGTGAACAGCCAGGCCAGCAGTGAGGCTACCTCGGAAGAGACCGAAGGCCACGAGGCCGAGGTCATAACGGCGATCCCCGAAGGCAAAGTAGGCGAGATCGCCTACGTCATCAAAGGCACCAGGTATACCTCGCCGGCAGTATCCGAAAAGGGTGAGGCTATCGAGCACGGGCGCAAAGTGATAATAGTGGGTTCCCGGGATAACTACACCATAGTGATTCCCTTCGAATAACGACTAGGACCAATGGAGGACGTTCCCATGTTGGGTGAAACAACACTGCCGATTCTTATTACCGTTGCCGCGATATTCCTGATCATAGTGGTCTCGTGGGCGGCCAGCCGATACCGTAAGGTGGGGCCTAACCACGTGCTGGTTGTCTATGGCAAGAAGCACAACTTCAGAGACGCGACCACTGGGGAAAGGGGAACCAGGGGATTCCGCATAGTAAAGGGCGGCGGCACCGTTGTGCTTCCCGTGCTGGAAACATCCTCGGTGCTTTCACTTGAGCTGATGACACTCGACATTACCACTCCCGCCGTCTACACAGTCCAGGGCGTGCCGCTGTTGGCTGAGGGTGTAGCGCAGATCAAGGTCAAGGGCGACGATACCTCCATCTGCACCGCTGCGGAGCAGTTCCTGGACAAAACCCAGCTCCAGATAGCCGAGATCGCCCACCAGACCCTGGAAGGCCACCTCAGAGCCATCATCGGTACGATGAATGTGGAAGAGATTGTCACCAACCGCGATTCCTTTGCCCAGAGGGTGCAGGAAGTTTCGGCGGGCGACCTGGCCAATATGGGCCTGCAGGTGGTGTCCTTTGTCATCAAAGACATCAGGGACACCCAGGGATACCTGGAAGCGTGGGGCAGGCCGAAGATTGCGATTGTGAAGAGGGATGCGACCATCGCGGAGGCCGAGGCCAGCCGGGACTCCACCATCAAGTCCGCCCAGGCCAACCAGCTTGCGCAGACAGCCAAGATGGAAGCCGATACCAAGATAGCGGAGTCGGCGCGCGACTACAAGATGAATGTTGCCGACTACAACGCGGCTGTGAAGAAGCAGGAAGCGGAGTCTGACCTGTCTTACGACCTGCAGAAGTTCAAGACCGAGCAGTTGGTGCGGTCCGAGCAAGTGCAGGTAGACATCGTCGAGAAGCAGAAGCAGATCGAGCTTCAGGAGCAGGAAATCCTGCGCAGGGAAAAGGAACTCTCCGCCACAGTCCAGAAGCCCGCGGAAGCCGAGCGCGCGAAGGTGCAGCAGTTGGCCGAGGCGGAGCAGTTCAGGCTTCAGACCACCGCCGGAGGTCAGGCTGAAGCCACAAGGCTGGTCGGGCAAGCGGAAGCCGATGCTCTGAAGGCCAAGGGCCTTGCTGCCGCGGATGTTACCCAGGCCCAGGGTATGGCCGAAGCCACCGCCATGGCCAAGAAGGCCGAGGCGTGGGAGAAGTATAACGAGGCTGCTATTCTGCAGATAGTGGTCGAGAACCTGCCCGCTCTGGCGAGTGCAGTTTCCCAGCCTCTGAGCAAGATGGAGAAGATAGTGGTCATAGGCGGAGGGGCCGACGGCAGCGCCGGGGCGAGCAAAATCACCCAGGATGTGACCAACATAATCGCCCAGCTACCCCCGGTAATCCAGGCCCTCACCGGCGTGGACCTCCAGGAACTGCTGAGAAAGATACCAGAGAGGATGGCCGAAGCCAAGAAGAAAGACATCCCCGCACCGCCCCAGGCCCCGCCTCAGGCGTAGGGATTTTCAAGTAAGCTAATCAGATCGCCCGGCAAATCCCTTGCCGGGCTTTTTCTTTCTTTAGATGCCACATTTTCCCCATTCCTTACGTCTAATTGGTGGATGCAGATGAGAACTATGCAGCCTGCGCCAAATTGAAAGAGGTATCTCAATGCCCAGAGTGATCCTCGTATGTCTGATCCTTCTTACGGCTTGCTGTGCGCAAGCAGACATCCGCGCCATACCCATCAGACCCAAGGCTCCCCCAGCCCCGACCGTTACCGTGGAGAAAGACCAGGTTCGGATGACAGTCTCGCTTGCGAAAGCGACTTATGGGTTTCGCGAACCAATTGTCTTCACGGTAGCCCTCAAGAACCTGTCTGACAGGGTTGTGAGACTCGCTGAACCTTACCGGGACTGGACAATGTTCATGGCGGTGACTCAGATAAGTGGCACGGATCCAATGCCGTCGATGATGTCCGGTTCCTATCCTCCTCCACCGCCGGACTACGGCTGGGATTTCCTCTCAGGTGAGGAGAAGCGATATGAATTCGAGATCAACATCACATACTCAGGCAGACTACCCGTGGGCCAATATGAGCTGCTGGTCACGTACTACACGCCAAGGGAGGTGAAGAATACTTGGCGGGGAAAGGCAGTGATCGGACCACTAGAGTTCACGATAACAGCGGCGTCTGAGGCGGCGGCGGCAGAAGGAGATGCCTTCTGGGCGCTGTTCTGGGCCCATGAAAGCAACCCTAAGTATGACGCAATCATGGCCCGCGTGTCCGAAATGGCTAAGGCCTCTGCTACTGGCCCGTACTCGGAACTGGCTGGATACGTCGAAGCTCGATATCTGTATCTGAGGAAAGACAAGGAGGGTTACTATCGCGCCATACGCAAGTACATCGCCGACCATCCAAAGGTTCCCCACTACTCGGAAAGGGCCCGAGGCGATCTGGCGCGGAGTCTACTCTGGGATGCGAGATATGATGAAGCGCTGAGCGTGCTTGAGAGTTGCGCGAATGGGTGGCAGCGTTCGGACCTGCAGAGGCAGATTGAGCTGAAGAAGCAGAAACAGAAATGACGGAGAGTAGCCCAGCCTTTCGCAGGGCGCTCCGCTTACGATGCTTTCGGCCAACGGCGTATAGACGGGTGCTCATTTGGCCGTGCTTCGATACGGTCTGCGGACCTACTCAGCACTAGCGGCGCAGTGGTCCCGCAGAACTGACTCACTCCATCCACAGCTTGACACCCCCACCTCCCAGGCGGTATCCTAGCCTCGGAATTATCTTCTGAGATGGTGCCTTGTGAAACGCATTCTCTTTGGGCTGCTGCGGAAACAGCAGTCCGGGCTGATACCTATTATCCTGGTTATCGGGGTGCTGCTGACTGTTTTCGCGGGGTCTCATACGGACCGCGTCACCGGCGGGCTGGTCAACAACTTCCTCAACCCCAACACCCTCATGCAAACCGTCACCGACGCCTGCTACTTCGCCATTATGGCAATCGGCATCACTATGGTCATAATCTCCGGCGGGATCGACCTCTCAGTCGGCTCGACCTATGCGCTGGCTGGGGTGCTGACCGCGATGGCTCTGCAGGCGATGGGGCCGATGGGTACCGGGCCGACCGTGCTTGTGGCGCTTGCCTTGAGTCTTGGGATCGGGCTGTTGTGTGGGCTGCTGAACGGGGTGATGGTGGTGGGGCTGCGTGTCCACCCGTTCATAATCACGCTCGGCACAATGTGGGTGTTCCGGGGGATTGCGTTCGTCGCCAGCAAGGCCCAGAGCATTCTGGTGCCTAATAATCTGACATCGGTGACCAAGGCGTCTCTTGGTCTGTCGCCATCCATCTACCCCGTCCCGATGCTGATTATGTTGGTGATCACCATAATCGGTGAGCTATACCTGGTCCGAACGGTGATGGGGCGCAACATATACGCGGTCGGCGGCAACTCCGAGGCAGCGCGGTATTGCGGTCTGAACCTCAAACGTATACTCACGGGGGTATATGCTATATCCGGTCTCACAGCCGGAATTGCGGCGTTCGTCGGCAGCAGCTACTACGGCTCAGCCTCCTGCGCGGACGCCACGGGATACGAGCTTTACGTGATCGCAGCGGCGGTGGTCGGAGGCGCGAGCCTGGTCGGGGGCAAAGGCAGCGCATTCAGCGCAATGCTGGGCGCGATGCTGATAATCCTGATCCGCCAATCCATCCGCACCCTGCACTTCGACCAGAACTACGAATGGATCATCATCGGCTGCGCGATTATCGTGGCTGTGGTGCTGGATCGGGTCAACTCCCAGCTTCAAGAACGGAGGCTGGCAAGGCAGGCCGGGTCAGAAGCCGGCACAAGTACGTAACGATTCTCTACTCACCTGAAGGAGGTAACGTAAGTTGAGTTCACTCAGATTGATCGCGTTAGTGATGGTATTGGTCTTCGTATGCTGCCTGGCAGGATGCGCCAAGCAGCCCGCCAGGGAACAGGGTTCCGCCACCGGCTCGGCGAAGCCTGCCGTCAAGGCAATCAAGATCGCAATGATCGCCAAGAGCTCCACCAATCCGGTGTTCCTCTCCAGCCGCACGGGCGCGGAAGCCGCCGCCAAGGAGCTTTCCGCGAAGCTGGGAATCGCCATTACCATCGACTGGCGCACTCCGCCCACCGAGGATGGCCAGGTCCAGGCCGAGCGCATAGCGCAGTCGGTGAATGAGGGCGCGGACGCAGTCCTGATCTCCTGCTCGGATGCCGCCAAAGTCACCGGCGCTATCAATGACGCGGCCAAGCGCGGGGTGCCGGTTATGACTTTCGACAGCGACGCCCCGGCTTCGGACCGGTTCGCATTCTATGGCGTGGACGACATTAAGACCGGCGAGGCCGTGATGTCGGAGCTTGCCAAGCAACTGAACGGCAAGGGCCAAATCGCCATTCTCGCGGGCAACCAGAACGCCCCTAACCTGCAAAAGCGCGTTGAGGGTGTAAAGCTCGAGGCCAAAAAGTACCCCGGCATCAAGATCGTCGACACGTTCTACCACATCGAGACCCCACAGGACGCCGCGGCTGAAGTGGTGCGGGTGCAGAACGCCTACCCGGAAGTCACCGGTTGGGCAATGATCGGCGGCTGGCCGCTGTTCACGAAGACCCTCCTCACAGACCTCAACCCCGCCAAGGTGAAAGTGGTCTCGGTAGACGCTCTTCCGGCGGAGCTTCCATACGTGGAAAAGGGAATTGCGCCGGTGCTGCTTGCTCAGCCAACATACCTCTGGGGGTATGAGTCGGTGAAGATAATCGTGGACAAAATCGCCCTCGGCAAGGAAGTCCCAGTGATGAACCGGATGGAGCTCAGGCGGGTAGATAAGGCCAGTCTGGGCAGTTGGTCGCGCCAGTTGAAAGCCTGGGGCTTCACCGACGTGCCGCAGAAGTATACTGATATGAAATAGGTTTTGTTGGAATTGTAGCCGCGTCCGCTGGGCGCGGCACATATCCAGCCGCAGTAAGCGCCAGCGGCTACAGACCCATTTACTTCCCCACCAGCGGCACGCCGTGGGTCAGGTATTCTCTGGCAGCGTCCAGTTCTGCCTGGCCACCCATGAATATCAACTCATCCTCAGATTGCAACTCGAAGCCGGGGCAGGGGTTGGCGAAGAGCTTGCCTTCGCGCGTGACTGCCAGAACCGTGACCCCGCAGTTCTGCCACAGGCCCAGTTGTGCTATTGAAGTCCCTATCAGCGGGCTTAGCGCAGGCAGGATAGCGTGGCCGATGTTGGTGTCGAACTGCTCCGAATGCAGCACCAGGTCCAGGAAATCCATTACCTCCGGCTTGGTTACCGCCAGAGCCATTCGCCTGCCGCCGAGGATATACGGGGACATTACCCGGTCCGCCCCGGCGCGTCGCAGCTTGTCCTCGTTGGCTTCCTGGATTGACCTCGCCACGATGTACAGGTTGGGGTTGAGCACTCTTGCAGTAAGCACCACGAAGACGTTGTCCTCGTCTGTCGGAAGAACACTGATCAGGCCTTTGGCTCTCACGATTCCGGCTTTGTGGAGCGTTGAATCCTCGCTGGCCGTGCCGACCACATGAGGGGTCTTGCCTTCAATGAGCCTGGGCAGTTGCTCGGGGTTGGTCTCCACGACCACCAACGGCACGCTCTGCATCTGAAGGTCCTTTACTATTTCCTGGCCCATTCGCCCGAACCCACAGATTATGAAATGCCCCGACATTGCATCGATGTGTTTGTCCATGTTCTTTCTGGCAACCTCCGCTTCCCTGGTGGTAATAACGTCGACGGCTTCTATCGCCGCATCTTCCAACGGCAGCATCACAATGTCCGCGCCCGCTCTGGTAAGTCTCTCGACCTCATCCGTCTCCGAAGCCGCAAACGCGGTAAACCCTTTGTAACCTACGTAGTCCAGCGACCTTTTCAGGGCGCGGTTGGTGTTCACATCCCTGATAGCGCTTATCACCCACTTGGTTGTGTCCAGAGGCAGCGACAGCAGGAAGTCGGCATCTTCAGGGTCACCGAACACAGCGGGCAGGCGATCGTTCTTCCAATTCCGTATGACCTGGGGGTCAAAGTCCACGCCCAGAACGCGGCGGTCCCTTGACAGAAACTCCAGCGCGATAGTGCGGCCGTAGCGCCCCAGGCCGAAGATGATAATCTCCGGTTGGCTTGCCTCCGCCGCGCTGGCATCCGCCTCCTGGTCCTTGTTCGCAGTCCTCAACTGCAAGAAGCCGAGATATGGCGACAGCTTCCGGTAGATTGTGTTGGCGAAGATGATCATGTAGCTGGACAGCGCGAAAGTGACAAGCCCGATCAGTGTGACCAATCCCACGGCGCCGGAGTCTACGTGTCCCAGCTTCGCGCCCATGGCCATTAGTATCAGGGAGAATTCGCTGATCTGAGCGCTGGTGAGACCAGTCAGGAAGCTGGTGCGTTTTCTGTAGCCCATCGCCCCCAGAATTACCATCAGAACCACCGGCTTGACCAGCAAAACGAAGATCGACAGCGGAATCGCCGCATACACCTGCGCGCCCAGGTCGCCGACATTGAGTTGGCTGCCAAGCTGGATAAAGAAGAACAGCAGGGTGAAGTCGCGGACACCGACCAGCTTTGCGCCGATGATCTCGCGGTACTGTGTGGAAGCAAGCGCGACTCCCGCCAGGAACGCGCCGACCTCCTTGCTGAAGCCCATCGCGTCTGCCACCGTAGCCATTGCCAGCGCCCAGGTGATGGCGAACACCATCAGCATTTCAGGGGACTTGGCAAGTATGTGCAGGATCCGCGGGAAGACAACAAGGCTGATTACGGCGGTCGCCGCCAGCAGGGCCAATCCCTTGACGATCACAAGCAGAGTTACCATCAGCGCGTGCTCGGCGCTTCCGCCTGTGATGGCTGAGAGGGCGATCATCACCAACACGACCACGAGGTCCTGGACAATCAGGTAACCAAGGGCGATCCGGCCATGCAAGGACTCAGTCTCGCGCTTGTCCGAAAGGAGCTTGACTATGATGATGGTGCTGGAGAATGTGAGGGCGACTGCGACGTAAAGCGCGGTGATCGGGGCCATTCCCAGGCCGACTGCTATGGCGTAGCCGCCCGCGGCAGTAAGCAGACCCTGACCCAGAGCAGTTGTGAGTGCGACCCGCCCCATGCTCTTGATCAGGCGGAGGTCGAGGCGCAGGCCCACCACGAACAACAACAGGGCAAGCCCCATCTCCGCCAGGACCTGGATCTGCTCGGGGTGTTTCACCAGATGCAGGCCGGATGGACCCACGAGGATGCCCACGCCTATGAAAGCGATAATCAGCGGCTGGCGCAGCAGCGAGGCGACTACCCCTGCTATTGCGCACAACACCATTATCGCGGCCATTGCGGTGAACCCGTCTGCAAACGGCGAGTGCATAGGAGAGAACTCCCGGGCTGTCAGCTAGTATGCGTCGGGAGGCTTTTCGCCCCGACGCCAGTGCAAGGCATGCTTCGGCGCAAAAAGCGTGCCGAAGCATACAACGTAGACGCAGACATTATACCAGAATCCGGCGCGCAGGAATCACGGAGTCTCCTGGCGAACACAATAGTGTTATGATACCAACAGACAGGTTCATTGCAGTCTTTGCGGCCGGCGCAATTCTTGTCGGCGTGTCCGGCCTTGCCGGGGTTCTGCTGCCGGTGGGCATAGTGGTTATGCTCGCCGCGCTGGCGCTGCTTGGACGCGACGCCGTGTCGCTCTACGCCTCGCCTGCCCCGGAAGTCACCCGCACCTGCGACGACAAGCTTTCGGTTGGCGCCGACAACCCGGTGGCGCTGGAGCTGTTCAACCCCGCCAAAGGCTCTGTTTCCGGGACCATCCGCGATGAGTATCCGGTCGGCGTGAACGCGGACGGTAACCAGTTCCCGTTCAGCATCGAGTCCGGTGAGGATGCCACGTTGGGCTACCATGTCACCCCCTACCGCCGCGGCGATTATCAGTTCGGCGACATCTATCTCCGGCTCAAGGGTGCGGCCGGGTTCGGGGTTCGGCAGGTGAGGATTCCCGCAGGCAAGCCGGTCAAGGTGTACCCGAACCTGCTGGATATCCGAGGCTACGAGCTTCGGGCGCGGGCTTCCCTGGCCCAACCGGGTCCGCGTATAATCAAGCTCCGGGGCAGGGGGACTGAGTTCGAGTCGCTTCGAGAGTACCTGCCGGACGATGAGTTACGGGCAGTCGACTGGAAAGCCACCGCGCGCCGCAATAAGCTGATGACCCGCCAGTATGAGCAGGAGCGGGCGCAGAATGTGATCATAGTGCTGGATTGCGGCCGCATTATGGGGCCGGTAGTGGGGACGCTTACCCGGCTGGACCATTCCGTGAACGCGGCTATGATGCTTGCGCACGTGGCGGCAGTCAAGGGTGACAGAGTCGGGATGCTGGCTTTTGGTGAGGATATTTCGGTCTACGCCGCGCCCAAGTCGGGCAAGGACCAGACTCTGGGCCTGCTTCGGATGAGCTACAACCTGCAGGATGCCTCGGGAGACTCCAACTACCAGCGCGCGATGACCTATCTGTCGAGCCGGTGGACGCGGCGGAGCCTGCTGGTGGTTTTCACAGACCTCACAGACCCGGATTCGAGCAGGCCATTGATATCGGCGCTGGCGGGCATGGCTCGCAAGCACTTGTGCCTGTGCGTGTCGATAGTGGACCCGCAGGTCAGGGAGACTGCTTCGCGGAAGCCGGATGTTGCGGCTCAGGCGTATGATGAAGCGGCCGCGAGGGAAGTGCTGGATGCAAGAAGACGCGCGGCTGCGGCTCTGACTGCAGTTGGGGCGATTCCGCTGGATGTGGGTCCGGGGGATCTGACGCCTGAGGTGGTCAACGAATACCTGAAGATCAAGTCTGCGGCTCGATTGTAAAAACTCCCCCTCCTCGCAGGAGGCATTGGCCGAAAGCAACCCTGGCGAAGCGGGTCGCGAAAGGCGGGGGGATGTGAACTTGCAGCCGACGGGTGAGGGCGCTATGGGACAGTTACGCACAGTGGTATTGTGCAGCGCAAACCAGGCTGCATCCCCAGTCCTATAATGTCGGTTCCTTCAATGCTCCCGACTGTTGACTGTTGACTGCCGACCCTCCCGTCCCATATGTCCCATAAGTCCCATTAGTCCCATCCCTGCAACCTGCAACCGCTGCCAAGTTTCCGTTGCTTCGGTTGGCTCCAGCCGAAGCCGGGGCCGCAGGTCCCGCATGACCTTATCATGGCACAATCTCCCCCAAAACCATCGCACTCATAGGCATTCGTCTCCCAGCACAAGACAATCTGACGGCAGCTGCCAGTCAGCCACCGTCAGTGTGCAGAAGAACGCATGCCTGTCAGGATAGTGGTTGTGCCATCTGCTCACCTTGAACTACATCGTGTCCCGACTCTGCGAGTCGGGCTCCGGCTGCAGGCAACCGAAGCAAGGAAGGTTTTCCGGATTCGAACGGACCACTACGCTATAAACAGAATGGTCAGTTCCTCCTAGAGACGATCAACAGACATGTGATATATGATTGTCGGCCCGCTGGGAAGAGTAAACCGCCCATAGTCACTCGGGTTTTCCACATCTACTACCACGTAGGTATAGTGAGTAAAATCCTTTTTTATGTAGTGTGTTTGGATAAGGTACCTGTCCGACAGTAGTCCGAGGTCCCCACTGTGCCGTATTGTCCAATATGGTAAGTCGCTGACGCTTTTGTGGCGCCACGTTGACACCGTTCTGGTGGTTGAATCACCTATAGCCGAAACAGTAGCGGTGTCGGACATAGCAGTTGAAACGACAAAACGCATATCAGAACTCATGACTGCTGTAGCACCAATATCCGACGCAGAACTTGACGAGAATAGGCTCCTTCCTCCAGTAGAAAAGGCCTTGAGTAGAGTCTTTTCAGATGTGCCCTTGAAGGAATCATCCGTCCACAGCGACACAAAGAAGCCTTTGCCGCCCAGCAGGTCGAAATGGGCTAATTGATAATTGTCCTGCAGGTTCTCCATGACCAGCCTGCGCATACTACCGCTAGTCGGGTCGATCTCATAGATCGCGAGATGAGTTCCTAGGCAAGTGGCGATCATCACTTTGTCTCTGTCAATTCTCGCCTTGACTCCATCGCCGTATGGTACGCCATGAACCCTTGTGAGTTCGTGGGATCGGTTTCCATCGTAGTAGAACAGCCTGTAAGGCCCACTATCGGAATCATGGAAGCTGAACACCAGACGATTCGGATACGAGAAGTCAAGCAGGCTGGCTCTTGCTGCCGTGCTTGGCAGCCTGACCAATTCCTTCTGCTGCCCCCTGTGTGTCCTTACTATCGTTCCGTCTTTCCGGATCAGTTGGACATAGTCAGGCCTGCAGATCAGTGACGCCTTTGGTTGTAACAGGTCATAACCACTGCCGACTATCAGCAACATGGCAATCAGGAAGATGACAACATGCCATTTTTGAATTCGTTTTAGAGCCATTTCCACGCTCCAGTTATTGATCCCCACAACAAGGCACTAAAGAACTTCGTTCCTTCGTTTGCCTGCAGCCTGTGCCGGGCCGAAGGCCACGCACTTTCGCTATCATAGGAAGCATCCCTCCAAAGTGTTACAGCGGAACCTGCCGCCTCTACGAGTCGGGCATTTGGCTGGAGCCAACCGAAGCAACGAACCGATGCCAAGTTCACGCCATGCCCATTCCGCGTCATCCGTGCGATCCTGAGCTTGTCGAAGGGCCGCGTAATCCGCGTTTCAACCGCCCCCACTGACAATCCCCTCCACGCCCCTTAAGGTAACAATGGCCCTTTCAATTCCAGCAAATTGCTGCACATTCCTGCAAATGCCAGCAAATTGCAGCCAATTCCAGCAAGAAACAGCACAAAACGAGCACGTTTCGGTTGCACGGTTTCTTACCGACCACAACAACAGGCATTGTGTCAGTTACCCAGACATAACCCAATGTGCTGGACAAACTCTTAATGTTGGTAAGGTTCGTCCCTCGGTTGCCCAGCGCCTGAACTGCTCGTTCCCACCCAGCCAAAGTAGACCACCAGCAGGATCAGCGTCAACCCCGAGAACGCCAGCTTCGACCACGCAGGCACCACTGACGGCGTCACGAAGCCCTCGATGATCCCCGCAATTATGAACATAGGTACAGTGCCGGCGAAGAGCAGCAGCGATGCTCTCGATGCCTTTCTGATGGCTACTCTCCGGCGCATATTGCCGGGGGCTATCACCGCCACCGCCACCAGGTACCCCGCAGCCCCGCAGATGAATATGGCCGTGAGCTCGATGAAGCCGTGTGGCAGGATCAGCGACCAGAATCTCACGGGGCCAACCGCGGGCGTCACGGTCATAGCCACATCACCCAACATCGCCCCATTCCTGAAGAGGAGATAGGTCGGCAGCACCCCTGCCGAGATCCCCGAAGCGAATGCCAGGATGCCGACCCGGATGTTGTTGGTCATGATAAAGCTGGACATCATCCCAGGGTCCGGCGCGCCATCCTCGCCACGAGGTCCGGAAGATAGCCGTCCCGGCACGAACGAACCTGCCTGGTCGGGATTGGATGCCGCGATGTATACGGCCACCGCGCTGCCTATGAAGAATACCAGCGCCGCAGCGATGACGTAGCGCTTCTGTGCCCGCACGAGTTCCGGGAAACCGCGCAGCATGAATGTCACTATGCTGCGGAACTGCCCCGGCTTCTGGGCATACAGTGTGCCGTGCGCCCTGCCCGCGAGGTCGTTGAGGTGGTCGATAAGGTCAGGCCCGGCATTCTGGGTGCGGGCGTACGCTAGGTCGGAGACAACCTGCCGGTACAGCGGCCCCAGGCTCTCGATCTCATCAGGCTCCAGCAGGCGAATCCCACGGAGCTTGACCCGATCAAGAATCCCCCCAAGCTGTTCCCAGCTATCTTTCCGCTGTTCAACAAATGCCCGTTCGTCCATTTGATTCCACTATTCCTGTGCTGGTTTGAATCTTAGTGCTGGTTTCGACTCCGCTCTGGTTTCGACTCCGCTCAACCAGCGACGGCCGTTGGTTGAGCGGAGTCGAAACCATCGGCCGAACCCCCGGCGTAATTGTTGAGTCTTCGTGAGAAACCCCCTCTCCCCGGCCTCCGGGGAGAGGGTTGGGGTGAGGGGAAGTGACCACCTTGGATATAGGGTACTCATCGTGACTAGAACTGCTGCGCTTTGGTCAGCTTCGGTGTGTCTGTTATACTATATGGGACGGGCAGACTTACGTCAACTTGCGGCCCGTGTAGGGCGCTGCTGTGAACCATCCTCCTCTGCTTGAATTCAATAACGTCAGCCTGTTGCTCACCGGCAAGCTCGCGCTGGACCGAGTCAGCCTGAGCATTGGCGCGGGTGAGAACGTGGCGATCCTTGGCCCGAACGGGTCTGGGAAGTCGTCGCTTATCAAGCTGGTCACACGGGACTGTTACCCGTTGGCTAACGGAGAAGTGTCGTCCGTGCGGATATTCGGGGAGAGCGTGTGGGATGTGTTCAGCCTGCGTAAGATGCTGGGGATAGTATCGCCGGACCTCCAGCAGGTCTGCGCGAAGTACCTCACGGCGAACGAGGTAATACTCTCAGGCTACTTCGGCAGCATAGGCGTCTGGCCGGGTACCCAGGTGACATCCGAGATGCGCGAGAAGTGCGGCGAAATACTGGAGTTCCTGGAGATCGGCCATCTCGCCGGGAAGCGAATGACGGAGATGTCCGGCGGCGAGGCCAGGCGGGTGCTCATAGGCAGAGCCCTGGCGCACGACCCCGCCGCGTTGATCCTCGACGAACCCACCAACAGCCTCGACCTGCACGCAGCGCGCAAGTTCCGCGAGGTGCTGCGCAAGATCGCGCAATCGGGGAAGAGCGTGATAATGGTCACGCACCACCTTCCGGACATCATCCCGGAGATAACTCGTGTTATAATGATCAGGAACGGACGCATCCACCTCGACGCGCCGAAGAAGCAGGCGCTGACGGAAGCGAACATGTCCGAGCTGTTCGCGGTCATGCTGGAGATCAGAGAAAAGAACGGTTACTATTACGTGTGGGGTTAAGCCCAGTGCGCCAATGGAGGAGCAAATGAGCGTGGCTAGAGCGACATCGAAAACCAAGACCAGGTCCATCGAGATCATGGACACCACCCTGCGAGACGGCGAGCAGACCCAGGGAGTATCAATACTTCCGGAGGAGAAACTCACCATCGCCCGTACCCTGATCGAGCGGGTGAAAGTGGACCGCATCGAGGTCGCCAGCGCGCGGGTTTCCGAGGGCGAGAAGCGCGCCGTTATGCTCATCACCGACTGGGCCGCCAAGAAAGGCTGCCTGGGCCGGGTGGAGATGCTTGGTTTCTGCGATGTGAACAAGAGCGCGGACTGGATCGGGGAGGCGGGCGGTAAGGTGATCAACCTCCTCACCAAAGGCTCTCTGCGCCACCTCACCGAGCAGCTTCGCAAGACCCCCGAGCAGCACATTCACGATATTACCGCCACCATGGACTACTGCCACGCCCACGGGATAGAGTGCAACGTGTACCCCGAGGACTGGTCCGGCGGGATGCTGGAAACGGACGGCTACGCGTGGTGGTTCCTGGATCAGTTGGCGCAAATGCCCATCAAACGAGTAATGCTGCCTGACACTCTGGGCAGGCTATCGCCTGACGAAGTGAGGGAGTATCTGGGGAAGTGTACCCAGAAGTATCCGGATGTTCACTTCGACTTCCACGCCCACAACGATTACGGCCTCGCGACGGCCAACTCCCTGGCGGCGGCTCTGGCGGGGGCAAAGGGTATCCACACCACCATCAACGGCCTCGGCGAGCGTGCGGGAAACGCTGCTTTGGACGAGGTTGCGGTGGTTATCAAGGACATCGCGTGCAAGAGCAGTGGGGTTGTTGAAGGCGAATTGGTCGCGGCATCCAAGATGGTGGAGATATTCAGCGGCCGCAGAATCGCCCCGAGCAAGCCGGTGAGCGGGTCTGCAGTGTTTACCCAGACAGCCGGTATCCACGCCGACGGCGACAAAAAGGGCAACCTGTATATGACCAAGCTTACCCCCGAGCGCTTCCGGCGGACTCGTTCCTACGCTCTCGGCAAGCACTCCGGCAAGGCCAGCATCGAGATGAACCTGCAGAAGCTGGGCCTGGATCTGACCCCTGAGCAGAAGACGATGGTCCTGCAAAGGGTGATCGAGCTTGGTGACCAGAAGAAGACGATCACGGTCGACGACCTGCCGTTCATCATCGCGGACGTGATGAAGTCACCGCAGGAGCAGATCATCAAGATAGTCGACTGCATGATAACCACAACCACAAACCTGCGCCCGATTGCGGCGGTGAAGGTCTGCTATGAAAATTGCGAGTATCAGGAGCAGGCGACCGGAGACGGCGGCTACGATGCCTTTATGAGAGCGCTGAGGAAGATACTTGATGACCGAAAGGTAAAGATCCCCGCGCTGCTGGACTACGAAGTGCGAATCCCACCCGGCGGCCGCACGGACGCTTTGGTTGAGACCACGATAACCTGGGAGGGCGGCCTGATAACCAGAGGGGTCGATTCCGACCAGCTCCGCGCGGCAATCACCGCCACCGAGAACATGCTAAACCTCGCGCTGAGGAAGTGCGAATAGTCCTGGTTGGCAGAATTCACGCGAATTCGGAGAGTACATTCTGGGAATTCGCGTGAATTCAGCGGTTAGGGGTTTGCCTTGGGCACCCCCGGCTGGGTCACCGCCGGCTTCTCTTTTGGCTGGTCTTTCGCCGGTTGGGGTGGTAGCGGGGGGAATGCCATCCGCAGGAGTATCGCCACTATCAGCAGCACCACCGCCAACAGCCCGACAGAGACCTTTTCCTGCTTTGATAGCTTGAATTCCCTCCAGTTAGCCGCGACCACTGCCACCGCCAGCACCGTGAGCGCGGGCAGGAACGGGACCAGGTCGAACATCACCGCCAGCATCCCGATTGTCATTGCCCCGAACACAAACCAGAAGTTGCGGCGGGCATTGAGACCGAGCGCGAACACCACCGAGAACACCAGCGCCATGAACAGGAAATCCCCCGGGCCCATTAGGGTGTTAGGTTCAAACCTGCCACCGTGGGTCCCTGCCTGGGGTATCGCAGCGCTCACCGCGGAAACCACGTGGGGCGCGTTTTGCAGGACTGCCCCGACAGGGCCCATCGTCACCGTCCACACGTCTATAAACGCCGCAAACAACACCACCGGCAGCAGAAGGTTCTTGTCTCGCACCCTCACAGCCACCAGCGCCCCGATGCTCGCCGCCGCCAGCATTATGGCGGAGCTGATGAACATCTTGAACGGCCCATAATAGAACCCTACCAGCGCAAACAACTCGTTGGTGGTAGGCAGGCGGTGCATCTTGTCGATTATCCCCAACTGCCACACAATCCCCCAAGCGCCCAGATATGCAGCACCGAGCGAGACCACCAGGAACACCAGAAGCTTCCACCAGGCCAAACGCATCCGTGAAAACTCAAACACAATCACGTTCTGCACGAACATGAACACCACAATCGGCAAGGCAAAAATGCACGCCGCAGCCACCTTCGCCGCTACCCCACCGGATCCCTGCCCCAGCATTCTTGCCCACTCCGCAAGAAACCCCGCCCGAGGCACCAACTGCCACAGCAGGAAGTACACAACAAAGCTCCAAACCAACCCCCAAGCCGGATGCTTCTTGATAAATGTGATCAATCTATGCTCCCCGATGACGTGAATTCGACTCCTTAAGTGTACAATGCCCGCCCCATCCGACACAAGCGGCAGGGAAAAGCATACCCAAAGTCGAACACTGACTATAGCAATTGGGCGAACGCTCAAAAGGATGATGAGATGACTGAGCTAGAGAGGCCCGATCTGGAGTGTTTGGAGAGGGTGGAGGAAGTAAGCGGGCAGACTTTCCCGGTGGCCCTGGTTGTGCTTCTGATGTACGCATGGCTCCCCATTACCATCACTATGATGCTGGTGCATTACTGGCGGTTCGTGACTCCGGGACTGCTGCTCGGCGCTGGCGTGATCGACGCGCTGACCATCTGGATTATGCTAAGAGTGTTGCTGGCATGTGACAGGCACAGCACTAACCTGCGGGGGATAGAACTGCGAGGACCGATACGCAGGGTGTTTGTGCCGTGGGCTGATGTCAAGAACGCTTACCGGAAGCGGGCGGATGGACTTACCGGCAGCCAAGCAGTCGTCCTGCAGACGGACGTACGCACCGTGAGGATCCACCCGCATGGTATGTCGGGAAGCCCAGTGCGGAGCGCAATCGTGATCGCATCCATCTGGCAGCATCTGCGAAGGTTAGGAAAACACGGGGGTATCGAGCTTCCGCCTGCCGCTCTCAGCCTGTGGGAACCTGTGCCAGCGGAGGTTCCGGACGAGGTCGATTGGCACGCATCCAAATCGGCAAGGATGGAGCCCACCATGACCTCGGCGGTGCTGGGAGTGTTCGTCGTCCTCATTGCCTACGGGTTCATAACTTCGAGCCACTCTGCGCCCTCAATGGCGCTCTATGGATTCGTGATGCTGGCGCTGTTTGCTGGCTTCGGGACAATGGTGCGGCGCAGTCTTGGTGTGGCGACCGATGCACGGGCAGATATGGGCGGAATCGAAGTGGATTCAGCGCTGTGGAAAGGCTACATTTCCTGGCGGGAGGTGACTCAGGCGTGGTATGAGGCGGACGGGTTGGCGTTGAGGTTTGGCACGGAGCGACGCACGATTCGCATCAAGGCATTTACTCGCCAGAACCTGGATGGCGAAACTGACCAACTCATCCTCGCCTGCATCCGCCACATCAGAGCGTCTTGCCCTCAAATTGCGCTGCCGCTACCGTACGTTGGGCCGGTGGTGAAGACCGCCGCGTATGCGGGCCTCAAGATGAAGAGTGGCAAGGCGTATCTGCTGTCGCTGGAGCCCGAGACAAGGAAGCGCATTCAGTCCATCGATACGATTATTGGGTTTTCGGGGGTGGCAGCGTTCCTGGGAATGTGTGTGCTGGGTATGCTGGATGTGCCGGGGCGGCTGGCCCAGTTGGTTTTTGGTGGGTCCAGTGCTATCGGGTTCTCGACAAGTTCCGGCGGTCTCGTCACGGTCGCTCTCATCTTGCCTGCGGCGTGTGGTGTTCCGCTACTGCTGCTTCCATTCGCCGCCAGACGCGCGGGGCCGTATCGGAAGGAGTGGGAAGAGTACGTCAAGCGCGATTTGCCTCTTGCTCTGGCGAGGCGGGTGGTGTCCGTGATGGCCGTTATCGGTGCAGCGGGCGCGATAGTGGCATTCTTCTGCTATGCGAAAGTCACGCCCGCCGGGATTGAAGTGGCGCGACCGTTTCATTTCAGGGCGGACCACTACTCTTGGCAACAGGTCAGGTTGATAGAGGATGTCACCGAGTCCTACACGAAGAATACTCAGACTCGCTATGTAGTGTCGTTCGATGACGGCACATTGTGGTCGGCTTCCACGGGCCACGAGATGGATAGCGGCACACGGCTCCGAGCCATCATCAAGACCATCTCGCAATACTCAGGCAAGCCCATCACCTACAAGCAGCCCTAGAGCATCCCCAGCGCTCTCTCCGCCAAAGCCCTTCGCCGCGGGTCGTACTTGCCTGGCTTGGGTGATGCCTTCAATACCCGTTCGCAGGCCAGGGCGGCGTGTTCTATTTCGAGTCTGGCTTCCGGCAGAGGCATTTCTGTTAGGGCCAGGAGGGCGTAGTAGAAGGGGAACTTGCGCCAGCGGCCTGTGTCTTGACGGTGTGCTCTCAACTCATCCAAACCCGCCATCAGCCGCTCCTCCTGTTCGAACAGCCCGCCAACCGACAGATGTCGCCAGTAGGCGCAGGAGCACGCGCCGCAGCAGTACTGCCCGATGCTTCCATACCGCCGCGCCCCCTCATTTGTCAGGAGCCTGGAAGTCATCCCTACCGTGGCGTCGGCGAGGGCTTGCTTGACTGTGGGGTCGGGGCTGTCCAGCAGGATCAGCGCCCGGCAGGCTTCCTCGCCCATAATGTGGGTGGAGCCGGCGTTGGTGGATATCCTGTCGCCAGTGAACATAGCGAACCCCTGCCCGCGTTCGGCATCAGTGGGCGCGAACATGTTGGCGTATGAACCGGGCAGGCCCTGGCGGGAGGCGATCCATCGTGCCGCCTGTTCTTTGTCATGGCTTGAGAGCGGGGTCCCGAAAAAGAAGGCCTCTTCCAGCGAATCCAGTGTTTCCGCGAGACTGCTTGGGTCTACTATTGCCATTTTGTAGCCTCCGATATGCTACTGCTGTTTTGGCTCCTCCTCTGTAGGAGGGTTGGTGTTGCGCAAAAGGTTCTCCATGCCCTCGTTGAGCCTTTCCAGTTGGCTGTCGATTGAGCCGACCTCGGAATCCAGATACTCGCCGGGCTTGTCGGCAGGCTGTGCGGGTCTGACTTGTGGCGCCGCTCCCGACGGCTTAGCGGTGTCTTTCTTAGCTTGGTTCAGCGCTCTTCTGCGCTCAAGGAATGCGGCCAGGAGGTTGGATATTACCAGCATCATGCCGTCGTTCTCGATTGTGTGGCGCTCGCCGTCTTCACGTGCGGACAAGTGCAGCACCCCGGCTCGGAAGCTGGCGGTCTGGACGGGCACAAATATCTGGTCGCCCATATACTCGGCATCCAACTGCCCCGGAGGCGGCATCCCCAGCCACTCGTGCTGCTCGTCGCTGGTGATCTCTCGAAGCTCTATCTGGAATGCCCGGCCCTCGTTGGACACCCACCTTGCTATGGCGGTGGTGAGGGGGTCGCGCTTGCTGGCCTCATCGGGGTAGGCGAATGCGGGCCGCAGCCTGCCGATCTCGTCCGGCAGGTACATGGTCACCTTCTGAGCGCCCGTGGCCTGCTTCAGGCTTTCGAGCATCGACCTTGCGGCGTCCTCGATATTGCTCTGGGAGACCAACTGCGCGCTGAACTTGTTGAGCAGCGCGGTGTCCAGCGCCCGGATAGGCTTCGGGTGTGCCTGTGGGATAGCTGCAATCTCCGGAAGCACGCGCCTGCCGGCAAATATGGCCACCAGAATCCCGAACACCAGCATAGCTGCCATGGTGAAGGCATCGCCCGAGCTTTCCACCAGAAATGCTCGGTAAGGCGGGACCAGGAAATACATCCAGCCGACCGCCGCCAGGATCGCGGCGGCGATACCTGCGCGCGTGGTGGTGAAGTAGCCCACCAGGAACACGATCGGCAGGTACAGCATCGCCCACGCGCCGGTCGAGAGCGCCGTCGGAACAGCCGCGAAGATGGCTGTGAAGACTATGATCGACCCAAGGCCGATAGGTATGTCATATCGCTGCAGCGCGAGTCTGGTCTCGTCTTTCATATTACCACCAGGATTATCAGTGATTGGAGAAACTACACCAATTACTACTTCAGCGCAGCCGGTTCACCTTCCTTCGGCTGATGCTTCAGTGAAGGTATTGGGTCGGGGAATGGGGAAGACCATAGGTGTTGGTCGGGAGCGGAAAGCCCGGAGGAGGTCACAAGCCATGCCGTGGTGTCCGAAGTGCAAGTATGAATACAGGTCCGAAATCACGCAGTGCTCGCAGTGTGAAGAGGCGCTGGTGGATGATAATCCGAATCCACCGGAATCGCGTGTGAGGCTTCGACCATTCCTGTCTCTCACATCGCTGTATATTGTCTCGCCTTGGATCTGGTACCTTTCGGTTGCCGCGCTGTTCAGAATAACGCACCCAGAACCGCGCGACACGATGAACTCTTGGGATATAGTCGCTTTGTTGGTTCCGACCGTTGCCCTGGCCGTCGCGGCATTCCTCTATGGCTTCAGCCGCAAGACCGCATCGCCAGTGTTGTCGTTTGCTCTTGCGGCGATTGTGGGAGGGCTTGCACAGTTTGGTATATGCATGTCTCTGGCGGTGCTGCGATTGATCAATGAAGGCTACAAGGCCTTTGCCTTCCCGTTCTGGACTGCGCCAATTTCCATCGCAGTCCTCTTTCTGATCTGGTTTGGCGGCAAGATGAGCTATGTGCTCGCGCGACGCCGTCTCGCAAAGGAGTAGACCATGCCGTGGTGTCCTAAGTGCAAGGCTGAATACAGGCCGGAGAAGTCCTGGTGTCCGCAGTGTGAGGAAGCGCTGGTGGATGAAGACCCGAACCCGCCAAAACCGCGCGTAAGGGTCGGGGCTGTTGCGGAAGTTGCGGCGGTGTACTTGCTTGCGCCGTGGGCATGGTTGTTGGGTGGCTCACTGCTGCGTTTTGCGGGTCTGGGTGCCGATAATGCCTTGCTGCCCATGCTGCCTTTGCTGCCGGTATTTGTTATTGCTTTCCTCTATGGTTACTGGCGCTCCACACACGGGTTGTTAGCTGCGGCAGTGCTTGGTTCGGTGGTCGGTCTAGGCGTGGAATTGCTGGCAGTCGCGATTCTAGAAAACCTCGGGCAGCCTGAAGCTCCGGGGACGTCGATCATTTTCGTCGTGATATTTGGGGGTATATCCGTGCCTACAGTGCTTGCCGCATGGCTAGGCGCGAATCGACACCTACACCGCTCTCAGGCGCAATAATAGGAGGCAAGTCTTGCTGGTAACAATGAACGAGCTTTTGGTTGAGGCGCGGGCCTCGGGTTATGCCGTGGCGGCGTTTGAGTTTTGGTCTATGGACTCTGCTTGGGCGGCGGTTCAGGCTGCGAAGACTGCCGGGATGCCGGTGATCCTGCAGGCAGGGCCTTTTGAGATCGATTACGCCGGGTTCAAAGCCCTGACCGCATTCGCTGAAATGGCGGCGGAGGAAGCCGGGGTGAGGGTAGCGCTGCATTTGGACCATGGCGATACTCTGGAGATGGCTCAGGCGGCAATCGACGCCGGCTTCACATCCGTGATGATCGATGCCTCGCACGAGAGCTATGAGGACAATATCCGCGTCACCCAGAAAGTGGTTGAGATAGCCAGGCCGCGCGGGGTGACCGTGGAGTCGGAGCTCGGCAAGCTCGCGGGGTCGGAGGCCGGGATGACCGTGTCCGAGGAAGAAGCCGCTCAGACAGACCCCGACCAGGCTGCGGAGTATGTGCGGGAGACAGGCATAGATGCCCTCGCAGTGGCAATCGGCAACGCCCACGGATTCTACAAATTCGAGCCGAAGATCAACACCGAGCGGCTGGCGAAGATAGCGGAGAGAGTCTTAATCCCATTGGTCCTGCACGGCGGCAGCGGAACTCCCGACGCCATCATATCCGAGACTATCGGCCTGGGAATTGCGAAGATAAACATCTGCACCGAGTTTGTCGCGGCATACGGCAGGGGGTATATAACCGCCCAGAAAACCGAGGGCTTCAAGTACAATGTCCCCGCATTATTCGGCGCAGCAAAACAGGCAGGTTACGAGTTGGCGCTTGCCAAAATTCGGCTGTTTGCGAACGGCTATCAGCCGTAGGGGCCGGTCTCAGTGCCGGCCCGGCGTTTCGTGATGCGGGCGGCCACGGAGAGCCGCCCCTACGGTGTTTGGTTAGTCCTCGTCGAACTCGCCTTTGGCTGCCTCTATTCCCTCTTTGACCAGGAAATAGGCGATGAACAGGCCTACTGCCGGATCCGCCCACCACCAGCCCAGGAATTGGTTCACAAGCAGGCCCGCGAGCAGCGCAAAGGATAGCCACATACAGGCGAGGGTTTGCTTGGCATCCGCCATCAGGCTGCAGCTCTTCAGGCCTTTCCCCGTGGCGCACTTGAGCATATACAGCGGGTACATGATCGCTATTGAGATCACCGCCACCACTATTCCAACCATGCTCGGCTCCGGTGGTTCCTGCAGAATCAGCTTCTTCGCCGATTCAAATACCACATAAGCGGCCAGGACGATGAATGTGATCCCGACTGCCTTCGAGGCCTTCTTCTCCTCAGCCTCGCGCTGCTCGGCTGATTCTTCGCCGCGCTTGCGGAACCTCCACAACATCACCCCGCCCGACAGCGATTCCACAAAGCTGTCCAGGCCGAACCCGACCATTGCTATACTTCCGGCGGCGTTGCCGAAGATTATCATCACAAGCCCCTCGGCCACGTTGTACAGCACCGTGAACCAAGCCAGGGCCGCAGCCTTGTGATGGAGTCGATTCCCTTGTTCTTCCAAACTACTGACCGCCAATCACCACGTTTTCGGGTATCTCTTTGAGCACCATTGGGGTGACTTTGTGCTCCCCGCCTTGCCACGCCGCCGCGCCGCTGAGGGTGTTGGCGGATATCGTGATGTTGCTGCTCCCGGAGCCGATCCACATTGCCCTGCGCCTTCCGGGCAGGCTGCGGATCGTGTTCCCAACTATAGTGACGTCCCGGTGGCCGGTATCGTTCTTGAATGTTTCAGTGTTGGGGTAGGTTAGCCAGATTCCGGAACGCACGTACCAGTCGGCCTCCGGGTCTTTGATCTCGCGGTCGTTGAGTATTGTATTGCCGGTAATCGATACTCTTGAGCACGAGAAGAAGAGGCTGATTCCGCCGTTTTCGCAGTTGCGAATGGTGTTGCCGGTGATCACCGAGTCGTCGCACCACTCCAGGTCGATCCCAACATCGCCCGCGCCATCGACTATGTTGTTGGCCGCTACCACGCGCGTCGCGCCGGTTCCCCAGATGGCCCCGCCGCCACCATTCTTGATGTAGTTACCCGTTATGATTAGGTCTTCGGATTGTTTGCTCTCAAACTTCCAGTTGCCCCAGAACTGTATGCCGTGCGTCTTTGCGTCCACCACTGTGTTGCCCGTGATCTTTGCCCTGCTGGAGAACTGAAGAGACACAGCCAGCCCCACATTGCGGAAATCGCAGTCGCGGACGATGAGGTCGGTGGCGTGGTCTGTGAGAACGCAGGACCTGTCGCAGTCTTTGAAGGATACGGAGTCCACTACGCAGCCCGCACTGCCTCCAAGCGACACCACCCCGTCCCCGACGCCGCCGGATTTGCCCAGCTTGCCGTCGATGGCGAGAGAGTCCAGCCTGGCCCCCGTGCCCATATTCAGCAGAGTCTCCGTACCTTTGGCCAGCCTGAGCACCGTTCCCGGCCCGTCGCCGAATACCAGCGTATTCACTGGCATATTTAGTGTTTCAGGGCCGAGCATATATACCCCGGCGGGTATACGAATACTCTTGCAGCCGGATGCCAGGGCCCTCTTCAGCGCGGCGGTGCAGTTGGTCTTGCCGTCCCCCTTCGCGCCGTATTTGGTTAGGACAATCTGGTCGGGCGCGGCGTGTGCGCACATGCAGCAGAACGCTGCCAGAAGTGTGAATATGGCTGGTCTCAGAAGTCGTAGCATATCAGTTCCCTTTCATTCTTCTCAGCATGTCCCAGTAGGCCCCGCGCTCGCCGCTCTTGATGGCGTTGACCAGGACTGTGTTCTCGTTGTAGTTGTAGTTGGAGTCGACTTCCTCATTGCTGGGGAGGAAGAAGCGGTCGTTCCTGCCGACTAGTTCGTGGAGGAACGGGACAATCCCTTCGCCGAGGTCGGGGGAGATGTAGAAAACCGGTCGGAGGAAGTGGGGGTTGTCGGTCTTTGCGCCGTAGAGGTCGGGGTTGGCGGACATATCGCCCTGAGCGCGGATGAGATCGGCCATCTGCGTGCCCTCATAGACCCTCACACCCATCGCCACGCCCACGCAGTCTGCCTCGATTCGTTTCATCAGTTCAATAGTCTCGCGGACGGTCTCCCGGGTCTCACCGGGGCCGCCGACCAGCAGGTCGTACATGAACGGGATGCCAGACTGGTGGCAGAGGCGGGCGGTTTCGGCGATATCGTCGGGGGAGAAGCCCCGGCCAAGGCGGTTGAGCATTGCGGCGTTCCCGCTGTCCGCGCCGAAGTCTATGCCGGCGCACCCCGCCCGTTTGGCAAGGTCGGCCATCTCGGCATCGAACGGCGCGACGGAGCAGTAAGCGTACCAGCGGATTCGAGTACCCAAACCTGCGTCGATTATCTCCCGGCAGACGGCTTTCGCGTGGTCACCGGGGATGTTGAACTCGCAGTCGCAGGTGTGGAAGTAGTCGATGCCCTGAGCCAGCAGCGCAGTGAGCTCCTCCACAACCAACTTCGGAGACCTCAGCCGCACCCGCCTGCCCTTGGACACCGGGTCCGCGCAGTAAGTGCAGGGCATGTTGCACCCCCGCTTGGTCTCAAACCCCGCCTGCCCGCCTTCGCGGAAGTAGCGGGGGTTGTCGGGAAGCGCGCGGCGGCGCGGTGGGAGGGAGTCCAGGTCAACATCAACCGCCGTGTTGCGCCTGATAGACCCGTTATCCCGCCAAACCAGCCCAGGCACAGCCTCAAACCCCGAGCCGCGATCTATGGCCGCCAATAGCCTCAGGAAACCAACTTCACCCTCGCCCGCGATGCCATAATCGCCTCCGCAGAACTCCAGCACCTGCTCCGGCGCGACTGAGAACCCCACCCCGCCCATCACCACGGGCGCGTTTATGTGCGAGCGGATCAGCTTCACAATCTCGGCTATCTCAGGCAAGAAGAACGCCCCGCCGCTGAAGTAGCAATCGTCGGTATTGCGAACGGTGACTCCGATGGCGTGAGGCAACGCCGTGTAGATAGCCGCTCGTATATCACCGGCGATATCCGTGGAGAAGCACAGATCGAGCAAGTGAGGCTCATGCCCCGCTGCGGCAAGGCTATCGGCCAGGTAGTCCAGCCCGATAGGGGCTATTGCGGGCTTCATTCGGTTTGTGTTGACTAACAGGATTCTCATTGGGCCTCCGGGCGGTCTGAAGAGCTGTGAACAGAACCGCCTGCCCTTCGATACACTCGCTGGCGCTCGCACTCAGGGCAAGCGGTTCTTCTATGCTGCGGGAACGTCGGTCTGCACAGGCTTTCGGAGTCTGCACGATATAAGTTCCCGCAGCTTCTCCATGTGGGCGGTGGGGCTGCGGGAACTCACCCCGAGCAGACTTGTAGGCGTAGCGCAAGTCGGCGTTCCCGCAGCATAGCACGCTACGGAATTCGGAACTGCTACCCCCGAATCACATTCAACAACTCCTCAACCTTCTCTTCCATCAGGCCCTTGTCCTTGGCCTCTAGGTTCAGGCGGATCAGGGGTTCGGTGTTGGAGGCTCGGACGTTGAACCACCAGTCCTCGAACTCCACCGAATAGCCATCCAGTTCGTATGACTTCGTGCCGATGGGGCCGTAGGTTTGCCTGAGTTTGCTAAGGATTGCAGGGATGTCGGCGACTTCGGAGTTGATCTCCCCGCTCTGGAAGTATCGCTTCAGCGGCTTCACAATCTCCGAGAACGGCCGCTTGTCGTCCAACAGGAGGCTGATGATATACATCATCGCCAGGTCGCCGTTGTCGGTGGTGTAGAATTCCTTGAAGTAATAGTGGCTGGAAAGCTCGCCGCCGAAGATTCCGCCCTCGCGCCTCATTTGGCTCTTGATCAGCGCGTGCCCGACCCTGCACTGCACAGCCTCACCACCGGCTTTCTCTATCTCCTCCGGCACAACCCAACTTGACCGCAAATCGTAGAGTATCTTCTCCCCGGGATTCTTCTTCAGGATCATCCGGCCAATCAACGCCGTGATGAGGTCGCCGGGGATTATCCCGCCCTTTTCATCCACAAACGCCACCCGGTCGCCGTCGCCATCGAACGCAACTCCCAGGTCGGCCTGCTCATCCACCACTCTGTCGCGCAGCGCAAGAAGGGTCTCGGTCTTGAGGGGGTTGGCTTCATGGTTGGGGAAGCTGCCGTCCGGTCGCCAGTAGAGCTTGATGGGGTTGTTGCCCACTTTCTCAAACAGCGTCGGCAGATGGTGCCCACCCATACCGTTGGCGCAGTCGACCACTATCTTCAGGTCCCCGAAATCCCGGAAGCCGGCGGTATCCAGAACCGCCTCGATGTATTTATCCATCACATCAACTTCCGGCAGCAGTTTGCCCTTCATCGCCGGTTCCTCGAAGTCCCCTTTGCAGGCTATCTCCCACAGCCTCTCGCTGGATACCTTGTCTATGGAAGGCACCGCGCCGCCCAGGACCATCTTGTAGCCGTTGTACTCCGCCGGATTATGCGACGCAGAACAGGTAATGCCGGCGTCGGCCTTGAGCAGGTTCACTGCGTAGTAGTACATTGGAGTGCTGGAGAGGCCTATCGGGATAACATCCGCGCCCTGGTCCAGGCAGCCCCGAATAGTGGCGCCCTCAAACGGCTCTGCGGATTCTCTCATGTCGTGAGAGACCAGCACCGTCTTTGCGCCAACAGAGGACACAAAAGCCCTGGCGATGCGGTACGCGCCGTCATCATCCAGTTCCTGGGGGTAAAGGCCCCGGATGTCGTAGGCCTTGAAGATGGCGCGATTGAGTTTTCTAGGTCCGAGTTGCAATGCTGTTTCCTCCGGTTAGTGGTATGGTAATCACGAAAGCACGAAATGGGGAAAACACGAAAAACGAAAGATAGTCATTCCGAGCTTGCGAGCTCCTTCGGAATAACAATTCCCTTTCGTGATTTCCGGCTTTCGTGATGAAAAGCAGCTTTCTTGCTGTCTGTTTGCGGTATACCCAATCTGCGCAGTCTGTGAATCACTTCACCTGCGCCTGCAGCCACTCGTCCCAGATAGTGTTTCTGGAGAATTCCAGCAGCCCATACCTGGAATTGTAGGCTGAAGCCGGCGGTAGGTAAATCGAAAGGCCGCGCGCGGTGGGGGTGTCCGGGTTGTGTTTCTCAACCAGCACTGCCCTGCCGTATGCATCGACCAGCGCAGCATAAGCGGCGTCTGCCGGGCTTCCGACTGCGGAAGCAGACAATCCGGCGTATTGCAGCATATCTCGCGACTGTCGGTCCGGCCCGGAGTCTATGGTGGAGTAGTCCAGGCTGGAATCTCTGGCGGCTTTGAGTTCATCTGCCTTGGCTGCGGCGTAGTCCATCAGGACAGTAGCGTAGTTGTTGGCGGCGGCTGCCAGCGAGTCCATCCGGTCGAGGTCCAGCATGCTTATGGTGATGCCCTTGAATCCTCCGGAGTACCTGGTCATATAGTCATCAACCAAGAGCCTGCCAAGCCCCTCCGGGGTGGTTGTTCCCCTCAATCCGCGCAGGATGAGATTGTAGTCGAAACCATACGCCGGGATCGCCGACGGCGAACCCACCATGTACTTTGCGGTGGTTCGAAGCTCGTAGGCGACTTCCATCTCCTGCATAAAGCACGCGTCGAATGCGAGAACGTCCACCCGGAGGCCGGACATCGCGGTCTTGATTTCCGACACGTCCAGAGCGTTGCCGCTGGTGGAGTCCAGGGCGATGAATTTGTAGGGAATCTGGTCGGAAAGCGTGTGGATCTCCCATCCGGTGCCGTGGTCCCAAACCACCAGCGCATAGTGGTCGGCGGGGAAAGTGGACCTGCCCCACTGCACGAAGTCCCGCAGGGTATCCGGGCTGCCCATGTCCGCTTCGCCCATCGGAGGGTCATCCAGCCGCAGGGAACTCATGAGGTTGGTGTCTGCACCCCGCGTAACTAGGAACCGGCGGGTGTCCGCCCAGTTGCCATTGGTGGAATCGAAGCCGGGAGTGCGGTCGAATTGTACTATCACCCGCACATCCGCCGAAGATCCCACCTGTTCCATCTGGTTGAAATTGGCGATGGCGTATTGTTCGAGATCGTTGTCGCCATCCAGATACACCAGCACAGTCCACGCGCCGTGCCGCATAGCCTCCTCTTTGGTGCGAATAGGAATCGGGAGGCCGTCGTCAGGGTTGGGAGGCGCGGAACCGCCCCCTCCTCCACAGCCGGGGAGAAGCAGGAAGCACGCCAGAATGGTAAACGCTATCGAGAGTAATCTCATCCGGATCAAACCTCGCCTATATTATGCCACATTCACTCAAAGACTTGAAGGAATGGCTGTCGCAAGCGCCTAAGCCGTACAAAACGGCTTCATACTACTGGGCTGTGACCAGACGGAACCATCGGAGGAAACAATGGCGAAACCCGACATCTACACCAGAGAGATGATGGATGTGCTCGATCCGGAGCTTGAGCAGAAGCTGCGGATGCATTACACGCTGCAGGCTTTCGAGTTCTGCGGATGCACCCGGGGAGATGGCTTCGCGGGCCACGGGGTTATCCCGATGGCCGACATGGAGCGGGTGTCGGTGTTCAAAACCAGCGTAGAGAAAGGCACCTACAACCATCACTCCTGCCTGGCCAAGTGGAAAGGCAAGTATTGGTTCGCGTGGGACAATTGCCTGGTAAATGAAGAATGGCCCGGCCAGAAGACTCTGATCGCGTGGTCGGATGATGCGCGGAAGTGGTCGGAGCCGATAGTCGTGGCGGATGGGAACGAAGAGGCGGGGATGCTGCGCAACTGCGGAGCGCTGTATGCGGGCAAGGACAAGCTTTATGCGTTCATCCAGGAGAAGTGGGACCTTGTCCACGCGACCAACCCCGGAATGAGCATCCACGACAACACCAAGGTCTCCTACCGCTTCGACCTGCACGAGTCCGAAGACGGCATCCACTGGCGGCTTGCCAAGGAAGGCCATTTTGACCTCCAGTGGACTCTGGAAGCTCCCAGGCTTACCAGAGAAGGCAGGCTTCTAGGCCCGGCGACCACCCACGACTTCAAGCCCGGTGCTTTGCTTTGGCCGGGAGACGACCCCAGCGAGAAGCCCGAAGTCATACCGTTCCCATACAACGACGACCCCGCAGATTACTACAACGGCCACGACGAGGGCCAGTATTTCTACGGCGAGGCCTCCTGGTACCAGGACGATGACGGCCGGATTTGGATGTGGCATCGGGACGAGTCGGCGTCGTGCCGGTTGGGCGTGGCTCTGAGCGAAGATGGTGGCCGGACCTGGACAAACGTCATCCGGACCAACTTCCCGGACAGCATGTCCAGAGTTCACGCAGGCAGGCTGACCGATGGGCGGTTCTACCTGGTCGGCAACCAGACCTATATGTTCATGGACCGCAACTTCTTCGCTGTGTCGCTGTCGGACGACGGCGCGAAGTTCAACAAGACCTTCCAGCTTGTAGCAGAGCGCACCCGGCAGAGGTTCCCCGGCCACCTCAAAGGCCATGGCTACCAGTACCCAAGCTGCATCGTCGATGGCGACAAATTGCTTATCGGCTATTCGGTAAACAAAGAAGACATCGAAGTAGGCATTCTGGATGTGACCAAGCTGTAGTTGGGCCGGAGGAGCAGAGAAGCGGAGAGGAGGGGAGGGGCATTGCGCCTCGAATTCGCTGTTCGGCGCGATTGTGGGTATAATGGAATTGGTGTCTAGTAGAACCAACTTATAGGTGGAGCGTTAGTTCGCCACCATGTTTCCACAATCGAGCGCAATTCACGGACGCGCCCTATATCTTCTCTGCTCCCCCGGGATCTGCCCCTATCGGAACACCTCCCCGGCTGATTGATGACTGCTGTTGCCTGCCCTGCGTTGATGGTTACCGCCCTGGATAACTCGAAGAACGAATTATCGGGCAGCCCGCTACGTTTGCGATTTGCATGGTTAAATCGTAAGTAGTGCGGGATGGGAACCGCATTGATGACAGCGATTCCTGACCGTCAACGCCACCCGAAAGCCGAGGATGTCTATGCGAGCCCTGCTCATCTATCCGGAGTATCCGGAAACATTCTGGAACTTCAAGTTCGCTTTGAAGTTCATTTCAAAGAAAGCCGTTTACCCCCCGCTTGGCCTGCTGACAGTGGCAGCTATGCTCCCCAGAGACTGGGAGCCCAAGCTTATCGATATGAATGTGATCCCACTCAAGGACGATGATCTCCAGTGGGCGGACCTGGTCCTGATAAGTGCGATGTCGATCCAGGAGAAGTCGATGCGGAGCGTGATCGCGCGCTGCAAGGCGCTGGGAGTGAAGATGGTCGCGGGCGGCCCGCTGGTCACTTCCAACCCGGAGGGCTTCGACGATATCGACTACCTGGTACTCAACGAGGCCGAAGTTACGCTTCCGCAGTTCCTTGCGGATCTCGCCGATGGTGCTCCGAAACACATCTACACAACCACCGAGTGGGCGGATATGGCCACAAGCCCTATCCCCCGATGGGACCTGATCAACCTGAAGCGTTATGCCTCTATGGCCACGCAGTTCTCCCGGGGGTGCCCGTACGACTGCGAGTTCTGCAACATAACCAGCCTGTTTGGCCGCGCGCCGCGTTCAAAGAGCGCCAAGCAGGTCATGCTGGAGCTGGACAGGCTCTACCTGGCGGGGTGGCGAGGGGGAGTCTTCTTTGTGGACGACAACTTCATAGGAGACAAGCCCAAGGTCAAAAATGACATCCTTCCGGCGATTATCGACTGGACACAGCGCAGGAAGCACGTCTTCGCATTCAACTCGCAGGTATCACTGAACCTGGCAGATGACGCCGAGCTGATGAGCCAGATGACGCAGGCGGGTTTCGAGGCTGTCTTTGTGGGCATCGAGTCGCCCAACGAGGAAAGCCTGGTAGAGTGTAACAAGACCCCGAACAAGAACCGCGACCTCATGGGCAGCGTGAGCATAATACAGGAAGCGGGGATGGAGGTTCAGGCGGGGTTCATAGTGGGCTTCGACAGTGACCCGCCGACGGTTTTCGACCGACTGATCGGCTTCATCCAGGAAAGCGGGATTGTGACCGCGATGGTCGGCCTGCTCAACGCGCCCTATGGCACCAAGCTCTACAAGCGGCTGATGTCCGAAGGCAGGCTCACCCGAGGCAGCACCGGGGACAACACAGACAGCACCCTCAACTTCGTCCCCAAGATGAACCAGGAGGCGCTGATTGAGGGTTACCGGCGAATAGTGGACCGCATATACTCGCCCAACACCTACTACCACCGCGTGAAGACATTCCTGCAGAACTACAAACCAAGACAGCGCAGGGCCAGAGTCTTCGAGTTCGGCCAGATTCTCACCGCTATCAAGGCCAGCTTTGTGCTGGGAGTTCTGGAAAAGGAGCGGTCATACTACTGGCGGCTGCTGCTATGGTCACTATTCCACAGGCCGAGGCTCTGCATTATGGCAATGACCTACGCCGCCTACGGCTTCCACTTCCGCAAGAGCTTCGAGCAGCACAGGGTGGGGCTGGATTAGGTACCTTGCTACTCAGATTCCATACAACGCGTAAAGGACTGCTATCACGAAAACACGAAAAGGGGGAAAACACGAAATCAGAACCGGACCTTTCCGTGCTTTCCTGAATTTCGTGCTTTCGTGATTGCTTTTGGTTCCGGCTCAGCCAGCTTAGGTAATAGATGCCGCAATCTCATCCGCCGCCGCCGCAGGGTCTTCGGCTCTTGCGATTGGGCGGCCTATTACCAGGTAGTCCGCTCCTCGGGAGACTGCTTCCGCCGGGGTCATTACGCGCTTTTGGTCGTTGACATCCGCGCCGGCCGGCCGCACTCCGGGGGTCACTATGATGAAATCGGGGCCGCAGGCTGACCTGATGGCCTCGATCTCGTGGGGCGAGGCTACCACTCCGTCCAGCCCGGCTTCCTTTGCCAGCACAGCCAATTGCACCACCTGGTCCCTCAGTTCCCGCGATACGCCAAGCTCATCCTTGAGGATTTCGGGGGAGATGCTGGTGAGGACTGTGACCCCAATGACCAGCGGTCGATGGCCTTCGACCAAGTCGGCGGCTTGCCTTGCCGCTTGCATCATATAGAAGCCGCCCGAGCAGTGGACATTGAACATCCATACGCCCATCCCGCAAGCCGCCTTCGAGGCCCCGGCTACTGTGTTGGGGATGTCGTGGAACTTGCAGTCGTAGAACACGCGGTCCGCCCCGGCATCCAGCAGGCAGTCTATAATGCCCAGCCCGGCGGCGTTCACAAGCTCCAGTCCGACCTTGAACGCCCCCACATGCCCGATCAGCTTCTCAACTAGCGCCACTGCCTTGGGGGTGGAGTCTACGTCTACTGCTACTATGATCCTGTCTTTGCTCAAAGTATGCCTCTCTCTTCCTCCCTGACAAGGGAGGGTAGGGTGGGTTTGCTTGTGCTTGCTATGCGCGGGAATAGGGCACATAGTAACCTTTCGCTATGCTACCGCTTTCGAACACCTCAGCTATCTGCTCCCGCTTGCATTACCACAGCGGTTCGCAACCGCTGGACCGGGACTCTCGCGACCATTCAGTCGTTTCGCGTCATTCGCTATTCAGCGTTCACCTGCCTCCGGGACGGCGGCCCAGTTCAGGAGGGCGTATATGTATCGGCTTTGGTACCACAGGTCGGGCGGGTTGTGGCGGGACTTGAAGTCGTACTTTGACTCATCGTTAGTCAAGAGGTCGCTGCCTATGTAGACTATTCGTCGGGTGGGGTCGGTCGAGATGACCACCGCGGCGGCGTTCTCGTCCTGTCCCCAGTGGGCTGCGGCCCGGCCCCAGTTTAGTACTTTCACCGACCAGACGCGGAAACCTCCCGGCGGGGCGAAGCTGTCCGGCACATTCCTCGGCTGCAGGCTGCCCAGGTGGTAGACAATCGACTGCTGCGTCGATGGTTGGCCGGCCGCAGTCACCGGGCAGCAGTCCCCCTCGAACGGCTCTCCCATCCACACTACGCCGCCACCGGCCTTCAGAAATCGCTCCACTGCCGGCCGCAGAGCCTTGGGGTCCTGGTTGACCAGCCACAGCACAACGAACGCCCCGTCCTTCAGCCTGCGCTGCGCCTGGGCTATGGCCTGCTCGGCGCGGACCGGGTCAGGCGGCGGCGCGGGAATCCCCACAGGTGGCAGAGGCGTTCCTACGAAGCTCGACAGGCCGGGATACATCATAAGCAGGTTGCCATCGGGCCCCTCCGCGCAAACCTCCCACTGAGCCGGGAAGACCCGCACCTGCAGTTTGTCGCTGCCCCTCCGACCGGCAAGAGTCCACTGCAGAGGGAAACTCGCGTCCATCTGATCCCAGAAGCTGAGATGGTAGTTGGGCGGGCGCAGCCGCAGTCGAAAACGCCGCCGCTCACCAGAAGCCAGGTCCGCTTTGAACTGCCCCGGCTCGAGCAACCAACCATTCGGCGCGGTCAGACTGAAGCTCAGCCCTCCCGCTGAGCTGTTGTTCCTGACCTCCAACTCATACTCGCCCCCCGGCCCCGGGGAGTCGACCAGGGGGGCAATGAAGCGGAACGATACCGGACTCTGCGCCTGGAGTCGCAGAGGCGCACCGGGCATAGACTCCCCGCCCTGCGTTATCACCGGTGTGATCGCGTAACCGTGATTCAATTCGGCTTTCCCGGGCAGGATGCGATATCCGCACAGGTTTGCTGTTGTACCCAGCAAGTTGCTTCTCCAACCGGTTGGTACGTGGAGCTTCGGAATATGCGGCGCGGCGCTGTTTCTCTCGACGGCAACCTCAACCTCGAAGGGTTCTCCGGGCACGAACTTATTGTCCAACGGGTTCTTCACCGACTCGCCACCGCGGAAGACCAGTCGGGTGGTCACGCCGGGAAAGAGCGGTTCGCCGACTACCACAACGCCCCACAACGGCACATGTGGCATCTCGAAGCTCAACTCGCCGTCTGATATTTTGGCAGCCAGCACTCGTGGGGCAGACTTGGGGGTGAGGAATGTCACAACTGGCTGAGCGGGCAGGCGCAGGCCTGTGGTCCGCACCAACACTCTGCCTCCCTCCACTCCGGGCAGGGCGGGGTCAGTGTTGAGAATGTGCACAACCAGTTCCTCGCGACCGCTAGTCAGGGTGCGGCGGTTTGTCACGACTCGGGCCGCGCTTGGCGCTCCCTGCAACGAAACCACCGCAGGATCGACGTAGGCGTCCACGTAGTCGCCGAGCAGGTAGTCTCGGTATCGGTGCGCGAACTGCACCAGTTCTGCCGATGGCGGTTTGGAGTAACCGGCGACATCCGACCCCCGGTTGGCGACTGCGGTGGCGTAGGACAGACCGGCCAGGAAACCTTCCTGCTCGACTCGGAAGTAGCCCCACCAGGGTATGTTGTACGATTCATCGCAAACAGTGTGCATTCGTGCTTGGAAATTGTCCCAGTTGTCGGGAGAACCGACCTGCTCCATCATGGCGACGAAGCCATATCTGACGGCTTCCTGATCCACATACTGGCGGCCGTCGCTGTTTTGCAGAACAACTGAGTCTGGGTTGCGCTCCATTAGTGGACGCGCCTCAGCGTAACGTCCCCGGCATTCGTCCAGATGAACCAAATCAAAGCCGATGCGGAACGCGAACTCAACCTGCGGCATCATCCACCGCGAGAACAGCCTTGACCGGGCAATCGACGCGCCCCAATCCTCGGCTTCATCCCTTGCCCCCCAGTAGCGCGCCCTGCTCTCATTGCGCCAGTAGTTCTGCGCGTAGCTCCAGGAGTAGTCGTCGGCCCAATCCTCTTCCCGCTCAGGCAATAGAGCGTAAGTGGTGGCCATCATCCCGCCGCTGATGTAAACCCCCACGGGCCTGCCCAGATTGTAAGCCCTCTCGATTCCTTCAAAGACCCACTGGGAGGGTCGACAGTTGGCGCGACACCACATCGACTCGACGTCCGTGTACCAGGGGGATGGAGGTCCCGAATTGCCCAGCCACTCCACCCATCTGGCCTGGTTCGAGGGGTCTGCCTCAGGTCCGTAGCGGTAGCGAGGGTCCCGGGTCCAGTAGGGCAGTTTGAGGCGGATCAGCGCGCCCTTGGCGCGCAACAGGCGCGCTTTGGCCTCCGCCAATCGGGGGTCTCCGTCAGCCCAGCGCTCAGCGACTGCCACGGACAGGATTCGGCGAGACCGCCCAATCTCTCCCCCTACATCTACGGGCAAGTAACCCTGGGCAACGGCCTGCTTAGCCTCAAAGTCCACCGTGGCCAGCAGCATTGCCAGGTCTTTCTCGCTACAGGCATACGTGCCCTGGGCGGTCAACGCCTGAACCCCTAATGCGCTCAGCACTAACAGCGCAATTGTCATCAGCGCGCTAGTGGTGAGAGCTCTTCGGGGATGTTTGCTGTCTGGTACCTGCAAGTTACTCGCGCCTCCACGAAACAACTGGACCGATAGTATGCTGCCTGGTCGTGGCGATATAGTCACAACGGGCCAGGATATATAGGACAGTGCCAGCGGGACCGCCCCTACCTGCTCACCGTCCCGATGATCTCTTTCACATCCCCAATCCCCATCGCGACCAGGTATTCCTCGATGCCGTCGATCACTTTGACCGCCGTCATCGGGTCGGCGAAGGTGGCTGTGCCTACTGCTACTGCCGTTGCACCGGCCAGCATGAACTCTATTGCATCCAGGCCCGTGGCTATTCCGCCCATTCCGATGATTGGGACCTGCACAGCCTGTGCGACTTCGTATACTATCCTCAGCGCAACCGGCTTTACTGCAGGACCGCTGAGGCCGCCGGTCACGTTCGCCAGCTTGAACTTGCGGGTCCAGGGGTCTATGGCTGTGCCTACCAGCGTGTTGATCAGCGAGACCGCGTCCGACCCAGCCTCTACCACTGCCTGCGCGAACGGAGCCACCGATGCGACGTTGGGTGAGAGCTTGGTTATCAGAGGCAGGCCGGTTTCGGCTCGCACCGCCCGCACTACCTCCGCCGCGCCTTCGGGAGTTGACCCAAAAGCAATGCAGCCCTGCTTCACATTCGGGCACGACACATTTATCTCAAGCGCGTGGACCCCCTCGGCCTTGTCCAGAATCGCGGCAAGCTGGGCGTATTCCTCGATGGAGTGCCCGACTATGTTCACGATTACCGGGGTGTCGAACTGTCGCAGGAACGGCAGCTTGTCCTTCAGCAGTGACTCTACGCCGTCGTTCTGCAGGCCGATCGCGTTGAGCATCCCCGAGGCTGTCTCGACGGTCCGGGGGTAGGGGTTGCCTTTCCAAGGTTCGACTGATGTGCCTTTGACGGTTATTGCGCCCAGCTTGGAGAGGTCAAAGAACTCCGCCATCTCCTGGCCGAAGCCGAACGTGCCGGAGCCGACGGTCACCGGGTTCTTCATCTTGAGCGTGCCGATGGAGACGCTGAGGTCGGGTTTGGTTACCATAGCACGGCCTCCGCGTTGAAGACAGGCCCCTCTTTGCAGACCCGCTCATAATGCCAGCCCTCGGCGCTTGCGTCGCGTATCTTCTGCACGCACCCCATACAAACCCCAATCGCGCACGACATATGGTTCTCCAGCGATACCTGGCAGTTCCCCACGCCCACCTTCGCAGCCACGCCTGCAACAGCCTTGAGCATCGGGTGAGGCCCGCAGGTGTAGATTCTCACCCTGGAGAGGTCCGGTTCCCTGGCCAACTGCTGCTCCAGAAGCTCGGTCACCAACCCATGGTAGCCGTAGCTGCCGTCATCGGTGGATACCCCGACATCCACCCCATGCGCCTTGAACTCCACTTCGCACAGCACCGCGTCCGCGTTTCGCGCGCCAGTGAGCACAGTCACCTTCTCGCAGCCCCACTTCGCGCAGACGCTGTCCACCACGAAATGCAGAGGAGCAGCCCCGCACCCTCCGGCGACTATCACATGGCTGGCATCGGGGTCTTCCCCGAGATCGAAACCCCTGCCCAGCGGCCCGACCACGCTCACGGACTCCCCGCTCTTCTTCTGCCAAAGCAGCGCAGTCCCACGGCCCACCAGCACGTACAGCAGCGAGAATATCCCTTCATCGGGATACACCGCATGCACCGAAAACGGCCTGCGCAGGAGGGGGTCGGTGGTGGTAGAAACCTGCACATTCACAAACTGCCCGGCCACAGCGGACCTTGCTATCTCAGGACAGACCAGCCGAGTCCGAACCACCCCAGGGTTCACCTCGGTCTGATCGATTATCTTGCAGTCATAAACACCCGGCATTCGCCACCTCCACCCTCATTCTTACCCGCCGAAAGCCCGGATTCCTGCGTTGACGCGTTTTCGGCCGTAATGTCCTGGACTTCTCACACCCCGTCTTGCCTTCCCCACGCTCGTCACGTATACTAGCTTCGGTAGTTTCGCGGGAGGTTTGGGATGAGTTTGCTTGCTTGGTTTGGTTGGCGGAAACGGGTCTGGTTGGGGCTTGCGGGTCTGGTGGTGCTGGCGGTTGCGCTGCTGGGTCGCCCTGCCGGGTGCGATAAGACCACCGTTATGCTGCCGATGTCGGACGGCGTGAAGCTGGCAACCGATATCTACCAGCCCACCACGACCGGCGCGCACCCCGTTGTTCTTATTCGCACTCCCTACAACAAGGCCGGATTGGAGAGTGGGGGAAATGGCCTCTCGGCAGCGGGGATTGTGACTGTTGTCCAGGACAGCCGCGGGCGATACGCCTCCGAGGGCAAGAACCTGCCTTTTGAGGGTGACGGTTGGTGGGGGCCGCGCGACGGGCTTGATACCATCAACTGGGTCTCCAAGCAGCCATGGTGCAACGGCAAGATCGCCACTTTCGGCGGGTCCGCGCTGGGTATCTGCCAGCTTGACCTTGCGGGCACCGGCACAAAACTCATCGCCGCCCAGCATATCACCGTCGCCTGTCCAAGTATGTATCAGTATGGCGTTTACTTTGGCGGAGTGTTTCGGAAGTCGCTCATTGTCGATTGGACCACCTCCACCAAGTTCGATCCCGCCGCGCTGAAGACCTGGGCTGACCATGAGCTTTATGATGACTACTGGCAAACCCGCGACTTTGGCAGGCGGTACGAGAAGTCCCAAGCTCCGGCGGTGCACGTCGGCGGCTGGCACGATATATTCTCAGAAGGCACAATCGATGCGTTTGTTGGAATGCAGACCCGCGGCGGCGAAGGCGCTCTTGGGAAGCAGAAGTTGGTGATGGGGCCGTGGACCCACGGGGTCGGGCAGGCGAAGGCCGGTGAACTCACATTCCCCAACGCCGCCACTTCACCGGGCAAGGGCATGGATTTCTACAGCGTGATAGCTCAGTATCTGCTGGGCGTCGACACCGGGATCGATAAGGAGCCGGCGGTAACTTACTACGTAATGGGGGATGTTACCGACAAGGCAGCCCCCGGCAACGTCTGGCGCACAGCCGATGCATGGCCGCCGGTGAAGACCGCTCCGACATCATTCTATCTCATGTCCGACAAGTCTCTGTCAGCCACCAAGCCAACTTCCGGCGCGCCGCATAGCTATGTGAACGACCCCGCCAACCCGGTTCCGACAGTCGGCGGGCGGCAGTTGACCATCCCCGCCGGGCCGATGGATCAGCAGAGCATAGAGTCCCGGAGCGACCTGCTGGTATTCACCAGCGCCCCGCTTGAGAAGCCGATGGAAGTAACCGGCAAGGTGCGGCTGAAGCTGTATGCCTCGGTGGATTCGACCGACACCCAGTTCATTGCGCGGCTGTGCGATGTCTACCCGGACGGCAAGTCCTACAACATCTGCGAAGGCGCGCTACGGGGGAGCCTGCGGGAGTCGCTCTCGAAGAAGAGCCTGCTGAAGCCTGGGAAGCCTTATCTGTTCGATATCGACCTCTGGAGTACCAGTATAATAATCAACAAAGGTCACCGGCTGAGGGTGCATGTGGCATCGACCAGCAATCCGGGTTTCGCATCATTTTCGGGAGACGGCTCGCCCAACCCACCGCCGGTTCCCAAGCCGACCACGATCAGGGTCTACGCCGACGCGGCGAGGCCTTCCCACTTAGTCCTGCCGGTAGCGAGGTAGCAAATAGATGACCGAATATCAGCCAACCTGGAACTCCCTTCGAAAACACCACACTCCCGAGTGGTTCCGCGACGCAAAACTCGGAATATATACCCACTGGGGTATATATAGCGTTCCCGCATGTGGGCCGAACGCCTCTTGGTACCCATTCTTTATGTACAAAGAGGGCAAACCGCAGCACGCGCATCACGTTGAGAACTACGGCGGCCCGGAAAACTTCGGCTACAAGGACTTCATCCCGGACTTCACAGGAGAGAAGTTCGACGCCGACGAATGGGCCGAGACATTCAAGAACGCAGGCGCCAGATTCGCAGGGCCAGTGGGCGAGCACCACGATGGCTTCAGCATGTGGGACTCTCTTACGAACCAGTGGAACTCGGCAAAGATGGGACCAAAGCGGGACGTGGTCGGGGAGCTTGAGAAGGCATGTCGCGCACACGGGATGAAGTACATGGTGGCGATGCACCACGCGGAGAATTGGTGGTTCTACCCTCACTGGCGCAAGGAATTCGACACATCGGACCCTCGCTATGCCGGCCTCTACGGCGAACCCCACAACCCCAACGGCCCAAACGATGATCATCCTTTCTTCAACCAAAACTTGCCAAGCCCTGCGTTCCTGGCTCAGTGGCGGACCCGGCTGAACGAGGTCGTCGAGCGGTATAAGCCCGACCTGCTGTGGTTCGATTTCGGGTTGAGCATGGTGGAGGAAAGCTGCATTCAGGACTTCCTGGCCTACTACTACAACAAAGAGGCACAATGGGACAGGGAACTGGTAGTGACCTATAAGTGGAATGACGTTCCGCCCAACATTGGCCTGCTGGACCATGAACTGGGCAGTGAGACCGAAATGACCTACCACGAGTGGCTGACCGACTCCACCGTTGACGATGGGCAAGGTTGGGGTTATGTCCGCGACACAGGGTATAAGTCACCTACCACGTTGATCCACTATCTGGTGGACAATGTGAGCAAGAACGGCGCGCTGCTCTTGAACGTTGGCCCCAAGCCTGACGGCACATTCCCCGACGAGGCCAGGACTATCCTCAAGGAGATGGGCAAGTGGCTCCTGGTAAACGGTGAGGCTATCTACGGCACAACTCCGTGGTTCGTGCCAGGCGAGGGACCCAGCAAGTTGGAGAAAGCGGGCGCGTTCGGCGAGAGTGCAAGGCCGAATTACAACGCAAAGGACATACGCTTTACGGTGAACGATGACGCGCTTTACGCTATCTGCCTTGGCTGGCCCGGAGAATCTGTCACCGTTGAGACACTCAAAGGTTCCAAGCTTTACCCCGGCACGGTGAAGTCCATAACCATGCTCGGTTCCGAAGAGCCGCTGAGATGGCAGGAGACTGGTAGTGGGCTGGTAATCACCACTCCAAGCAAGAAGCCATGCGACCACGCCTATGCTTTCAAGATAGAGAGAAGCTGATAGAACGGAGAACAACATGCACAATTCGCTGGTAATTCGAGACATTCTGAAGAAGGCCAATGCCGACCCTATGCACATAGATCGCCGGGATGCCCACAGGTGGGTGGCGCCAGATCCCAATGCTATATGCCCCCCGGGGTATATGGACACTTGTGGGGGTTGGAGTGTTGAGTGCCTTACGCAATGGGCCGGGGCTGACTTGTTGGTCGGTGACCTGGAGGACTTCCTGACCAAGATGGCGGGGAAGCCCGTCGACACGGGCGGGACTGCTTTCCGGTTCCGGATGAACCTGGACCTGGGCAAGCGGGACTGTCGGCTGCACATGACCCCGGACATGGTAGAGATTGAGGGCGGTGGCGCTGCGGGGCTGTGGGCCGGGTTGGCGTGGCTTGAGCGTGAGATGCGCTGCGCAAGAGGGCCTTTCCTGCCGGTCGGCACCCACGAGCACCAGGCACGGTGGGAGACCCAGATCAGCCAGGGGCCCTACGGCGGCAACTACTCCGTGCCGGACCTATCTCCGGAGTTCCTTTCGGACGACGCATTCCGCCTGTACGCACACTATGGCATCACCACTATGATGATCTATGGAGACCTGCTGTGCTATGTGGACAGCAAGATCCTTCCGGAACTCAATACTCCGGACTACGAGAAGAACATTGCTATGCTCAAAGATGCCACCGAGCGGGCGGCGAAGTACGGGGTGGAGTTCTACTATATAGTAGTCGGCGCAAAGCTCCGGCCTGATCACCCTGTATTCATCAACCATCCGGAAGTGAAAGGCGCGGGCTTTGAGCGAGAGTCGGGGGAACTGCGGTTCCTCTGCACCAGCAATGAGAAGTCCCACAGTTTCTTTGTGGAGACCTTCTACAACATGTTCAGTAGGGCGAAGCTGCTGGCCGGAGTGAACCTGATCGTGGCTAATGAGTCCTACTACCACTGCCGCATGTGGGACGACCCCAGATACCCTTGCCCGGTATGCTCGAAGAAGTCCAGGCTGGAGGTTATGGCAAAGCAGGTCGAGGCGGCGGTGAAGGGAGTCAAGAAAGCCAACCCGGATGCCTACATCTGCGTTTGGCCATACAGCTACTTCACCGGTGACCGCATCGAGATGTTCGAGGCCATGCCTGAGGGCATTACCATGTTCTACACGATCGACAAGGACAAGAGGCTGCAGAAAGACGGCTACATCAAGAATATCTGGGACTACAGCGTTGACTTCATTGGACCCACGGAAGATATCGTCAGAATGGCCCAGCGCAGCCGGGAGACCGGGGTGCCGCTCTTTATACGCACGGAGACCGGCATAGGGCTGGAGGTGATTCAGTTCCCTTACATCCCGGCGATGCAGCGGCTGGCGGACAAGTGGCAGGTGGTGCGCGACCAGGACCCCAATGGGGTTCACCAGTCGTGGCTGTTCTTCGGGATGTTCGGCTCCCGGGCGGAGGAGCTGGGGTTGTGGGCGGCATACAGCGACAAGCCCAGGGACCAGTTCCTGGCGGAGATGGCAGCCCGCGACTTCGGCCCGGACGCAGTGGACAACGCGATGAAGGCGTGGCAGCTCATCAGCGACGCTGCGGGGCACATCCCCTGTATATGCCTGAGCACATACTACATCGGCCCGAGCTTCATGGGACCGTGCCACCCGTTGGTTCCCAAAAAGGGCGACCCCATTCCGGACGTGTTCTCTTCCTACCTCTTCTACCTGCAGGAGATGGAGGAGACTTTCAGTGTGAAGCGAATCGATGAGGCGAAGATGAGCCTGGTGATGGACAGCCTTGCGGCGACCACGGCGGAGCTCGGAGTTGTCCCCGATGACCCCAGCTCAGACGGCTGGGACATAGTTCTGAGCGAGTATACCAAGGCCGCCAACGAGTCCTGGGAGGCAGTCCGACTGCTGGATGAGGCTGCGGGGCTTACAAGCTCAGACGCCGACGCCCGCAACCTCGCCGAAGATCGCCACCTGACAAGACTCTTCGCCTGCACCATGAGAGCCTGCGAGAACACCGTGCGCTTCCTGATGGCCCGGCGCGACCTGGAGACCACCGGCGACCAGAAGCACTTGGCGGAGATGAAGCGCATCGCGAGGCTGGAAAGAGAGAACGCCCTGGCGGCGCTGCCGGTCTACGAAGCCTGCCCGTGGCTAGACATTTCCGACCGAATAGACGGCCGCTACTCCCACTGCGCGGATATGATAGTCGAGAAGGTGCGGTGGATTGACGAGTTCCTCGCGGGATAGTGGAATGTGGGGATGGTCAAGGATATGCTATCCTTGACCCGCCTCCGGGGACATATTTCCAGCTCCACTGAGTGGTTCACAAGACCAGCGCTCCGTTGCTTGAGGGCGCTGGTCTTTCTACTGCTTGCGTATGATCAAAAACAGGGTGTCATCGAAGAAGCCTGGGTGGATCTTGGGATATATGGTTGTCAGCACCGACTTGTACCGCCTGTCCAACCCTGACTTCCTGAGTTTGTACCTGATGCCCTCGAATGTGGACAAGCTGCTGACTACCTCCAGGTCCTTTGCGGGCCCAATGGCCAGGTCAATCTCGTGGAAGCTCATTCCTCTGCCCCGCCTCAGCCAGTGCTCCCTGTTGGTTTCGCTGTACTCTTTGTACAGCTCGTGGAACCTCTCTCTGGGACTGAACTTTGAGTATGCGAACGCCAGCTCATCCGGCAGCCAGTGGTAGAAAGGCAGCGTGGAGGTGTGGCCGTCGAAGTACCACAGGCGGTTCGGGGTCTCGACAATCACCAGCAGGCCGCCCGCCGGCAGCATGGCCCATGCGTCTTTGAGCGAAGCCAGACGCTCCGAGATGGTCATGTGCTCCAGGCAGGCGAAGAACATGATTACGTCAAACTTGCGGTCCTGGTACGCAGCGGACATCTCCTGGGCATTGAGCGCGGCAATCTCGACATCCACGCCGTACACTTTGGCGCGGTCACGAGCTACCACCAGGGCGTCGCCGTCAATATCGATCCCTGTAACCTTTGCCCCTTGCTCAGCCAACGCGATAGTCGAAGACCCTGTGCCGCAGCCGATTTCCAGTATGCTCTTGCCTTGCAGCGCGCCGGCGCTGGACAACCAGGGAATGACTTGTCTTCTGTCGCTGTCCAGGCGTCCGTGGAGATGGTTGGCGAGGTCTTCCTTGTAGGCCTTCGGGGAATAGCTGCTTTCGCTTCGCCAGCCTGTGTGGTAATTCTCCTTGATGGACTTCTCGATTGCCTCCAGCCCCGCAGAGTCGATCTTTATGAAACGCTCCGATATGTGAGCCGGTATGGGAAAGAGGACCCGGGTCGCGACCGCTTTGAGCTTCGTCCTCATATTCGCATTGAGCAGTTTACTCATAGGGTGTTCGCTGCCTCCTTCAGATGGCGCAATGGGGAAGTCCGTGGAATGGCGCAGTCGATACGCGCTTGCTGAAAGCGGCGCGACTGCTCCACGACGGTGTAGACACTATACGCCGGCATGGGGGTTTCGTCAAATCGGTCGTGACTGCAGGTTATCTGTGGATGCGACGTTGCATCGTGTGGAGACGGTTTTGATAGTTGGGTTTTTCCGAAAGAAGGTAATACTTGGCTGGCTGCTGAATGTTAAGTATATAGAAGAACGCGCGTTGGGCGGCGGCCATGAATACGCGGAGAACAGGAATTCTCACGCTTTTTTGAAGCTGTCGATTGACACGCGTGGAAATGTGCAGTATGATACCCTAATGCCATTGGCTCCCGGGAAAGGCAAACTTACTCCTGGGGCAAGCATTCGTGGCTGTACGCGGGCTGGCTGGAACGCCATATTTGAGCTTGTTTCTTGTCTCCGGCAGATGTGGGCGGAGCAATCCAGGGTTCATTGCAAGACGGTGGAGGAATTGAGAGATGTCTTCTAAGAAACTGCAGATCATTGGGATTCTTGCGCTTCTGTTCATTATGTGTGCCGGGGCAGCATTCGCCGCTGCGCCGACAGTGGTCAGCGTTGTTCGGCAGGATCCCGCGCAGGCCTTGACGAATGCGGCGCAGGTTACCTGGAGAGTCACGTTTGATCAGCCTGTGCAGGGCGCTGATCCCGCTGATTTTACTGTCACGCCATCAAATGGTCCCATTAGCGGTTTCAGCGTTGACTCGGCTACTGCTGTTGGCGGTGGCGCGCCTATGCCGCAGTGGGATGTCGTGGTCAATACAGGGACCGGTGACGGTGAGATTCGCCTTGACGTGAACGAGGGCGCCACCATCGAGAACGTAGATCTGGAGCTTCTTTCCGCCGGATTCGCTGAGGGAGAGACTTATGTCATCGACAAGACCGGTACTGGTGTCACTATCGATCGAGCCGATGGCCAGCCTGACCCAACCGTGAGTGATAAGATACGGTTCAAAGTCAGTTTTGGCGAACCGGTGACCGGTTTTAATGGTGGTGACGTTACCTTGTCCGGGTCAGCCAATCCGAGCGTGTGCAATGTGTTCCTGATCGACGGAAAGACGGTACCCGGCAGTGGGTTATATTATTCCGACTATATCGCTGAAGTCAGCGTAATGGCCGACTCCGGCCGCGTGATTATTGCCGTGGAAGCCGGAAAAGCGACGGAAGCAGCAGGTAATGGCAACACCGCCAGCACCACCGCCCCCGCCGTTCAGAAAGAGTTCTATGGCCACGATACCGTAACCTACGGTATCGTGCCGCACATCACAAGGGTTTCTCCGGCGCAGACAAACTGCGCTCCGCCGGCCCCGACGCGAGTTACTTTCAACATATCGCTGTTCCCGCACGAGGGTTTGGACTACGGGGTGGCACTTGTTGACGACACTGCCAACGGATTTGATGTTGACGACGTTGTGATCAAGGCATACGATGCTGCAACCGGGGCGGAGTTCAGTTCCGTCGAGTATGCTCGTATGAACAGATACCTCGTTGAGCAGGCGCCACTCGACAAGACCAGGTGGAACTTGGAGATAGACGGCATAGACCGGTCGTGTGCGATTGTGGCCAGCATACCCGCAGGCGCGTTCCTCAACAATAACAGAGAGAACGACGGATACCGCGGGAACTTCGGTATGAGCAACAACGCATCGACCGAAGCACCGCCGAACCTCAACTACGATATGTATACTTACGCCGGATCTGGGGCGTTTGCGCCGCGGATCCTGTGCCCTGCCACCAACTGGATATGGTACGACATAGACCGCCCGACCGTGAGCGTTGAAAAGGCTCAGGATCAGGACGATCCGACGGCTGCTCCTGACGGAGTGATCCGGTTCCTGGCAACCTTCAATGAGCCGATGATAGGCCCGGACCGGTTCACAGCCGAGGACGTCGTATTGTCCGGAACTGCCGGAGCCGGCAATGTGGTGCTTACCGAGATACAGAACCAGACCTCGGTTACCACGATGTTGGGCGACACGCTTCCGGATGCCGGGGTGAAAGACTCCAGGACCTATAATGTTGTTGTGAGCGGAATGACGCAAAAGGGCACCGTTATAGCGAGCATTGATCCCTACAAGGCCCAGGATGGCGGCACTAACTGGAATATACATTCCTCTTCAGCGGACAACGTGGTTGATTATGACCCGGCTCCGACATGCACTATCAACCAGGCGATCGGACAAGCAGACCCGACATCGGGCAGCCCCATCAACTTCACCGTGGTGTTCAGCAAACCGGTGATCGGCTTCATTGGCTCGGATCTCGCTCTGAGTGGAACTGCGGGGGCGACCACTGCGGTTGTCAGTTCGGAATTCCCCAACGACGGAACGACGTTCAATGTAGCAGTCAGTGGTATGACTGGAGTAGGAACCGTCATAGCTTTGGTTCCGGTGAACAAGGCGAAGGATGCCGATGGCAACTTCAACTACCAGTCGACAAGCGTAGACAACACAGTCTTCTACGACAATGGCCCAGTCACCTGTACCATTAACCAGGCTGTCGGGCAGCCGGACCCGACCCAGGGCACACCAATAACATTTGACGTCGAGTTCAGCAAGCCTGTCACCGGCTTCGAGTGGGTGCCGGGAGACACTGCGCGACAAGACGTGATACTCGGGGGGACGGCGGGCGCGTCGAAAGCCGTAATCACGGCTGTGGGCGACCGCAAATACAAGGTTGCCATCAGTGGAATGAGCCAGGACGGCACTGTCACCCCGGATGTCCCAGCCGGAGTGGCGTTTGACGCTTCGGGTAACACCAACGAAGCGGCTACATTCACCGACCATTCAACCCATACAGTGATATACTATGATCCGCTGACCGTGACAGTCAACCAGGCTGTCGGTCAGGCGGACCCAACAAAGTCTGCTCCTATACTGTTTACTGCTGTTTTCAACCATGTGGTGGAAGACTTCGCGACTGGCGACGTCACTTTGGGCGGCACTGCCGGAGCGACTACAGCAACAGTCACCGATAGCGGCGACCATATGACCTACACGGTCAGCGTTGATGGAATGTCTGTTTCGGGAACAGTGACTGCATCCATAGCAGCCGGTGTTGCCAACCGGGTCTTCCCAACCTACACCCTGCCTAACAAGGCATCCACCAGCGATGACAACCAGGTAACTTACGACAACAGTGTTGTGGGGGTGACTATAAACCAGGCCGATACTCAGGCCGACCCGACGTCGGGCACTCCTATCAACTTCACAGTTGTCTTCACAGAACCCGTCACCGGGTTTGCGACAGGTGATGTGACTCTATCGGGCACTGCTGGAGCGACCACGGGAACCGTGACCGGCAGCGGCGCAACCTACAATGTCGCTGTTAGTGGAATGACGCAGGCGGGAACTGTCATTGCCGCGATTGCAGGGGGCAAGGCTCAGGACGACGCCGGCAACTTCAACCAGGAGTCCACCAGCACCGATAACTCGGTAACCTACGAAGTGGGGACCCCGACAGTTACCATAGATCAGGCCTCCGATCAGGCAGATCCGACAACTGATCCTGTCATAAAGTTCACCGCAGTGTTCAGCAAGCCGGTAACCGGTTTCTCTGATAGTGACGTGACCCTCGGTGGAACAGCGGGAGCCGTGGGGGTAGGCGTTGCCGACACCGGCGATCAGAAGACCTACACGATTACCGTTAGCGGAATGACACAGGCGGGAACAGTCACAGCTACCATTCCTGCCAATGTGGCTCAGGACAGCGTGGGGAACGGCAATGCCGCTTCCACCAGCACTGACAACGAAGTGACGTATCGCACGCCGCTTACCGTGACCATAGCCAAAGCCGACGGCCAGGCTGCCCCGGCCACCACGCAGCCGATCCTGTTCACCGTGGTGTTCAGCAAACCGGTGGACGACTTCAGCGGAAGCGTTGTGACGGTTGCCGGAACCGTGCCTTACAGTTCCAAGAGCATTCTAGTTACCAACAGTGGCGACTACAAGACATACACGGTTGCTGTTTCCGGAATGAGCGGTCCGGGCAGCGTTATAGCTTCGGTTGCGGCGAACGTGTCGCACGATGCGGATGGCGTCGGTAACTCGGCTTCCAACACAGCCACCTGCCAGTACGAAGTCAGCCCGCATACGGTGACCATCAACCAGGCTGTCGGACAGGCAGACCCGACTAACGTGGGACCGATCAACTTCACCGTCGTGTTCAGTTCGCCGGTGACCGGTTTCTCGGCCAGCGGACTGGTGATCAGCGGCAGCGCGGGCGGAGCCAAGATTGCAACTATCACAGGCAGCGGCGCTGTCTACAATGTCGCGGTTGAGGGTATGACCACTTCCGGCACTGTCATAGCCGACGTAGCCAAGAACGCAGCATACGACTCGGAAGGCATCGGCAATGTTGCCTCCACCAGTGATGACAACGTGGTTGGCTACGACGTGACCGGCCCGACAGTTATCATCAATCAGGCTGGAACGCAGGCGGACCCCGCAGTCGGCACTCCGGTGAACTTCACTGCTGTGTTCAGCGAGGCGGTCAAGGACTTTGACGCTGCCGACATAGCCCTTATGGGGACCGCCAATCCCACCACCGCCACCATCAAAGAGATCTCGCCGATGGACGGAACCACCTACACCGTATCGGTGACTGCGGTTGGCGGAGAGGGAAGCGTTATCGCATCCATACCGGCTGGAGTTGTCACGGACATCGTTGGCAATCCCAACGTTGCGTCTACCAGCACGGACAACAATGTGACACTGGAGCTTATCCCGAGCGTGACCATCAACCAGGCCTTCGGGCAGCCGGATCCGACAAATGCCCTGCCGATCAACTTCACCGCTGTGTTCAGCACACCGGTCCTGGACTTTGACGGCGGCGACGTGACGGTTACCGGAACCGCGGGAGCCACTACTGCAACAGTAACCGACAGTGGCGACCACAAGACCTTTACCGTGGCAGTGCCGAGCGTGGCTGGGCCAGGGACGGTCATAGCGACCATCGCGGCCGGAGTTGCGCACAGCGCTTCCGGGAGGGCGAGCAAAGCCTCCACCAGCACGGACAATACCGTGACATACGATGACGTTCCTTTGACTGTCACAATCGACCAGTCAGTCGGCCAGGCCGACCCCACCAAGAGCTCGCCGATCAGCTTCACCGCTGTGTTCAGCAAGCCGGTGGACGATTTCATCGGCTCTGACGTGACCTTGACGGGAACGGCGGGAGCCACGACTGCTGTCTTGACGGATAGTGGAGACCACAAGACGTTCACAGTCAGTGTGTCCGGTATGACTTCCGAGGGTACGGTTATCGCCTCGATCGAAGCCGGAGTTGCCCACGATGCGGCGAACAATGCCAACGAGGCCTCCACCTCGACGGATAATTCGGTGCTGTTCGACAATGTAGTGCCGGCCGTTACAATCAACCAGGCCGATACGCAGGTCGATCCGACCACCACTCTTCCGATAGACTTCACGGTTGTCTTCACTGAGCCGGTAGTCGACTTCACTTCGGCTTCTGTCACGCTGGTGAGTTCAGCCGGCGAGACTCTGACGTGTGAAGTTACCAGCGGCGGCACGACCTACAACGTAGCGGTTTCGGGGGTGACGTATTCATCGATCATCACCGCAACTATAGCGGCCAACGTGGCGCACGATGCCTCGGGCAACGGCAACGCCGCTTCCACAAGCACAGACAACACAGTGCAGTTTGATGACGGTCTGCCTTTGACGGTAACCGTTGAGCAGGCTGAAGGACAGTCAGATCCGACCAACCTGAGCCCGGTGAACTTCACCGTGACGTTCAGTAAGCCGGTCACGGACTTCGTCGGTAGTTCTGCCGTGCTTTCCGGGACCGCCGGCGCAACCACGGCTGTTGCCACGGATAGTGGAGACCAGATGACATTCAACCTTGCCGTGAGCGGCATGACGAGTGTTGGAACGGTTATCGCTTCCATCCCGGCGGGTGTGGTTCACGACTCTGTTCTGGAACCGAATGAGGCATCCACCAGCGTGGACAACGTCGTGGTGTTCGACGAGTCCGCTACTACCGTGACTATAAACCAGGCGGCGGGGCAATTGGATCCGACAGCCGCTTCACCCATCAACTTCACTGTTGAGTTCAACAAGCCGGTTACCGGCTTTACCTCGGCTGACGTCAGTATTAGCGGCACTGCCGGAGGGACCAAGACGGCAACGGTTACAGGCAGTGGCGCGACCTACAATGTGGCCATCAGCGGAATGACCGGAACCGGAACAGTGATAGCGAGCATTCCGGCGGGCGCCGCTCAGGACTCCGTGGGGAATGCGAACTCTGAGTCGGCCAGCACAGACAACGTTGTGACGTTTGACTTTGTCGCCCCGACAGTGACGATCAACCAGGCCGCGGGTCAGGCTGATCCGACCAACGCTTCACCGATCAACTTCACGGTTGTTTTCAGTGAGCCGGTCATCGACTTTGGCGCGGCAGGGGTCATATTCTCCGGGACCGCGGGTGGAACCAAGTCCGCGACCGTTACGGGCAGCGGCTCTATCTACAACGTGGCCGTGACCGGTATGACGTCGGTCGGCACAGTGATAGCCAGACTCGTATCCGGGGCAGCCCAGGATCTCGCTGGGAACCCAAGCAGCGCGTCTACAAGCACAGACAACACCGTTACGTTCGACGATGTAGCGCCGAGTGTAACGATCAACCAGGCCGTGGGTCAGGATGATCCTACCAATGAGTCCCCAGTCAACTTCACGGTGGTGTTCAGCGAGCCGGTTGTCGACTTCGCCGGGGACGATGTGACGATTGGTGGGAGCGTCGGAGGAGTCAAGGCCGCGACAGTCACGGGCAGCGGCACTACATACAACGTGGCCGTTACCGGGATGGACGGTGCAGGCACTCTGATCGCCAGCATCGGGGCCGGGGTCGCCACGGACGCGGCAGGGAATGCGAACCTGGCATCGACCAGTTCGGACAACTCGGTAGCATTCGATAATTCCCAGCCGAGCGTGACGATCAACCAGGCTGTGGGCCAGGCCGATCCAACAAGCTCTCCGACCATCAACTTCACGGTGGTCTTCAGCAAGAGCGTGAGTGACTTCGCAACGGGCAATGTTATGCTCAGTGGATCTGCGGGCGCCTCGCTGGCCAAGGTCACAGGCAGTGGAACCACCTATAACGTGGCAGTAACCGGGATGGTTACCAGCGGGACTGTGGTTGCCAAGATAGCTGCCGGTGTTGCCCACGACTCATCCGGCAACCCGAACCTGGCAAGCACCAGCACAGACAACTCGGTGAGCTATGTTATCGACACCACTGCGGTGGCGGTAACTGTTAACCAGGCTGTGGGACAGGCTGACCCGACGGGCGTCTCCCCGGTGAACTTCACCGTGGTGTTCAGCAAGCCGGTTGTGGACTTCACCTCCAGCGCAGTTCTGCTGACCGGCACGGCCGGCGGCACGAAGACCCTCACAGTCACAGGGTCCGGGACAACCTATAACCTGGCCGTTGGCGGACTGACCACCACCGGCACAGTGATTGCGGCCATCGCGGCCAACACGGTGCACGATGCTGCCGGCAACGGCAACACGGCGTCTACCAGCACCGACAACGTGGTTAGCTTCGACGTTACCGGCCCGACGGTGGCCATAATCTTCCCGAGCACAGCCGCAAGCTGCGCGCGCAACACGAGCGCTCTGTCGATGAACGGAACCGCGACCGACACATCCGGTATAGCCAGCGTGGCATGGAGCGATGAGACCGGTCACAGCGGAGCCTGCACAGGGACAGAGACCTGGAACGTTGCGGGCCTCACGGTCCACGGCGTTGCAGAGACAATCACTGTTACCGCTACAGACAAGGCCGGCAACACGGGCTCCACTACCTTGCGTGTAACGATAGTAGACGCGGCCCCGAGTGGCTGGACCGGAATGTCGATGGTCTCAGTTCCGATCATTCCGGACGTGAAGAATCCGAAGACCGTGGTTGGGTTCAACGGCAACTCCTGGTGGGCATTCTTGCCTGCCTCCAACAGCTATGCCACTTACCCGGACACCCGGTCGTTCTTCGACCCGTTGGCGAATACCCCCGGACGTGGGTTCTGGGCGTTCTTCGTAACGCCTGGCGCACCGGTCGGGACTATACCGGATCAGACCAAGGCGACTTCAGTCAGCCTGGCGACTGGTTGGAACCTGATGGGCCAGCCGTTCGTTACCCCGGTCGATTGGGACCTGGATGCGATCACGGTCCGCAGCGCCGGCGGCGTGAAGACCCTGAGAGCGGCCTCGGCGGCCGGATGGGTTACGGCCTACGCATGGGGCTGGCATCCGGATTCGTCGGCTGCTGGTGGTTCATACTACCTGGTGTATGACCCGTCGCTGATACCGACCGCTGTTGGTCAGATGAGCGCGTGGCAGGGATACTGGATGCGCGCCACGGTCAATTGCGAGATCATATTCCCCGGCTTGCCGGTGGGACTAACTGGAGAGGCTCAGTAATATGGACTATCGTAGAGTAATCGGTTTCCTGGTGGCCGCGGGCCTCGTATTGGTCGCAGGTTGCGGCGGTGGCGGAGGCGGCGGTACGGATGGGCCTATCGCTGGAGCGCCTACGGTCAGCGGCGTCTCACTCAGCAGCGCGCCGACGTTCGCAGGCGGCCCGGTAACTATCAACGCTCACGTGACTGCCGAGTCGGGAGTGTCCACGGTTGTGGCGAAGGTTACCGATCCTGAGGACGCTGTTACCAACGTGACGATGACCAAGGGTGCAGCCGACCTGTACTCAGGCGTGTTCAATGCGCCGGCGAACGGCACAACCGCCGCCAAGACATACTCGGTAGTTGTTGTAGTGAAGGACACAGCGGCCAGGACCGCAAGCTCTACAGCAGTGACATTCGCTGTCCCGGGGCTGGTACCTCCTCCTCCTCCCCCACCTAAGTAGGGGGAAAGGAAAAGAACCATAGTTGAGTAACATAGGCGGGGCCAGAAGTGGCCCCGCCTTTTTTCGTGAGGCGTCAAGGGAAGTCCCTGGAACAATTCAGGGCGTACGGTCGTATCACATGCAAAGCCCTTTGTTATGCAAAGGTATTGGAGCTGAGGAAGATGGACAAGTTTGAGGCCGAGGGCGATCTGAAACTGATTCGGGAAGTCATGGAGAGGTCGGCGAGATACACGCATCTCTCCGGACTGTCCGGGGTGATTGCGGGGCTGTTGGCGATGGCCGGGGTTGTGGCTACTGTCTGGGTTGCGCAGCAGGGTGACTGGGACAAGCTCAAGCCGGAGTTCGCCGCAGTGTGGATCAGCGTGTTCGTGCTGGCCATCGGTCAGGACTTTCTTTTGGGCTACCGGAGAAGCCGCAAGACCTGGCAGGCTTACTTCACCCCCGCGTTCTGGCAGGTGATCAAGGCAGTAGCTCCGGGGGTGTTTATCGGGTTTGTGATATCGATGGTATGCCTCAGCCAGGATACTCCCGATGCCATTCCTCCTATCTGGGCGCTGGCCTACGGAACGGGCCTGTGCGCGGCTGGGATCTTCACTGTGAAAGAAGTCCGCATATTCGGGGTGGTTCAACTCGTCACCGGGGCGATTGGGCTGGTGTTCTTCGCAGCGCCGCTTTTCAGCCTTTGGTTTATGGCTCTGGCGTTTGGGTTGTATCACATAGTATTCGGCGTCTGGATGGCTAAGCGGTATGGGTGGTAGCGGTATGCGGGACGAAATAGACGAGATCATCCATCAGAAGAATCGGCTGATGATAATGGCCCACCTGGCGGCGCTGGGGGAGTCCGACTTCCTCGACCTCAAGCGCGCCCTCGGCCTCACCGACGGCAACCTCTCCATACACACCGGGGTTCTGGAAACCAACGGCTACATAGAGTCTGAGAAGTCGTTTGTAGGCCGCAAGACCCGCACCACCTATCGCATAACCCCCAAAGGCCGCAAGGCGTTCGAGGAGTACGTCCTGAGCCTGGAGCAGATACTCAAGGGGAAGTCGGGAGGCGGAGATGGAACCTAAGAATGTCTTGAAGAAGGCTCTTTTGTGGACCGGCGGGTGTATCGCGGCCATAGTGGTCATGATGGGGCTGTTGATGCTGATCGGTTTGATCTCAATTCGTGTCATCAATAGCCGCGCACAGCACAAGTTGCTCGAAGGCGCGAAGATCGGCTCGACCAAGGCCGAGGTGATAGAGCGGCTGGGGGAACCCCGGTGGGTGCTCACGAAGCAGTCTGAGCTTGATGAGTTGTACCCGGGGTGGGTGCCGATACCTCATTTCCCCATTGAGAAGGAAGTACTCATGATTACTGGCGGAACCTATTGGTGGTGCGTATTTGTCTATATCAACAAGCAGGGACGGGTCACCCGCGCAGTTTTGGCGAGGACGTGAGATATGTTGAGGTGAGCAATGCCTGAGGGTCTACTAAGGCGCTTCGCGAGACGCTTGGCTATCGTGTTGTGGGTAGCGGCGTTTGTTGTTGTAACTAGTTACCTGATTGTCTGGTACGGTGGGTCAAAGCCGGTTACCAGCGTTTCAGACGGTGACGAGTTTCCGATAGCTGTCGCCCGTGTGGAGAATGGGCGCGTGGTGGAAGAGGGCTTCTTCTTCTACTTTCAGCTTCGGTCCCTCAAGATGCCTCCTTACCTGCGACTGCTCAAACCCGGATATGCGCCGCGCGCTCTTTCCTGGCTTGACCCGCGCCCTGCCGACGAGCGCCCCGACCAAAGGCCTGACCCGGCGGAGCCTCCGCAATGGCACGCTACCCTACTGTGGGCAACGAATCTACGCGGAGAGCGGTATGTTGAAGTGCATGCCGTGAATCCTGAAGCGGATACTGAGTCGGAAGCCCAGAGTTTCTACACGATCAGGGGTAACCAGGTTGTTCCGGCGTATCTCCGTGTGCCCTGGATCAGGTTCTTCTCGCGGGGTCCGCTTATACTGTCTCTGGCGGGTCTGACTTTCGTACCGTATGTAGCTTGGCTTTCCATTGAAGCGTTTCTCAGGAGGCGACGCCGACCCGTTATGCTGCCATCTGCGCTACTGGCGTTTCGGGTTGTGGGCCTGATTCTAGCTGTGGCATGCTGGGCAGCCTGCGCGTGGCCCATTCTGACCAAAGCCTGGCAGCTTCCGGAGCTACTAAGCGGTATGTTGGCGCTTGCTATGTTGAGTGGATTGCTCTGGCTCCAGACTGCAAGCCCGGAGTGGGCGGTTACGGTGGCGTTGGCGCAATGCCTGGGTACGGCCACCGTCTTTGCGCCGGTAGCTGGCCCCAGCCCTCCGGTGGCTTTCGCGGTATTGTGGATAGTGAACACTCTTTGCTGGTTCGTCATCTCGATATGGACGCTACGCAGGTGGAAGGGCGCTGCGGTTGGACCCGATTGGCAAGAGGGAGCGTTGACTGCATATCCGGAGACACTCTGGGTTCTTTACGGGCTCACGGCCTTCTTCTCGCTTGTCCTGTGGCCATTCTTCTGGGGAGCAATTCTACAGCACTTGTGAGGGGTGGATAACTATCATGGTGCGCAGGCCACGTCCGTCCTTCGATACGCCGCTCGTTCCCTTCGCTTCGCTGCGGTCAGCGCCTCGCGTCTACTCAGGACTAGCGGTGTGCGAGCCAACTCTTTGCACCGGGCAACCAATGACTCCCCCCGGATTCGGGAATCCGGGGGGAGTGCTGAATAGAGCGGTTTACCCAATCTCGACCACGTTCCCCGTTTCAACGGACTTGTAGCAGGCGGAGATTACTTTGTCTACTGCAGCGCCTTCTTTCAGGCCTGGGATGGACTTCTTGCCTGCCTTGCAGTTGTCCACGAACGCTCGCACTTCCTCGGTGAAGGCGTCGACCTTGGGGAAGGTGAACTCCGTGTGGGTCTTGTCGGACTCTTTGTAGAGGCGGACCATCGCGGCGTTGTTCATCGGCTTGTCCCAGATGCCGTAGAATACCTCTATTCGGCCCCTGGTACCGTTTATCTCTATTTTCTCGTCCCATCCGTCCTGCCAGCGTCCTGCCCTGCTGTACGGCGAACAGGTGGCCTCGAAGTGTACGATTGCGCGGCTGGGCATCGTGAACAGGGCGTGCGCGTTCATCTCGGCGTCGTAGCTCGCGGGCGACCAGTTCGCCGCGTAGACTTTGGCGGGCGCGCCAATGAAGAAGCCCAGCAGGTCCAGCATGTGGCTCCCGGCCATGTTCAACATTCCGCCACAGGCGAACTGTCGGATGTAGGACGGCTTTCCATCCTTGGGCCTCCACATATCGTCGTCGTATATGTCCTTGTCCCACTCAAACCCCTGGTAGCTTCGCACATATCCGCTGATGACTTCGCCGATCTCCGGCAGAAGCTCCGGGACCTTGTTGGTGGCCGGGAAGAACCGCTTCATATACCCGATCTGGAAGTTCTTGTCGAAGCCTTTCAGCGCGGCCACAAGTTCGGCCGATCTTTCGCCGGATTCGGTCATCGTCTTCTCGCAGAAGATGTGCTTTCCGGCCTTGGCTGCCTTTGTTACCATCTCAAAGTGCGCCTTGGTGGTGGTGCAGATGCTCACCGCATCGATGCTGCTGTCGTTCAGGATGTCATCGACGCTGTCACAGAACACCGCCCCGCCGAACATCTCCTGCTTGGAGAGGAACCTCTCCTTGTCCACGTCCGTCACCGCGGCAATCTCGACGCCCAATTGCTTGTACGCCGCCGCGTGAAAAGTTGAAATGTAACCCGTTCCGATTATGCCTACTCTCATTCCTGTGTCTCCTCTACCTGTTTACCAGAACTACCTTGATGGCCTTTGCCTTTTCGGTCGTCGCCACCTTCAACGCTTCGGCTATGTCTTTCATCTCAAACACGTGCGTGATGAGGGTCTTTGCGTCGATAGAGCCGTTCTCCAGCAGCCTCACCGCCATCGGTGTATACATAGCCGGGGACGCGAACGAGCCCCTGAGTTGCAGCTTCTTGAAGTGGAAGTCGTTGGCGTCGAACGTTATGTTGGCCCCGTCGCCATACTTGATTCCCACATAGGATATTATAGCCCCAGTCGCCGCAGCTTGCACCATCGGCGGTATCGTAACGGGCGGCGAGGTCACCAGGAAGCGGTCCGGCGCCTGGGCGAACTTGTAGGTTGCCAGGTCGGTCTTGTCGATCTCGATAATCTCATCCGCTCCAAACTTCAGCGCGGCCTCAATCTTGGCCTTGCTGTGGGATGGGCTGCAGGCATAAACGCGCTCCGCCCCCGACATCTTCGCCAGCCGAATGGCCATAAGCCCGATTGCCCCGATCCCGGACACCACCACGTGGGACCCAAGCTCGATCTGGCCGAGCAGGGTCATATCAATCGACACCCCAAGTGGCTCCGCCAGGCAGGCGGCCTCCGGGGAGAGGTCTTTGTATGCCACGCAGGATATGGCCGGGGTGAGCATCTCCTCGGCAAAGCCCAGATATGGCTTGAAGAAGAATGAGATCACGTTGGTGCACAGGTCCTGGCGGCGGTTCTTGCAGTGGTCGCATTCCCCGCACGCGCTGGAGCTGTCCAGCACCACTTTCTGGCCGGGCGCGACACGAGTCACGCCTGCGCCCACTTCGAGCACCGTCGCCGCGACCTCGTGCCCGATAGTCTGAGCTTCCGGCCTGCCGTCGAGCGCGCTGGTGATGTCCGTCCCGCACACCCCGCACGCATCCACCCGGACCCGCGCCTCGTGCAGATCCAGGCCGGGTAGAGCAATGTCCCTGAACTCGATCTCATTCAGGCTCTTCATGAAGACTGTTTTCATATACACCTCTGTTACACGCATCCATTGGGCGCTATGCGAGGACAACGCCGGGTCTTGGGTAGCCGGGGTTGCCGACTCGTCTTGCCTGCCTGAGTGTACCTTATGTCTGTGTTCAAGTCAATGCCTGAACGGTCTCTGAAGTCCGGAATCGGCTCGGCGGGAGCCTCGCCCTCCCGACTGCCCGCGATGACAATCCGCGCGGTTAGTGTTATGATAGGCAGACCGAATACCCGACAAGGAGGATGCCGCATGACACACGAAGAGCGACCTGGGACCGACGAGCAACGGCCCTCGGTTTCGCGCGTGTTCTGGGCCTTTCTCCGGATGGGCGTTACGGCATTCGGTGGCCCGGCGATGGTGGCGTTCATCAGGGAGATGGCCGTAACAAAGAACGGGTGGCTCTCGAAGCAATCATTCCAGGAAGGCGTGGCGGTTGCCCAGACAATCCCCGGCGCCACTGCGATGCAGACTGCGGCTTATGTGGGCCTGAGGCTGAGAGGCGTGCCGGGCGCGGCGGCGGCCTACATCGGCTTCGGCTTGCCGGCGTTTTGCCTGATGCTTGCGCTATCCGCTTTCTACAGCGCATCCCAGCATTCGCCTATCAGCGTGTCGGTGTTCAAAGGCCTCCAAGTGGCTGTGGTTGCGATCGTAGCAAGGGCGGCATACACATTCGGCCGCTCGACCATGAAAGGTCTGTGGGATGGCGTGATTGCTCTTGCCGCCGCAGCATATATCATAGTCGGGGGCAACCCGGCCTGGACAATCCTCGCGGGGGCGGCGGTCGGGCTTGTTGTTTACAAGAGAGCAGTAGCTCAAGTCGCGGAAGGGCATCCGGACACCACGGACCTGCGCTCCGCCACCCGCCAGGGCATTGCTCTGATAGTCGTAGGCGCTGTACTGCTCGCCATACTCTTCTTCGTCAATCGCCAACTCTTCGACCTTGCCGCTTTGATGCTCAAAGTAGATGCCCTGGCATTTGGTGGAGGGTTTGCCTCCGTACCGGTGATGCTTCACTCCGTGGCTGAAGTAAATGGGTGGATGACCACACGGGCGTTTATGGACGGGATCGCAATGGGGCAGGTGACCCCGGGGCCTATCGTTATCACAGCCACCTTTGTCGGCTTCCATGTTGCTGGAGCGCTTGGGGCTTTGGTGGCTACCGTGGCGGTGTTTTTCCCGTCGTTTGTGATCCTCGTCTTGGTGGTGCCGCGATTCGACCACTTGAAGAAGAACCCCCATTTCCAGTGCGCCATAAGGGGTGTCCTGGCTTCATTTGTGGGGCTGCTTCTGGCGGTGACGGTTAAGCTGGCCATCGCCGCGCCGTGGTCACCGTGGTCCGCTATCATCGGAGGCGCAGCGTTCGTGGCGTTAATGCTGGGCGTCAGCGTGCCGTGGGTGATGATTCCGTGCGCGGTGTTGTCGGCGTTTCTGCTTCATTGAGCCGGTTCGGGCCGCAGTCAGCGCCAGCGGCTACAACGCCGTTACCTGCAGCATTGTCCGTCGGCGCAGTCGCATACGCCGATGGTTATGGACGAGTCTGAGCGGACTGTCTCCACCGCCATCGGAAGCTGCTCCAGCACGTAGTCGATGTCATCTTCCGAGGTGTACATGCCCAGAGACAACCTCAGCGAGCCGAATGCGTCCTGAATGGGAATCCCCATGGCCTGCAGCACATGGGATGGTTCCAGCGAACCCGAGGTGCAGGCTGAGCCGCTGGAGCCGGCAATGCCGACTGCATCCAGTTCATTGAGCAGCGCGCCTCCGTCCAAGCCTTTGAAGATCAGGCTGGCGTTGTTCGGGAGACGGTTGCTTCGGCTTCCGCTCTGGTAGGCATCGGGCACCCTCGCTATGATGCCGTCGATAAGCCTGTCGCGAAGGGCAGACAACCTCCCGGCCTCTTCAGCCATCTTCTCTCTGGCAAGCTCGGCGGCGCGGCCAATGCCCACGATCCCAGGCACGTTCTCGGTGCCGGAGCGGCGTCCGCGCTCGTGGCCGCCACCGTGGAAGAGCGGGGAGATATGGATGCCCCTGCGGATATACAGCGCACCAACACCCTTGGGGCCATTGAACTTGTGGCCGGAGATCGAGAGCAAATCCACGTTCAGCTCATCGACCCGGGTCGGCACGTGACCTACACTTTGAACGGCATCCGTGTGGAACCGGACCCCTGCCTGCCTGCAGATACGGCCGATGGCGTCGATCGGCTGGATGGTTCCGACCTCATTGTTGGCGTGCATTATGGTGACGAGAGCTGTGTCTGGGCGTAGAGTATCCCGAAGCTGGTCGGGATCGACCATCCCGGTCGCATCGACCGGCAGATAGGTTACTCGCCAGTCGGACTTCTCAAGGGCCTGGCAGGCGTGAAGAACCGCGTGATGCTCGATGGCGCTGGTGATTATGTGCCCGGGCTTCTGCGCCGAAGATATCGTTCCGAAGATCGCCAGGTTGTCGGACTCAGTGCCGCCGCTGGTGAAGTACACCTCCGCAGGCTGGCAGCCGAGAACCTGCGCCAGTTCCACCCGCGCCTGCTCCACAGCCTCCCGCGCAGTATGCCCCGGGCCGTGGACACTGGATGGGTTGCCGCAGAACTCGTCGAAGTAGGGAAGCATCGCATCCAAGACTTCCGACGCAACCGGTGTAGAGGCCGCGTTATCGAGATAAACCATACTCACTTCACAACTCCGTCAATCAGGCAACAACCTCAGTATACCGGTGTATCGGTGACCATGTTTCGGCATTTCCGCTTCGCAAGCTCCGCTCAAATGCCGAAACACCGGGCGGCTAATACGCAACAACCTCAGTATACCGATGGATCGGTTCCGGGCGGCCTGGGCTTAGGCAGCGGAGTTCCCGGATTTCCGAGCTTATCCCGGAGACTGTCGCCAATACGTTCTCAACAACCGCGCTAAGCGCCTCGGGTGACATCTCAACCCGCGCGTTGAGTATCAGGCTTGCCTCGCGGGCGGATTCGTTCACCGATCCTCGCGGGACTATGGTGTCGTCGTTCCTGGTCAGGTTGGCCGAAATCTCACCGCCGTCCGCTTCAAGGAAGACCTTCACGTGGGCAATCTCGGCAGACTGCTTCTTGAGTTCGGATCGAAGCGTCTGCAGCAGGTCCACGCAGAATGCATTCCAGTCGACCGATTGGTCTGAGGTCAGCGCGACTGTGGCGTTCAGCCAACCCAGCACGGCTTCGCCTTCGGCGTAGATGTCGTAGTCCACGTCCACAATCCGTCGCCCGACCGGTTCATTCTGATCCAGCAACTCCAACCAGTCAGCCACGCCATCGCCGGTCAGCCCCGAAAGGCAGACCTGGGGGGTATTGGGGAAGACTTCGGAGGTGCGCGCCTGAAGCTCGGCCAATTCCACCACCGAGAGCAGGTCGATCTTGTTGATAGCGATGATGTCGGCTTCTTCAAGCTGCTTGCGCAGGATATATCTGGCGCTGGGGTGAAGCGTGCTCTTGGCCCGCGGATCGAGTATCTCGTTGAGGCGGATGGGATCAACCAGCACGGTGAACGGCGCGAGCAGGTATCTTTCACCGTAGAATTCCTTGATGGGCTGGAGGACTGTCGCCGAGAGGTCGGTGCAACTGCCAACCGGCTCCCCGATGAGGACATCGGCGCTTGAGCTTTCCACCAGTCGGTCGGAGGCGTCCACGAGATCCGTGAAGCGGCAGCAGAAACACCCGCCCGCAATCTCCGCCACGCTCAGCCCTACCTGCTCGAGAATCGCTGTGTCAACAAGGTTTTCTGCCTGGTCATTTGTGATCAAGCCAACCCGCTTGCCCTGCTTTATAAACACTTTGGCCGCCTGGCCCAGGAGAGTGGTCTTCCCGGCTCCGAGAAATCCGCCGACTAGAATGAGCTTGGTCTGTTTCATTTGACTGCAGCCTTCTCCGATCTTTCCATTTCGCCCAGGGCCTTCCTGCCATCGGACAGCAGCCCGTCGAGCGCATTGCGATATACGGTCAGCGACTCCATCCACATGGCAAGGCAGTGCTTGCCTGCGGGAGTGATTCGGTAGAGCTTCTTGGCGGGGCCTGAAGCAGACACTTCCCACTCCGATTCCACCAGTTCCTCACTCAGCATCTGGTTGAGGGCGCGATACACACCCGAGGCATTGGGAGGCTCATCCTCAAACATCGGCATCTCCGCCAATCGCTGCACTATACCGTAGCCGTGGGTCTCGCCCGCCGCAAGAATAGTGAGCAGAGCCGGCCTCACCAGCCGCTCCAGCGTTCCACCTTCACAAGGGCATGAAGCCCGTCTGCCTGTGCCCTTAGCTGCCGACATTGATCGTCACCCCCGCATTCTCCGGTTGCGCAATATCCGCGCTGGGACCTTCCACAGTCTTCTCGATTGCGGGTGCGGGTTCCTCCCGTGCGAGCATAGCCTGGAGCGCCGTTCTGATGACTCGCTGATACACCGTCGCGCCGATGAGCGCGCCTATTATGGGAGCAAGGATATACACAGTGAAGAAGCCACCCTGCGGCCCGGGAATAGCAATGCTTCCCCAACCCGCGAAGTATGCAAACAGCCGGGGGCCGAAGTCCCGAGCGGGGTTGAGGCCTGCCTGTGTGAGAGGGGCGATGATCGCTATTATGATCGCCAGCGCCACACCTATGAGGATGGCGAACATGCTTGAGTGCATTTTGCGGGGATGGAGGTCGTCGGTGATGGCGAAAATGAAGAAACACAGGAACGCCGTGCCCATAAGCTCAGCAAGCATTGCCTGCCATACGGTCATCTCGGCAAGCGCCCCGGCTGCAGTGCCTATCATACCCGGGTTGGGGAAATACTCACCGTAAATCATCCCGGATAACTCGCTGCCCGCGGCCCCACGAACCAAATCATGGGCTGTCTCGAACTGAATGATCACTCCGTGGAATAGTGTGTAGAGGACTGCCGCAGCCAGGAATGCTCCGATAACCTGCGACAGAATGTAGGGCGCGACTTTCCGTTTCGGGAATCCTCGGAATGCGGCGAATGCGACTGTCATCGCGGGGTTCAGGTGTGCTCCGCTCACCGCACCGACCGAGTAAATGGCCAGGCTGACCGCAACACCCCACACGGCGGCCACAACCCATAGTCCCAACTGAGCGCCTGTCAGAACGGCTGTGTGAACGATCCCCACTCCGAAGAAGACGAGTATAAATGTCCCAACTACTTCCGCAAGACACTCATCGATTATCGATCTGTTTCCGGCCAAGGCGTTGTCCTCTGCTCGAGCAGTCTACCAGCACATCTACTATACGTAGTATACTAGGTGATCTAGGAGAAGTCAACACCTTTTTGCGAACTATTTTTCGGACCGAACTGGGGTGTCTTTACCTACTCGCGCCGAACGGCTCTTCGCGGCAATGCCGATCCCGATCAGGACGACGATGGCGGTGTGGGCGGCAGTGAGCAGCAGCATCTTGCGTGTTGCTCCCGCAAGCAGCGCCAGCCAGAAAGTCGAGCCTAGTAGCCCGATGATGGCTATTGCCCGCCCCGCTTTCGCGCGGATGAGCCGGCGCTCTCTATCGTCATCCCTTTTGCGAATCAGCTCATCAGCCACAGCAGCAGCAACTCCTTGGCTTACTCGCCCGGACGAACGCGCTCACAAACGACCCCATCAGTTGCTCGACTCCCTCTTTGCCAAGTTCCGAAAGCACTTCTTCCGGGATCAGCCCTTCGGCGTTTTCGGCGGAGTAGGTCTTGGCTATCTCGACGTCCGGTTCTGTGAACCCGGCCTGGAGCAGCTTCTGCTTGTATTCGTTGATCTCAAGCGCGCCCGCCACGCAGCCGGTCCAGAGACCGACGTTCCTCTTGACCTCGTCCGAGACCGGTTTGGTAAGCACGATATCCGCCACCGCGAACCGGCCGCCTGGCTTCAGCACACGGAAGGCTTCTTGGAGCACCTGGTCCTTGTCCATAGACAGGTTGATAACGCAGTTGCTTATTATCACATCCACCGATGAATCGGGGAGAGGTATGTTTTCAATCTCACCCTTGAGGAACTCGACGTTCTCGACTCCGGCATCGGCCTGGTTCTTTCGGGCCAAATCCAGCATTTCATCGGTCATGTCTAGCCCGTATGCCTTGCCGGTCGGGCCAACTCGTCTTGCCGACAGCAGGACGTCTATTCCCCCGCCGCTTCCGATATCCAGGACCACTTCGCCGGCGCGGAGGCTAGCAAGGGCTATCGGGTTAGCGCAGCCCATGGATGCGAGCAGAGCCTCAACCGGGAGGCCTTGGGTCTCTGCCTCGGAGTATAGGTCACGAGTTATCGCATCCTTGCTTGTCCCGTTCCCGCAGCAACTCGTCTCTTTGCGCTTGGAGGCGTTTACCGCCACCTGGCCGTATTTCTCTTTTACTGACTTCTTTACGTCGTTGGCCTCCGTCGGGCCACAACTGCAACCGCATCCACACGCTTTGTCGCTCATGTCCACTAGTCTCCTTCTGGGGTTTTGAAGTAGCGTTTCTGGAAATACAGGGCAACACTCACGAGGCCGATAAGCACGGGCACCTCGACGAGCGGCCCGATAACAGCCGCGAATGCTTGACCTGAGTTGATGCCGAACACTGAGACCGCAACTGCGATCGCAAGCTCGAAGTTGTTGCTGGCCGCCGTGAACGAGAGCGTGGCGGTCTTGGAGTAGTCCGCGCCGATCTTTCTGCCCATGTAGAAGCTCACGAGAAACATCACAACGAAGTAAATGAGCAGCGGTATCGCGATTCGGACCACATCCAGCGGCAGCCGCACAATGTATTCGCCTTTGAGCGAGAACATCACGACAATGGTGAAGATCAGCGCTATCAGCGTGATAGGGCTGATTCTGGGAATGAAGCTGTTCTCATACCACTCCCGCCCCTTTGTCTTCAGCCCGACAAATCTGCTAAGCATCCCCGCTATGAATGGAATCCCCAAGTAAATGAACACGCTCCTGGCTATCTCGCCGATGGTTACGTGAACCGTGCTGCCCTTGAGGCCAAAGAGCGGCGGCAGCACTGTGATGAACACATAAGCATAGAGCGAGAAGAAAAGCACCTGGAAAATGGAGTTGAACGCCACCAGCCCGGCGGCATACTCGGTGTCACCCCTGGCAAGCTCGTTCCACACGATAACCATCGCAATGCACCGCGCGAGGCCGATCATTATCAGCCCGACCATATACTGATGGTATGTGACCATGGCCGCTGGCGAGGCGCCCATCGAGACTGGGATGAAATGAAGGAAGAGCAAGGCCAGTAAGAACATCAGGATTGGGCCGATGATCCAGTTCTGCACGAGAGACAATGCCAGCACCCGCCAGTTGCGAAAGACCTCGCCGAGTTCTTCGTATTTCACCTTTGCGAGCGGCGGGTACATCATCAGGATCAGGCCGATGGCTATTGGGATGTTGGTTGTGCCGACTGAGAAGCGGTTCCAGAAACCCGCAACCCCGGGCACAAGGTAGCCCGCTCCCACGCCGATTGCCATCGCCAGGAATATCCACAGTGTGAGATAGCGGTCCAGAAAGGATAGTTTCTTTGTAATGCCGTCGCCCATAGTAGTCTTTACCTCGTGTCGGTCTTTGGGTCAGTTATCGGTGTCTACTCGCAGCAGGGAACCCGGCTTCCGGACTCCGACGAAGCCTCCGCAGCCTGAACAATCTCCGTGAGAAAGGCCGCAGGGCCTTCCTTTAGAGCGTCTACCTTGAGCGAGTAGTGTATCCATTGCTCTGCCTTGCGCGCGCTTAGCAGCCCGGCTTGCTTGAGCTTCGCCATGTGGTGGGATATGGCGGGCTGGTTCATGCCAAGCTCGCACACAATTTCGCAGACGCACATCTCTCCGTGCTCCGCGAGCATCCGGACAATCCGAAGCCTCGTAGGATCCCCGAGCGCTTTGAATACTTCGTCCATGGCAGTCCACCCATCGGTATATGTAAATGCACTGATATACTATCACTCTGAGAAAGGGCTGTCAACCCCGAAGTTGCGCGGAAACGGTGGCTGCGTGGTGGACGCGCGCGCAACATTGACGGAGACGCGGATGATGGAGTATAAATGGTCTAGGTCTACACAAATATGGTTCGGAGGACTGCCTTGCGAAGATACTTATGTGCTTTGGCGCTTATTGCGGCGTTTGCGGCCGTTATGTCCGGTTGCAGCAAGACCACCCAGCCTACAGCTAATACACCCGGTTCGATAGGAAGCCCGTCACAAGTCGGTGTTACCGGCCCCAAGCCCCCGGATATAGCCAAGTTCGGGACTCCCAAGGTCAGCGAGGAGGAGAAAGCCTTCTTCCTGGCCGTGGTGAAAAATGATACCGCCACTGTTGTTGCCATGTTGAAGAAGAACAAGAAGCTGGTCAGCTCTCTGAACGCTGTGGGTTACACCCCCCTGATGGTGGCTTCGACCACGGGGCATGCCAAGATGGCGACAATCCTGTTGGATAGTGGCGCTAACATAAAGGCTACCACTGTTATGGGGCGGACCGCACTGCACATGGCAGCCGGCCAAGACCGGATGGACGTAGTCAAGGTTCTGCTTGCCCGCGGGGCCGATGTGAATGCGCGTAACAAGAACCTGGGAACTCCGCTGCACGCGGCGGCAGTCGGCCAGCATCCGGAGATGGTTGCCTATTTGCTCGATCACGGCGCCAACATCAACGTCGCCACGAAGATTGGGATCACCCCGGTTATCGTCGCTCTCGCCAAGGGATACAAGGATGTCTCAAAGATCCTTCTGGCCAGGGGCGCCAAGGTAGATGAGAAGAGGCTGGCGGCGGCCAAGGCAAAGAAGCAGGAAGGCCCCGACTCCCGCCCCGGCGACGACTTCTGCTGCGAAAACCTGTAGCGAGGGGCTGCGAGAGTCTAGTAATCACGAAGACACGAAGGTGAAAGCACGAAATGATTCAGGCTTTCACTTTCGTGTTTTCTGGTTTTTGTGCTCCCGTGATGAACGCCCTTCCCACCACGCTATCTGCCGTACGCCGCCAGACCACCTCGCAGGCTCCAGGCTCGCTGAAAACCGGCGCGCCTGAGCATTCCTGCCGCAATCCAGCTTCGCGCACCCGCCGAGCAATAGAGAACGACCTCAGCCGCGGAATCCAGCTCGAACATTCTTCGGGTAAAGATGGGGTACGGGATATGTAACGAGTTCGGCAGCCCCGGGTAGTCCTCCTGCTCCCACTCCTCGCGGACATCCACAAGCATCAGGGAGCCGTCTGCCAGCCGCGAGCGAAGGTCATCCGGCATCATCTCCCACACGCTGTACTCATCGCTGCCTGGCCCTTGCACGGAGCAGTAGGCTTCAGGGTCCGAAAGGTCTGTGATAGTGGGAGACTCACCGCAAACGGGGCAAGCCGGATTCTTGCTCATCCGTATCTCTCGCAAACGCATATCCATAGAATCAAACAGGAGCAGCCGGCCCGTAAGCGGTTCCCCTATCCCCAACACCATCTTGAGAGTCTCCGCAGCCTGCATCGAGCCTATTATCCCCGGCAGGACACCGAGCACCCCGCCCTCGGCACAAGTCGGCACGTTCTGGGCAGGTGGAGGCTCCGGGAACAGGCACCGGTAGCAGGGGTTCTCGTGCCCGCCAAACACTGTGACCTGGCCTTCGAAACGGAATATACTGCCGAATACCAACGGTTTGCCGGAGAGCACGCAGGCATCGTTGAGGAGGTAGCGGGAGGGGAAGTTGTCGGTGCCGTCCACCACGATATCGTATTCCGAGATGATCTCCATGGCGTTATCCGCGCAGATTCTCTCGGGTATCTTGACTACTTTCACGTTCGGATTGAGCGAGTGGAGGGTGTCCGATGCTGAATCCACCTTCAGCCGCCCCTCATCTTCAGTCCCATGCAGCACCTGGCGCTGGAGGTTGCTTATGCTCACCACGTCCGCGTCGGCTATTCCCAGCTTGCCGATTCCGGCTGCGGTGAGGTATAGCGCTATGGGCGAACCTAGACCCCCCGCGCCCACCAGCAGCACCCGGGCCTTCTTAAGCCGTTCCTGCCCGCCCATTCCTACTCCAGGCAAGACCAGGTGTCGGCTATATCTGCGTTCTTCATCAGTTGAAAGAGGCAATAAACGATACCCTCCATGTACTACGGAACAACGTGAATCTCTTCCCACGGGACGCTAACGTAGACAATTCTCCCCGGCTCCCAGGCTTCTCCAACAAATACCCCGGGCACCGTCACACTCACAGGGCCGGTCAGCTTCACCTCGTGACGCATAAGCTGAGGCAAGCCCTTCTGGACTGTGGCGGCGAAAGTCAGTATGGATGGATCAGGTGGCGGTTGGGTGTGAGAGAGCACCACCCGCTCCGTTGGAACCACAGCGATAGCCGTGCCTTCGGGATCAGACACTTTCCTGACGTGCAGGTCACCGCAGAAAAACGCGTTTCCCGAGTCGTTCTTTCGGATTTCGCCTTCCCAGGTGTTTGGCAGTCGCAGGAATCGGCCGACAAAGCAATTGCCTGGTCTCCTGGATACTTCATCAGGCGTGCCAACCTGCGCCAGGCGGCCGTTACACATGATTCCCAGCCGGTCACCCAGAGCAAATGCCTCTTCCATATTGTGGCAGATGTGGACGGTGGTGGTTCCCAGTTGCTGGTGAATCCGGCGGATCTCGTTGATAAGCGAGCCCCTCATGTCCTCATCCACCGCGCTCAAAGGCTCATCCAGCAGCAGAATCGCAGGGCTTATTACCAGCGCCCGCGCCAGCGCCACTCGCTGCCGTTCCCCTCCGGAAAGCTTGCCGGGGAACCGTCTTGCGAGATGGCCTATCCCCATTACTTCCATCATCTCGCCAACCCGTGCGTGAATCTCGTGATTCCGAAGCTTTCTCGCCCGCAGCCCGAACGCTATATTTTCGCTCACGGTCTTGAAGGGCAGCAGCGCGTAGTCCTGGGGGACGTAGCCGATCTGCCGTTTGGATGGGTCCAGATGTGTCACGTCCACGCCCGCCACGCTCACCGTTCCCGAGTCCGGAGTCCGAAGGCCGCAGATCATTTCCATGAGAGATGACTTGCCGGACCCGGTAGGCCCCAGCAGCACAAAATACTCTCCCTGGCAAACCTGCAGCGAGATGTCATCAAGCAAGAAGGAGTGGAAATGCTTGGTCAGGTTCTGTATAGAGAGCATTGTCTCAGGGCAGGTCATGTTACACCGCCCTGGCCTACATATCGCTTGATCAGAGTAACTGACACCATCGCAAACACAACCAGCAGCAGCGTGATGGCCAATGCGGTCTCTATGCGGCCAATGGAGAGTTCCAGGTAGATGGATGTGGCCAGCACTTCAGTCTTGCGGCGTGTGATTCCCGAGAAAATCATCAGCGGCGCAAACAGCCCGATGGCGTGAGACCAGGCCATCACCCCAGCCGCCAGAATGCCGTTGCGAGCCATCGGCAGAGTCACGCGCAGGAATGAGTTCAGACGCGACCAGCCGAGTGTCCTTGCGACTCTCTCCAGGCGGGGGTCTATCCCGTCGAATGCGACCTTGATGGTGCGGATGGCGTAGGCTGACACTACGGCAAACTGGGCCAGCACAATACCCTGGGGGGTATATACGAAATGCAGTCCGGAGTTCTCAATTGCCTGTCCCACGGTGGTCTGGAAGAACACCAGGAGGCTGACTCCGATCACAAGAGGCGGCAGGACTATGGGCAGGTCAACCAGCGTATCTATCACTACTCTGCCGCGAAAACGGAACCGGCTCAAGGCATAGCCTACCGGCAGTCCTACTACAAGCGACAGCAGCGCGCTGATCGTCGAGGTTATCAAGCTCAGACCCATGGCATAGCGCAGGTCAGCGTCGCGAAACAGCCCGAGAAAATCGCTCTTGTGGATGTAGCTCACGTCAACAAGGATCAGGGTGGCGATGAACCCAACATAGAGCGCCAGCATCCCCGCGGCATAGCCATCGAATGCGGATGCCGGCGAACGACGTTTCACGAAGGGCTTGCTCAGAGTGCTCATTTGCCTGGAGCTGCCGTGGGGTAGTGATACTTGGCGAGGATCGCTCTTCCTGCCTTTGAAGAAATATAGTTCAGGAACTTCATTGCGGCAGTCTTGTTGGAGGATGTCTTGACTATCGCGGCAGAGACCGGCACAACCACATTCAGCTTGCTCGGGATGCCCACGATGTCACTGTCCTTGGGGTACAGCATCGCCACCGGTTTCCACACAATCGCTGCATCTATTGACTTGAGCTTTATTGCGTTCGCCAACTCGTCCACTTTGGTCGCCCGGTACACTACTCTGATCCGGTTCACATCTATATGGTTCTTCTTCAGCACAGCCGCGCTCGCCTTGCCGATTGCCGCCGTGCGCTCGTCGACCAGTCCAACCCGCATATTGCGGTTGGTGAGATCTGCAAGTTTGCTGACTTTGTATGGGTTGCCCTTCCGGACCATTATCACGGGTACCAGGTACGCGAACACTCTCGGCGACTCAGCCAGGCCCGATTTCACCGCCTCATCCGTGTAGAACTTGTCTGCGGGTATGAAGAGATCGCTGTGGGGACGCAGTCGAAGCTGGCCCAGGATGATGTTGGAGCCATCGTATGAGACCTGCGTGCGGGCCCCGGTGGCCCTGGAATAATTCGTCAGCATCTCCTCGATGGCGGAACGCATCGCCGGCGCGCATAGGACTTCAAGCGTATTACCCTGCGCGGCGGACAATGCGCTGACTATAGTCACCATAGCGAAGACGGCAAAGACTATCACTGTGAAACAACGTCTCAAGAGTTACCTCCGCCTGAAAGTCGGGCTAGAAAACCAGGGATGAGCACACCGGACACTCCGGGTTGCGCGAGATGGCGATTCGGCGAAACTGCATATCGCTCAGGTCCATCAAGAGCAGGGTGCCGGCCAGGGGCGTCCCGATTCCGGTGATCAGCTTGATGGCTTCCATCGCTGCCAGGCAGCCGACCGTCCCGGATACAGCGCCGAATACGGGAAACTGCCGCTTCCATGCGGGCGGGTTCTCGGGATGCAGGCAGGCCAGGCACGGCGTTTCTCCCGGCAGGATGGTAGTGACCTGGGCCTCAAGCTCGTACATTGCCGACTCGATCATCGGCTTGCCCTGCCGGACAGCCTCACGGTTCATCGCAAACCTTTCGACGAACAGCGGCGCGCAATCTATAACTATATCAACCTGCCCGACAAGCTCGGCTGCATTATCCTCTTTTACTTGCTCCGGGAAAGCCACAATCTCGATAAACGGGTTGAGTTCTCGGAGCCGATTTGCGGCGCTTTCCACACGTGGTTTGCCGAGCCAGTCGTAGGTCATCAGAAGCTGGCGGTTAAGGTCGGAGTGGTTCACATTGCCACCGTGGGCGAGGACTATCTTTCCAACTCCGGCAGCGGCCAGTTCGTAGGCAACCACGCCGCCGAGGCCACCGGCTCTGGAGATGAGCACAGATGCACCTTTGAGCCGCTCCTGCCCTTCCTCACCGACGCCCGGCACCCACATCTGCCACTCGTATATCGCGCGCTCTTCATCGGTCAGTGCCTTAGGTGTGATCTTCAGCAACCCACTAACCTCCTGCGATGGGTGACAGGATCATCACCCTTGAGCCGTCTTTGAATGACACGCTTTCGCCATACGCAATCTGGCGGTCATTGACTACAATAGGTATGCTCTTGCGCAGTTCACCGTCTTCGCCAAAGACAAAGTCCCGGAACCGCTCTCCGTAACAGTCCGCCAGTTGGCCGACCAGGCCCTTGACGTCGGTCCCGTCAGCAATCTCAACAGACTCGCTCCGAACGCCAGTGAGATGCAACAACTGGCCGAAATACTCAACAGAAATAGTCATCTACCACCACCCTGACAAGATAATTCCATTATAACAGATTGGCTTGGTTGGGTTTTGGCTATGCGCCGGAATCTACTTGAACACTTCCACCGGTCGACCCGCGGCTGGCTTTACGTGGCCATCCATGAATGCCACGTTGGTGAAAGCCCACTTGTCGAAGCCGTGCAGTGCGCCAACTCCCTGGGGGTAGAACCACGCGCCGAACACATCGCTCCACATCCACATCTCCACCGGTGAGGAAGTGGTGAGGTGTCGCGGAGGGTGGGTGCCTTCGAACGGCCCGGTGTGGGGGTGGATGCCGTCCATCGACCAGAAGTAGTACCCGACGTTGCCCGCATCGTAGTTGGACTTGAGTTGGGCAAGCGTGGGATCAAGGGACGCATAGACCGATATCGATGGGCAATACCATACCTGCCAGCTCTTCACATACGGGTCCAGAGCGGCCACGATATTGGGCATTGGACTACCCTGGGTCGGCGCTATGGGGAATTGCTCGTCATAGTCCTGAGCGTACATCAGCGTGGCAAGCGCCAACTGCTTGAGATTGCTGGAACACGTGCTTCGCCTGGCGCTCTCGCGAGCCTTCGCGAAAACCGGGAAGAGAATGGCCGCTAGCATAGCGATGATCGCGATCACTACCAACAGTTCGATGAGTGTGAAACCTTTTCGCTGCATTCGAGTGTTACCTTTCTTGTTCTTCTACTGATAGTTGTTTACCGGTTTGCCTGAGCACCACGGCTTCACATGCCCGTCGAGATAGGCAACGTGGATCCCTGAGCCAGGACCGAAACCGTGAGGGAATTGTGCGTTACCAAAGAACACGTCGGATAACAGCCATCGATCACTGGGGCTATTGTCTGTCATGCTGAGGGTCCTCGCCCAGAAATATGGCGGTGTCAGGCCTGACTGACCAGGCTGCGATACCAGGAAAGAATAGTAATAGTATGCAATGTTGCCCGCAGTCCAGTTCGCGTCGGTGTTGGGAAGTGTCAGAGCCCACGCCTGAGTAGACGCTGCGCCCGTGGAGTTTACCCCAGCCGTCCCGTCCGCGGTCGGGCAGTAGAACATCGGTCTGCTCTTCACGTAAGGGTATATGGCCGCGACAAGCCCCAGCTTCGGGTTACGGTAGTTGCCCCACTGCACCGTATCGGTCCCAATGGGAAGAATCTCGTCATAGTCCTGAGAGTACATTATGCAGGCTTGGGCAAGCTGCTTCAGATTGCTCCAGCACGCCGCGCGCTTTGCATTCTCACGAGCCCGTGCAAACACCGGGAACAGGATCGCTGCAAGTATGGCGATGATCGCGATTACTACCAGTAGTTCGATGAGTGTGAAACCTTTGCTGCGCATTGCAGTCTACCTCCTACGTTTGTATGGCATCAAGCCGCACGCGGGAACAACGAAAGCGGCGTCTACGGTGTCGAGGCTGTGCCTATCCGGGGCGCTGCTGAGTACTGGGCAGGGGGGGCGGACCGACGGCTTTGCCGGCAGCCCTTGCCCTGCAGTAGTCGGCGCACTTGGCGTTGAGGGGTTTTCTCGCGGGGGGTGGCGGGCCAACTGCCTTGCCCGCCAGCTTTGCTTCGCAATATGCGGTACACATCGGGTTTGCAGGTTTCTTGTCTGCATCGCCTGGGGCCATAGCCATCTGGGTGGGCGATGGTGCAGGGAGAAGTCCTCGGTGGTCGGGGGAGTAGGCCCAAACAGCAAATGCGATGACCAGCGCCGCGCATGCCCCCCAGACCAGCCTGAACCTGCCCACTGGCGCTCTGCGGAGTTCAGGAAGAGCCGCCATAACGGAATCAGATAGATCAGGGACAGCTGCGGACAGGTCGGCTGCCTCACGTATGCGGGTGTTGATAAGTGTGATTGCCTCAAGCTGCTCGTGGCATCCCAGGCAGGTGGAAATGTGTTTCTTTACGAGCTTAGCCGACTTGCTGTCGAGTTCTCCGTCGGCATACTCATCCAGCATCTCCAGAATCTCATCACATGTTCTCATCTTGATCCACCGCCATTCGCTTGGTCAGCATCCGCTTTGCATATCGCAGCCTGTAGCGGACAATGGAAATCGGCTCATTCAGGGCCTGGGCTATTTCCTCGTAGGAAAGATCATTGTGGTATCGAAGGACCAACACCGCCCGGTGCTCTTCGGGCAAAGCGTCCAGATGCTTCGATACTTCCGATGCATCCATCTTCCGGAGAACTTCTGTCTCGACCGGGTTCCAGTTCTCGTGTGGGAACTCCGCCATCCCGTCTATGTCTTCGACGGGGAGTTCTCGGGTCATCTGCCGCAGGGCCAGATTCACGGCTATTCGCCGCAGCCATCCTCCGAACGGGCCAGAGGAATCATAGGTGTCCAGTTTCTGGTAGGCCCGGACGAATGTGTCCTGTGAAACGTCCGCAGCGGCCTCACGCTTGCGTAATACGCTAAACGCAGCCCTAAAGACCTGCTCCTGGTACTTGGCAACCAACTGCCGGAACTCGTCTTTGTGGCCGTCAAGCACTCGCCTGATTATTCTGTCGTCTGTCTGCAAAAAGTATGGGATCCCATTTGAGCAAGAACATGAGTATAGATACGTCGACGGGGCAAAAAGTGCTACTCATCTTGCGTTTTTTTTCGAGAACTTCATTTTGGACGCGCAAACGCCCCGGAACGTTCAGAGTCCGGGGCGTTCGATCACGATTGCGGTGGGTAGCGTCAGTCTACTGGGATGTGGTTATGCTCCAATTGGCTCAGAATCTCTTTCTGCGTGAACATGCCCTCGATCCTAGCAGCCTCTTTCCCATTCTTGTCCAGAAAGACCAGCGTGGGAACCATCCTCAGTCGCCAGCGTTGGGCCTGCGAGGGAAAGGCGTCGGTGTTTATCCTGACAAAGTCCACATTTCCCTTCAGCCTGGGGGACAGCGTGGACAAGACCTTGTCGGCCTCGACGTATGATTTCGCCTTCTTGGAGACAAACGCGGCTATACAGGGGCGGCCGGACTTGGCTGGGATCTTCGGAGGCTTCCCAGCCTCTATGGTGGCCGAGCTTGGGAGCGCGCATTCTGTGCAAGCGCACGGGTCTTGCTCTTGCGCCGCAAGTGAACGGCCTCGCGCCTGATGCTCATTCGCAACCCGGAGGTTCACAGTTGTCAGCACTCCGGCCGCGATCAATACTATCACGGCAACGAGAACAATCGACTGTCGCGTGGTCATTTCTATTCCTCCCTCAACAGTGTCCGGGCTGCGCGGTCAGGGCGCATTGACCCAAAGGTTCTTCGAGGATATTGTCATATCGTACTTCATCCACTTAGCGTGGCCATCGAAGAACGTATAGTTGCTGCCATCGAAGTGCCGCTCCTGAACCGGCCACACAGGAGGAAACGGGTGATTGTGGTATTTTGGGCACACGCGGCAGACAGCCTTCTCCACCTCGCCATTCATGATCAGTTGCGCCGGGTTGTGCAACTCCACCATGGACGGATAGTCCAGCACGCCAACGTAGTTGACGTTGGAGGGGTCGAGGGTGAAACCAGTACACAGGTAGCCGTAGCTGGCAATCCAGTTATGTCCGCCCAATTTGCCTCCGTGTGAGGGACATATGATTACATTCTTGTCCTTGCAATAGGGCTGAACCAATTCAAACCAGTATACGAGCACTATTGACGTAGGGTCGGTAAACTCCTTGTCCCTGATGCAGTGGGGAATGCACATCTCGTCGTAGTCCTGTGAGTACATCACTGCTCCGGTGCCGAGCTGTCTAAGGTTACTGAGACAGGCTATCGCTCGAGCTTTCTCCCGCGCCTTTGCGAACACAGGGAACAAAATGGCGGCCAGTATCGCAATTATGGCTATGACCACCAGCAATTCGATTAGTGTGAACCCTTTTCGCTTCATAGTAGAGCCTCCTTGATTGTATGACCAGGTATCGTGCGCGCTGTAACGTATCAACCCGTATCAGAAAATTTCATATCATAGCACCGGCAAAACGGCGCGTCAAGGGGTTGCCTGAAAAGAGTCGGAAATGTTTGCCTTTGGCCGGTCGTTCAGAATTCACTGATCAGAAGGCCGAAAGGCAGGGGCGTGTCTCACGTGCGAGAGCGCGAAACGGGGGTTTGTCAGCGGAGGTGCTTCTCGAGTATCTGGCGCAGCGATACCTCATTGGGCACGCGGCCGTCCATAACTAGTTGTTGGTCTATGACAAGTCCGGGGGTAAGCACCGGGCCGAAGGCTGTGATATCATCCACATCGGTCACGTGTTCCACACGGACGTTCTCTAGTCCCATGCCCTGGACAACACGGATGACTAGCTCGTAGAGGGCATTACATTTCGTACACCCCGACCCGAGCACAAGTATGGTGTGTTCCTTTGAGTGCTCCTGCTCGCATGCACAGGCCGACTGCCCGACTGCGGTTCGTGAACAGAAGCGAGAAACGACTTCAAGAGCGGCGCCCAATCTTTCGATCTCGGATTGCAGTTCGGTTACCCACCGTTCCAGCACATCCAGCCGCTTGTCCTCAGAGGATGCGATTCCGGTCTCGGCAGCGCCGACGCTGTCAGTGTCCTGGTCAAGCGCTAGAAGCCGGTCCACCTCGCTCTGGGGGATTCGATGCTGTCCGCCGGGCAGCTTTCTGGATTTCAGCTTTCCCTCGTATATGTACCGCTTGACGGTCGGCATGCTAAGATGAAGAGCTTCAGCCACCTCGCTGAGCGTAAGATACTGCAACTGGCACCCCTCCCGATCCATTCTTGACGTGAGACCATAATACACGCTTTGAGGCAAGCCTGCAAGCATCTCCCGCAGCAAACTCAGAGGCATTGAGAGTCATTGCTCCCACTATGCTATAATTGAAATCGATAGTATTCCCATTGCTTTACGCAAGAGAGGTATGTGGCTCGACTATGGCTGATACTGAGACTGCTGCGATAACCCCCCAGAAACCGATTGTGCTGCGTATTCTCATAGGTGTTGCCTACCTGGCCGCCGTGGTAGGCATCTTCTGGGGCATACTCAAGGTCACGGAACTGTTATTCCTCGTTGGGATAAAGCCGGCGGTGCTCAAGATAGTCTACGGCTGGTTAGGCTTTCCACGCCACGATCCCCTCGGCAACACCATCAGCTTCTTCTTGGCCATCAACACCAAGGTCTTCATATTGCTGACAGCCTTAGTATACGTGGTGGGCTTTGTGCGCACCTATTTCAGTCCGCAGCGAACGCGGAAGCTGCTTGTGGGAAAGCACGAGTTCGCAGGTAACATTCTGGCCGCTTTGCTGGGAGTTCCTACTCCATTCTGCACCTGTTCGGCTGTGTCGTTGTTCATTGGTTTCATCGAAGCGGGTGTCCCCCTTGGCGTGACTTTGTCTTTCCTCATTTCCGCTCCAATGGTCAATGAGCTGGCTTTGGGAATGCTCATAGCTTCCCCTGCATTTGGCTGGCAGATAGCTGCCGTGTATGCCGGCTGCGGGCTGCTTATTGCTATCGTCGCCGGATGGATTATTGGCCGCCTCAATCCCCGCAATCTGGTGGAGGACTGGGTGTACGATATCCAGGTTGGCACATACGAGGCAACTGACGACAACCTGACCATCAAAGACAGAGTGCACAGCGCGTGGGAGAACCTCAAGGACATAATGCGACGAATATGGCTCTTCGTGTGCCTTGGAATCGCCGCCGCGGCAGTGATAACCGGGTTTGTCCCCGATGATGCCTTTACAACGATACTGGGTGGTACCAAATGGTGGAGCGTTCCCCTGGCTGTGCTGATTGGGGTCCCGATGTACGGCAATGCCGGCGGCGGAGTCCCCATAATGGAATCGCTTCTGGACAAGGGCGCTTCCATGGGCACCGCGCTTGGCTTCCTGATGGGTATGGTGGGGCTATCGCTGCCGGAGATGATCGTTCTGCGAAAAGTGCTCAAAATGAAGATGATCGTGATCTTCGTGAGCGTTGTGACCGTCGGCATTATGATGGTCGCTTATCTGTTCAACTACATGCCGTCATACGTGGGAAGTTACTCTGCCGAAGATGGGGCGTTGATCATCACTTTGAAGGCTACCGGGGAAGGATACACCAACGTCGGGATGGATGGTGAGGAAGGCCCAGTCAAGTGGCGCAAAGAAGGAGACCACATAGTCTTCTCGCCAGACAGTGAGACACCTCCGGTCTCCGCCAAGCTGGGGAGCGATAGGAAGAGCCTGATCGTCACTCAGGAGCAGGGCACGACAGTCTTCACGCGGCATTGATGTTGCTCACACCAACTACAAAACAGAAAGGCCGGCGCACGGGCCGGCCTTTCTAAGTCATCGAGTCAATGCTGCCTACAGGTTCTCGCAGCAGAATTCCTCTTTCGGAAGATTCCTGGTAGCACCCGCGTCCCCGGACATGGCTGCGGCCAACTTCTTCGCGTCGAAATTGGCGCCCTTGTCGATCAGGAATTTCGCAACTTCCTTCTTGTTCCTGGCCAAGGCGGCTATGAGTGGAGTCACGCCGCGTTTGGTGGCGGCGTTGATGTTTGCGCCATTGGCCAGCAGGAACTTGATCATTGCCATGTTGTTGCGGATTACCGCATCGTGCAGCGGGGTTCCGCCGTTGTCGCTGGCGGCGTTAACACTGGCTTTGCTTGCCACGAGCAGCTTGGCGATATCCATGCGGCCATGAGTTGCGGCCGCATGCAATGGAGTCCGGCCTTCGGCGTTAACTGCGTCAACTTTGGCGCCGGCATCGATGAGGGCTTTTGCGCACTTCGGCTTACCTGTCTTGGCAGCCACGTGCAGCGGGGTCGCGTTCTTGATGTTCCTGATGTCCAGGAATCGCTTGTCCTTCTTCAGCATCGCGCTCACGGTCGCAATGTCGTCCTTCATCACTGCCTCAAAGAACTTCTTGTTGTCGCCCTTGGTGTTGCGCACTTCGATCTTCTGAGTGCTGCAGTCCATGTTCGCCGGCGGACACGTCTGCCCCGTCTGTACACCAGCGGTCTTGTCTTCCGTCCCCGGTTTGGTGGCGGATTCCCCGGAACCACTCTTGCCGCACCCGGTCACCACACTCAAGAGCATCGCGGCAACCGCCGCAAGAATTACCAGACTTCGCATTTTCGCCCCTCCGTATTTACACACCGAACAAATATAGCTCAAGTTCACAATGTTTCATCTATTACGAGTATATCACGCGGAATGCTGATTGACCAGAAAAATGCTTGAGGCAGCAACTGTTTAGTCTCCGGCAATGACGTGTATGCTCTCAGCCGGGGCTTCTACTGCTATCCGCGCGCCTTGTTCTATTCCAAGCTCAACACACTCTCTGCGGGATATCAGCGCGGACCACTCCACCCCATCAGACTCGATGAGCGCCTTGAACAAGGCTCCCTTGTCTACCAGGCCGGACACCGTGCCCTCGAACGTATTCTCGGTTTTGGCGTAACCGGTTGGGTGCAGTCTGAGGTCCTCCGGTCTGATTACCAGCCGCCCCACTCCCTCATAGGCTGTTTCGGTCCGCAGCCTGGTCTTGCCGGCGGACATCACCACTTCGCAGACCCCCTGGTTGACTCGGCAGGCGAACACATTCTCCGTGCCTGTAAACGCCGCGACAAACTGGCTGTTGGGCCTGCGGAAGATCTCAAAAGGAGTCCCCGACTGGACTATCCGCCCGTGCTCGAAGACGCCGATCTTGTCCGCTACCGCCAGAGTTTCCTCGAAGCTGTGGGAGACGTGGATGGTGGTGGTCCCCAGTTCCCGCTGTACTGTCTTGAGTTCGCGGCACACCATCTCCCGCGTTCGTTCGTCTACTGCGGCCAGCGGTTCGTCAAGCAGCAGGACTCTGGGCTTCACGGCCAAGGCTCTGCACAGCGCAACCCGCTGCTTCTCCCCACCGCTCAGGGTAAGCGGATGCCGCGCAAGCAGCCCCTTTATGTGAGTCATCTCGATGAGGCGTTCCGCGCTCTGTTTGATGTCGGCTTCGGCCCATTTCTGGCGGCGCATCCCGAACTCTATGTTCTGCAGCACAGTCATGTGGGGGAACAGGCAGTAGTCCTGCGGAACGTAGGCGACGTGTCGCTCTTCGGGCTTTAGCCGGGTTACATCTATCCCATCCAGGAACACCTGGCCGTGAGAGGGCTTGTGCAGACCCACGATGCACTCGACCAGCACCGTCTTTCCCGATCCCGTCGGGCCAAGAATGACGGAATACTCCTGTTCCTGAACCGTGAAGTTCACATCCCGGAGCTTGAACTCGCCCAGGGTTATGCACAGGTCGCGTACTTCGATCACCAGATGTAACCCCGTCCGCCCAGCTTCTTGAACGTAATAAGCGTGACCGTGGCTACAAGCACCATCAGGACAACGATGGCTATGGCGACCTCCACCTTGCCGCTGGACATACTGAGGAACGCCGCCACGGAGAGGACATCCGTCTTGCCCGGGGTAGATCCTGCAAGGATCATAATCGGGCCGAACTCCCCGAGCGCTCGCGCCCAGGTCATGACAAGTCCCGCGATTATGCCGTTCTTGGCGAGAGGCAGCGCGATCCTCCACATTGCCTCCCAGGAAGTGCACCCCAGGCTTCTTGCCACAGCCTCGAAGCGCGGGTTGATCTGGTCGAATGTGGATTTTATCGCCCGAATCGAAAACGCCGAAGCAACAAAGAACTGCGCCACAACGATGGCGACCGGCGTGAAGACTATCTCAATGACATTCTTGTCGATGTAACTACCGATGGGTGAGCGCGTGAAGAATATCAGCAGGGCCAAGCCGGCGATGAGCGGAGGCACAACGATAGGCAGGTCTATGACCGTGTCTATGAAAGAGAAAAGCCTGAACTTATACCGCGACAAGACGTAGGCCGAGGGAATCGCCACAAGCATTCCCAGGACCGCCGTGATAGTTGAAGTAACGAGGCTGAGCTTGATGGAGAACCACAGTCCGGACATCATCTCCCGGTCATGGAGCATCGTGGCCAGGTAGCTGGTTTGGGTAGTCTCGTTCTGCCTGTTGAGCCACAGAACATTGGACAGAAAGACCATGAGGATGAAGCCAACGTATAGAAACAGAAACGAGCTCAGGATCAGCCGCAGGTTGAGGTCGCGCAGAGCTCCGCGCGACTTTGGCGCGTTATCTTGCCCGGCAGGGGTGGAGCGAGTCGAGTTCCCGTCAGAAACGCTCATCACTTTGAGGCGCCAGTTTTGAGGGGGAACCTCGGATGAGCGAGATCCATGGTGTACCCGGCTTTCTCGAACACAGCCCTGCCCTCAGGTCCGCTCACGAAGTCCAGGAAGGCTTTGGCCTCAACCGGGTGCTTGCTGAACTTGAGTACGCCCAGCGGAACGGGGCTGACGTTCTTGCCGTCTGTGGGGATCGGAACCACGTCTACTTCGTCCAGGTACCACGCCGCAACCGCGTCCCACTGGATCGCCGCGTCTACTGCGCCAAGTTTCACTGAGTTGCCCAGTTCAGGAGCGGTGCCAAATGTGGCGGCGACGTTCTTCTTGAATGTCTCAAAGGGTATCTTGTTGGACTCCAGCAGCCTGAGAGTGAAGTCCCCGATGGCGGCGGATTTCGGTTCTCCCATACCCACTCTCATGCCCGGCTTGAGAAGGTCTGTCAGTCCGGCAATCTTCTTTGGATTGCCCTTCTGGACCATAATGACCGGGATCATGTAGGTCACAACCTTGGAGTCGACTATGTATCCTCTCTCCTCGGCTTGCTTCATATACCAGTCTTCCCCGGGCATATAGAGGTCGCCGGACTGGCCGATGGTGATCTGGGCGAGCAAGCAGCCTGAACCTGTGTAGGTGGGGAAGACGGTGATACCGGTCTTCTTGCGGAAAGCGCTGACCAACTTGGTGCTGGCTTCCCTCAAGCCTGCGCCGCAGTAGAAGAAGAGGGAGTTGCCTGATAGCTGGACCGCCTTATGCTGCAATACTCCCATCTCGTACAGTGGGCTTTTGGCCGCTTTGGTGTCGAGGAACTCGAAGAACTTGGAGACGCCGCTGGTTTCCTTCAGCCCGGATGTCTTCACGGCCAGAAGTTGGATCGGCTGGTGGAGTTTCTCATCGATGTAGCAGCCCACCTGGGCGCGGCCGTTGACCTGGGTGAGCGCGACGATGGCCGCGCTGAACTTCCCGGACTCGACAGCCCCCATGAGGCTGTCGAAAGACATCTTGGTAGCTTTGCCCTTGACACTCTCCCACAGCTTTGCCTTGGCGAGAGCGTTCATTGTCTCCACGCCCACAGCACCGGAATCCACATCGCCGATGGCCAGGCTGGTGACGTGCTTCTGGCCGAGTGCCTCAAACTTGCACAGGCCACACTTTCCCACGGCCACCACCAGCGGAACATCCCCCAGCACAACCTCGCTGCCCGCTTTCAGCCTGCCCGCTTTGTCTATCGGGACCAGGTCTTTGGGGCCTAGAGTGAGCAGGATGCCGTCTAGCTTTCCGGCGGCAATCTGCTTGGTAAGCTGTTCAGCGGGCATGACTGTCGGGTTCAGACGAATGTTGCTGTTCTCTTTCGAGAAAGCGGAACTGATCGCATCGAAGTGGCTTTTCAGTTCTTCACTGACCAGCACATTCACTGTCTGCGGCCCGCCGCCGCATCCTCCGACAAAGGCAGCCAAGAGGGCTGCGCCGACTATGATGGCAATTCTACGAAGCAGACTGGACAAGAGGCATCTCTCCGGAATGGACTTCCCGATACGTGGGGCAGGGTCACATACATTTTCAGTCTAGCATTGCGGCTCGGATTCCGTCAATTCCGACGGCTGGATACGCGGCGGTGCTTAACTCCGCCTTGACTACCATGCGCGCGCGGGATATGATTAGCTCGGAATGCTTGAGTGGGAGGGTGTCATTGGTCTCTCGTGCAGTGAGTCTGATTGCTTTGGTAATAATCGGAGGTAGCACCGCGATGGCGCAGACGGTTTTCCCTGAGTTCGACCCCAATGAGATGCCGGCCCAACGGCACTATGAGTTGGAGTGGGCCAACCGGAAGGAAGCTTCTCCCCCGACTCTCACATTCGCCGATCTCCACGGGTGGACCATAGCCACCTCCGAAGGTGTACAGGCCGAGCTGCATGCCAGCCGGGCCGAGAACCTCTGGAGCAGGCCGGTCGCCAAGCTTCGCTACAAAGGGACGGGGTCAAATGAGCCAACCCCGCTCATAGAACTGGTCCCGCCGAAACCGGTCGAGATCGAGAAAGGCTCCGACTGCGTGGAGCTTTGGGTCCACGGCAACCTCTGGGAGTGGGAAGGCAAGGCGGATACCCCCGCAGTCACCATAGGCGCAAAGATGGTGTCGGCGGACGGCACGGAGGAGATCGCCTGGGCGCACACTATCCGCGCGGCAGACTGGTTCCTTGCGCGGGTGAGGTTGTCGCAGCCCGTGAAGGCGGGCACGGTCCTGAAGACTGTTGTGATCAGGGGCGGCTATCAGACCCAGTGGCGAGAGATCTACCTGGATTCCTTCCGCTTCCTGAAAGACGAGTTGAAGCCGCTCAAGTTTGCTCCCCGGCCCAAGCGGAATCTGACCCTGTTCGACGGCCAGTCGCCCGGCGCCAACACCGGCCTCACCAAGCTGCCATTCCCAACCAGGGAGGAAACCATCCTCCCGATGCACATGGGGGGCAAGTTCACAAACAAGGTCGAGGATGTGGGCGGATCATACGCATTCAGCTATGAAGGCTCGGATGTATCGCTAAGGTACACATTCAACCCTGCATACGGGCTTGCCGGGATCGTTGCCACAGTGGACGAGGCCAGGCCCTGGGCTGTAACCGATGGCGCTAACCTGACCAAGAAGCAGCCCGGCGGAATCGGGAAGCTCAAATCGTCGAAGCTGAGCGGTGGGGATACGGTGGTAGCGGAGTATGACGATGGCACCACCCTGAAGCTGCGGATATGGCAGAAGTCGATGGTTGTGGACGTCATCAACCGTAAGGAAGATGTGACCCACGTCGATTTCGGCAAGTTCAGCGCACTCATCCAACCGCAGACGTTCTACATGCCCTACATCATCTTTGGTGGCACGCGCCCTGCGTTCCTGATGAGCAGGGCCGGGGACAGGTGGGTGTTTGCATCGGTTTTCATGGACTGGTACCGTTCAAATGGCTGGATGCCCTACGGAGGCGGCGAGACGGGCGCGGACTGGGCGCGGATCAACGGTGGCATTCAGTATGGGCCAAAGAGTGACGGCAAGCTGAACCCGGTATACGAGCGCATATTCCTCACAATCTCGCCGACATTTGAGGAAGTGATGCCGGTGGTACCCAACCCCGTGGGACTTCACGCCAAGCAGGCAACGGACAGGCTCTGGCAGGAGTCGTGGGGGCCGGAGGACTACTCCAAGGAGATGGATCGAAGCAAGACAATTCGGGCCTACGGCATAGAGAAGATGATCCAGTGTAACCACGAGATCACCTGGCGGGACGAGGGCGAGAGCTTCACCCTGCGCACCCACGCCGCCCCCAAAAGAGGCGGCGACGATGCCCTGCGAGGCTATGTTGCCCATCAGAAGAGCCTGGGATGGTTCAGCGGACTGTACACGAACTATACCGACTTCGCGCCGGTAAACGAATACTGGAACCCCGATTTCGCACAACGTGACGCCAACAACAACCTCAAGCAGGCGTGGCCGAGAAACTACGCTCTGAAGCCGCTGAAGGCTGTGGAGTTCGATGCGATCATTGCGCCGCAGGTCAAGAGCAGGTTTGGCGGGACCAGTGATTATACGGACGTCCACACGGCGGTCCAGCCGTGGGCATACACCGACTTCGACGCCAGAGTCCCCGGCGCCGGGACCTTCGCCCAGACTTTCTACGCATACGGTGAACTGCTCCGCAACGACTCCCGGGTCTACGACGGCCCCATCTTCAGCGAAGGCACATATCACTGGATGTACGCAGGGATGGCCGATGGGAACTACGCTATCACTTACGGCGATTCGCAGTCGAAGAGCCCTCTACTGCCGGTGTTCGACCTCTACCAGATCCATACCAAGGAATGTGATATGGGGATGGCGTGGCTGGCATGGTTCTGCAACGACATCCCGGACTGGCAGAAGCCCGAGAATATAGACAAGGCTGTGGACCGGTTCTTGCTCAACACAATGGCATACGGCCACATCGGCTATCTTGTGGAAGAAGGCAACGGGATCAACAGGATGTGCCGATCATACTATATGCTCCAGCAGGTGCAGGCCGCGTATGGCCTTAAGAAGCCTGAGCGGATCCGGTATTGGGACGGCGCGAAGCTGGTGAGCGTGTCGGAAGCTCTGACCATGAACCTGCCGACCACCCGGCGGCAGATGATGGTGGAATACGAAGACGGCCCGACGCTGTGGCTCAACGACAGCCCGGACCTGGAATGGGGTGTCACGGTTGGCTCGGAAAGTGTCGTGCTCCCGCCCGCGGGCTGGGCGGCTTACGACAAAGACCTCGGCTTGCGGAGCACGTCCGCGCTCAACGGCGCAACCAAGGCCGACTACCTCAGGAGCCGCGCATACACGTTCATCGACGGCAGAGGGAAGCTGTTCGTGACGCCTGAAGCCGAGAGCGAAGGCGGACTGGCGATCTCCCCGGTTGAGGGCAACAAGCTGAGGGTCATCGTGACCAACGGCGAGAGCAAGTTCACGCTGCACCGGCCCTACGGAGTCCACGGCAAAGCGATCAAGTGCCAGGCATTTGGCACCGATGGCAAGGAACTCCAAGCTCCGATAGTGACCGGTGACGCCAAGTCAACCACAATCACCCCCGTGAAGGGTGGGGTGAGGTACGAGGTAAGCTTCGGAGGGTAGCCCAAGGTGTGTCGGGATTTGAGCGACGCGGAAATCCCGACACAGACTCGATGGGTCCGGGGAATCTATCCCCGGACCCATTCCCCAGTAGCGTGCCTAGCTTGAACGCAGCCGCTGGGCGAAGTCGCGAAGGAGGAACAGGCTTACGTCGTCCTTCGTTTTCTCTGTTGGCCGGAACGGCGTGTCCAGATGGTGCAGCAGTTTGAGGATGTAGACGAACAGGTAGGTCACTATCACCAGGACCACCACGGCGTCGAAGAACGGCTCTATCTTTGTGAGCACCAGCAGGAACAGGACAATGCCAACCACTGTCTCTACCAGCACGAAGGCGGACGGCAGGAAGTTTGTGCGCTGGATGTGCTCAACGCGGAGGAGGCACCGCCGGATGCTGCCGGCCTCGGACTTTAGTCTGGTGATATAGTTTGGCGGAACTCCCAGCCTTTCCATTTCCAGGAAAGACTCTGAGAGCTGGGCGGCGGATTCACGGAAACTGTCGGAACCGCTGCCTGATGCAATCGCACCGAACGATTCCACGATGCCTCCCAACGCGGCTTTCAGCCTCTGCAGGTCAAACTCCGGCCGCGTCTTCTTCACGGCCTCACCCTCTTCGAGGATGCTCTCACACGCCGCCACGAGCTCCGCGGGGACTTTCTCGCTTTCTTTGAAGTCTGCGAGCACTCCCGCAAGTATCAGGCTGAAGAGGAATATGCCGCCTCCGATGATGCTGGTGAAGAGCGGGTTGAGGTTGACTATCTCGATCCCCAGATACTGTACGAGAGCTTTCACCGCGATGAGAAGCAAGACAATGCCCAGAGTCTCCAGGGCGATTTTCCATCTTCCGAATAAACGTGTCAACGCAGATACCTCCTGTTGGTCCGTGACATCAGGGCAGCGCCTCGTGTGCCTTCTTGCCATAGACCCGCTCGTAGGCCTTGCAGTAGGGGCATACCCCGCCCTCGATCTTCTTCACAAACCAAAAGATAATGCCCCGCTGCTTCCGGCGGGCATGGGCGCAGACAGGACACTCCACGCATTTCTGAGCCATCTCGCGGTCTTTGTCGGTGATATTGGGTTGGTTCAACAGCGTTCCTCGCGTTCTTCCAGTATCCGCACACCGGGCTTGCCGCGTTCGGTGATCAGCATCTCTTCCCCGGCCTTCACCTCGCCAGATACTGGCTGCCTTCTCAGTTGTGTGATCTCCACAGTGACCATGGCCAGCTTACAGCTCCGTGCTGCTTGAGTAAGTCGGCTATCGCCTTGTGACGCCTTTCTCCAGCCACCTGCAGAGGTGTCAGCCCATTCCTGTTCGTGGCGTTTACATCCGCGCCGTGATCCAGGAGCAGCTTAGCTATATCCTCGATCCCACTGTCCGCGGCCAAGTGCAGCGGAGTGTCCCTGCCGCAGTACGCACGTCGGTTGGTTCTGGCTTTGACGTCAGCGCCACTGCTGATCAGCAACCTCACCACATCCTCGTGGCAGTTGCGGGCTGCCCAGTGAAGTGGAGTAACCTCGTACTTGTCTCGCGCATCGACTTCCGCGCCTGCGTCTATGAGCAACTTCGAGATAGCCGCGTGACCGTTTCGCGCTGCTTCGTGCAGCGGCTTAACACCTTTTCCGGTTCCAGCATTGACATCGGCACCGCAGTCGATTAGCAGTCTGACTACATCCTCGTGGCCCTCTATAACGGCCCAGTGTAGCGGCGTCGTTCCGTATTTCGTTCTTGCATCGGCCTGAGCGCCGTGATCTATGAGCACCCTCGCGGCCTCTGCTTGGCCCCCTCTGGCGGCCCATTCCAGTGGCGTAACGCCCCACTTGGCTCTTGCGTTGACGTCCGCGCCGCCGTCTATAAGCATCTTGGCTACGTTCGTGCTGCCCTTTGCTGCAGCCCAGTGCAACGGAGTGCAGGACCACTGATCCGCAGACTCCAATTGTGCGCCTTGCTCTATCAGCAGCCTGGCTGCCGATTCCTGCCCATTGGATCCCGCCAAATGCAGAGGCGTCGCGCCATCACTGTTCTTCGCCTCTATCATTGCCCCTTGCTGCATAAGCAGCTTTGCCACATCGACGTGACCTGACGCGCACGCCCAATGCAGCGGAGTCGTGCCGTCTATCCCCGCGTTCAAATCCGCGCCCCGGGCTATCAGCAACTTTGCGATCTCAAGGAACCCTTGCCAGGCCGCACACTCCAACGGTGCGACGCCTGGCTTTGATCTCACATTGGCCTTCGCCCCATTCTCCAGCAGTAACGCAACCACTGCCTCGTGGCCTCCGTCAACCGCCTGGAGCAGCGGCGTCTGGCGCTTCTTGTCTTTGGCGTCAACTCTTGCTCCATGCTCTATCAGCAGCCTTGCCACAGCGGAAGGGCCTGCCGAGGCCGCCCAATGCAGCGGAGTCCTGCCGTTCTTGTCCCTGGCATTGACGTTCGCGTCCCCGGCAATGAGCGATGAGGCAGATGCCAAGTCGCCTTCGTCGGCAGCGGTGTGCAGCGGTGTTACCCGCTTGTCCTGGGTCGGTTCGGTTGGTTCGTCCGCATCCATAGTACGGTCCTCTCGCTCCCTACCCCCTCTTCCAGGGTGGCAGCTCAGGTAGATAGGTGTCGAACTCTTTGATGAGGGCTTCTTCATACCCCCCGGCGTATGTGCCGGCTATGAACTTGTCGAAGGCTTCCTCGTGGAACCTTTGCCAGCTCTTGTCTTCGTCGCCCGGGTTGATGGGGTAGAAGAGGCACTTGTTGCCTCGGGCGGCTTTGAGATCGCCGGGGGCGTCGCCGATCATCAGGACATGGTCAGGCTCCCAGCGTCCAGCCATCGCATAGCCCAGGTGCTCGGTCTTGCTGCCCATCTCCTGCCCGGCTATTACCTTCACATACTGCGATATATCGTGCTCATCCCATTCACGCTTAAGGGCATCGCCGGGAGTCTGAGACACCACAATCGCGTCCGCCACCTTTGCTATCTTCTGCAGGCCTTCGCGCATATAGGGGAACGGCGGCACATCGTGGACCATGTCAGCGATCATCGCGTTCACAGCCTCGGACCACTCGTAGGCCTTGTCGAAGATCGGGTCGTGGTCGGCTTCGAGCAGCTTCTTGAGGGTGGTGTTGGAGAGCTTGGTCTCTTCCCTCACCCACTTTCGCAGAGGCTCGACCGTTGGGATGTTCACCCCTCTCCGCAGCACTTCCTCGCGCTCCTGCAGGAGGTCGAAAACCAGCAGCAGAGCCGGCCAGCGGTTGATGCCACGGTGCTTGCTGTAAAGGTTCACAAACTCCCCAGCCTCGCGGGCATACTTGGAAACCGCCTGCAGGTCCCAATAATTGATGATGTTGGGGATGAAGCACTCTTTGTGCTTGATCTCCATGGTGTCGAACGCGCACCCGTCCGAATCTATCCCCACAAGGAACTCATGCTCCTTCTTGAGGTCTTTCAAAGCCTGTGCAGGATCACTCATTCTACGCTGTCTCCCTCTATGTTCTTGGTAACTGGGACGAAGGCACGGAAGCAGAAAGCCAGGAATTGAAGAAATCCAGAAAGGAATAGAGAGATTCCCCCTCCTCGCAGGAGGGGGCTAGGGGCGGTTCTTCTCACCCGTCGGTCCGCCAGCCGAAATACACTCTCGAACCAGGGCTTGTTGCTTCCCCTCACCCCAACCCTCTCCCCGGAGGCCGGGGAGAGGGAGCTAATCCCCGACCCTTTTCTGGTTTTCTCACATTTCTGGTTTTCTGTTGACCGTCCCTTCGTCCTTACTTCCGATGCCCAACCGGCGTGTAATCCGGCAATCTCTTCTCGGCGAATATTGGCTGGAGTTTGGCGAAGCGCATCAGGCCGTCTACCAGCGGGATGCTTACCCAGTCCTCGCCGATGAGTGGTCTGGCGTAGGCGAGGAAGTCGTCGGTGACGTCCATCTTGTTGGGCGCGAGCCAGTGCGGCAGGAACGACCGCTCTGAGTTCGCAACTAACTCCAGCGGCACCTTGTCGTAATCGACGCTGTATATCTTGCCGGGCTTGCGCAGGATGGTTGCCATAAAGCCGTTCTCTCCGCTTGCGGCAATCTCAACTGCCTTCTGCCCGACTTTGTAAGCTTCGTCCAAGTCGACCGTCGATGCATAGACCATGGCGTCGCGCTGATCAGTCCCCGGTACCTGGCCTCTGGCGGCGCCCCTGGTGGCAAGCCCCTTGGAGTTGAGATAGTTGACCACAATCTGGGCGACCGTGGTCTGGCTGGAGCTAAACTCGGTGTGCCCGAATGCGTCCTTGACCTCGCCCAGGTCGCCCAGCGGCATACCCTCATTCACCACCACCATCACCCGGCCGGTCTTCTTGAGCTGATCGTTGACGTTGTCGGCAAGGTCAGAAAGCCCAAGTCCCGATTCCGCCAGGTATATCTGCAGCGGCATTTCGCGATTGGGGTCTGCAAGCCTCGCCGCCGCCGCGATGAACCCGATCTTCCGGCCCATCGCCTGCATCACCAGCACGGGGTCGGCGGGGGAGGAACCGTTGTTCTCCTCGTTGGCATTCAAGACATACTGCGCCCAATACCGCGCCACGCTGCCGTAGCCGGGGGTGTGGTCGATGAGCTTGAACTCCGAATCGCCCACATCGTTATCGATAGTCTTTGGCACGCCGACTCCTATCAGGTCCAGCCCCTTCTCGTGGGCCAACTGGCTGACCTTGTGCGCGGTGTCCATGGAGTCGTTGCCGCCGATGTAGAAGAAGTAGCCGACATTGTGCGCCCGCAAGACCTCGATAACGCGGTCGAACTCCTCGGGGCGGTCTTTCTTCAGCTTGTAACGGCAAGTGCCGATGGATCCGGCGGCGGGGGTTGTGCGCAGGAGAGCGATCTCTTCTTTGCTCTGCCCGCCCAGGTCCAGCAGTTCCTCGCGCAGGATACCCTCGACTCCGTGATACCCGCCGTATACCTTGGCGAACTTGTCCGGGTAAGCCCGGCAAGCCTCAACCACCCCTCGCAAGGAGTTGTTGATAACCGGAGAAGGCCCCCCAGACTGCGCCACCACGACATTCTTAGCTATAGACATAACTCACTGACCTCCCACACGAATCTCAAATCTCAAATCTCAGATTACGTCACCCTGAACTTGTTTCAGGGTCTGTTCACGATCAATGCCAGATGCTGAAACAAGTTCAGCATGACGTGTGTCAGGACTCACTATCCAGACTACACCCCGCTGAACGCAGAGAACCCGCCATCCACGGGAACAACCACCCCAGTCACGAACTTCGAGTCGTCGGTGACCAGCCATTCCAGGGTTCCGCTCAGGTCTTCCGGTGCGCCGAACCTACCCATCGGGGTATGCGCTATGATGGTTCTACCGCGCTGCGTAAGCTCGCCTGTTTTCTCGTCGGTGAGCAGGAATCGGTTCTGATCGGTGAGAAAGAAGCCCGGGGCGATGGCGTTTACCCGGATGTTCACAGGCGCGAAATGAGTCGCCAGCCACATTGTGAAGTTGGAGACCGCCGCCTTTGCGCCTGAGTAGGCCGGAATCTTGGTGAGAGGCTTGAAAGCGTTCATCGATGATATGTTCACAATCACCCCGGGTCCGCGCTCCGCCATCACTCTTCCGAATACCTGGGTGGGTAGGAGAGTACCGAGGAAATTGAGGTTGAAAACGAACTGGAACCCCTCCGGATCTAGATCAAAGAATGTCTTTACACCCTCAATTGCGCCCGACAGATCCTCCGGAGACAGTCGCTCTTTTGAGGTGGTAGCCTTGGGGCTGTTTCCGCCCGCGCCGTTGATCAGGATGTCGATCCCGCCAAACGCTTCCAGCACGGCATCCCGGGCGTTTTCCAGGCTGGCTTTGTCCAGCACATTGCACTCGACCCCAATCGCCTTTCCGCCCTCAAGCGAAACTTCCTTAGCCGCAGCCTCGGCGGCTTCCTTGCGCAGGTCCAGCACGGCCACATTCGCGCCCATTCGGCCCAACGCCACCGCCATCGACTTGCACAATATCCCTCCACCGCCAGTAACGACGGCGGTCTTGTTCAACAAAGAGTCTTGACACATACTACCTCTCCTTACAAAGAAACCAATGTCATTCCGAGGAACGAGGAATCTGCTGTTGACTCCCATGAGCAGCAAAAGCAGATTCCTCAGTCGTTCCTCCTTCGGAATGACAACTGCTGTTACCCCACCAACAGCTTCAAATGCTTCTCGATATTCCCCGCCACAAACCCGTAGTGCTCGGTCTCTTTCTCCCGCAGCAGCCGGTACAGGCGGTCTCGGTATTTGTCCAGCAGGACCCCATAGGAAATGTGGCAAAGCTGCATGATTTCCGGCTTCTCGAAGAAAGCCATTGCGTCGTCCTGCACCTTCGCGGGGAAGTCCTCGCGCTGGATTGATACGTGGTAGGCCTTCTTGGTCTCCGACAGGTTCTCCAGGCTGGTCTGGTACATTTCCTCGAAGAACGCCGCGTCTTCCGCCGCTACCAGCTTCACAGCTTGCAGCCATGTGGTGCCGGAAGTCTTCACATGGTACCGCCCGCCGGTAGCCTCGGAGAACAACTTGTAGATGCTGAACTTGTCGCTGCCGGAATGCAGGCTCAGCCTGTATCCGCCATACGAGTCCGCAATGGCCGCGTGGATACGGAAGGACTTCTCCAGGGCCGCGACATCCCCCACATAATCCACACCCTTCTGAAACTCTCCGGGGAACTTCGGCGCAAGGCTGGTGAACTTGATCTTGGACTTGGTGAGGTATTCCGCCACGAACAGATGGTCCTCGGGGGTAGTGTCGCGCGAGCCTTCGTCTATCGAGACCTCGAGGTCGTATTCGGAGAGCTTGTTCTTGAGGATGCGGTCGTACTTGATAACCCCTTCCAGGGCATTCTCGTACACTATCGCGGACATAACCAGGTCGGCGCCGGACACTGTATGGCCGGCGAACTTCTTCTCCGAGCACTCGCGCACAATCGAGTTGCTCAGGCCGGACAGGCCCGCTGCGGCGCTCACGAACGCCGCATCACCCATCTTTGTCAGATCGACCAGCCACTCGCTGAGGTCGAGGGTGTACATGGTGTAGCCCGCTTCGGCGCCCTCGATGAGATACTTCTCGTCCTTTATGTGGTCGGCATCGGCGCCCCAGCCGCCCTCGAAGCCGGACTCCAGCACACCCATTACGGCATCCAGCAGCACGCTTTTGAAGCTTCGGTCGGTCCTCTGGAGTTCCCTCGGGGACTGCTGTGCCACCACCGGGAATACCGGGTAGCCGCTGTCCGCGCTGAGTTGGGCGGCAGTTGCCAGGCCGAGACGGTCGCCGGTGCCGAAAGACCGAGGCCCGGAGCACGGCGATGGGGAAATGGGTATCACTTCCCTCAGCTTGAGGTAGTTTTCCCAGTTGAGCGGGTAGAACGCCACATTGAGTTCAGAGTCGGTGGCAAGTATCATCTCAGCGGGCGCGGCCAGCCTGATAGCGTCTCCCGAGACCCCCACCAGCTTGCCATTCTCGTACCCGGCGACGAAAACCCAACCGCCGTTCAACTCTCTCAAAGAGCTTTCATATAGTTTGAAACCGTGCTCACCGAGCAGCACGGCCAGTTCTTCTTTCAACGTAAACCTCCGCCTGACGCAGCCTGCTTATTGGCAGCGCCAGTCGACAAAAGTATACCACTTGGAGCCTGCGATGGGAAGTCAGCGACTGCTCCCGCGTTGACTACCCCGCCCACATACCCTACAATACTCAAAGACCCGCGCGGCTCCTGTCGGGGACGGCGCACTGAAAGAGGAACCCCACTTTTGTCTATACCAAGACTGAGATTCGCTCCGAGCCCTACCGGCTCACCACATATTGGCAATATTCGTACGGCCGTGTTCGATTACCTGTTCGCGCGGCATACCGGCGGAACCTTTGTCCTGCGTGTCGAAGATACCGACCGCACCCGCTACGTCGAGCATTCCCTTGAAGAGATGATGGCGGGCCTGCGGTGGCTGGGGATGCAGTGGGATGAGGGGCCGGAGGCAGGCGGGGATCTCGGACCATATTTCCAATCCGAGCGGCTGGATATGTATCAGAAGTACGCGAAGCAGCTTATCGCCGAGGGCAAGGCTTACTATTGTTACTGCACCAAAGACCAGCTCGAGCAGATGCGGGCAGAGCAGATGGCCAGGAAGTGTTCCCCCGGCTACAACCGCACCTGCCGCGACCTCTCGGAAGATGCTCAGAATGCCTGCGAGGCAGTCAACCCAAACCCGGTTGTTCGCTTCAAAATGAAGCTGGAGGGGGCGACTGAGTTCACCGATGTGGTTCGGGGGCCGGTCGGCTTCCAGAACGAGCTTCAGGATGACTTTGTTATCATCAAAGCCGACGGCTTCCCGACCTACCACTTCGCGTCGGTCTGCGATGACCACCACATGGAGATCACGCACGTCATCCGCGGCGAAGAGTGGCTATCCAGCGCGCCCAAGCATTTGCAGTTGTATGAGGCGCTGGGCTGGACGCCGCCTATCTGGGTCCACCCGCCGCTGATTCTCGACGAGAACGGCAAGAAGCTCAGCAAGCGCAGCGATACCGCTACCACCTTCACCAGCTACATCGAGAATGGCTACCTGCCCGAAGCGATGCTCAACTTCCTGGCGACCATGGGATGGAGCAGCGCCGAGGACCGCAAGCTCTTCACGCGGGATGAACTGATAGAGAAGTTTACCCTGGAAGGCATAGCCAACCACCCCGCCATATTCGACATAGCCAAGCTCAACGACCTCAACGGCGAGTACATTAGGATGCTGAGCGTCGATGATCTGGCGCAGCGGATCCTCCCGAAGCTCGTGGAGGCCGGTTATCTGAGCGCGAACCTATCCGGGGCGGAACTCGATTATCTGCACAAAGTGACAACTCTGATCCAGGAGCGAATAGTCACCCTGAAAGATGCCGCCGACATGGCGAAGTACTTCTACACCGAGGACTTCGACTACGACGAAAAGGGCGTCAACAAGTGGTTCATGAAGGACGTTTCGACCACTGTCCTGTATTCTGTAGTGGAGGGTTTCTCCAAACTCGTGCAATGGAACGTAGAGTCCATTGAAGAAGTCGTAAGAAACACAGCGGAGTCGCTGGAAGTGAAGGCCGGAGAGGTCATCCACAGGGTAAGGCTTGCGGTAACAGGCCGCACCGGCGGACCCGGGCTGTTTGAACTGATGGAAGTTGTAGGTAAAGACAAGTGCGTAGCCAGGCTGCGGCATTGCGCCGGCACGCAGTGGCAAGCGAGGTAACTCATATGCCTTTCGAGATCATCGATGTCAATAACGTGTTTGGTCCGTGGCCGCAGGTGCGGGCGGATATGCCTGTTGAGCGGCTGGTAGGCGCGCTGAATGCGCACAAGGTGAGCCGGTCGGTGGCAATCTCCACCGTCGGCATGCTGCATAGCCACATGGACGGCAACTCCGACACGCTGAAGCAGTGCTCGGGAAACGATCAGCTAATGCCCGCCGCGACCATCGACCCCAGGGGTTTCTTTGCCGGTGGGGCGGTGGCCAAGCTGGTGGAACGCGGGTTCAAGCTGGTTAGGTTCTTCCCGGTATTGCAGGGGTGGGAGCTTTCCAACTCCGCGTTCGGCGACGCCCTCGAAGACCTCGCCTGGAACAACCTCCCCGCAATGGCCGAGGCCAGCGAATGCGGGGTGCCCTCGAAGCTGATCAAGGCTCTGGCTGACCGCAAGATCAAGTTCATCCTCGAAGGGATCATGTTCGAGAACATGTCCGAGGCGGTTTCGGTGCTGCGGAGGGCGGATAACATAATGGTCGAGACCAGCCAGCTTCGGGTCCCGGGCGCGCTGCGGTTCCTGGTGGACCAGGTTGGGGTTGAGAGAGTGTTGTTTGGCTCGGGATGTATCCGAAGCTCTCTTGCCGCTGCGCTCGCATACGTGAACGAGTCCGAACTCAGCGATGAACAGAAAGAAGCCGTGCTCGGTGGAAACGCCGCCCGGCTTTTTGGAGGGTAAGGCCATGGCTATCATCGACGTGCACGCGGAAATCGGCACAAGCCACATCTGGGGAATACCCTTCACCGACGCGAATATTGCGAGGAGCATGCAGAAATACGGTGTGGATTTCTCGGTGGTATCCTCCACGGTTGCCAACTCCGTCGACTTCCACAAAGGCAACTCCCAGATAGCCGGGTTCACCAAGACCAACCCCGCGCTCAAGGGCTGTATTGTGGTGAACCTGAACTACCCGGAGCTCTCCTACAAAGAGATGCATTCCTATCTCAACTACGACAACTTCTCCGGCATCCTGCTGAGTTCAGGCACCGTCGGCAAGCACGTGAACCTGGCCGAGGCGGAGGAGATACTCAACGGCTACCGCAGGTTCGTGAAGCCGGTGTTTATCAAGGTAACCGACGCAGATGCCGTGCTGGCCGCCAATGAGATTGCCAGAGAGTTCACAGGGATGAAGTTCGTGCTGCTGGGAATGGGTGGCAACGACTGGCGCATAGCCACGGTGGTAGCCGAGAAGACCCTGAACCTGGTGTTGGATGTCTCAGGCAGCTTCAGCCCGGACAAGATCAAGTTCGCGGTGGAGCGCATCGGCTCACACCGGATGGTCTACGGCAGCGGCCTGCCCTACACGGACCCCGCCTGTATAATAGCGATGGTCCAGGACGCCGACATCACCGACGGTGACAAGAGAAACATCTTCGAGAACTGCGCCAGAAGAATGTTCGGTTTGAGGAAGCAGTAGACGAGAGTAGTCGACAGTCTGCAGTCCACAGTCGACTGTCGACTGACGACCGTGGACTGACGACTGAGAATATGAAATGCCTTCTGATAGTCAACCCGTTAGCCGGGCAAGGACGCCTGCGAGTCACGGTTACAGACATTGCCGGGGCGCTGCACGAACACGGCGTAGACTGCGAAGCGGTGTTCACCTATTCCCCGGGCGATGCTTTCCGGCATTCAAAGGAAGCGGTTGACCGAGGATATGAGCTGGTTGTTGCGGTCGGCGGAGATGGGACAGTCAACGAGATAGCCAACGGACTGGCGCGAACCCCCGCAAAGCTCGGGATAATGCCCACGGGTACCGCGAACGTCCTCGCCCGCGAGCTTAACATCCCTCTGGAACTGGATGCAGCGGCGGAGATAGTTGCATCCGGGGCGACCCGCAGCATCGACCTCGGTCTCATCAACGGTCACTACTTCACCCTCATGGCCGGGCTGGGGTTCGACGCGGAAGTGATTGGTGGGGTGTTGCAGTCCGTGAAGACCTGGATTGGGGCCGGGGCATACATACTCAAGGGGCTTGAAACGCTCACCAGCTATCAGGCCACTGACCTCGTGCTTGAGATGCCGGAGGAGACAGTGGAGACCCGTGGGTACCTCCTGGTTGTATCCAACTCAGCCGCCTATTCCTATCAGCTCAAGATCAACCCGCAGGCCGCGTTGGATGACGGCATGCTGGACATCTGCCTCTTTGAAGAACCGGACATCGCGTGGTTCGGTTTGGCGAGGCAGATTGCGGAGGTGTTTGTGAACCGCCACCTGGACAACCAGAAAGTCCGCACCTTCCGGACTTCTTCCGTGCGGATCACATCCGACCCGCAGATCCCGGCGCAGGTGGATGGCGACGTATTCTGCAAGACTCCGGTCGAGATCAGCGTCGCGCCGGGCGCGCTGAATGTATTGGTTCCGGCTAGTTGAGCGCACTGCTGCGCGGCAGCCGGGCCTATCCCGCGGCGAAGACCACCGAGTACCTCTACAACCAGCTTATCCCCTACATCGGCAACAAGCGCAATCTTCTCGACCTCATCCGCCAGGCAATCGAGCGAACGGGAGTGCAATCAGGCACGTTTGCAGACTTGTTTGCCGGCAGCGGGGTGGTTTCCAGGTTCTCCAAGACCCTTGGATACAAGGTCATCGCCAACGACTGGGAGCCATACGCCCAGGCCATCAATTCCTGCTACATAGGTAGCAACCGAATGCCGGAGTTCAGAGCATTTGGAGGCGCGGAGGAAGCTTTCAGGCGACTCAATTGCCTTGAACCAATCGAAGGCTGGGTAACCACCCACCTCTGCCCGGCCAATGATGCAAGTCCAGATCCCGAAACAGAGCGCATGTTTTACACCCGGGCAAATGGAATGCGAATCGACGCCATCCGGGAGGCCTTGTGCAGTTGGCTGGATGAGGGGAGAATCGACCATGAGGAGTTCAACATCTGCCTCGCCGCCCTGCTCTATTCCGCCTGCTACACCAGCAATACCAGCGGGGTTTTCAAGGGGTTTCACAGAGGCTGGGGTGGGGCGACCGGCACAGCGCTCTACCGGATACTCAGCGACCTCGAACTGCGCCTGCCGGTATTGCGGGACAACGGCCAGGAGAACCTGGTCTTCCGATCAGACGCACAGACACTCGCCGAACAGCTTCGGGCTGACGCAGAGCCAATGGACATAGCCTACATCGACCCGCCCTACAACCAGCACCCCTACGGCAGCAATTATCACATCCTGAACAGCATCGCGCTGTGGGACAAACCTGATATCCCGAGACACATCACCCCCGGCACTAAGTCCGCCATCCGCACCGACTGGCGCACCGAGCGCCGCTCCGCCTACAACCACTCAGCCACCGCCCTGGAGGCCTACACCAGGCTTCTCCACACGCTCGACGCTCGCTGGGTACTCACCAGCTACAGCACCGACGGCAACATCCCGCTGGAGGACATGCTCAAGGTATCATCAGAACGAGGCGCGCTGGAGTGCGTGGTGCGACCCTACAAACGATACAGGGTCAGTTCTCAACGAATGTCCGCCAAGCCAATGAACGCGGAGTTTGTGCTGATCATCAACTGCTCCGCGCCACCCGATTCCACGGCCGCAGCCAGAATCTTTGAGCGGATAATGCACTCCGAAAGCGCCGCTCTCGCCTCGCATCCGGAGATGGCGAGTCCGGAGCCCCCGCTTCCGGGGTTATCCGAGATTCCGCGCGTGGTCTAGCTGAGAAACATGGTATACTACTGAGTGCAGGACATCGGGATGAGGCCGCCATTCTGGCAGGCGTCACCCGTTTTCTGTTGAGTTGCAGGTGAAGTTTGGCCTCTTCTCTCAGTTCTAGAAGAACAGCCAGGAGGTTTCAAGATGTTTCACTCGTCTACTCGACGCTGGTTCGCAGTCGGCGTCACCCTCGCTATCACCCTCTTAACCGGCAAGCTGGCCGTGGCCCAGAGTATGATGCCGCCCAGCCAGCACCTTCCGGCTATGGTTCGTGCGGCTATGCGGCAGCAAGAGGCCCAGCGTAACTCTCAATGGAAGCACACGGCTAAGCCGGTGCGCGATGCCGGAAAGCGCGGCCTGGTCAACAATCCGGCTTCGGGCCCCACCCAGGTGTTGGTGAGCGGGACCAAGCAGATGCCGTGCGTTCTGATGCAGTTCCCGGACTACGCGAACACTTACACTACCGCTGATTTCCAGAATCTGCTCTTCACCCCCAGCGGCGTTCCCACTGGGAGTGCCAGGGATTACTACACCGAGATTTCCTTCAATCAGTTGGCGCTTACGGGCCAGGTAGGCGGGTGGTATACCACCAACAACAGCAAGGCTTACTACGGCGACGCCACGGGCCACTGGGCTGATTGTGCATACGAAGCCGCACAGAAAGCGGACGCCGCCGGCTTCAACTGGGCGCCCTATGACAATGATCACGATGGCTACGTGGACACGCTCTGGGCCGTGCACAGTGGACTTGGCGCGGAGGAGACCGGCGACACCAGCAACGATATCTGGTCCCACTCGTGGGACTTCGCGTCTGCTGGAATGGGCGTGTTCACCACGTCGACGCCCGACCCTTACCATCCTGGTTCGAACATCAAGATCAACAGCTACATAGTTCAGCCGGAAACCAGCTACTGGGCCGGCGGGAGCGGTTATACCCAGGGCATAATCGGTATCGGCGTGTTCTGCCACGAGTTTGGCCACGCCCTTGGCCTGCCTGACCTCTACGACACAGTGGGCACCGGCGAAGGACTTGGCAATGCCAGCTTGATGGCGGCTGGTAGCTGGGGCGGCGACGGCGACGACTCCCGCTACCCCGCCCACATGGACGCCTGGTGTAAGGCCGATCTGGGCTGGATCAGCCCTACCGTGGTAACAGCCAATGGCGAGTATACCGTCAACAATATCGAGAACAGCGGCGACTGCTACCTGGTGAAACCCGTCGGCAGCACCGTCAACCAGTACTTCCTGGTAGAGAACCGTCAGCAACTGGGATATGATTGCAACCTGTTTGCGACCGGCCTGTTTATCTACCACATCGACAGCGACATAATCACCAGGTACAGCGCGGACAATACGGTCAACTCAAACCGACATGCGTTTGGCGTCGCGCTGGAAGAAGCGGACACGACTCGCGACAAGTATTCGTACATGCACCTGTTCGCAGGCAGCAATCGCGGTCTCGAAACCGACTCCTGGCCCAACGGGTCCAAATCCGCTTTCAATGCGAAATCAACCCCGAGCACCAAGACAAACTCGGGGGCATTGCAGAATTGCGGCATAACCAATATCCCGCCCAAGACCGATGCCATGACGGTGACCATATCGGTCGTGCCGGTCAATGCCATCCCCGTGGCAACAAACGACAGCTACAGCGTAGCTCCCGGCCAGACCCTGACAGTGCGAGCGCCCGGAGTGTTGAAGAACGACAAAGACGCCGACGGCGACCCGTTGACGGTGGGATGGTTCAGCGCTCCGAGCAAAGGCACACTGGCACTGAATGCCAACGGTTCCTTCACCTACACGCCCAACGCGGGCATTATTGGCACCGACACATTCACCTACAAGGCCAGCGACGGCAAAGGGCTGTCGAACGTGGCAACAGTCACGATCACCATAGCCAAAAAGGGAAGATAATTCCACACCAAGACCCGACTCACGTACATCCCCCGGAGATAGACCGTGCCGGGGGGTGTTTGTTGTACGGTCAACGGTATAGTGTAGTTCATCCGCTCAGAGGACTCTGCGCATTTGCTGTGGAACACATTCAGTAGCTTATCCGTCTACTGCATCAACGGAGGTAATGCCATGCGCCTCGTATTGCTCGCCTCGCTGTTGGCCTTGATGGCTGCGTCCTCGTGCCCTGCGCTGGCCGATGGGTGCTACTTTTCCAAGTTCGGAGGGTCAGAAATAGTCGAAGACCTCACCGAGCCTGACCAGAAGGCGGTGATCGTTCATCATAATGGCAAAGAGCGGCTGATCCTCCAGGTAAGCTACAAGGGCAGCGCCTCCGAATTCGCGTGGTTGGTTCCGACACCCTCCAGACCCAAGCTGGCCTCCGCCGACCTTAGCGTCTTCGACTCTCTCCACAGGGCAACCGCCTCACGTATACGCTACTGGCTTAACGCGGACAAAGCCACTCGTTTCTCGCTGTACCCGGGTGCCGGTGCGGCTGGGGCTCACCTCGGTGCCACGCCCAGTGTCCAACTTCTCGAACGCAGATCAGTGGCAGGATATGATGTGTCGGTATTGCGAGCCACGCGAGCAGACGACCTTCTGGACTGGCTCCACAAGAATGGTTACCGTGTGCCAGACAAAGCCGCGCCGATCCTGGCTGAGTACATCAGCAAAGGCTGGGTCTTCTCGGCAGCGCGCATAGACACCACGAAACTCACGGGCACCGGCAGCCGGGCCGTCGAAGGATTTCTCAAGCCTCTCCAACTGGACTTCGTCGCCCCGGAGCCTGTCTATCCGCTGAAGATATCATCCATCAACCCCGGTTCCACCAATGTGCTCCTCTACGTACTCGCCGACCACTTTGTTACCGGTTCCCCGCTGCGTACCATCTGTGCTATTGGTGCAGACAGCAGGGATGAATGGGGATACCGGGCTATGAACGTCCGGCGCAGAGAGGAGCTGCTTATGGTAGATATGGGGTGGCAAGAGTCTCCGACTCCCAATTTCTGCATCACCAAGCTCTCCGCCGACCTGGATTCTTCACAGATGACCGACGACATTCTGCTCACAACCACCACTTCCCAAGCCCCCATGCCGCCGCCGTATGTATCTCCGCCACTCCTGAAGAATGTCGGCGCTCTTGCTATGGCGGTCGTGTACGTCCCATGCGTTATGTTGGTCGAATTGCTCTTCGAAAACCCATTAGTAGAACCGTTGATGGACGATTGGGTTCCACCTGTGCTGCTGCTGGTGTACGTGTTTCTAGCCATTGCGCTCTGGCGTCGCCCTCGTCCTCGAAGGGTCATGACTACCATTGGAGCAGTCGTTTTCCTGCCGCTGCTGGTTCTGCTCGCATTTCCAAGAGACATCGCCCAATACTACGAACCCATCGGCGCAATCACACTGGTCGCGCTCCCGTCAGTTGCCGCCCTGCTGATCCGCCGAGCGAAAATTCGGCGAAAGAGGGCGACCGCGAATAGGTGAGGCGACGGATGACATCCATGCTCGCGCTTTGGCTAATCCCTTGAGGCTTCGTCTCTTCGGCGTTGGCGCTCGGTGTCCTTTTCGGCGATGGCATCTCGCTTGTCGTAGAGCTTCTTGCCTCTAGCGAGGCCGATCTGGAGCTTGACGAAGCCGCGCGTGAAGTAGAGCTTCAGGGGCACGAGCGTATAGCCCTTTTCCTTGAGCTGCCTGTCCAGCTTCTGGATCTCGTTGGCGTGGAGCAGCAGTTTGCGGGGCCGGATGGGGTCTACATTGTATCTGTTTCCCTGCTCGTAGGGGTTGATGTGCATCCCGTGGATGCGGACTTCCCCGTTCTCGATTTTGCAGAAGGCTTCCTGCAAGCTGGCCTGGCCAAGGCGAATGGACTTCACCTCCGTCCCCACCAGCGCAATGCCGGCCTCGAAGGAGTCGTCGATGTGATATTCATACCAAGCCTTGCGGTTGGCAATAGAAGGGCTTCCGAGTTTTGCTGTCTTGTTCATAACTCAGATATTATACCATTGTTGGGGATATGCGGGGGTGTCGGGATATTTGGTATAATGAATTATACCATCGGCTGAGGTTCCCAATATGGCTGTTAATGAGCTTCGCCCAAAGGCGCCCAAGCGTGCGAGCAGTGTCCTAAGGGTCCGAATCCCCAAGGATGACCCCGACCAAACGACCAAGCTGGCTGCCGTCTTCAGCAAGCTGGCCCACCAGTGGCGCAGAGAGACCTCATTGTCGTCCTTTATGGAGACAATGGCAATGCACCCAGCATACCAGCGCATCATTGGCATGGGCCCTGCCGCCTTGCCCCTGATCCTGCAAGAAATGACTCGTAAGCCCGACCATTGGTTCTGGGCACTAGCTGCGATAACCGGAGAAAACCCAGTGCCGCCGGAAGACGCAGGGAACCTCTCGAAGATGACTGAGGACTGGCTACAACTCGGTCGTACCCGCGGGTGGATATAGATGGCGTCCGGACTGGAGGCGGCTCTCCCCCATCTCGCCGAGGACGGATACCGCATAACCAGCCCGTCCACGGATGACTACAACTGCGTTGCGTGGGCTGCGGGAGAGAACACCGACTGGTGGGAACCGGACCGCTTCCACCAGCACTACTGGCCCATCAGAACGCGCAACCGCCGAGTCGAGACCTGCGCTCAAGCTTTCGCTACAATCGGCTACACGCCTTGCGGCTTGGATGACACTGTCGAAGCAGGTTATGAGAAGGTCGCGATATATGCGGACGGTTTCATTATGACCCACATGGCCAGGCAGCTACCGGATGGCACGTGGACGAGCAAGTGCGGAAAAGATGAGGACATAACCCATCACACGCTTCATGCTCTCGAAGATGGCGACTACGGCCACGTGCGCCTGATACTCAAACACCCCATCACGCCCTCCAGGTAAGATACCTGGAGGGACTGGTGTTTGGCTATCTATGCGCGTATATTATGGCTGATGTGAGATGTTTTGTCA
>CAZTAO010000008.1:12213-132515 GCA_964611645.1 uncultured bacterium | reverse complement strand
AAAGACGCCCTTATCCGCAAACACCAACTGTACCACATCAATGGTAAACCCAGAGAGTCTGAACTTCTGGCGCTTGCGCAACCCTACTGGAAGAACGCAACTGCGCCTGAGCGCGTGCTTGCCGAGAGAATGCAACGCTTCATCGGAGAGTTGTTTGTTTTCGTGCAGTGTCCCGAGGTGCCCTCGGAGAACAACGCTGCCGAGCGCGCCATCCGGCCTGCCGTGGTTGCAAGGAAGATCAGCGGTGGAACCCGTTCCCCGAAAGGGTCAAACACCGCCAGCATTCTCAGGTCAATCTTCGAAACCTGGGGACTGCAAGGTCGTAATACCATCGAGGCTTGCCAACAGATGATCGCAGACGCCAACCAGCATGCACTCCCTGCCACGCCATAGCACATCATTCCCGCAGAACTGAACTCTCTCCATCAAACAGCGCAAAGACTGCTGATTTCTTGAAGAAAATCCCTGCATCCTCATATTCTCCGCCCGAAGGCGTTTCCCGGCACGGATTTGACAGGCACAGGTTGCGATTGTACAGTAGTAGTCGAGCAGCAAAACTACGCTCCGGTGGGAACCCATCCAATGTATCTCTCTTATGTGATCAACCAGTTAATCAAGGACCCCAAAGGGGTAGAGGTCGGGCGCTTGGTCGATCTTGTCGCCTCGCCGGCCGCGCACTTGCCGGTGATATCCGCTGTGATCGTGAAAAGTGGCCAGAAAGAGAATGTAACACTTGCGTGGAGCGCCTTTGACTATGACAAGGACGCGGAACGCTTTGCGCTGGCCGTCCCCGAAGCAGATGCGCAGCGTTACGACATCTCGGATGAGGACCTGCTCCTCAAGACCAACGTGATGGACAAGCAGATCGTTGATGTGCACGAATACCGCGTTGTGAGGGTCAATGACGTAAGGATCGAGCCATCCGGTGACCGACTGTATCTTGTGGGAGTCGACACCGGAACTCGCGGGCTTTTGCGCCGGATGGGTCTGATGCGGATCGCGGACAAACTGTCCGAGTACAGCAGTTTCAAAACCAAGTCAAAGGTCATCGGCTGGCACGACGTGGAGACTTTCGAGAGAGGCATGGGGCGCCTGAAACTGAAAGTCTCGTCCGAGAAGCTCCAGTCTCTGCACCCGTCGGAAATTGCCAAGATTGTAAATGAGCTCGACCCGGACCAGCGACAGAACGTAATCGAGACTCTGGATGTGGAGACCGCCGCGGACGTTATCGGTGAAGCCCATCCGGAAGTTCAGGCCTCTATCCTTGAGAGCCTCAAGGATGAGTTGGCAGCCGATATTCTTGAGGAAATGGAGCCGGACGAAGCCGCCGACATCCTCGGCGATATGAGCGAGGAAAAGCGCGAAGACCTCCTGGAGGAGATGCAGCCGGAAGATGCAGAGGATGTAAAGGAACTCCTGGCCTACGACGACAACACCGCCGGCGGGTTGATGACAACGGAGTTCATCACCATCTCAAAAGACACGACCGCGCAGGAGACCATAGAACGGATTCGCGAGCTTTCTCCCGAAACCGAAATGGTGTACTACCTCTATGTGACAGACTCCTCCGACCACCTGGTTGGGGTTATAACCCTGAAGAATCTGATAGTGGCAAAGCCCGATACACCTGTGAACGATTTCATGGTCGACAAGGTCGTCCACGTCCATCTGGATGCATCCATAGAGGAAATAGCCCAGACTATAAGCGACTACAATCTACTGGCGGTGCCCGTCGTTGACGATGAGAACCGCATACGCGGCATCGTGACATTCGATGACGCCCTGGAAGAAATAGTGCCTGATGAATGGAAGAAGAGAGTGCCGCGAGTCTGGCACTCCTGATACAAAGTGAGCAAAGCAATGGACGACGGTCCTAACTTACCTGAGCGTAACTACAACACACTGGGAAAGGAGGTAAAGTGGTATGAAACGCCTATCACGGAAGAGGCTTCTGTTGGTGCTGGCGCTGATCGGGCCTGGTATCATCACGGCTGCGGCGGACAACGACGCCGGCGGCATAATGACATACATCACCGCAGGCGCGAAATACCGCTACAGCCTCCTATGGGTGGTGCTGGTTATTACGTTCGTACTTGCAATGATCCAGGAGATGTGCGCCCGGATGGGTGTTGTGACCCAAAAGGGCTTGGGCGAGCTTATCCGCGAGAACTACGGGGTCAAGTGGACGATGTTCGCTCTGGGCACTCTGCTTGTCGCCAACATGGCTACCACAGTGGCAGAGTTCGCCGGCCTTGCCGCCAGCCTGGAAATCTTTGGTCTGACGCGCTATATAAGCATCCCACTTGCGGCCATCCTGATATGGCTGCTTGTGGTCAAAGGCAGCTTCCGCACGGTTGAGCGTGTCTTCCTCGCTCTGACCCTGCTGTTTGTCACATACGTGATCTCCGGATTCATGGCTCGGCCAAACTGGCATGAAGTGTTCGGAAATGTCGTCAAACCCGACTTCTCCAGCATAGGCTCTATGCCGCATTTCCTCTTCCTAACTATCGCTGTCATCGGCACCACAATCACTCCATGGATGCAGTTCTTCCTGCAAGCAACAGTTGTGGATAAAGGCGTGCGTCTGGCCCACTACAAGTATCAGAAGTGGGATGTCTACATCGGATCATTCCTCACGGACTTCGTCTCATTCTTCATCATAGTGGCAGCGGCTGTGATGATCTACGATGTCAGGGGAGGCCCGGTGGACATAAGAACCCCGGCCCAGGCCGCAGTGGCTTTGAGGCCGGTGGCGGGGGGTTACGCTGAGATACTGTTCGCCGTGGGGCTATTCAACGCGAGTCTGCTTGCGGCCGCTGTGCTGCCGCTTTCGACCGCCTATACTTACTGCGAGTCGTTCGGCTGGGAGATCGGAGTTTCTCGCAGGTTCAAAGAAGCGCCAATGTTCTACGGCATATACACATTCTGCATAGTGTTTGGGGCAGTGGTTGTTCTGCTCCCGCAGCGCAGCCTGGTGGACCTGATGATCCGAGCACAGGCGATCAATGGGATTCTGCTGCCGATCATACTCATTTTCATGTTGAACCTGATCAACCGCAAAGACGTGATGGGCGTCTACACCAACTCCAGGCTGTACAACGTCGCGGTGTGGATAATGGCCGGGGCGCTCATACTGATGACCGTTGCGATGACCATAGGTGGCCTGTTCGGCTACTAAGCAGTTCACCGCTGGAGCGCCTCGAAGAGCATCTAGGCGCAGACCCTGAAACGAGTTCAGGGTGACACACGCAAGCAGTTCTATCGGAATCACTTGGGTCTACAGGTGCTTTCCCAGGCCGCGCTTCTTGATCTCATCCAGCAGCAGCTTCACGTCCTGGGCGCGGCCGGCGGGCATAATCAGCACCACGTCGCCATCGTCCACCACGATCATATTGTCCAGGCCGATGGTGGCCACCAGCTTGTCGCGCGAGTGGATGAGGCAGCCATAGGTATCAACCCCCACATGCTCACCGACCACCGCGTTGCCGTGTGCGTCTGCTTCCGTGATATCGTATAACGACGACCAACTCCCGAGGTCACTCCAGCCGAAACTGCTTGGGATGACCTTTATGTTGGTCGCATGTTCCATTATCGCATAGTCCACCGAGATGCTCGGGAACGCGTCATAGACCTCACCAAGCACCTTCTTCTCATCCGATGTGCCAACTGCTCCGTCAAACTTGACCAGAAGCTTGTAGATGTCGGGGGCGTGATCCCGATAGAGGTCCATGATGGTCTTCACGCTCCACACGAACATCCCACTATTCCAGACGTACTGCCAACTGGATACGTAATCCTCAGCCTGTTTGATGCTGGGTTTTTCCTTGAAGCCCAGCACTGTATGCACCGCGATGCCGTCCACATATCTGCAGTCCTCAGCCATCTCGATATACCCGTAACCAGTCTCCGGACCCGTTGGCCTGATACCGATGGTGACGACGTTGGGTCCCTCCGCAGCCACCTGGCCTGCAGCCTGAAGCACATCGCGGAACTTGTCTTCCCGGGTGATCATGTGGTCGGAGGGAAGAACCACGATAATTGCGTCCGGGTCGCGCCGGGCGATAAGGGTCGCGATGACACCCACGGCTGGGGCAGTGTTTTTGGCGTGCGGCTCACCGACCAGTTGGTCTTCAGAAAGCCAGGGCAGTTGTTCCCTGATAGGGGCGAGGTGGTTCTGGTTGGCTATCACGTAAACAGAATCGTTATCCACCAGCCCAGCCAATCGGCTGACGGTCTGCTGGATAAGACTCTGTTCACCAGAAAGAACGTGTAATTGCTTGGGGCGATTCTTGCGGGACTTGGGCCAAAGTCTGGTGCCGGACCCACCGGCCATTATCGCTGCGTACATACTCTTCCCCCTTTATGTCTTGAAACGCGGGGAATATCAGCGGCCAAAAATGCGCCCAAACCAGCTCTTGCGAGATTCCGCATAGCGCCTGTCGGAAACAGGAACCTGCGTGCTCTCGAGAATACAGTTTGGGTTATCGACTGAGAGAGTCCGAGCAGTCTTCTCGTCGAACAAGGCATGAACCGACATCCGCCCCGAAGCCAGCACTGGCTCGATGTGCATCCGGTGAGAGTCGCTGGCAAGGAAGTGTACCATTCCGAGCCTCAGCAGTTCCATCACTGTTTGCTTCGCGTGTTTGCCGTATCTCCCATTGACGCTTCCCGCGTTGATCTGCAATAGCATACCCAAATCCAGCAGCTCATGCAGCACCCGGATGTTCTTTTGCACAGGATTGACTCTCTCCGGGTGAGCAAGAATGGGAGTAATGCCCCGGGTATGAATCTCGAACACAAGATCGGACAAGTCGTTTGGCAGTTGTATTCTTGGTGGGCCAAGCAGAACGTACTTGCGTCTGAGGCCAAGGGTAATGGGGAGGTCGTTGTCGAGCGCTTTCAGGACGTTCCATGTAGGAAACAGCTCCGCGCCAAGCTCCAACTGCACATCAATGCCGGCATCTCTCGCTGCGGCCTTGAGTGCCTCAAACTTCGGGATCAGCTCCGGAGACCTCTCCAGATCATTCACGGAATCTACGTGCGGAGTGAGGAACACGACCTTTGTTCCGGCGGAGGCTTCCATTCTGAGGGCATCCAGGGAATCGACCATCGTCGCGGCGCCGTCATCTACGCCAGGCAGCAAGTGGGTATGAATGTCAATCAAGTCAGTATGAATCCGTTTCAGTTAATGGCAATGTAACCTAAGTGTAGCACAACAGGCCTTTTCGAGGCAACCCGAAACCATTCGGCAACATAGATGCAAAATCAGCATCGGAATCAGGAATGCCAGCAGGCCATAGGCAGCCACGTGAAGGCTCCATTGATAATACCCACTAACTCCCGCAGCCAAAGCGATCACAGACCAACAGCATCGCTTTTTGCTTGTCACCCGGAGCGAGATTCCCCTCAAGTATCTGGGTGACCAGGTACTCCTTGATCTCCCCAACCTGCCTCCCCGAACCTATCCCAACGGCCTCCATTATCTCCCGACCGCTAAGCGGACTCTCTATCGCCCCGTGTAATGACTGTTGGACACGCCAGATGTGTTCCCGGAGCTTTACCATATCAGCCCCGGGCATCTTTGTGTTGGATGCGGCCTTGTCTGCTTCAGTGAGCAGGATGAGGTCATCAAGGAAACTGGCTGAGTCTCTCAACAACCGCCTCACGGCGGCATCGGTCCAGAACTCATCGTACTCCCCCACCCTCAGGTGCATCCGAATCATGAAGGACACAGCGTCGCTGTCAGAATTTGGAAACCTCAGCCGCCTCAGCAGAGCGACGGCCATATCTGCTCCGACTGACTGGTGCTGGTAGAAGTGCGCCCTGCCAAGGTCATCTATGGTCTTGGTCGGGGGCTTTCCGATATCGTGAAGAAGCGCTGTTAGCCGGAGAGTGAGACCAGCCTCCAACGGAATGGCCTCGACCGTCTTCAGAGTGTGCTTCCAGACATCATAGAGGTGGAACTCATTCTGCTCAACGCCGTACATGGCGGCCAGTTCAGGCGTGAACACCTGCAGCAGCCCCGTCTCCCTCATCAGGTCGAAGCCAAGCTCCGGGCGGGTTGTCATCAGGGTTTTGATGACCTCGTCGCGAATTCGCTCACCGCTTATGATGCTCAGCCTGTGAGCGGCCTTGGGAATGGTGGCACGAGTTTCAGACTCAATCCGGAAGCCGAACCTGGCAGCGAAACGCACGGCCCGCAGCATCCGGAGGGGGTCGTCCTCGAACGTGCGCAGGGGGTCGAGCGGGGTCCTGATGATGCCGGCCCGTATGTCATCGAACGCCTTGCCGGTCAGGTCCTGAACCTCGCCGGTGTGTACGTTCTTTAGAAGCGTGTTTATGGTGAAGTCTCGTCGCAGGACGTCGTCCAACAGGGTTGTTGGGCAGACCTTGGGCTTCCGACTTTCCGAGCAGTAAGACTCCGACCTTGCACCAACAATCTCCACTTTTCTGCCGTCCAGTGTCACCATGGCAGTGCCGAAGCGGGGATAGGTGACGGGGTAGTGGTCGGAAACCCCCTTCTCATGCAGAAACAGCGCGAGTTGGGCTGCATCGCCCTCTAGAACGATGTCCACGTCCTCATCGACGGGCAGGCCCATCACTTCGTCGCGGACAATACCGCCGACCAGGTAGAGTTGGCCTTCGTATGGAGTGCCGAGCGTGGCTCCCCGGACAATGTCAACCGCCGTCTTCATTGCCAAACCGCTCCAGGGCCAGGCCTATCGAGTCCTCAAGAGACTGCTGGCGGCGCGAGAGGGTGATCTCCGCCCTGCACCTCTCCAGCACGCCGCGCACCATATCCGTTTGCCTGCGCAGCCCCTGGGTAACAGCATCCGGATAGTCGAAGCTGATGAGCATGTAGTAGGCATCATCCATAGTGACCAGTATCTCTTCCGCGCGTTCCAGCTTGTTGTCTCTCAGCAGGTCCAGCACATGCCTGCGAAGCTCGCCACAGGCCTCGGCCATACCATTGAGATAGGCTGGGACCATCACCCCAAGATCAGCGACATCCGGCACGGCGAGGCCGCGTATGAGGGCGTATGTTAATTCCGACTCCGCATACTCCTTGAAGCCGTCATGAACATAGCCCGCGAAGAATACCTCGGGGTGGTCTTTGAGGAGCGCTTTTGTCTCTTCGACCTTGCTCCGCGCCTGGCTCTTCAGACTCTGCGCGGCGTCAAACTCGGCGCGGTGGGTGGATCGGATGGAGTTGGCTGAGAGCCGCACGATCTCCCGCGAGAGGGTGAGGGCCGCCTCCCGGAGGCGGTTGGTCTCGTTGAGAACCTCTCGGATGCCGTCGGCCATTGTGTTGAAGTCGGTCATTTGGGTTCCTCATTTCAGTGTATGCTTCGGCATGCCTTTTGCGCCGAAGCAGAGCAGATGCCAGCGTCGGGGCGAAAAGCCTCCCGACGCATAGCCATTTCTACCCGCCACGCGGGCGGATTCTCATCATTATGTTCTGCAGGTCGTCGGCGCACTTGTGCAACTCAGCCGCCGCGTTGACCAGCGTCTTGTAGTGGCCCTTCTTTTCGGGACCTACTGACGCTTCGTCAAGCTCGCCCAGCGCCGCCGCGACCCTGTCTTTGATGCCTCGAATTGCTGTCTCGTTATTGTTCAATAGCTGTCTTCCCTGTCAGTTTCTACTTAGAAACGATTTCCCCAATATACATCCTGGGGCCAGGCGCTGGCTGAATCGCCGATCTTGACCGGCTCTCCGGAGGTCTGAGCGCCTGTAATCCACTTGTTGATCGTATCAACATACTTGTGTATCTCTGCCCCATCTATCAGGTGCCGGAAATTGACTCCATCACGCTCGCAACTGATCTTGTACAGCCTACCCGGAACGATCCGGTTGTCACTCTTGACCACTTCCTTGCCCTTGATGTGCAGCTTAGAGTAAGCGTTGTCGAATGAGCCAAATGCAGACAGAGCGCCATCCTGGAAGCCGTCGGCAGTTGCGGAAATGAATGCGCTCAGGTCCCCGACTGGCGCAGTCCTGGCCAGGGCCTCGAACTCCATCCGCTGGTTGCCGTCGAAGCTTCGGGCGCAGATGAGGGTGCCACTCCCCACGAGTTTGCCATCCTCGATGCTGAACTGCCCTTCCAGGGTCTTCCAGTCTTTGCCCAGTTCCTTGCGCTCGAAATCATCCCGGAATACCTCTTTCCACTCGCCGGAGTCACCCTTTGTGTACACGACAACATTGTCGATGACTCCGGGCCGATAGAGGTAGAAGCCAACGCGGTCATTGTTCTTCTCCGTGATGGCAGGCACGGTGTATGTGTAGAACCCACCGCTCGAATCCATGTCGGAGGAAAACGCCACGCTCTTGCCGTCAGGTGACCAACTCAGGCCGCCGAACAGCTTCACAACCCAGTGCGGAGACTGGCTCCCGAAACCATACCATGACGGGAATCCCGTGCGACCACCGCCGGGATGAGGTCTGATTCCCGAGGCATCCACCAGCTTCTTGCAGGTTACACTCTCCACCTGCCCCGCCGGGCCGATAGTGCCATCGCCAGTAGTCTTGCGAGCATTCCTGTCGGCCAGATCGAAGATAGCAATGCCGGAGTTATCTCTCTCCTGATCGTTGTAGAAGATTGCCGCTACTCTCGTGCTGTCCGGCGACCATCTCACCGACTCCACCTGCAGGAACGGCTGAGTGGGAACCGTCACCTTGCCCGTATCCACATTTGCCAGGACCAGGCCGCGCTGGTATGAGGTGAGGCCGGTTGCCGCGAGCATCTTCCCATCAGGAGACCACGCGGGATCGAGAATGTCTCCGGCCAGGCTGATCATTGAGGTCTGGCTGGAGCCGTTGGGGTTCATTGTGTATACAGCCCTGCTCACACCCCTGTCAGTCTCGAATGCAATCTTCTTGCCATCTGGAGACCAGGTCGGGCGGGTGTCCTCTCCGGGGCTGTTCGTGAGGCGAGTCTGCCTGGAACCGTCCGCGTTCATAACGTAGATCTCCCAGTCGCCGTCCCGGTCTGAGACGAAAGCCACTTTGTTGCCATTGGGCGACCATGAAGGCAGCTTGTCGCAGAAGTCGTTCTTGCTGAGGTTCACCACTCCATTGCCGTCGGAGTTCATGACGTAGACCTGCCCGCGGCCATTCGCAAAGTGAGTGAAGAGAATCTGGTTTCGGTCCGGCGACCAGGTTGGCGACCAGAAATCACCGTTGCCATATCGAAGCCGCTGAACGGCGTTGGTCTTCACATCCGCCGAGTAGATCCCGGAACCTATGACCCAACCACCCTGCGCGCCCCAGTTCCCCTGCCCTACGGTCTTCAGCAGAAGGACTCTGTCCGCGCTGCCCGGGTTGCCGGGAACGGCCTCGGGATTCGGGCTTTCGTGGAATCCCTGCCGCAGCGGCGCTCCAACCTGGTTGGCGATAAGCGTGCTGGTGAGCGGGTGGATGTTGCGCGCCGGAGAAACCAGCAGATACTGCTCCGAACGCTTCTCGATAGGAAGAACAACTCCCTCAAGAAGCTGTTTGGACTCCCAGTACGGGGTCTTGCCGTCGTACGTGTAGTAGAGCCCCGCGATGGGGTCCTGAACAGTCCACTTCAGGCCAGGGAGCAGTTGGGAGAACCGCAGCCTGACTTGCAGGGGGCGGTATGAGTCAACATCGCAGACCCGCACCAAGTGGTCGTTGCCCAGGTGATACGTCCGCTGCTTGATCTTGCGCTCCATCTCGGGGTTGCCTGACCACTCCACTACCGTGACGAACTTGTTGTCCTGTGTGCCTTTCATGAGGTACTTACCGACTCTTCGCTCGGTCGCCTTGATGGCCCGGTCCGCCGCCGCGAAGTTCTGCCAGTCCTGCGGGCCGAACTCCCTCTCGAACCACAGCCAGTAGCCGTCGGTCTGCATGGACGTCTCATACATCCACTGCACAAGACCTACCTCGGTCTGAGGTTGACCGCCGGAAAACCTGTTGTCCCAGGTTCCGCCGATGTGCTTGTATCCCAGTTTGTGGTGGTAGCTGTAGAACGAGTCCCACCAGGGGGAGGCGCTGTAGTCCCAGTAGTGCCGCGGATCGATCACGAAGTACGGCGCTTTCGGGCTGTGCAGCCCTGCGCTGATCCCCGATACCCGCCATCCGCCACCTTCGAGGTTATCGCCGAAGAAACCGTCGTAGGATGAGAACACGAAATCCGGTTTGATCGCCCGTATCTGCGCTGCAAAGCCTGCAAACATCTCTTTCGTGAGGTCGCGGAGATAGGCGAGGTAGTCGTTGCGGAGGCCTTTCTCGTTCAGCCAGGCATAGCGGTCTTTGGCTTCGACGGTCGCGCTCACGCCCTTCTTCTTGAGAAAGCCATAGAAGTATTCGTCGTTGTATAGGTCGCGGCCCTCGCCGTTGCCCCCGTAGAACTCCCAGTCCACGTGGAGGCCATCCACCAGTCCGCTCTTCGCCAACTCCATCGCGGGCTTCAGGAACCACTCCTCATAAGCCGGCTTGTAGAAGGGGTCGGGAAGATGCTCGCTCGATTCGCCTTTGGCGTCTACCGCCAGCGGCGCTTTCATTTTGGCAGCTATCTCGGCCAGGTTCGTGACGTAGAGAACTCCGAAGTATCGCACACCTGCCTTCTTCGCGGCTGAGGCAACCTTGAGCTGCTCCGGCACCGGCTCGGGGGCGTGATGAACGTACACAGTTGCCCCGATTCTCGCCAACGGCCCCATAAGCCTGTCGGGAGTAATCCCCACCCCGTAGGTATGGCTCCACTGGCCCCAGAAGAACCGAATCTTGCCCTGCTCCCACCACGGCTTCTCAGCGGCGGAGGCGAGGGATGCCAGAAGCGCAGATAGCACCAACGTGACAATGAATACTTTACAACCACGAACCATTGCGTTTCCTTTCGCTGCATGAACCGAATTGTCTTGAACACTATTTATATGATTAAGGGATGGGCAGGATTCCTAATCCTGTCAATCCTTCAATCTCCTGAATCTTGTTCAAGACAATCCCGTCAAGCCGTCACATTCAACCCCTCATCCAACACCGCAAGATAGTTCTCCACCGGCATATAGTCGGTCAGGGAGTTTCCGGTGCCCAGGGCCCACCAGCCGTCGCTGAAGCAGTCTTCTATCATCTGTCTGGTGTGGCGGCGTATTTCTTCTTCGGATGAGCGGCAGATCAGGTCGACATCCATCCCGCCTATCGGGGTCACGCGGTCGCCGTAGAGCTTCTTGAAGTCGGCAACCGGCATTATCACGTCCTCGAATGAGTGCTTAGCGTCTATACCGACATCATCTATCAGGTCGGGGTAGACCTTGGAGAGGTTGCCGCAGGAGTGCAGGATGAAGGGCTTGCCCGCCGCGTGGGCGAGATCGACCATCTGCTTGTAGATCGGGAACACCCACTTTCGAAGGTCACCCGGGCTGAGGAATGTGGCGGTCTTGAATCCGAGGTCGTCGCCTTGCCTCAGTGCGCCGACAGCGTCCATCTGGGCCAGTTGGCGAACGGCGTTGATGTGAACTCTCCCCATTCGCTCGAAGACCATATCCACCAGTTCCGGGTCGTCGACCATTGCGTAGGACAGGCCGATAGTCCCCATCAGCCACGACACCCACTCGTAAGGTCCCGCGCCGACCCCGCCCACTATCTTCGCACCATCCGGCAGCAGGGAGGCCACAATCTCGAAATGGCTGAAGTCGATAGGCGTAGAATCGGCTGGCCACTTGTACTTCTCGAAATCCTCGCGATTCCTGATCACAACCAGCGCCTCACTGCCCTCGCTAAGGGCGTTGTGACGCGCGCCAGTGGCGAAGTTGGGCGAAATCTCCATAGGAATGCAGTCGAAGCCCATACCCATCCAGAAATCGACGTAGTGGCCCCAATACTCCCGGCTGCCAAACGGCACCTTCGCCATATCTATCCCCAGCCGCCGGGATATGAACCCCGCACTGGCAAAATGCTCGTAGAACGGCAGATGTGTCGGTTTCTTCTCCCTGCGAAGAACCCTCAGGAACTGCTCGAAACCCGGTCTGTTCGCAAACTTGGCGCTCATATCAATCTCCTAGGAGTTGGCCGCAGGCTTTTGGAATAACTTGGACGAGCCAAGCGACAGGAACACAACCAGGTTGATCGCCAGCGCGACTGCGGCCGTCCACATCGCCAGACTAACCGAAGAGTAGGACGAGATGAACCCGATCAGCCCCGGCACCACTGCCCCGCCGAACGACCCAAACGCCAGCAGGATACCCGCGATGAGACCGGTCTTCTTCGGATATGCAGCGCCGCCCACGGCTACAATGGTCGGGAATATCGGCCCCAGGCAGAAGCCCAGGAAGACGCAGCAGGCAAAAGCCGTCTGAGTATCGCGAACCAGGAGCAGCGCGGCGTCGGCGACAATGGCCCCCGCCAGCGCGATAGTGATGAGCCGGACTTCCCTCAGGTATCGCGAAGCCCAGGCTCCGGTTGTCCTGCCCAGCAGTATTCCAAGCCAGAAGAAAGAGCCGCTTGCGGCCGCCAGCGATTCCGAGGAGGTGATGCTGCGCTTGAAATGAGCGGTGAGCCAGGAGAATGTCCCCAACTCCGCCCCCACATACAGCGTGATCCCAACACACAGCCAGCGCACCAATCTGTCACCTGCCAGCTCGCGCCAACCTCCGTCTTGCGCCTGATGCCCGTGTGGCTTCTCACCCCGGGTCAGCATCCACACAAACGCGGCGACTGCGGAAATCGCGCAGAGCGCGGCAGTCATCAGAAACCCCTGCCGCCAGTCCATTCCCGCGTGGAGGAGCGCCGAGATTGCGAGCGGCGACCCGATAGCGCCTATCCCGAAGATCGCTTGAGAAATGTTCATCCAGGAAGTCTGCCTGGGACCGGTGTGGAGGTCGGCGACCAGCGCCATTGAAGTCCCCTCGGAGAAACCTCCTCCAATCCCCATAATGCACATCCCAACCAGCGCCATATTGAACGAATGACTGCCCGCGAAGAGCAGCAGGCCTCCGGTCATGATCGCGTTGCCTATGGCTATCGCCGGCAGCTTGCCATACTTGTCGGAGATTCGCCCCGCCCATATTACAGTTGGGATGAACCCGGCCATCAGCATCGGAAAAAGCATGCCCAATTGCGCATCACTGACTGGAGTCGCGCCATAGGCATTGCGGATATTGTTGATACAGGGCGGCTCCACGCACAACACTGCAGCGTACGCGAGCAGACTGAACATAGATATGGCCGTCGCCACCCCACTGAAAAGCCCTTCCGAGACGAGCGAGGGACGACCGGTTTTTGTTGCTGGATCTGCGATGACATCACCTCCGGGGAAATAGCCTCCGATATTATACACCCTGCAAGCCTCGCACCCAAAGCGGAGATAAGCAACTGCTCAGCATTGGATGATTACCATATCCGCCAGATAGTGCGTGCCCCTCACCCCAACCCTCTCCCCGCGAGGCCGGGGAGAGGGAGTTTCTCACGAAGACTGAGCAATTACCGAGACGAAGCAAACCAGTTTGACGGGTATTTGCGAACTGTATGTGTGTTATCGCGTCTAATTGTAGGACATTGGGTAATTGAAGTAGTATATAGGCGTGTGTGCGCTGCCGTTTGCGAGCGCCGAGAAGAGACAAAGCACCAAGGAGGTCACTGATTCTGATGAAATGGATATTGGCAGCGATATTGTTGGTCGCCGTTGTCGGTTCGGCCCAGGCCGCTGACAACCAGGCATATCTTGGCATATTCGCCGAGACTACGGCTATGAGAATGCCTGGCATGCCCATGCCTGAACTGCCACCGGGCATGCCTATCCCGCCTGGGATGATGATGTTCTCCGGCGCCCCGGAGCGCAAGCTCAACGTGCGGCTCTGGTCGCCTGGAGTGGCCCCGGCCAATGCGGCGGCGTCCATTGCTCCGCCCGAAGGCCTGAAGCTGGGCAAGAAGCTTGACCTGGAGATATACAAGCCCGAAGCCGAACGTGGCGAACCGGGCATGGGCCAGGGTGGCCCCGGAGGTCCGGGCGAGCAGACTGAGTTCACCATCAAGATATACTGGGGTTCGTCCAAGACGGTGAGACCGGGCCAGCCGAAGGTAATCCACTTCGACAAGGCAGCGCTGGACAAGCCTGCCAACAAGGAAACAATGGAGCGGATCAAGGCGGCGCAGAGCAGACAAGGCGGCGACCTCTATCGCCCTGGCTACACAACGGCCTACTGGCCCACCAAGAAGCAGCCGGGCAAGATCGACCCCAAGGCACTGCTTACCGGAAACTACGCTCTCACAACCAACTACACCGGCAACATAGCACTAGACGCGCCGACCGACGTGGTATTCCTGGACCCGTTCGATATTACGAGTCCGAAGCTGGATAACAAGATCCCGCTGGATAAGTCCATAGGTCTCGTGTGGAAGCAGATCCCGAAGGCACTGGGGCTTTACGCCACGATGATGGGCTTTGAGGGCAAAAGCACGATGATCCTCTGGAGTTCATCCGAGGTATATGACGAAGGCCTGATGGGAATGATCGGCGGATATATGCAGATGGCCGAGGTGAACGCGCGGGTGAAGTCGACCGTTATGATGAAGGGCGATCAGACAAAAGTAGATATCCCGATCGGCATCTTCCAGAAGTGCGATTTCACTATGCTGGAGATGGTCGGATACGGCCCCGGAGCTGCGCTGGCCGCGGGGCAGCCGCTGCCTCGGATCCAGTCCAAAACCAGCATCCGACTCATGATGATGAGCAAAATGCCGGGCGGGCCTCCTCCCCAAGCCAATACCGATGACTCCGGCGAGAATGCGGAGATGTCTCCGAGTGATGAGCTTCCGCCTCCGGAACCGCCCACGATAGAGCCCCCCGAACCGCCTGAGATGCCAGACCCATCCGTAGAGAACCCTACATTCTCTGACTAGGGAACTAGCGTAACCAAGAAGCGAGGGGGCTGGAATAGTCCAGCCCCCTCGTTGTTTCGATTGCCATTACTCTGTTTGTATTTGCCAGGCCGTAGGTCCCTCACCCCAGCCCCCACTGCGGTGGGCGAGGGAGCTACTACACTATGCTCTTGACAGCCGCCACGATGTCTTCCACTTTCGGCACACATGCTTCCTCGAGCGGCTCGCTCATCGGGATCGGGCAGTCCTTGCCGCTGATCATTATCGGCTGCGCGTCCAGGTAGTCGAAGCCCGCAGTTCCATCCTCGAACTTATACTCCATGAATTGCCGGACAATCTCCGCGCCAACGCCGCACTTGGGGAAGCCCTCAGACACGGTTATAAGCCTGCCGGTGCGCCTGACCGACTTGGCGATGCAGTCGATGTCCAAGGGGTTCAGGGTTCGCGGATCGATGACCTCAACCTCAATGCCCTCGGCAGCAAGCCTCTCGGCTGCGTCCAAGGCAAAGTGGAGCATTCGGCAGTATGCAACGATTGTCGCCGCATCGCCCTTGCGCTTGATGTCGGCAACTCCCAACGGGATGATGTAGTCGTCGTCAGGCACAGGCCCCATTACGCCGGAATACATAACTTTGTGCTCAATAAAGAGCACGGGGTTGTCGTCCCGGATAGCTGCTTTGAGCAGACCCTTGGCATCATACGGGGTAGATGGCATAACAACATACAGGCCCGGAGTGTGCATAAACCAGGCTTCCAGGCTCTCCGAGTGGTGAGCGGCGATTGCGCGCCCTACCCCACCCTCGGTCCGGATCACAGCCGGGACCGAAGTTTTCCCCCCAAACATGTATCGGTTGTAGGAAAGATTGTGCACGAGCTGGTCGGAGGAGATCGTGATGAAGTCGATGTACATGATCTCCGCGACCGGCCTCAGACCACGCATCGCGGCTCCACCCGCCGCGCCCACAATAGCCATTTCGCTGATGGCAGTGTCCATTATTCTCTCAGGCCCAAATTCGTCGTACAGTCCGCGGGTAGCCGCGTAAGCGCCGCCGTAGAGGCCGACGTCCTCACCCATCACAATCACGTTCGGGTCGCGCTTCAGCTCTTCCCGCTGGGCATCGACAAGCGCCTGGCCGTAGGACTTGATCGGTACTCCATACTGCGCCTCAAACTCCTTGACGTCCGCAGCTCTGAGCTTAGGCAGAGTCGAACCGGACTTCTTGCGGATAGCCACTTCGATCTCGGCAATCTTCGGGAGCACCTTGGCTTCCGCGGCGATGTCTGCCGCAAGTTTCTGCTTGTCTACCGGCACGTAAATGTCGTTATAGAGTTCGCTGACATCCGGGTACGGGCTGTCGAGTGCGAACTTGATGGAATCATCTATGGTCTTGGAGCCCTGGGCTGCGATGGCGTCCAACTCGGCCTCGGATACGCCCAGCTTGGCAAGCTTGCCGCGGGTGACGGTGATCGGGTCGCGCTCTTTCCACTCGGCTTCCTCTTCGCGGGTCCTGTATACGCGCTGGTCGCTGGAGGAGTGGCCATACCATCTGTAGGTCTTGCACTCGATGAGAGTCGGACCGTTGCCCTTGCGGGCGTATTCCACAGCATCGGCAACAGCCTGGCGAACTGTCTCCACGTCCATACCGTCCACGATGGTGTGGGGCATGCCGTAAGACTCGCCTCGAACTGCTATGTCCGTGATGTTTGAAGCCCGGCCGGCGCACAGGTTGGATCTATCGTGGAAAGGCACGCTCATGCCGTAGAGGTTGTTCTCGCAGATGTATACAACAGGCAGGCCGCAAAGGAGGGTGCTGCCCATATTGAGTGACTCGTGGAAGCTGCCGGTGTTGGTGGCGCCGTCTCCGAAGAAGCACAGAACGACCGCGCCTGTCCCCTTGACCTTCTCAGCAAGCGCCGCGCCTGTCGCAATCGGGATGTTTCCACCAACGATTCCTGTCGAACCAAGGTTACCCTTGACCACGTCGGCAATGTGCATAGACCCGCCTCTGCCTTTGCAGTATCCGGTGGATTTGCCCATCAGCTCGGCCATCATGGCGTTCCAGTGGTTCTGGCGCTCGGTCTCATTCTTCGCGTGCTTGTCGCCCATCGCGCCGCAGTGGCCGTGGCCTCTGTGCGTGCTGGCGATAACATCGCGATCCTCGAGAACGGAGATGGCGCCGATGGCAACCGCCTCCTGTCCTGCGTACAGGTGCGACGCGCCCTTTATGGTGCCGTCTTTGAGCATTCGGTAGACACCATCCTCGAAATTGCGGATCTCATACATCTGGCGAAGGAAATCCAGCATCATTTCTTTCGATGGGGCAGTGCTCTTGGGCTGTTTGGACTTTGAAGCGGCTTTTACGGCCATTGGGATAGCTCCTCACAAAAGCAGCGCGGTTGGGTACCGCGCCACAACGCATTTGATTTGTAGCCGGCTAGAGGCCAGCCGTACACTATTTTACGTCTGTACGGATGCCGAAGTCAAACAGCGGGGGTTGCGGAGAGCGGGAATAGGACAAATATGGCAATTGGGACATACCGGACGAGAATTAGCTCATCCCTCCAGGTCTTGCCCGGAGGGACGAGCGCAATACCGTCGGCTATTCAAGCGACCACTTCACTACTTCGAGGTGCGATTTCTCGTCCCAGTCGAAGTAGGTGTAGGCAGAGAGGAGGGAGCCGTCGGCGAGTTGGAGGGTGTTGCCGAAGCCGGTGCCCCACGGGCAGCCCCAAGGTGTGCGGCCTTCTATCACGATTGCATCGTTTTCGAGGTCCCAGGTCTCGCCGTCATCGTAGCTAAGCGCAGCTCTGAGGCCATACGGGTGGTAGAGGGAACGCTGGGTGTAGGTCATCAGCAGGCGACCGTCTTTCAGCTTCAGAATGCGGATATAGTGCATTCCGTAGTCGCCGAAATCTCTCAGGTTCACCCACGTCTGCCCATCGTCATACGATTCGCAAGCCATCGTGCGGTCCCCGCTGTCGTCGCTGACCGGAGCCGGGCGATGGTCCCGCATCGGATACATCGGACTGGGCGGGCCTACTCTGATCCAGTGCAGCAACTTGCCGCTGTCGTTGCGATATGTGAAGTCCTCGGCGAAGAAGCCGTCGACGTTGTCGTAGTATCCCACGATATCCACCTTAGGCGTCTTCTCCCAGGTCTTGCCTTTGTCGTGGGACTTCCATAGCCACGCCAGGTCGCTGGGCTGCCCACGTTCCTCCGCCAACATCCCGAGAGATACGCCCAGCAGCAGCGTGCCGTCCGGCATCTCAACTATGTTGCGAGAGGTATGTGTGCCGAACTCGTCGGGAACCCCACATCGTTCCTCACCCGTAATCCGCACTTTTGTGCGTTCCCAGGTCTTGCCTCTGTCCGTCGAGCGGTGGACGTAGCTGTGAATGCAGCCATCGGCGTTGTTGATGTCGTTGACCAGGAAATGGCTGGTGATGAAGAGAGTGCCGTCGGAGATGCACGTCAGCCACTGCTCCCGCCCAATCACGTCCTGCGCGACTTCGCGCTCGCTCCAGGTCAGTCCCCCATCCCTGGAACGCCATATCGGCATCGACTCTCGAATCTTGCCGTCACCGACCTGTTCATTGAACAGCGCCACCATCACAATTTCGCCGTCCGGAAGCATAGCCAAACTGGGCTTGTAGTCTCCCGGGATACCCAGTGGGGTGCGCTGAGCAGGAAGCTGCCACGCCTTGAAATAGCGAGGGTTGTAGATCCTGATCGGAAGCCGCGTCTGATCCATACTGTTCCTCCATAGCCTTGCGTATTACCATTGGTCGACCGTAATTGCTACCCCTTTGAAGTATCTTTCGACCCTGTGTCCGTACATACCTTCTCATTTCTCACAGAAAGAGAAAAGCCCCAGAGCGCTAAGCTCTGAGGCTGGTATCGTCTAATGATCGACTGCTTGTGGCTACCAGTTCTTGCCTATCTTGCGCACGACTTCCTGCGCCATCTGGATCAGCACAGACTCGCTGGCCGCGGGCTGGTTGATGTAGTCCGATATGATAAGTTCGCCGGTTTCCACATTCAGGATTCCAGCGCTGAGCACGAACTCATTTCCGACCTTGTTGCACTCGCCGCTGACCACGTAATCCGCCCCGGCCAGCTTGCCAATCTGCTTGGCGGTATCGGGGTCGACCAAACCTGACTCGCCCAGCTTCAATTCGCTCATTGCCTGCTTCAGGCGGGTACGAGTCACGAACTTGACCTTGGCAAATGGATCGAGCTTGGTGATCTCGGCTTCCATGATGAAGCCGGTGGACTCCAGCGCAGCAAGCACGTTCTCGTCCGTCAGCTTGGTTCGTATGGGTAGCACAGCCATACTTCCGCTCAGCGGCGCGCGCGCAGGCGCTCCAAGGGCTGTCTCCGAAATCGGCATCCCCTCGATGTTCTCCGCATCTGCGTGCGCAAACCAAAGCTTGCCCTTGAAACGGCTGAATGCTACCGCAGTCGGCTTGCCCATTTTGTCCAGCCCAGCCAACTGCTGCCCGGTCTTTGTGTCGAAGATCCGAAGGTTACCGTTCCCCTTGGCCACGGCCAAAAGCGAGCCATCATAGCTGAGCGCCGCAGTTCGGGTGTCTTCCATGCTCACGGGTATCTTGATAATTTCGGTGCCGTCTCTGTCCAATATGAAGAAATAGGGACGTTCGATCAGCCCACCGGGGATGTTGGTGAGTTCGTTGGATCCGACAGCAATGACCTTGCAGTCATCAGCGCAGGTTGCGGAGAGTATTTCTTTCTTCTCCGGCCACGCAAGCATTCGCTTGATCTTGCCGCTGTTGGTGTATTCCCACTCCTTGAGGGTCCGGTCTTCCGATGCGGACACCAGGAGGTTCTGCTTGTTGTCGAAAACCACAGTGATAACGCGCCTCTTGTGGCCTTCAAACTGCTTGCACATGTTCCCCGTGCTGACTATCCATGTAGAGAGCTCGCCCTTGTTGGTCCCGACGGCGAGAAGACCGTCATCTCCGGAAAATGCCAGGGCGCTCGGGCACGACTTAACCTGAAGCTTCTGCACGCAAGCCCACTTCTCACTGTCCATTATAAGAACGGTGTTGTCCTTGCAGCCCGCGGCAAGATACTTTCCGCTCCTGCTGTAGGTCAGGCTGGTGACTGCAGCCTTCCCCATCTGGGCATTGCTTGTCTGCTTGGTCTTGATGTCGTAGAGGGTGAGGAGCCCGTCAGAACCTCCGCAGGCAATTGTCTGCACGTCCGGGCTGAACGCAATAGCGGTAGAACGAGCGATGGCAACTTTGAAAGCGTTAGCTGGGTCAGGAACTATGCTGGGGCCGGTATCCGCGGCATAGAGTGAGGCTGGAATGATTGCTGATAGAATAACGAGAAGCGCGATTGCTGCTTTCACGGCCAAGACCTCCAAAAACAGAAAAGGAGTCCGCGAGGCTACCCCCGCGGACTCCTTCTTTACTACGAGATCAGAGATACTGCCTGATACCGAAGTTGATCATGCTGGTGTTGTCCGAGCCGCCGGCATCTATCTTCATCCAACTGTACTCCAGATAGATGGCCTGCTTGGCGGAAAGGAACATGTCCAGACCAGCCTGCGCGCCGTAGCCGAATCCTGTCTCATCACCCTGCTGGGCCATAGCGACAACCAGTCCAACGTAGGGGATGGTCCGGCTGGGGGTCTCGCTGATGAAGTGGTACTTGCCCGCTGCGCCGATGAAGCCGGCAGTGTTGTCACTGTTGTCGTCGCCCATGAAGCCAACCACGCCACCGACTTCAATCTTGTCAGAGATGAACTGACCGTATCCAGCCATCAAGTTCCACGCTTTGTTGTGATCCAACTGATAGCTTCCCGAAAGGGACAGCACCCTGGTGCCGAGTCCGACTTCCGGCTCATCCTGCGCAAACGCAGCCTGAGCCATGACCAGCGCGAGGATCACAACGACCATCACTACTAGCACTCTCTTCATAACCTTGTCCTCCTAGACTGTTTTTCCGGACAACCCCGTTCGGACCTGGGAGAACACTATCCATGTTCCGTGCCTACCCTCACCCGAGACAGCTTGTCCTTAGTTAGTCCCTATTGTAATCACTCTGCGTTCGAGTGTCAATAGGCTCTGTTTGTACCTAGACGAAGTGATTCTCGGGATATTCCCACCAAGCCATAATGACTTTTTCGCCGAGAATCCATATTGTAACATCGCCTAGGGTCCGGCCTTCCTGCCCGTTGACCGAAACAGCTCCAGCGCCGGGTTCTTGTAGCCGTTTTCCTGGAAGTCAGAGAACATGCTCAGGCTCAGTTTCTCGTCCTTTTCTATCGAGCGCGAAGCCCTGGCTCCCACGATATAGAATTCCACAGAAGGATGCAATCCTCCTCTATTTCCAGGTCTTTTTGCCACAATATCGTCTGGAGCGATGATCGCACCCTCGGAAATGTCTCTTGCAGCGACCAGAACCTTTCGTCTGGCAACATCCCAAGCGCCGATCTCACCCGCCTGGTTCACTACCTGAAGATTGTGTCCGCCGCCCAGAGCCATCTCCACGTACCTCACATTGCGGACCATTGTCTTGAGGTTGCCAAGGTCCACCGAGATCGAGTCATCCGGGGTCTCGGGGTCGTGGGCCAACAGGATGTGTTTGGAGATAAGAGCGGGTTCACGAGCAGCCACTGCATAGATGAGGAAGTCGCTCGTAGTGTGCTCCACGCAGCCCACATGTACGCCCATACCGCCGAATGCTGCCTTGTAAGTATCCATGACGCGCAGGTTCGCGGTCGCATAGAGGTTGTCTTCCTCGCCGGATTCAAGAGTCGAGTGCAGAAGTATGATCCGGCTGCATCCCGCATCTCTCAGGGTACGCACCGCAAGCTCCATCTCCGAGAGGTTGGCGTTGATGTCGTGCATGGTAACCGGAACGCCCAGACCCGCAATCTTGCGCAGAAGCCCTGGGTTATTCGCGTCGTCGGAATTGACGTTGACCATAGGGATGCCAAGCCTGCCAGCCATCTCCACGCTCGGAATGTCCAGAGGGGTGACGTAGGTGATCAGGCCGATCTCATCGCCGTATCTGAAGATCTCCGCCCACCCCGCCTCGGTGAACTCGAACTCCGCCACGATGTCTCGCATATCTCGGTCGGCGAGGCCGTTGTCGGCATAGTAGAAATCCCGGGAACTGGACATGAACATATCCGCGCCATCGCATCCCGCCTGCTTGGCGCCCAGCATCATCTCCTTAGCGGATTCCACGCTGCCGTTATGGGCGGAGCCGATCTCCGCCGTCAGAAAGATCGGCGCTCCGTTGCCTATCTCCCTGCCTTTTACCACTATCTTCTCTCCACAGATCACGAGTTTCTTCCCTCCAATATTCATGAAATCCAAACACGAGTAAGTTCGTTTCGACTCCGCTCAACGAACGACACTTTCGCTGGTTGAGCGGAGTCGAAACCAGCACTACACGCTTCGACAAGCTCAGCTTGATGTTGTGTACGCCGCCTGGCCAGCTAGCCTTACCGAAGCAACTTGTTCATCCTGACCTGCCCCAGCATTGGGACGAACCTGAACGCCTCGGCGAACCTGACCCCGGACTCAATCCCCCTGGTGCGGCTCTGGCGCTGGGTCATATCCATCATGTCGCCCTCGGTGGCAACTTCGGGTAACTGCGACTTGTGACACCTCATCATAGCGAGTTTGGTATCGATAGTCTCAGTGATATCAACATATTCGTCGGCCTGGAACGGCACGAACCAGTTGTCTGCGTAGTAGAGCCTGGGCCTGCCACACGGTGGAACCTCAGGCAGAACGCCGGGATTCCATGTCATATATGTAGCCTCAAGCGCGCACTTGGATGCCTCGATGTGGTCCAGATGGTAGTCAGCGGGATCGTGCGCGATGAGAATGTCCGGCGCATACTGCCTGACCACACGCAACAGCGCCATCACGGCCTCCTGGTTCGCCCTGAACGCACCCTCCGGAAACCGCAGAAACTCAGTCTCCATCCCCAGCAGTTCTGCGGCAGCCCTGGACTCCCCTTCCCGAATCGGTATGTTGGTTTCTGAACACTTGCCGTTGATCCAAACGCCATTAGTCATAACCACCGACACAACCCGCCAGCCCGCGCGTTTGTGCAGAGCGAGTGTGCCTGCTATCAGTTCGTTGTCGTCGTGGTGCGCCCCCACGGCCATAATGGTTCCTGCGAATTCCTCACTCACACCAAACCTCCTGAATTGTCACGGCTTGTCCCACTCATCAAACGCTGCTTCAATGTTTGCGCGCGGGGTGTCCAGTCCCCACTCGCACTCGGCGATCACTCCGCCGGATCCCTTGTCCAGAGCGGTTCGCACTCTGCGCACTGCCGCGCGGACATCCTCGGTCGAGCCAAAGGGCAGCGCGCGCTGGCGGTCGAGTTCTCCCCAGAATGTGATCTTTCCGCCAAACTCCCGCCCCAACCCCTCTATATCCATACAGAAAAGCTGAGAGTTGACTGCGTCTACACCTATCTCTACTAAGTCGGGGTAGATGTCTGATATATGGCCATCTGAGTGAAAGAAGACGAACTTGCCGGCAGCGTGAAGGATATCGCAGTATTCTCGATACAGGGGCTTGAAGACTTCTCGCCATTGCTTCGGCGATATAAGCAGGGAGGTCTGGGTGCCCCAGTCATCCATGAACGAGACGCCGTCCACATCGGTCTCTGCCCACATCCGCATCTCGCGGCAGTAGAATTCGTGGAGCATCTGCAGGAGGGTGAAGAGTTCCGAGGTTCCGTATGCGAGGTCTGTGAATACCTTTTCTGTGCCGCACAGGAACTGGAGTCGCTCGAAGGGCCGAGTCTCTGTTCCGACTTTGACAAACTTGTCGGTCTTGGCGCAGCTTGCGTTGACCCGGCTCAGATCGGCCTCATCGAGGAGTTCGTATGGCAAGCGGTAACTCGACAGCGCCGACCACTCCGGAATCGCGGGCTGCCTGACTTCTCCGGTAACGCCATTCTCCGCAACGCGCCACGTGCTGCCCCAGGAGTCTGTGTATTCGCCAAGAACATAGGGCTCGCCTCGCGCCATTCGCGAGGCGCCGTAGCAGTAATCCGGGCCGGTGAAATCCATTGGGAACCGCTTAAGAACTTCGTCGTACTCGGATCGTTTGTCATTCAGCACTCCGGGCAACGCCCAAAGCTCTCTGGGCGCTCGATCGACGGGCAGGTGCCTGAGGGTTCGGATTACTCGTTCTCTACTGGTCAATGACGATCAATCCTCCGGGTTGTACGCAAAACAGCCCACAAATCAGAGACTTGCGGGCGTATCAACTCTTGCTATTCTGGCGGCTAAAATCTAGACCACGTAAGAAACCAGGGCGCTGACGAACATAAATGTTATCGCCGCCCACTTGGTGATCTCGTCGAGTCTTTCCTCAATACCGGGTCGACCGAAGACCGACTCGCTCTTGCCGCCGATGGTGCCCGAAAGCCCCTCGCTCTTACTTGCCTGCGACATGACTATTGCTACCAGCGCAAGCGCGCTGACTACTTGTATCCATACGAAAAATGTGTGCATTCCTAAGCTAGACTCCCAAAGATTTCGCTCAAGCCACTATATAATACCCACAAAGAGCAAACTCGTCAAGTTTCGCTACATCCACAGATCGAAGATCTCTCGCTGCGCCTCGCGGTCCGCGTAATCGCGAACCGGCGAGAACGTAATAATGGTGACGGTATCGAACGGGGTCACGACCCTGTCGTATATACGCCCCAACAGGTTGATGACATCGTCCGGGTTGCGGAACTCGAGGTTCTCTTTCTCGATCTCGCGCTGGGAAAGGTCGCCCACCCTCTTTACCATTACATCGTCTATGATCGCGGTGAAAAGCTTCTGCCGAACCTGGTACTTGCGGCCGGCGGTTATCCAGACTATCTGCCCGCTGACGTATTTGTCCGACTTGTCGCCAAGCCGAATAGTCGCGCTTTTGCGGCCACGAAGCAGATCGTCGATGTATAACTCGGGGTAGAAGTTGAGAGCAAACAATGGCTGCGCTCCATTCACGGGGATTTCGCATTATATACCCGCCTGAGATGGGTGTCAAATCAAATACAGGGCAGGAGCGATGGGACAGATGGGACATATGCGACAGCCGAGCTGCCTGTAACCGTTCAGTCTGCGTAAGAGTGAACCGTCACCCTGAACTTGTTTCAGGGTCTGTTCGCGCCCAACGCCAGATGCTGAAACAAGTTCAGCATGACGTGTAATCACCAACACTGAACAGTTGCGGCTGCCTGGCCAAACTCGCACCCCCGCAGCCAATCTGCTATAATATCTGCGGACACAGAGAGACTTCTCTCACGCTGCCACAGGTATCTGGGCAGCGTTACTTACTTGTACCCGGGGGCTGCGCAATGTCTGAAGTGAACAAATCCACCTGGCTGACCAAGGTTGGTCTTGCCGAAATGCTCAAGGGCGGCGTCATTATGGACGTCACCAATGCCGAACAGGCCAAGATAGCCGAGGATGCGGGAGCTGTGGCGGTCATGGCGCTGGAGCGCGTTCCGTCCGATATCCGCAGAGACGGCGGCGTGGCCAGGATGAGCGATCCCACGATTATTCTTGAGATAATGGATACCGTATCCATTCCCGTGATGGCCAAGTGCCGGATCGGCCACTTTGCCGAGGCGCAGGTGTTGGAAGCGCTGGGCGTGGACTACGTCGATGAGAGCGAAGTCCTCACTCCCGCTGATGAGAGCTTCCACGTTGACAAGCACGAATTCAAAGTGCCGTTTGTATGCGGCTGCAGAGACCTGGGCGAAGCGCTGCGCAGGATCGGCGAAGGCGCTGCGATGATCCGCACCAAGGGCGAGGCAGGCTCGGGTAACATAGTTGAGGCCGTGAGGCATATGCGAACGGTTATCAGCCACATGCGCAAGATACAGTCGATGCGCAAAGATGAACTGATGGCGGAAGCTAAGATCCTCGGCGCGCCGTATGATCTGGTGCTGGGAATCCACGAGACAGGCAAACTTCCAGTCCCGAACTTCTCCGCGGGCGGAATCGCCACCCCGGCCGACGCGTCTCTGATGATGCAGCTTGGGGCCGAGGCGGTGTTTGTGGGATCGGGCATATTCAAGTCTGAGAACCCGGCGGCGAGAGCCAAGGCTATCGTGGACGCCACCACCCACTTTATGGACGCCAAGCTGATCGGCGAGCTTTCCAAGGGACTTGGAACAGCTATGGCTGGTCTCGACATTAGGCAGTTGGACGAGAAAGACCTGATGGCCAACCGCGGCTGGTAGTTTTGTAACGATTGAGATGATGAGGGTTGGGTCCAGGAGCTGACTAGCAAGCCCTGCCCCAGCCCTTTTGATTGTGCTGTCCGGCAGGAACGCGTCATGCTGAACTTGTTTCAGCATCTGCGCGTCTAGACGAGCATCTGGCAGTGAGCAAGAACAGACCCTGGAACAAGTTCAGGGTGACGTGCTACAGGGGTTATCAGTATAGAATGAGAATAGGTGTTCTTGGTCTTCAGGGGGATTTCCAGAAGCATGTCGAGATGCTTGAGCAGATCGAGGGTGTGGAGACTGTTGTCGTCCGCATGCCGGAAGGTCTTGAGGACTGCAGCGGACTGATAATCCCCGGCGGCGAAAGCACCACTCTGGGCAAGCTGATGGAGCGGTATGGAGTCGACGAAGCCATCAAGCGCCGTCACTCCGAGGGAATGGCAATCTTCGGCACCTGCGCCGGGATGATCATGCTCGCCACAGACATCGAGGGCAGCGATCAGCAGAGACTGGGCCTGTTGGATATCACAGTCCGAAGAAACGCCTTCGGCAGGCAGATAGACAGCTTTGAGGAAGACCTCCTAATCCCCTGCGTCTGCGACAGTCCGCTGCGAGCAGTCTTCATCCGGGCACCCTTTGTGACCAGAGTTGGCAAAGACGTCCAAACCCTGGCTGCCCTCCCCACCGGCGAAGCGATCATGGTAAGAAACGGCCACATAATAGCCGCCTCCTTCCACCCCGAACTCACCGACGACACTCGGGTGCACGAGTTCTTTGTCGGGTTGGCTGCCGAAAACAAGTAGTCCGCCACTCTCGTCCTATAAGTCCTATTTGTCGTATTTGTCCCATCTTCCTCATCCGCTATAGGCCATTTGCTATTTGCTATGAGCTACCCCTTGACACCCCCAAAAACCGTGGTATAATACATCAGTAACCATTGCAAACAGGTGGAATTATGCCCGCGCCTACGGAACTGCTCAAGGGAAATGCTGAACTTCTGATACTCTCGTGCCTGCACAGGTGCGATATGCATGGGTATCGGATTGTCCGTGAGTTGGAGGACCTCAGCGAGGGGTATTTCGCTATGCGCGAAGGCACCCTTTACCCCCATCTTCACGCGCTTGAACGGGAAGGCTACATCGAAGGCTACTGGGAGACAGGGGCCAGGGGGCGGGAGCGCAAGAGTTACCGGATCACCGACCGAGGCAGAGGCCATCTGGCAAGAAAACGCGGAGTGTGGGACGAGTTCGGGAGCAAGGTCCGCCGGGTGCTTGACGCCGCCCCGGAACCGACTGTATAGCCAAATGAGAGCACAAGGCAGCAGCAAAGAGAAAGAAATGGACTTCCCCGAACGGGTAGGAAGTCTGCTGGATATGCCACCCGGAGAGAAAGAGACAGTTCTCCGGGAACTCCGCTCGCACTACGATGAAGTCCGCCTGCAGCTTGAGGATGAGGGATACTCCGAGGAGCAGGCAATCGCGAAAGCAGCAGCCAGGCTTGGCAACCCTTGGGACGTAGCGCTTACTCTTAACCGGGAACACTGTGTATCGAGTTGGAAGACCGCATTTGTGGCGGCGATGCCATTGTTGCTTGTCGCGGCGCTGGAGTTAGCTGCGCGCCGTTTTGGCTGGATACAGTGGAAGACTCCGACCGATTACGAATCGTCCGAGATGATCATGACCTACGCCTCAGGTACATATTGGCAGCTCTCGGCGGTTCTCGCGGTCATTCTTCTCGTCGCATCGGTTCGCGAGTTCCTGCGAGATAGACGCCCCCTTTGGTTGGCTACGTGTTCTGCCGTAGGACTGTGTCTTCTTCGTGTGCACCCCGGCAAGTACTCCGATACTCCGACTGCATCTTCCGCCATCGTAGCATTGCTGATCCTCACAGTCTGCTGGCAAGTGAGACGTTGGCGGATTCGCATCATCATCGCGCCGATTGTTATTGCCGTATTCTGGATCATCGGGCACTGGTGGTGGCACCCGGCACTCAATATAGCCGCTGTAGCAGGCGTAATCGCAGTCCTCGCCCTGTGGTATGGGTTTGCCTTCGCGACTTTCGCGTATCACAGATATGGCAGCCGCCTCCTCGCCGGTCTATTTCTGGTCATAACCGTCTGGGTCACCGGTAACGGCTATGGCATCCACGCCGAATTCCTAACCCTCGGCCTCCCCGCCGTACTAGGCGGCTATCACACGACACTTGTCGCATTGCTGGCTTCTATCGCTGTGCTGCTATTCGCTAGGGCCTCAACACAAAATGGCAAGGGACGTGTCCTGGGCTGGATGGCGGTGCCGATAGGTGTGGTTTTTGGAGACTTTTTCGGTAACTGGTTTGCGACGATGCTTCAGCTTTGGATTACTGGAGATCTGCACAACCGCGAAAAAGCCGAGGTTCGACAACGTGCCGGTCTCTACTCCGACATCGTCAACAAGATGAACGCCGGGTGGCACACGCGGGACTGATCTCAAATCCCAGGTCCCAAATCTCAAATCTAAGAGCGGGAGCGCAAGAGTTACCGGATCACCGACCGAGGCAGAGGCCATCTGGCGCGCAAGCGTGGAGTGTGGGACGAGTTCGGGAGCAAAGTCCGACGAGTGCTGGACGCTTCCCCGGAACCAACTGGATAAGGCAATGAGAGCACAAGGCGGAAGCAGCAGTAAAGAGAAGGAAATGGACTTCCCGGAACGGGTAGGAAGTTTGCTGGATATGCCTCCCGGAGAGAAAGAAACGGTTCTCCGGGAACTTCGCTCGCACTACGATGAAATCCGCCTGCAGCTTGAGGATGAGGGATACCCCGAGCAAATTGCCAGCGCCAAAGCCGAAGCTAGGCTGGGCACCGCCACCGAAATAGCATTCACCCTCAACCGAGAACACTGCGTGTCGAGCTGGAAGACCGCGTTTCTGACGGCGCTGCCGTTCTTGGCGGTTGCTGCGCGAGAGATCGCCACACGCTACTGGAATCTGGCGCATCATTGGACAAAGACCCTCGAACACGGACTTGTAGATCTGTCTCTCATCTCGGCCAGCCCTGCATACATAGCTATGACCTATGCCCTGGCAATCATTCTCCTCGGTGGTTCAGTCAGAGAATTCCTACGCGACAGGAGACCTCTCTGGCTTCCCGTTTGGACAGCAGCAGGGTTCTACCTGCTTTGCGACGGTGGAACGACACGCGATCACGTGGACGTACTGAGATTCTCAGGGCTTGCTGTGCTAGTCCTTGCGGCCCTGATGGGGTGCTGGCAAGTCAAGAGGTGGCGCAAGCGAATCATAGGCGCCTCTGCCCTCGTTATTGCCAGTGCAATCTTTGGCAACTACTGGTGGCATCCTCCTCTCCTTGCTTTAGGCGTCCTTGCCGCTGCACTGTTCTTCGTACTGTTGTTCTCCTCCGCAATAGCAGTCTTCCGCAATCACAGATACGGCGGCCACTTGCTGGCTAGCTTATTCCTCGTCACCTGGTTCTGGCTGTCCAAACCTACGTTCTTCTCTGTGGGGCTGAACTGGTTTCCGAGTCTCCAGAGCTTCTTGGCTCACAATGGCGTCGCTGTCGCTTCGGTGCTCGAAGCTCTGGCATTGCTACTGTTCGCTAGAGCATCGACCTCTGACAAGAAAGGCCAGATCACAGGGTGGTTCGCCGTGCTCTGCGGCGCGATCTACGGGGATTTCGTCGGTTTCTGGTTCTTCACGATGCTCGCGCTCTGGATACCCGGAGCCATACACAACCGCATGCGTAAGAATGAGCTTGACAGCCTTAATTCCGAGTCCTCCCACGGCATCACCACCTGACGCCACCGACAGCGTATCTCAAATCCAGAATCTCAAATCCCAGACTCAAATCATCTGCGCCATCTGCGTCATCTGCGGATAATCCCCCATCGCCCCTTCCACTGCACCCAAAATTGCCAAAAACACGCTCGGACACTACAATATAGTGTAAGCTGATGACTCTATGGAGGAGCCTTTGATGAGAATCGCCGATACCTGGACCGCTATTGTCACCCCGTTCCTGGCCGACGGATCTATTGACTGGGAAGGTCTGGAGAAAAACGTTGAGTTCCAGATATCGCAGGGAGTGGCTGGTCTGGTGCCGGTTGGCACTACCGGCGAGTCCCCTACCCTTTGCTGGGACGAGCATAACCAGGTCGTGGACCGCGTTCTGAAACTGTGCAAGGGACGCTGCGGCGTGCTTGCAGGGTGCGGAAGCAACTCCACCAAGGAAGCTATCCACAGCACCAGGCAGGCAGTGAACAGCGGAGCCGAGGCTGTGTTGATAGTGGACTGCTACTACAACGGCCCCTCCTCTCAGGAACTCCGCGATGAATATTACGGCAGGATAGCCGCCGAGTTCCCGGGCGTAACCATTGTGCCCTACATCATACCCGGGCGAACCGGGACTGCGCTCGCAGTAGAAGACTTGGCGATACTTGCCGACCGCTATCCAGGCATCAATACCGTAAAAGAAGCGACCGGTGACATCGAACGGATGGCAAAGACCCGCACGCTGTTGGGAAGTGACTTCTCCGTGATGAGCGGCGACGATGATATGACATATACCATAATGGCCGACCCGCGTGTCAAGGCGGACGGCGTTATCTCGGTGGATACCAACGTCATTCCGGGTCCGATCTCGAAAATGGTCTCGCTGGCTAAGAGCGGAGACTTTGCAGGGGCCGAGAAGCTCAAGGACGCGCTTGCTCCTCTGCTGGGGATCGTCACGGTTAAAGTGGACAACCCGCGCACTCTGCCAAACGGCCAGCAGGTGATGGTCAATGACCGCTACCGCAACCCGCTCGCCATCAAGACCCTGATGCAGGGGTTGGGCATGCCGTGCGGCGCGTGCAGAATGCCTCTGGGCAAGATGACCGCGGCGGGAGTTAGTGTTGTTCGCGGGGCTGTAAAGCAAGTTTGGGCAAATAACCCGGAACTACTGACCCCCATCGGCACGTTCTATAGTTTGGATATTCATGCACGGATTGAGGATGATGCAGTATGGTCGTCTCTGGCAATCTAGTCCGCCAACACGTCTCTTCTCGCCTGTGGTTAGCTGTATCTGTCGTACTCGCGGCTGGCTTCCTGGCTTTGGCGATGGCAACCGGCGCATCAGCCCAGGCTCTGTTCTCTGATGACTCGCGCCTGGACGCCCCCGTGACCTACAGCTCTGACGGCGGCACCATCGGGCAGGTTGCAGCCGATCTGGCGGCCAGCACCAACGTCCCTATGATTGCGGGACTGAACAAAGAAGACTGGTTGTGCTACGACAGGCGCGTTGTGGTGTATGTCACCAAGATGCCGCTGCGGAACCTGATGTCCGAACTGGCGACTGTGCTCAAGTTCACCTGGACCCGCACTGGTGAAGCGGACAAATGGACCTACCGGCTCTCTCAGACGAAGCAACAGTGGGACCAGGAAGAGAATCTCAGAAACACTTCTCGGGATTCCCATGAACGCGAACTCAAGCAGAAGCGCCAGGCAATACTCGATCATTTGCGCTCGGCTCTGGGTTCGGCGGACAAGACCTCTCTGAAGTCGTCCAACCCGTGGGCCTATGTTCTGGCGACTCAACCCGTCGGCCGGGCGATTGTGGACTTATTCGATGGCTACCCCGCGCTGGCAGAAGCTTACGCGAACGGCGCCGAGTTCAGCATCCCCGTCTCAGTACTTTCTCCGTCCCTGCAGAGCTCCGCGAAGAAGATGGCGGAGTCCTACACGGCCATGACCAAGGGGCTTGGTGGGCCCGACGAGACCACCCAATCCCTGAAAGCCTTCGATCAATTCCAGGTAACCGTAAACCGACGAATGCCCGTGGATGCGGAAGTCCGCAGATCAGAAAGCAGTGTGCTTGGCCGGGTGTCGATTGGGAGTGTTGAAGGCTGGATAGACATCCCCATCTTCGACCCGTCGATCGGTGTTGGACGGGCATACGCCGATGCCGTGTTGAGTCTCAAGCAGGGCGCCAACAGAGTCGCAGTCCAGAAGAAGTTCATGGCAGACACCCTGGCGGTAGTGAATGCGCTTGAAGCAAGGGAAATGGCCGAAAGAGGCGACGTCATGGCGTCGGACCTGCCCGGCCCGTTTGCGCTGTTCCCCCTGGCGGTTCCCGCGCCGCGACAACAAGGGGCGCCTCCTCCGCAACCACCTCGCGTGTTCGTCAGGTATCCGCTTCCGGCTACTCTGGGCGTGTTGGCCGGCGCAACTAAGCTCGATATTGTCAGCGACTTCTTCGTAGACATATTGCCCAACTACCCGAGAGGGCGGAAGAGCTGCCTTGAGCATCTGACCCTCATCTCGGTCCTCTACAACAAGAGCATCGTCAAAGATGGCAACCTGTTGCGCATGACCGATCGCGAGTGGTTCACCAGGCGCGGATGGGATGTGCCGACGGTGTGGTTGGGGTTCTGGGCGAAGACCGGCAGCGACAACGCGGGGCTGATGCTGACCGAGCTCATGCAGATAGCCGGGCTTCGCGATGAACAGCTTGACCATGCAGTATTCTTCGACCCAACAATGGCGGCGTTCGGCGCAGGCGAGGCGGCGATGAACCGGGAGATACTTCGCTTCCTGAAGAAGCTCACGGACCCCCAACTCAAGACCCTGCAGACCGGACCGATAGCTGTGAAAGGCCTTACTGAAGAGCAGATAGCGGCGCTGCGCAAAGCGCTGGCGGCCGTCGGAGGGCTGGCTGCGATGTCCGCTGACGAACGGGCAAGCGTGAGGTTGACGGTGAATTCTGAGGGTGAGACAATCGACTACAGGGTTCGGTACTCTCCATCTCCTGACAGGAAATCCGTGGAGTTCCGAATTGAAGGCGGCTTCGAGGTATTGCCGAGCCTTGATGACAATCCGACTCGGGCCCGGTAGTCTGCATCGCAGGAGAAGAATGAGTGGCGCAGACCGCGTGACATCTGCCCTAGCCTATCAACAATGATGGCTGCCTTGAGTGCACGCCTTTACTTATTACCGGTTGCCGAATCCTCCCCTGACCGCCCCAAAAACTCTACCAGATAGAAGTCCCGAGGGGGATGCCACTCTGAAAACCGGTCTGCGCCTATAAGTACTACTACTTAGGAATATACACTTTTCCGAAGCGCCTGTCAACTGTATTTTCTCAGTTTTTTTCCTGCCGGAGCGAAATGGCAAGACATGCCCACCAGTTGCAGTAATACATCCCTAAGTATATAGTATTAGGTATATGACACTATGAGGTGATAGACTTGTTCCCTTCCAACCCACTAATTGCCGATCTGCCGCTGATGTTGCAGGTTGAACTCAACCGCGCGCTGCTTCCGGATGAAACGCTGCTGGTCTGCCTGGGCGGAAGCCAGGGCGAAGCCTTTGCGCTCACATCGCGACGCGCGATAATCATCCGAGACAAGGGCGATTCCGTTCAGAGCAAGTGCCTGACATACACGTACCCACTAAATGACATCCGGTCGGCCCGCGCCGTAACCCACCAGACCGGCGGGTATCTAGAACTGGACCTGGCCAACGCAACAAGCGACCCTGAGAGCCGCAAGGTGACCTATCCCCTGGACAAGACACCGCTCTTCGAGGCCGCATCCGCCAAGGTCAACGAGGTCATAGCTGCGCCCAAAGCCAGCGTTACTCCACCTTCGCCCGTCTCGACAGCGCCTGTGTCCGCTTCCGCCTGCCCGGATTGCGGCGCGGCTTTGGGGCCGAACTCTGTTTTCTGCTCGGCCTGTGGCAGACAGATGAGGGCCGTCTGCGCGGATTGCGGCAGCAGCACTCCCCTCGGATCGGCGTTCTGTTCGGTGTGCGGAAAGAAGCTCACGCAGGCAGTAGTCAAGTGTCCTGGCTGCGGTGAAGCCAGATCGCCTGGAACCACATACTGCACCTCCTGCGGCACAATTCTCAGGCAGCAGTGCCTCGTATGCGGGGCGGCTGTTGTGGATGGTTGGAAGCACTGCGGCTTCTGCGGCAGAATGCTGGGGTCCGACAGAGTTGATCCCCACGGGTCCCAGGCCGCGCAGAGGCGGCTTCGGGAGATCAGAGACATCCACGAAGCTTCTCAGGAGTCCGGTAACCCGCCGGATGCTCCGAAACCCACCGAACCTGCTCCCACAAAGACCGCTGAGACTCACAATGCCCACGGGCTGGAGTTGTTGGAGAGTGAAGATTACGACGGAGCCATCGCGGAATTCCGACAGGCGGTTGCGCTCGAACCAAACAACGCATCCTACCGCTATAACCTGGCAGTCGCTTTCGATGAAGCTGACCGTGATGATGAGGCCCTTGGGGAGTATCAGTCGGCCTTGCAACTCGATCCACATGACACTGGAACGCTACTGGCCTTGGGGTACATGTACAGTGAGAACGATGACTCGGACAAGGCCATTCTGATGTGGAAGCGGGTCATTGAGGTTGCGCCGGGCAGCGCGGACGCCCAGGAAGCGGACAATAACATCAGAAACCAGGGCAGCCTGTGATCGCCGCCCACACACACAACTGCGAGCATTCGCACAGGAAGGATGGAATCTGGCTTTGAGACTTGTGATTTCGGCCCTGTTGGTTTTCGTGGTGATGATGACGGGATGTTCTTCCTCGCCGGCGGCTGACGAGATGGCGCTCGATCAGCCGATTACGTCGCTGATGCCCAGTATGAGACCAAGCAGTCCTGTCGGCAGGCAGGTATTCCAGATGAACGATGCCAGGCGCGGCGCAATCCGCATTGCGGGCAAGTGCAAGAATGATGTCGTATCGATTCAAGCGCGAGCCACAGTGATGGCCGGCGGCGGCGGAAAGTCCGCAAGGTGGGCAAACATTACCGTAAAGCCCGTCGAAGGGACGTTTTCCGGTGAGCTGATGGTCGATGCGGGCGGTTGGTACAAAGTCGACCTCAGGAGCACTGACAGCTCCAAGGCTCAGCACACGGTATCAGTCGAACGCGTGGGCGTAGGGCTGGTGTTTGTGACCTCGGGTCAGTCCAATTCTGTCTGCAGCGGATCCCAACCGATGAAAGCGGACGACAGAGTATCGACATTCAACGGCAGCGAGTGGCGACAAGGGTCGGATCCCCAACTGGGATTCACCAACGACCTCCGTGCCGGCGGCTCCCCGTGGCCGGTGATGGCGACTACGCTGTCGAAGCTGTATGACGTACCCGTGGCTGTAACATTGTGTGGCTACGGAGGGCAGCCCGTCCGCATGTGGCAGGTCGACGGCGACCACTATGTCGCCATAAAGCAAGCAATGAGTCACGTTGGCAAAAACGGCTGCGCCGCGATCCTCTGGCACCAGGGCGAGTCGGATTCCATCGAAGCCACCCCAGCCACGAAATACGCCGATATGCTCAGCAAGATGATTGATACTTCAAGAGCGGATGCCGGATGGAAAGTGCCGTGGGTTATTGCGAAAGCTTCGTATATCGGAGTTCTTGACGGGCAAGAGGGTGAGATGGCCAAGCGAAATCCTGTAATCGCGGGACAGGAAGCTGTCTGTGATGGCAAATCCACATTCATCGGCCCAACCACAGATGACATGACCGGCCCGAGATACCGGCGAGAAGACAAGGCTCACTTCAACGTCAGAGGCCTCAACCTTCACGGGCAGAGATGGGCCGACAGCCTGACGAAGATATTCGACAAACTCCACCCGAAGTGGGCTGTGAAGAAGTAGGGGAGTGACATCCCGGGACACAACTACACCATCACACTGATGGGTGAAGATGGATTACGAATGCTGGGGAAGACTATGACTGAGGCTGCTGAGAACCGCTCTGCAGCCTCAGTTCGTTGTTAGCGTCCATTCTCAGAAGGGTGTCGTGCTTGGAGTTGGCATCGTCCAGTTCGGGGTAGTCCACAGTATAGTGGAGACCACGGCTTTCGTGTCGAGATAGCGCGGAAACGGATATGAGCTCTGCCGCCAGGGATTTGTTTCGAAGTTCGAGAAGCTCCGGCGCCAACTTGCCGTGGAAGTACAGCGCATCGGCTTCCGCCTTGACCTCGTGGATAGCTGAGAGCGCCTTGGAGAGCCGTTCGTTGCTTCGCACTATGCCGACATAATCCCACATAGCCGCCTTGAGGTCGTGATCCAGAGCGTGGATCTTCTCCGAACCCACCCTTTCGTTGTGCGATGTCACGGGGTAGTCTTCTATCTCCAAGTGTTCTATCGAGGCAAGCTTGGCACTGGCATCCAGCGCTGCCCGCCTTGCGAACACAATCGCCTCAAGCAGAGAGTTGCTGGCTAACCTGTTAGCTCCGTGCACACCGGTGCATGACACCTCGCCGCAGGCATAGAGGTTATCGATGGTTGTCCTGCCCTCGAGGTCGCACAAAACGCCGCCGCAGGAATAGTGCGCCGCGGGGACAATAGGAATCCAGTCCCGGGTAATATCGATGCTCACAGACAGGCACTTCTCGTAGATGTTAGGGAAGTGCCCTTTCACCTTCTCCGAAGCGATGTGGGTGATGTCCAGGTAGACGCACTCCTCGCCGCTTGCCTTGAGTTCGGCGTCTATCGCCCTTGCAACAATGTCGCGCGGCGCGAGGTTGCCCATGGGATGGTATTTGTCCATAAAGGCTTCGCCGGACTTCAGCCGCAGCACCCCGCCCTCTCCTCTCACGGCCTCCGAGATCAGAAAGGATCGAGCGTCTTCGTGGTAAAGGGTAGTCGGGTGGAACTGGATAAACTCCATGTTGCCAATTACCGCTCCAGCCCTGCAGGCCATCGCCACACCGTCTCCCGTCGCAATCTCGGGGTTGGTGGTGTGAAGGTAGACACGGCCAAGGCCGCCCGTGGCAAGCATTGTCACCTTTGACCGAAAGCTCATAACGTCACCCGTCTCAGGGTCCATCACGTGAGCGCCCAGGCACACTCGCCGCCCATTGACCTCTTTAACAATCAGGTCGATGGCGTGGCTGTGCTCGAAAACACGAATACGGCTGGAGCCTTTGACCTTGAACACGAGCGCCCGCTCGACTTCCTTCCCAGTAAGGTCGGCAGCATGGACAATGCGCCTGGCGCTGTGGCCGCCTTCCCTGCCGAGGTCAAGGTGGAGATCATTGGCTGAGGATGGATTCTGGGTAAAGCGGACTCCGAAGTCGATAAGCTCGCGGATTCTGTCCGGTCCCTCGCGGACCAACACATCAACCGCATCTTCGTGGCACAAGTACGCGCCGGCGACCAGGGTGTCGTGTTTGTGGGATTCGTAGGTGTCGTTGGGGTCCATAACGGCTGCAATGCCGCCCTGGGCATAGTTGGTGTTCGACTCGGTGTCGCTCTTCTTGGTGACCAGCGCCACGTCGCCGAACTGCGATGCCCGGATGGCGAAGCTCAGCCCCGCAATCCCGGTGCCAAGAACGAGTACATCAACATCGACTATCAATTGTCAGGTGATCCCCTGCGTGAATAATCCGCCGGGGCCGCGCGCCCGGTGGGCGATTAGCCGCCGAAGATTGCGGCGCCGGGTCTGTATGAGGCTCTCAGGCTTGCTTTGTGGACGCCACAGCCTCTTGAACTGTCTTGTGAACGGCGAAAACGGTATTCAGCTTTGTCAGCCCGAGAATCTTCTCGATCGTAGCGCTGCAGCCCGAAAGGCAGACAGTGCCACCTTTGGGCTTCAGCGTCTTCAAAGCGCCCAAAAGCACCCCGAACGCGCTGCTGTCCATATACGAGACCAGCGTCATGTCGATGATAAGGTGGTCGATATCCTCAGCCAGCATACCCGCAACCACAGTCTTGAGATCGGGCGCAGTGTACACGTCAATCTCGCCCTTCAGCTTCAGGACTTCAACGTCGTCGACAAAGACAATCTCGGATTCGAGTCTGATATTCTCCAAAGCTAGAAACCTCCGGCTAATGAGAGTATACAACCGATACGCCGGCAGTGTCAACGCGCGACTGTTCAGTTTGCGTGAGAGTAAACCGTCACCCTGAACTTGTTTCAGGGTCTGTTCGCGCTCAATGCCAGATGCTCGTCGAGACGCGCCAGCGGCTGAAACAAGTTCAGCATGACATGTACTCGCCAACACTGAACAGTTGCGTCAACGCGCGTGGTGTGAATTGTTCTGCGCGCACACCCTTTCCACCAGCCCTGAGTAGCCGCGAGGAACGAGCCGTTGGCCGCGGGCAACGTAGCGCAGTGGAATTGCGAAAGGCGGCATATCGAAGGGCAGTTCCTCTATCTGCCCGTGCTTCGAAATGGCCAGTGGGCCTACTCAGAACCAGTGGCGCGATATTCTCCAAAAATACTTACTTAGAATATATCCACATATGGAACTAATGTGTATAGTGGCGTCGTCAATCATGTATACCAATCAGCATACAGGGGTATGCGGGGTAAAGCCAGGGAGTTGGCCTGAATGGGAAATAGAGTTAAACCCGGACCACGGCGGAGAAGACCGCGAATACTGATAGCAGGGCTGGGAAACGAGCTTCTGAGAGACGACGGCGTTGGAATACACGCGGTCAAGGCAATCAAAGCTGAAAAGCTGGGCGGAGTCAAGGTAGCCGAGGTAGGTACCGCAGTCCTGGATGCTCTAGACCTCATAGAATGGGCCGACATGATAATAGGGATAGATGCAATGGAAGCCGGCGGGGTTCCAGGAACGGTATATACCTTCGGGCTTGACGACGTAGCGGAAGCCAAGGTGAGGAACTCGCTTCACGAGGTGAACTTGCAGGCTGCCCTGAGATTCCTGCCGGGCCACAAGGCTCCACGAATAGCTATGATAGGGGTTGAACCCGAGAGCATAGACTACAGCTTGGAACTGTCTCCGTCAGTGGAGGCATCGTTGCCTACTGTCACGAAGGCAGCGAGCCAGATTGTGAAGCGGTGGCAAGACGAATACGTCGCTCAGACCAGAAGGAGCGCTGGAAAACCCCTGAAAGAGATGGTTACTGCATGAGTTTTGTGCAATGCGATTACCGATCCCGCGAAAAGCGGAATCTTCATATAGGTTGTTACAGCTATCATTCCATAGCGTTCTTCCAACACCAGGCACTAGAGGTGCGGCGAGAGAAACGAGGAGGTAAGCATGATGGATCGTAGAGAAATGCTGCATGAGAGTTTCCGTGGACTCGCAAGGACATTACCAACCTTGCTGGGATTCGCGGGCGGGATCGGCAGAATTCTCAGCGAACCCAACGATCTCGAACCGACAAAGAAGGCAGCGTGTTTTCCAAAAGCCTGCAAACAACTGCAGGAGTACGACGTAATGTCAGAAGACACTATGGAGAAAGAACAATGAACGTATCTCGCAGAGATTTCCTGAAGATATGCGGAGTCTCGGCAACCGTGCTGGGGATATCTGCAACAGAACTAGGCCAGCTAGAGGAAGCCCTGGCCAACCCTGCAGCGCCGTCAGTGATATGGCTGCAGGGTGCCTCCTGCACCGGCTGCTCGGTGTCGTTCCTGAACAGAATATCGGGAACTGCCCCGACGACCGCAGCAGACACGATAGTCAACTACGTCAACTTGGTCTACCACCCGCAGATCATGGCCCTGGCCGGCCAGGATGCGGTGGCGGAACTCGAGCAGGTTTACAACTCCGGCAACTTCGTGCTGGTCGTTGAGGGCGGCGTGCCCACCGCGTTCGGCGGCGCCGCATGCATGGCATGGACATACAACGGGGTCGAGGTAACCTTTGAGCAGGCAATCAAAGACCTAGCGCCAAAGGCCTTGGCAGTCGTCTGTGTGGGCACATGCTCCTCGTTTGGAGGCATTCCCGCAGCAGGTCCGAACGTCACCGGCATCAAGAGTGTCAAGGCTGTAACGGGCATTCAGACCATCAACCTTGCGGGCTGCCCCGCTCACCCGGACGCCATAGTCTGGGCGATAACGATGATTCTCCTCGGCAAGAGAATCTCCCTGGACGCATACGGAAGACCCACCCCGGTATTTGCTTACACGGTGCATTCCCGCTGCCCACGCAACGAACACGCCATTCTCCCTCCAGGGACGACGAGAGGTGGCGACTGTCTCAGAGAGAAGGGCTGCCAGGGGATAGAGACCACAAACTGGTGCCCAACCAGAAAGTGGAATGGCGGCACAGCATGGTGCGTCGAGAACGATGCGATCTGCATCGGATGCTCCAACCCGACATTCCCAGGCACCCAGCCGTTCTATATGCATCGGGAAGACTGAAACAGGTAAGGAGATACAGAGATGGCTACCATATCGACAATTGACCCTGTAACCAGGATAGAGGGACACCTCAAGATAGAAGTCACTGTGGACACCGTCGGCGGCGTCCAGCAGGTAGTGGACGCAAAAGCCACCGGAACCCTGTTCCGCGGGTTTGAGACCCTGCTAATCAACCGGCATCCTTTCGATGCCCAGCACATAACTGAAAGAGTCTGCGGCGTTTGCCCCGTCTCTCACGGGCTTGCCGCAGTCCAAGCTCTGGACGCGGCGTGCAGAGTCACGCCACCCAGCAACGGAAGAATTGGTCGCAACCTGATACTTGCGTCTAACTTCGTCCAGTCGCACATCCTGCATTTCTACCATCTGGCAGCGCAGGACTTCCTGGACGGACCAGACATGCCGCCCTGGCAGCCTAGCTGGGGAGCCGACAAGAGGATAGACCAGGCCACGACCAATGTTCTGGTTGGTCATTATGTGCAAGCGCTGGATATGCGGCGCAAAGCTCACCAGATGGGCGCCATCTTCGGCGCGATGATGCCGCACCCTGCAACACTGATCCCCGGTGGCGTGTCCACCAAGGTCACGCAGGCCAGGAAAGACAAGGTCAAAGCGTATCTCGCCGAACTGATACCGTTCATCAAGAACGTGTACATCCCTGATGTTGAGGCGCTCGCGGGCATCTACTCCGACTACTACTCCATAGGCCGCGGCCATGGGAATCTGCTGTCCTACGGCGTGTTTGACCAGGATTCCGCCGGCACGACCAAACTGCTCAAGCGTGGATTCTCAGTAAACGGATCCAAGACGGTTCAGCCCGTCGATGTAAATGCGATTGCGGAGCAGGTGAAATACTCCTGGTATGCCAACAGCACAGACAACCTCAAGCCGGCCGGAGGGTTGACTCAGCCTCAGTATCCGAAAGCCGACGCCTATTCCTGGCTCAAAGCACCGCGCTACAATGGCGCCCCATTTGAGGCTGGTCCGCTGGCCAGAATGTGGGCGAACGGCGACTATCAGAACGGAATATCCGTCATGGACCGCCACGCAGCTCGCGCCTACGAGGCTCTCAAGGTAGCGCAGGCCATGAACACGTGGGTCGGGCAGTTGGTGGTTGGCCAGAGTTCTCGGCAGTCTGCCGAAGTGCCAACATCCGCAACGGCATACGGTCTCACTGAAGCTCCCAGAGGCGCAATCGGCCATTGGGTGCAGATAGCCAACAAGAAGATCTCAAAGTACCAGATCATCACTCCCACCTGCTGGAACGCGTCCCCCAGGGACGGTGCAGGCAAGCGAGGACCCATCGAGGAAGCCCTGATCGGCACGCCAGTGGGCAATTTAGCCGAACCGGTCGAAGTGTTGAGAGTAATCCACTCCTTCGACCCGTGTCTCTCCTGCGCGGTCCATGTTATGCGGCCGGCGGAGAACGCGAAGATATTCACGATTGGCCATTACCACGGGGAAGAAGAGGTCTACACTCACAGCCACGGTGATGGCGAGAGCCACACTCACACACACGCTCACACCCACGAGCATACGTGTGAAGTGTGACCAAGGGCCTGACCATCCGATCGGCTAGACTGCAATACTAGCCAAACGGAAAACGGGCCGGGGGTTCTACCTACCCCGGCCCGTTTCTTTGTGTCTCGTGTTCCCGGTGTCTGTGAGAATCAGCAGATTCTGGGGAGCATTTCTCCCGCGGGCATATCGAGGATTCGGCTGGTACCGAGGGAGGTCTTCACCTGGACCCGGGACTGCGGAGCCGCCAGGACTTCCCCGATTATTGCGGCATCTTCGCCGTATCGGCTGTTTCGGACTATCTCAAGGGCTCTGTCGGCGTCTTCCGGAGCAACAACCAGGATCATCTTGCCTTCGTTAGCCACCTGCAGAACATCCAGCCCAAGGGCCTCACACGCGGCAGCCACGGCCGGCTTCACCGGAATGGCGGTCTCCTCGATGACAATGGACACGCCGGACTGGTGAGCGATCTCGTTGAGGGAAGCAGCTATTCCGCCGCGCGTCGGGTCTCGCATGGTATGAACCGCACAGCCCGCCTCCAGCAAACCAAGAACGATATCTACCAATGGCGCAGCGTCGCTCTTGATGACCTCGTTCTCCAGAAGGTTCGCGCGCGTCAGCATAACAGCAGTCCCATGGTCCCCCAGGCTGCCGGTGAGGATCACCCTGTCACCTGGCTTCGCAGCGGAGCCGGAGACCCCCTGCCTCAACACGCGCCCCACCCCGGCCGTTGTCACGAAGATCTTGTCGGCTGAGCCCCTCGGAACGACTTTGGTGTCGCCAGTCAGCACCTGAACTCCTGCTTCTTCGGCTGCCTCCCGAATGGACCGCGCAACCCGCTCCAGCGTCGTCATCTCAAGGCCTTCCTCGATGATGAATGACACCGATAGCCCCAGAGGCTTGGCGGCGGCGGTGAGGAGGTCATTGACCGTCCCACAGACAGCCAACCGCCCAATGTCCGCGCCTGGGAAGAAGATCGGGTCAACGACGAACGAGTCTGTGGTAAACGCGATCTGTCCTGCCTCGACATCGATCACCGCGCTGTCATCGCCGGTGGTCTGTCTTGAGCCGTAGCTGGCAAGGAAGACTTTCTCTATCAACTGGGTCATGGCCTTGCCACCGGCTCCGTGGCTTAGCAGCACCCTTGCGGACTCGCCTTGTGTCATCTACATTCCTCCATATCGGTATGCGGCGGCGCAGGCGCCTTCGCTTGAGACCATACACGGCCCTATCGGGTCTGTTGGGGTGCAGGCTGTGCCAAAGAGTGGGCAGTCGCTGGGCAGGATCGCACCGCGCAGCACATCTCCGCACAGGCACGCCGTCTCACACGCAGGCGGCACTGAAGCAACCTGCTCCGGGAAGCGCTTCTTTGCATCGTAAGCCGAGAACTCATCTCGAATGCAGACCCCGCTCATAGGGATAGTGCCCAAACCTCGCCACTGCACATCGCAGGCCTCGAACACCTTATCCAGCAGCTTTGAAGCCAGTGGGTTCGCCGCCTTTGTCACTACCCTTCGGTACATATTGTCGATCCGGGCCTCTCCGGCAGCGTGCTGCTTCAAGACCGATTCTATCCCCAGCATCATATCCACCGGCTCGAAGCCCGTTACGGCGCACGGCACGTGGAACTCATCGGCGATGAAGTCGTAGGCGTCGGCGCCGATGATGGTAGTAACGTGCCCGGGAAGCAGAAGCCCCGTGACCTTGACTTCGCCGCTCATCAGCAGCGCACGGAGGGCGTTGGGCATGGTCTTGTGAACGCAGTAGACGGAGAAGTTGGTAAGCTTGCGTTCTGCGGCCGTCGCGATTGCCAGCGCAATGGCCGGCATGGTCGTCTCGAATCCGACCCCGAAGAAAACCACCTGCTTGTCCGGTTCCTGAGCCGCGATGTCTACTGAATCCAAAGGCGAGTAGATGATGCGAATGTCCAGGCCCAAAGCTCTTTGGCGTTCCAGCGAAGTGTTGGTTCCCGGCACCCTCAGCATATCGCCGAAAGACACCAGGACAGTGCCGGGAACCTCTCCCAGGGCCAGGTAGGCGTCGATGTCCTGTTGATCTGTCACACAGACAGGACAACCAGGGCCAGACACCAGCCTCACGCCCTCCGGAAGCAGCGACCTGATCCCGAACCTTGCGGCAGACATAGTGTGCGTGCCGCAGACTTCCATTATCGTCGCCGGCCCAGACTCGATCAAGCGCATCCGCTCGGCAATGGTCTGTACCATCTCACGGTCTCTGAACTCTTCACTGTACTTCATCGGTCAGCCCCCTCAGAAGCGCAAGAGTCTCCTCCGCCTCGTGGGCGTCCACTTTTGCGATTGCCAGGCCCGCGTGAACGAGCACGAAATCCCCGACTGCCGCATCGTCCAGAAGGTCAATGCGAACCTTTCGCGTAACTCCGCTCAGGTCAGCTATCGCGACCTGTCCATCTATCTCAGTTATCTGCATTGGTACTGCGAGACACATTGCGTGTTTACCCCTGTCTTTCCTTGATAATCGCTGCCGCGACAGCAACCTGCCCCAGCGCGATACATGCGTCGTTTGGTGGTGCCAGCTTGTGTGTGAGAACCTCAAACCCAAGCTCGCGCAGGCGGTCTGTCATTCTATAAGTGATAATTGCATTCTGGAAGACTCCACCCGAAAGCGCCACGAGGCCGATACCGTACCGCTCTCTCAACTTCTCGCAGGCTGATACAACCATCTCAACAAATGAGTTGTGGAACCTCGCGGCTATGATCGACACATCCACTCCAGCCAGTTTCTCTTCAACCGCAGCCTTGAAGATGCTCGCCGCGTTCATCACGAGCGCTCCCTCCTCGTATTGGGCGAAGAACGGGTATTGGGCGGACTCGCGCTCGTCGGCAGCCATCTCCAGTTGGATAGCCGGCTGTCCCTCGAAGTCGCGATCTCTACAGATCCCTACAGCGGCGGATACTGCATCGAACAGCCTTCCGGCGCTGGATGTGAGCGGAGAGTTCAGGCCTGACTCCAACTGATGCAAGATTACCCTGTGTTCCAGCGGAGTGAAACTCAGGCCCAGCCGCCGGGCAACGCTTTCACATTCCTCGCCGTATGCTTCCCGGAGATACGCCAACGCCATTCGCTTCGGGTCTCGTATCGCCGCTTCGCCACCCGGCATTCTAAGTTGGGAGAGTCGCCCCACCCTCTCGAACCCGGCAAGATCTGAGAGCAGGATCTCACCACCCCAGATTGTGCCGTCCGTCCCGTAGCCCGTGCCATCCATCGCCAGCCCGATGCAGCGTTCGCTGCGTCCGTTCTCCGCCAGGCACGACGCAATGTGCGCGTGGTGGTGCTGGACCGCAATGTGCTCCACGTCTGGTCGGCTCAGGGCGTATTTCGTGCTCATGTATCCGGGGTGCAGGTCGTGGGCGATGACCTTTGGCTCACGGGCCAGCAGCGAGCTGAAGTGATCGATGGCGTATTGATAGTAATCGAACGTCTCAACCGTATCCAGATCGCCGATGTGCTGGCTCAGGACAATCTTTTTGTCCCACGCCACACAGAACGTGTTCTTCTGCTCCCCACCCGCCCCCAGAATGCACTCGCACTCGACCGGAATCTCTATAGCCTCGGGAACGTATCCGCGAGCCCGCCGAACCTGTATGGGATCTCGCCCCGGCACGTGCCTGACGACCGAGTCGTCGCAGGGAACCTGTATATCTCGATCGTGCATCAGAAACGCGTCCGCCAGGGTGGCCAGCTTGGCGCGGGCGGAGGCGTTGGTGAAGACGAGCGGCTCCTCGCTGAGGTTGGCACTGGTCATGATCAGGGCTGAGGGGCTGTGCTCCATGAGCAGAGTGTGGAGCGGGGTGTATGGAATGACCAACCCAAGCTGCTTGTTTCCCGGAGCGACCAAATCCGAGAGGCCGCTGGGTTCTCTCTTCTTGATCAGGACTATCGGACGCCTGTTGGAGCGAAGCAGGGCTCTCGCGCCATCATCCAATTCACACAACCGCTCGGCCTCATCCATGTCTCGGACCATCAGTGCGAACGGCTTCGCCGCCCTGCCTTTTCGGGCGCGCAACTCCCGCACCGCCGTGTCGTTTCTCGCGTCGCAAGCCAGGTGGAATCCCCCGAGGCCCTTGATGGCAACTATCTTGCCGTCCCGAAGAAGGGCAGCAGTCTCCAGCATCGAGTCTGTGTGCGAGGCCATTCCCGGCGCTTCCAACCAGATGTGCGGGCCACAGACGGGGCAAGCTGTAGGCTCGGCGTGGAATCGGCGATTTGTGGGGTCTTTGTACTCTCGCGCGCAGTCTTCGCACATAGGAAAGACGGACATCGTAGTATTGGGACGGTCGTAGGGCACATTGCGAATGATCGTGAAGCGGGGGCCGCAATTGGTGCAGTTTGTGAATGAATACTCGAAGCGCCTGTCGGATGGGTCGGCTATCTCCCTGAGGCAATCAGGGCATGTGGCGACATCAGCAGGAATGACTCCTTCAGATGAGGCATCGGAATGGCTCTCGAGGATCGTGAAGTCGGTGTAGCCCACGGGGTCGGCTTCGATGCCCGTAACAGAGTCTATCTTGGCGAGGACAGGCGCTTCGGTGCGCAGCCCGGCAACGAAAGCCTCAACTGCAAACGACGGGCCCTCTACATCCACCTCGACACTTCCCGAGGTGTTGCGCACTGTTCCCAGGAGGCCGTGCGCTCGGGCGAGTCGGTACACGAATGGCCTGAACCCAACGCCCTGAACGATACCCGTTATACGGAGTTGTCGCCTGATGAACTGCAACTGCTCTTCCGCCTGCAACATTCTACGTAAGAGTTCAGCGATCGTGATAGTGAGAGTCACCCTGAACTTGTTTCAGGGTCTGTTCGGAATTACGGCCAGATGCTGAAACAAGTTCAGCATGACGTGTACTCACCAAGACTGAACAATTACCATTCTACTGCTGAGTTCGCTTTGATCGCCTGAACACTCTGGAAATCAGTTCTCGCGGGCCAACCTCGGACTCCACCAACCAGACTAGGAATATGCTGATGAAATATAGCAGTGCAAGTGGAAGCGCCATCATGAGCATGGAGAAGGCGTCGTTGGAGGGCGTTGTGACTGCGGCAGTAATCGAGACAAGAACCATTGCTATCCGCCACTGCTTCTTGAGCATGGCTGAGTCTACAATGTGGACCTTGGCCAGCAGCATCAGGACAACCGGAAGCTCAAAGACCAATCCAAACACCAGCAGCATCTTTACCGAGAACAGCACGCTTGCTTGAACGGTCGGTCTGAGTTCAGCTTCCTTGGGCACATAGCTCGCAAACCACTGGAACGCGGTCGGAAGTATGAGATAGCACAGAGCCGCCCCGGAGAAGAACAATACAACGGCAAGAGGCGCGATCCACCTGAGCGGCCGCCTCTCGGACGGTGTCAGGCCAGGGGCCACGAAACCCCACAGTTCGGCGCTGATGAATGGAGAAGCAGCTATTAGCCCGCTGACCAGGCATATCTGAACCTGCACCATAAAGGCTTCGGGGAAGCCTACGTAAAGGAACTTTGCGCTCATCTTCTCCATGACACTGGTCATGGGACGGGTGAGGAATGAAAACAATGGGTCATAGAGCGCCCAAGCAGCTATCGCCGCCAGAATAAGATACACGACCGAACGAACCAGCCTTGTGCGGACCTCCGCCAGATGCTCCATCAGTTCAGCGTTTTTGTCCACACTCTCAGCCACGGGCAGTTGTCTCCATTCAGGTCGTATTAGGCGCTAAGTCTGCTCCAACCCACTAAACACTCGCCCCGGCACCCTTACACTGTTTGGTAGTGCTCAAGTGTCGGGGCGTATTCATCGAGAGAGAACGGGATTCGTCACTACCCGATCTTCGTCTCGGTCGCGTCCGGAATATCATCTTCCTGAATCTTCCGCGTTGCTTTGCGGAACTCGTGTATTCCCTCTGCCAGCGATTTGCCCATCTCCGGCAACTTTCTGACGCCGAACAGAATGACTATCACCAGCACAATTATCGCAATCTCGGGTGTCCCCAAACCTATCGCCAATGGAAGCATGTTACTTGGTCTCCTTCTTCTGGTCCTGGTCGATGTCCGGTTCCTCAATGGTGTTCATCACATCTCTGGATGCTTTCTTGAGCTCTCTCAGTCCATTGCCGATAGACTTACCTATCTCGGGCAGTTTCTTTGGCCCGAATATGATAAGCGCTATAACCAGAATCAGGATCACTTCCTGAGGACCGAGTCCGAACATGATCAACCTCTCTTTGACTTTGGGCCAGGACAATTCCCTCGCCCATATACTTTATACGCTATCCAAGCAGCGAAAGGTTCCACTTATAACCAACTATCCTGACGGATTTTCTCGAAATGTGCATTTCAAGCAGTACTATACCCGAAAATGCTCCCTCGCACACTCGACAAATGACAACAGCGCGCCAGACCTACGACAAGTGCGCGCCGGTTGTGGTGTGCACCAGCTTACCATGCTTGACACCCCGCGTGCTGATGAGGGTGTTGGCAATGTACTTGACCCGGGCGCTGCTCCCTCGCACTATTATGACTTCGAGGCAATTGTGCTCGTCCATGTGAACGTGGGTGCTGCACAGGATCACCTCGTGACACTGGTGCTGCAGTTCCGCCAGCACATTTGGCAGTTCCATCTCGTGATGCTCATAGACCAGGCTGATTGTCCCAACCACTTCTGCGTTGGGATCGGCCCACTCGTCATTCACAATCTCCTGCCGAACAAGGTCCCGAATTGCTTCGGAGCGGGACTGGTACCCCCTGGTTTCCACCATCTCATCCAACCTGGTCAGCAGTGTGTCATCCATAGACACGCCAAACCGTTCTACTGTAGCCATTGACCGCTCCTCCGTGGCACTAACTGATCCCATCGTAGCACGACTTCCCCGGATCGTCAACAACATAGTTGCTTGGTTCTCCAGGTCTCAGGGAACTTCTATATACAAGGATTCGTCTACGGTATTACTAATCACGAGTTGGTGTCACGAAGCGAATACAGATAGAGGTCGCAGCAGAAATTGCACATTCCCGATGGATATCTCAGCCCCCAGACATACGCTGCCGCCTATGTGGCAGTTGCGCCTTTCTGGATAGTCGCATCGCGGAAGCTGAACAAAACACTGCGCAGCAGCCAGGTTCCGTTCCTGGCCCTGAGCGCAGCGTTTTGCTTCGTGATAATGATGTTCAATGTTCCCGTTTTTGGGGGAACGTCGGGGCACGCGGTGGGCGGAGTGCTGGTTGCAGTGTTGCTGGGACCTTGGGCCGCCTGCATTGCAGTGTCGGTTGCGCTCATAGTTCAGGCGGTGGTCTTCGCTGACGGCGGGATCACCTGCATCGGCGCCAACTGCCTGAATATGGCGGTGATAATGCCGTTCGTGGGTTATGGCGTCTACGCGCTGATCTCGTGGGGAGCTACCGCCGGATCGCCGCGAAGGTGGATAGGCGGGGCGGTGGGCGCGTATCTAGGGTTAAATGCAGCCGCACTAGCCACCGCAATCATGTTCGGGATCCAGCCTGCTATCGCCCACGACGCAGCCGGGAATGCCCTCTACGCGCCATACAGCTTGAGCGTTGCCATTACGGCCATGTTGGGGGGACACTTGCTGCTGTTTGGGTTTGTTGAGGCAGCGGCGACAGGGTTGGTCGTAGCCTATCTCCAGAAAGCGGACCCGTCTCTGCTGTATCGAGTCCCGGCTGAGCCTGCCCACGGAGGCGAGCGAGTATGAAAACCTCAAAGAAGCTGTGGATAGCTCTTGGCGTGCTGATAATCCTTTCACCTCTCGGCCTCATCTTGCCGGATCTCTTCAACTCCGGGGCCGCGTGGGGAGAGTGGAGCAAGGAGGAGGTTCGCGAGCAGGTGGGGTATGTGCCATCTGGGATGGAGAAGTCCGCGGACAAGTGGAAGGCCCCGCTCCCCGACTACGCGCTGAAGGGACAGGAAGAAGCTCCCGTGCGTTCGCTCAGCTTGTCTTACATACTGTCTGCCATGGTGGGGGTTGCGGTAGTCGTTGGAATCACAATTGTCATCGGAAAGGTGTTGGCCCGGCGTGAGAAATCAGACTCTGCCTGAATGGTACAATGCGCCAGAAGAAGAGTCCACTGGTCATCCCTTGACTGCGGCCAGGCGGGCGGATATGCCTGTGCGCCGGGCTTTGGCTGCGCTGGGGGAAGCATTGGCGCGGGAGATGACGAGTTCCCCCTGCGCGGGCTCGTGGCTGGGCAGAATCGAACCCCGCGCAAAGATACTTGGCATCTTCACGCTGGTCTTTGCCTCGACTCTGTTGCATTCCCTTTGGTCTTTGGGTGTGCTGTTTTTTCTTGCGATTGTTGTGTCGGCCAGCATTGGGTTATCGGGCAGGAGACTGGCACGTGTGTGGTTGGGTGTGCCTCTCTTTAGCCTTGCCATCATACTGCCCGCGGCGACCAGTCTTGTCACCCCCGGGGAGACTATATTCACAATCGTTCGCTTCGGTCACACGATCGCGGTTGGCCCCTGGACTATTCCCGAGACCATAACAGTAACCGCTTCAGGGCTTGTGGTAGCAGGTCGGTTCCTGCTGCGCTCGACCGATTGCGTGATGCTGAGCTACCTGCTGATAGCGTCCACCGAGCCTGCTGTTCTGCTGGACGGTCTCAGGCGGCTGGGTATGCCTCGAGTGTTTGGGATGGTGCTGACTATGGCTCACCGTTATCTGGCGGTGATGCTGCAGGTGGCAGAGGAGATCCACCTCGCCAAGCTCAGCCGGACTATCACCGCGCAGTCAGTGCGCAGCGAGCAGCGATGGGTAGCCGCCGGGATTGGTGTGCTGTTTCGACGGACGCACAAACTCGCCCACGAAGTGAACCACGCAATGGTCTCACGAGGCTATGACGGCAACCTGAGGGTCAAGTCGAGCAATGCGATCTCCTGCCGAGACACACTCTGGGTGGCGGCGGCGCTGGCTTTGTCGGTAGGTCTGGTGATTACTGAAAGGGCATTGGCAGGGGGTTTCTTTTGAGCAATACGGTGTTTGAAGTGAGCGGTCTTGTATACGCGTATCCGGGCGGAAAGCCCGCGCTGGAGGGCGTAGGTTTCAGCGTAGGTGAGGGTGAAAGCATCGCGATTCTGGGCGCGAATGCCAGCGGGAAATCGACCCTGCTTCACCTGCTCGACGGCCTCTATTTCCCCAACAAAGGCAGCATTCACGCATTCGGCACGGTTCTTACCGAAGACAGCGTGGAAACCCTCCCATTCTCCCGCCAGTTCCGCCAGGGTGTGGGGTTCCTGTTCCAGAACTCCGACGCCCAGCTCTTCTGCACGACCGTTGAGGAAGAGTTGGCATTCGGACCACTGCAGCTCAGGCTCACCGAGGACCAGGTCGAGCGCCGGGTAGGCGATGTGCTGAGGATGTTTGGAATCGAGCACCTGAGAACCCGCTCGCCACAGACCCTAAGCGGCGGGGAGAAGAAGAAGGTCGCGCTTGCCGCGATCATCACCTGCGGCCCAAAGGTGATCCTGCTGGACGAACCAAGCACCGGCCTTGACCCCCGCACCCAGCAGTGGCTGACGGAATTCCTGATCGAGCTGAACCGGTCCGGTGTAACGCTGATCACCTCAAGCCACGATCTGAGCTTCGTCGCGGAGGTTGCCGACCGGGCGCTGATACTCTCCGAAGACCACAAGCTGCTCAAGGACGGCCCTGTCAGAGAGATACTCTCCGACCTTGACCTCCTCCTGTCCGCCAACCTAATCCACGCCCACTCCCACCGCCACGACGGCGAAGTCCACGAACACCCCCACCTCCACGAAGCCTGGCACGAGCACAGCCACTGACGCTGAGTTCCGTGCTCCGGGTTCAGAGTTCCGAGTATAGTTTGCCCGCGCAAACCCACTGGCGTATAATTGGCTTGATCGTTGACCCTGTTGGAAACGGAAAGGTGGCTTCCCTATGAAGTGTACGCTTATCTCTTCTGCTTTGCTGCTCTTGGTGGCTGCTGCATCGTACGCAGCAGACCCCAAAGTTGAGGCCTATGTCTTCCAGACCAAGATGATCTACCACAGCCCGGAGAGTCCCGGCTACACAGCCTGGTGCGGCTTGCACAAGACTCCGGATGCCAGGCTGCTGGTGAGCTTCGCGCAGCAGACCGGAAAGGCTCCGAATGTTGTGGGCGAGACCGTCGTGCTGGAATCCGGCGATGTGGGTCGGACGTGGACCCGGGTCAAGCCCGGCGGCTATGTGGGAATTGTGCGGCAAGCCGCTATATTGCCGGACGGGGCATTGGTCAAGGCTACCTGGCCAAGCGGTGACGACAGCAGCTACGTCCTGCGCTCCAAAGATGGCGGGGCCACTTACGGCAAGCGCATCGATTTCGTGGACCCCAAGATATACAAGGCCTGGCCGGGTATCATCAAGCCACTGCGAGATGGCAGGCTGGTGCTGTTTGCGGGCGTTGTGAAGAGAGGTACCCCCAACGCGGACCCTGCTAACACACTGTTGGACAAGTGTATGTTCGTGTCATCTGATGGCGGGAAGTCGTGGGGCAAGCCAGTATTGCTGGTAAAGGGCGAAGATGGCGACTGCGAGGAGAGCGACTTCTGCGAGCTGCCCAGCGGCGACCTCTTCTGGATTCACAGAGCCGGCCACCACCCCGACCACGCCACCAAGATGCACCAATACGCCTGCCCGATGGGTCCGAACCCGCCGGAGAGTTACTGGTATTCCGACCGGATGCAGAGCATAGCCTACAAGCGTGGGAACACGTTTGTTGCAGGCAAGGCCACCGTGGCCCCGATCCCGCACAGCGGCTACCCGCAGTTGATGTACACCAAAGAGGGCCTGATACTGCACCTTGGCAGCGACGGCATGAACTGGTCCGCTGACACCGGCAAGACCTGGCACAGGCTCGACTGCCCCGGCACCCTCTACTACCCATTTGCCGTGCAGATGGATGACGGAGAGATCGTAGTAGTGAGCCACAGAGGCGGGGACGACGTCTACGGCACAGTCGACCAGGCGATATTCCAGCAGACGTTTCGGTTGAGGGTTACAAGGTAAGAGAAAGGGAGATGCGAATTGAGGATACCACTTAACAGGACCTGCTTTACAGTTCTGGCGGCTGCAATGTGGTGCATGGGTCTGCCAGTTGCCTTCCACTTCGCGGATACTATGACATGGGGGGAGATTGCTAACGATCCCAGCGGAGCTGTATTCGTCTTGGCGGGGGGATACTTCATTATGTGGATCACGGTATCGCCGTGGTACATAATGATGCTTTCTTGGATGTGGAAGCAGAACCCGTCGACAACTTCGCTGACCCACTGGGAGCCACACCATCCTGGGATATCTTGGCTCGTGACCATAGTATTCGCCATCGCAGTAATGTCCAAGTTCACCCTTGCTTGGTTCTTCCTCCGTTATCCGGAGGCATTACCAAATGTCATCTTCGACACAGTCTGGGGATTGACACTGATCTGGTTCCGGGCATTTGCCTTGCGCGGGCTGGGGTCGTGGTTGTCTGCTAGACGCGAGACGCGGTTGGCCAGAGTTGGGTGAGAAGAACCGCCCCCTAGCCCCCTCCTGGCGGGAGGGGGAATGCTACTGCCTCTTCCCAAACTGCTTCAGAACAGCAAGGAATTGCTCTCCGTACATCTCCAGCTTGTGTTGGCCTACTCCTGTTATGTTGCCGAGTTCCCGCATGGTCTGGGGACGGAGACGGGCCATTTCCAGCAGGGTGGAGTCGTGGAAGATTACGTACGGTGGGATGTCTGACTGTCTTGCCAGACCCAGCCGCAGGGTGCGCAGGGCCTCGAAGAGCGGAGCGTCTTCCGGGATACCTGCCGCCATTGCGCGTCTTTCGGCCTTGTCCTTGGCGCGCTCTTCTTTGTTCCGCCTGCCGCGCTTGGCAACTTCTTTTCGCAGAGAAACCGGGCGCTCGCTCTTCATCACAGCTTCGTAGTGCTCAGTGAGTTTGACTGCGCCGTACTTCTCCAGGTCTACTGCGAGCAAGCCCATTGCAACCAATTGCCGAAATACCGACAGCCACTCGTTGGCAGTCAGTTCCTTGCCTCCGCCGAATGCGCTGAGTTTGTCGTGGCGCAGTTCCCTGATCCGCTCGGAATCCTTGCCAACGAGCACATCCACCAGGTGCGCAGTGCCGAACCTTTGGCCCGTCTGTTTCACGCAGTAGAGAGCTTTTTGCGCGACCTTTGTGCCATCCCATTCTTCCACCGGATTGAGGCATCTGTCGCAGTTGTCGCAGGAGTCGGAGAGGTCTTCGCCAAAATATGAAAGCATCACCTTGCGGCGGCAGTGGGTGGTCTCGCACATTCCCAGTAGGGCGTCGAGCTTCTTCCGTTCCACCATCTTGTGCTGCTCGCCGGCCTCGGAGTCCTCGATGAATTTGCGCAGCATCACCACATCGGAAATACCGTAGGTCATGAAAGCGTCAGCAGGGAGGCCGTCTCGCCCGGCGCGGCCTGTCTCCTGATAGTAAGCCTCAATGCTCTTCGGAAGATCGAGGTGAGCGACGAAGCGGACGTCCGGCTTGTCGATTCCCATTCCGAAGGCGATGGTGGCAACTATGATCAAGCCGTCGTCCCGCAGGAACATCTCCTGGTTGCGATGGCGATCGGTGGCCTCCATACCGGCGTGGTATGGCAATGCGCGTCTGCCGTGGTCCGTCAGCCATTCTGCGGTGTCCTCGGTCTTCTTGCGCGACAGGCAGTAGACGATCCCTGAGTCGCCCTCGTGCTCGGCGTTGATGAATGTGAGAAGCTGCTGCTTGGGGTTCTGCTTGGGCACGATGCGATACCGGATGTTCGGTCGGTCGAAGCCTGTGACGAAGATCTTCGCCTCTTCGAGCTTCAAGCGCTCAACTATCTCCCGCCGGGTGAGATCATCCGCGGTGGCAGTGAGCGCCATTCGGGGAATGTCTGGGTATCTCTCGTGCAGGATGCCAAGCTGCAGATACTCCGAGCGGAAGTCGTGGCCCCATTGGGAAACGCAGTGGGCTTCATCAATGGCGAAGAGGCCAACCTTGCAGCGGTCGATTAGGGCCAGTGTGCTTGGGGTAAGCAGGCGCTCGGGGGCGATGTAGATGAGGTCCAGTTCGCCGTCCAGAAGCTGCCTTTCGGTCTCTTCCGCCGCCTCGGGGCTGAGGGTGGAGTTGAGGAAAGCCGCGCGGACTCCGGCGAGCCGCATCGCCCGGACCTGGTCCTGCATCAGCGCGATAAGCGGCGATACTATCACCCCTACCCCCGGCCTGATCATCGAGGGGATCTGGTAGCACAGCGACTTCCCACCGCCGGTGGGCATAAGCACGAACGCGTCGCCGCCGGCTATCACCCGGTCAATGATCTCGCGCTGATGCCCCCGGAAGCTGGGGTAGCCGAAGACTTCGCGCAGGATTGAGAGGGGGTCAATGGTGCTCATTCATAAGCTCCGAGGGTGCATGTGACTCCCACGTGGAAGGTTCCCTCACCCCAGCCCTCTCCCACTGCGGTGGGCGAGGGGGCACGTAAGCTAATCACTTGCCAAACACCACCATTGAAGCCACTTTGTGCGATGGGACTACTGCATTGATGACTCCATCTTGCCCTCTGGTGAACGGTAACGCGGTCGGCGGGCCGCCTTCGCTGGTGAGGAGATGGCAGCGCTTGATCTTACTTGCGTCTGCTACTTTGATGGATACCGGGACTCGCACCACAGTCGGTTTGGAATCGCCTAGTTGGGTGGCTTCGGGTGTAATCAGTGTGACCAGATAGTTGGTCTTGGTCTTGAAGATATTGCCTCGGACGTTTGGCGGGAGCGTGAGAGCGTGAGCGGTCAGGACCCACTCTCGGCCTGTCAGGCGATCTATCATTGGCTTGTATCGTCGTTCCAGTGAGCGGCCATCTTCACCTTTCGGGAACTGCTCTTCCGTGAGGCCGGGGAATGCGCCGAAGAGGATGCAGCGTTTGAGCTTGTCCTCGGTGGCTTTGATGTCTTTGTCGTAACTCAGCAATACCATCGGCTTGGCGATAGTTAGGTATTGCATGGTTTCCGCGTAGGAGTCCGGGCTTTCTATCAGGATGCCGTCGATCCCGTGTATCACTTCCACGCTGGACGGCACGTTGCCCCAGACCGCTTTCCCGTTCCGGTGCATCAGCGGCACCACTTCTTTCACCAGCTTCTCGCAGGCGAAGCCGAGTTGATAGCACGGTCTGCTGCCTCGCATAGTAATGCCGTCGTCGTGCGCGAAGTCGTAATTGACGTAGAAAAGCTCATCCCACAGGAGGCCATCAATCCCCGGAAACGCTTTGAGCATATCGCGCGCCTGCTGCCGGATATCCTTGCCCCACTTGGTCGATGGATCGGAGTTCATCAGGCGGCAGAGGTTGAACGCGGGAAGCGCATCGCCTTTCTCGTCTTTGGCGATGTCAGCGGCGTAGTACTTCTCGGCATACTGATGCCAAACGTCTGCATGCTGGTAGTATAGATACATGGATATGCCGTTCTTGCGGGCGAGGTTGAACTTGTTTTGCATGACGCTCTTGCCGAACGGCGCTCCGACCGCCCCACCCTTTTCCCACTCCTCCAGGCTCACCTTGTCGCTGTCGGCGATGATGCTCCAGGCGTCGCCCTTGGGCGCGTAGAGGCCGTAGAACGGGAAGCAGTATTGATACTCCAGCCACTTGACCCCGATATCGGCGTAGCGCTTCATCCAGTCATCGGAGGTTGTGGAGAATAGTATGGACATCGGCCCCTCGCCCGGGAACTTGCTCCTTGGCGCGCGGAAGTAGTCGGGGTACTTCGATACCATCCACCCCAACCCAGGCCGCCAGTCGCCTTCGTGGCAGACTATGTAAATCGACGCTTTGGCATTCTTGCCACCGCCGCCCGCGAGGTAGAAGTTGCTAATGGCGAGCGTGTTGTCGGGGTATGTGCCCTGCCAATCGAACGAGAAGCCCGGTTTGGGCATGCCTATAGGCGCGATGAAGCTGACACCTGAATCGGTGGTCGGGTTGTAGACGGTTGCTTCCGGGACCAGAATACCCCACCTGTAGACCAACTTCGGGACGCCGGGATTATGAATATCGAAGGGCGCGCCCACCATCGGCCAGAACACATTCTCGAACTTCTGAGAGGCGATGGGGAAGAGGAAATCGATATTGAACTCGCTCGCCGTGGGCTTGCCGCAAGAGACCTCGCAGTCCACCCGAACGGAGGTTGCATCGACCGTGAACTTGGATACCACCGAGTAGTCCTTGCCGTTGGTCCGGCGAACTGTGAGTTGAACTGAGTCTTTGGTTGAGACGACGTCGCTCCCCCGCACGCTCATATCACGATCAGAAAAGGTAGCGCCCGCGACCACGTCAACGATCCGCAGCGCAGCGGAAGAAGACAGGACGTTGGTCTTCTTGTCACGCACAAACAGGATCTCTCCGCTCGTCTTCGACACGCCGACCGACATCCGCTTGTTGGCCAGGGTCCAGGTGCTTCTGGATTGGGTTAGGGTGAGGGGTTTGGGGGCGCAGGACCCGGCGACAGCAAGTAGGCACAAAGCCACTGTCATTCCGACCGAAGGGAGGAATCTGCTTTTCACCCTCTCCACGCTGGGAGAGGGCCGGGGTGAGGTTCTCCTAACGTAAGGCGGGAACAAAACTGATAGGCTGAAGGAACCGCCCCCTAGCCCCCTCCTGGCGGGAGGGGGAATTGTCTGAACAAGATTAAGGGATTCAAGGATGGGCAGGATTGGCGAGGCTGACAGTGCAGACCTGCCCCATCCTGTCCATCCCCTAATCTGGTGAATCGTGTTCAAGACTACTTCACCAACTTGAAGAGTCTGCCATCGGCGGGCTGTAGCAGGACTACTGCCGGGCCGCCGTCGGTAAGCTTGACGTAGGTCTGCCACTTCTTGGTCTTGCGGTTGAACTCTCGCAGGCCGGTGATGCCTTTGGCGAAGGTCAGCTTCACGCTGGAGAGGTTTTTGTAGTCCCGGTTCATGATCATGAAGGCGTCAGTACCGGTGTTCTCGGTGAAGAGTCCCAGCAGGCTCGGGGACTTGCTTGAAACCTGGATGGGGCAATCCGCGGGAATGGCTCTGGCTCCGAATGCGATGTCTCCGGTGTGGTAGACTTCGGTGCTTGTGAGCTTCATCAACTCGGGGCCGAGGATGGCCATTTCTTTGTTGAGGACAGCGGCGTCCAGGGCGTACGGGGTGCGCTTGCCGTCCTCGTAGAGGCCATGGTAAGACTCTGGGCCCCAGTATGTGAAGTAGGATATGCCTCGGCCGCCGTATGCCATTGTGGTGTAGACCAGGAACCGCATTTCGTTGGCGTTGGGCCGTCTCCAGCCCTGGTCGAAGCGGTCCGCCTGGATTATGTTGAGGAAAGGCAGCTTGGCCGTTAACGCGGCGGAGCGGATCAGCTCGAGGTTGAGGAAATACTGTGCGCCGTCTCCCCAGCCGAAGAAGTGGTAGTGGTCGTAGCTGATGAGTTCTGGCTTGACCACATCCACAAACCGCTGCAGATACTGCTTGTATGCCAGAGCCACATCCACGCTGCCCTGCTCGCCGGCAAGGGCTGTGAATATCTGGTCGCCGGTGGTTGAGATCTTCCTAATCTCATCCGCCGAAAGGTTGAGCTGCTCCTTGGAGGCGTAGGTGGGATAGAGGTTGATATATGCCAGATGCTTGGGGTCGCGCTCCTTGAGATACGCAACCATCTTCCCCCAACCCTCGAACGCGCTCACTCCCGGCTCATCCACGAGATAGTAGGCTTCCATCGCGGGATGGTTCTTCACCTTCTCGATAAGCGCGTCCAACTGTGCCCGGCCCTCGGCGGTATCGAGGGTTGCAGGGGTCTCCAGAAGCGGGTCCCGAAGCATTCCCTGCAGGCCAAGCTTCTGCGCCATGTCCAGCCTCTCCGCGGGAACCCAAGCAAGCGTATACCCCTCATCGCGGTAATCCGTGAGAGGCCCTTCCTCCGCCGGAGGGTTACACCAAACCGTAATCATAAACCGGTCCTGCTTCCACCCAGCATTCGCCGGGACACAGCCAACCAGCAGGATTCCAACCAAAACAAGTAATACGCACAACTGATAACTATTCATACAATGACTTCCTTTTCTATGTCTAATTTGGCGGATTTATCTCACCAGCCGAAACAGCCTTCCATCCCCGGGCTCCACGGTTATGAAGAGTGGCCGACCGGTCATCACCTTGCCGAGGTTCTTCCATTTGCCCGTTTCGCGGCTGAACTCTCGCAGGCTCTTGATGCCTTTGGTGAAGTACAAGTTGACTTGGGCGGGGTTCTTGTAGTCTCGGTTGACCAACATGAATGCTTCAACCTCGGTCTTGTCTCCGAACAGACCCAACACGCAGGGTGTCAGCGACTCTACCTGCACCGGGCAGTCTGCGGGCACGGGGCGTCCACCCCAGGGGATCTCTTTGCTATGGTACACCCCGACGCTCTTGAGCTTCATCAGTTCTGGGCCGATTGCGTTCATGCCTTTATTTAGAGCCGCGGCGTCGAGAGCGTGAGAGGTCTGCTTCCCATCCTCATACAGCCCGTGATACTCCACAGGCCCCCAGTATGTGAAGTAGGATATCCCGCGACCGCCGTAGGCCATGGTGGTGTAGATCAGGAACCGCATTTCGTCGATGGTTGTTCGCCGCCACGTGCTGACGATAGTGTTTGCCTGGATGATGTTCAGGAATGGCAGCTTGGCCTTGAGAGCGGTGTCCCGGATCAGTTCCAGATTGAGGAAATACTGAGTCCCATCTCCGGATTGTTCGAAGTGATAGTGGTCCCAGCTTATCAGTTCCGGCTTTACTGTGTCTATGAACCGCTGCAAATATGCTTTATATGCCCACGCGACATCCATATTGCCGCCGCGGTTGGCGGTGGGGGTGAATACTCCGTCGGGGGTCTCGGATGCTTTCTTGATGTCATCAGGCGATACGTTGAGCTGGCCCTCGGCTTGAGCGTACGTCGGGAAAAGATTGATGTACGCCATGTGTTTGGGGTCGCGCTCCTTGAGGTAGGCAACCAGCTTCCCCCAGCCCTCGAATGAACTCGCGCCGGGTTCATCGATAAGGTAATAGCCCCCCATCGCGGGATGGTTCTTGACGCGGTTGATAAGCTCATCCAGCTTAGCCCGCTGCTCAGGGGTATCGAGAGTCGAAGCCTGAAGCAGCCCATCCTGAACCATCGCTCGCAGCCCATACTTCCGCACAAGATCGAGCTTGTCCGCGGGCGCCCAGGTAAGGTTATAACCCTCTCCCGCGAAAGCCGCCAAAGGCCCATCCTCGGCAGGCGGCGTGCAATACGCAGTAACAATAAACCGGTCCTGCTTCCAGGCCGCGTTTGAGGGGACAGAGCCGACCAGCAGGATTCCAACCAATGCAAGAAGGACGCATATCTGGGAAGTGTTCATGAAGTGATCTCCTTTGATTATGGGACGGTATATGGTAGCACGGTTGGGAAGGAGGGCGGGATGCCGGATACGAACCAATAGAGCCCGGAACTGGCCGCTTGTCTGTCAGTATATTCACGTACGTTCAGATTGGCAGTGAGAATGCCGATCAAAGCCGGAGTCATCTGCCCTTTGGTGTCTCAGGCCACTGATTCGCATCCTTTGCTATCGATATTTCCAACTCTGTTGGAGTACTGTCTGAAATCTCATGCACCGCGAACATCCTGCTCCAGGAGGTTTCGTTTCCCTTTACGTATAGCACGACAAGATGGTGTGAGCGCATCATTGCCCCAAAGCTGTTTTCTGCATCAACTGCTGCCTGAACAAGGTATACTGTCTCACCATCCGAGGTTTTCGCGCTGTCGAGAACCTTAGTATCAGGGAACTTCGCAGTGCTTGGACACTTCAACTGATCTCGCACACGAGCCTCAGCTGCATTCATAGCCTCACACTCATCCAGTGTCGGGCCAAAACACGAGGACAAGAATAACGTTACTAGAGCCATTGCTAGTATTTGAACCACAAGTCTTACGTTGCTCAGTCTGCAGGCATTACGCGTTATGACTGGTTTGCACAATTTAATACCCAACACTCCATCCCTCCAAGGTATCATCGCAGAATCAGTTGATCAATTCTACTCTTTCGCCTCGCAATTGACAAGGACGCCGACATGACCTAGTTTGTTTCTCGGCGAGTATGCGGACCTCCAAGCGTGTGGGAGCCCAGTGGGCTTGGCGCAATCAACCTCTAGAGATAATCACAATTAGTGTTCCACCTGGCCGGTGGGGTCCAAAGGATTCGGCAGTGACACTTGTGCATATAGATTACCGTCAAGAGAACCGACTGCAACCGCAACTCAAATCCAGGAATATGGGCTGCTAGCACATTCATTTGACAGCGCGTTTCACACTGTCTATAATGACAGGTGTGGTCAGACTACTATGGAGGTCGATGTCATGTTTACCAAGCAAGAATTCCTAGACAGCAAGCAAGGATCAAAATACTCGGACGTTGAGAGGGATAGTGGGATTACACTTTCCCGTTTGGTTGACTTTCTACAGGACCCCAATCGTCAGGACAGGCTAGTCAGTGCAGAGATGCATTTTGACCTCCCTGCACTGGCCGGGGTCGTGCGCGAACTGGAACAGCAGGAATGGTTCCACGGCTATATGATGGATGGCAATAGCGATCACACCTATAGACTGCGTCAGGCAACGGGCGTGCTTGTCAAGATGGTAATGCTCGAGAAAGGATTTCAGACAACCGGGAAGAAAGGTATGCTGGGTCAGAGGTCGAAGACGAGCACGTCCAATAGCACGAAACAGACCCCGCACAACCGATCTGGTATCTCTCTGTGGTTCAAATGTTCAGAACGGTATGTCCCGCGCGATGGAACCAGATGGCTAACGGTTGCCGAACGCGCATCAGATATTGAACGGCTCGTCACGTTAGAAGACTGAAGCAATCTTACCAATGAGGATCACGCGCTGACGGACCGTCTTGAATGCTGTACGTTGCGTAATATCGACAGTCCGCACTATGGCCGACGCGCCACAGCACAACTTCCAGGCACTGACAAAACGGTTGGAACGGCTCCGCAAGCTCGATCCCGCCATCGAATGGTGCGACAATATCTGGATGGGAGTTACAGTAGAGCACGATTCCTGCAGATACCGGATCGACGACCTCCGAGCACCGGTGCCAAGACCAAGTTCCTCTCGCTGGAGCCACTCCTCAGCCCACTTCCCAACCTCGACCTCACCGGCATAGACTGGGTGATAGTGGGCGGAGAATCAGGCATCGGCGCGCGACCAATGGATGAAGCCTGGGCCATCGACATCCGCAACCAGTGCCTGGAATGGGGAGTGCCGTTCTTCTTCAAGCAGTGGGGCGGGGTGAACAAGAAAAAAGCAGGGCGCAGTCTACAGGGCCGGACCTATAGCGAGATGCCGGGGTGAGGGCCGAATCCCGTCAGCCTAGACCCTACTTCCCAAACAACTCGTCCAACCTCCCAAGCAGTTCCTCCACTATATCAACACACTCCTGCGCCTTTGAGCCGAGGGAATAGGTGATGGGATGGTCGTAGTCGCAGTCTTCGCGGAACGCTTTCAAATCCGCCAGATCGTCTGCCAGTACGAAATCGTGACTCTTCACCCAGGCTATGAGCTCTCCGTGACCAACACCGCGGTTTGAGTGAAACTGCCGGGCATACAGAAACGCACAGTAGTATGAACGGCTGATTGAAGACCGTAGACTGGCCTCCGTCAGCGCACCGCTGGTTGATGAGGTCAGGAGCAGTTGCTTGGCGAGTTCCAGATAGCCCTTGTAGTTGAAGTACGCTGGGAGCATCAGACGGGTTCTATTCCCACGGCAGTCACTGCGTCTAGACTGCCGCTGACGTTATTATGCCACCATCCGTGCCGGAACTCTTTCAGCCGCACGCGGTACTCCGGATACCCTATCTTAGTTTGGATGCGCAGAACGAGCATAGTATAGTCTGGGTCTTGGTGGTCCCGGTAGACGTCCAGGAAGAGCTTCGCGTCTGGGAAATATGGGGCTATGGCCGCAGGAACTTTCATCAGCGTCGGGACGAGTGATGGGAACCTCTCGGCGAAATCAGCAATTCCTTGTTCATTGCGCAACCCGTACGATTGCGCGAGACACGCGGTCGGAGCCGGTTTGCGACGGACTCTGACTGCCGCTGGGTACTTGATGCCAATTCCACTCTCAGGTTTGCTGCTGCGTAACGGTGTGCTCATATCGCTAGTCTAGCACTCCGGTTTGCGTTCGTCAATTCCGGCGATTTGGCCACATTCGCGCCAGATGCTGAAACAAGTTCAGCATGACGTGAGTATGCTCGGCGTCAGGCTAACTCCGTCCTCCCAACCCCCAACAACACCTCTCTCCCCCCAAAAACCAGCACCCCATGCACAGGCGAAACGACAGACCCAGTGAGCTTCCCGTCAACCACCCGCAAGTCCACCTCAATCATCCCCATAGGATGCGGGACGGAGCCTTTGGCCCAGGTCAGGGAGCCTAGCTGGGGGGTGATCTTTACTGTTTTGAAGCCTGCGCTTGCTGGGCGGACTCCCAGGATGCTTGCGGCGTAGTGGTATAGGGGGTGGGCGCCCCAGGCGTGGCAGTCGGAACGGCTGGGTTCGGGCCTCTCAGGCGTGGTCTTGAAGCCTTGAGATGGGAGTAGGAACCAGTGCTCCAGGCGGTCCATCAGCCTGTCGATGCGGCCAATCTGGGTGTAGGTCTCGAAGAGGTAGTGGCTGAAGTAAATGGTTGTCCGGGCGAGATCATCGGCGGTGAGCAGGCCATTGGTGACCGGATTGCGGAGTTCCTCCGGCAAGAATCCGCTCAGCAGGGCAAGGCACTGCGCGTGCTCGCTAAAGTGCTCATGTTTGATATCTTCGGAGAACATGCCCCGGTTGGTGTCGAAGAACGCCTTTGTGGCTGCATCGGCGGCGTTTTGTGCGAACTTGCGGTCTCTGGCGGCCATCTCCGGCTCACCCATCATATCCTCCAGCTCCGCCGCCTTGGCCAGCGCATATATATACAGCCAGTTGATGCTGCCGTTGACTCCCGTTTGCCCGTCCGGCGGCGCGCCTATATGCCAACCGGGCACCCAGTCCATAAAGTTCCACCCCTGGGGAGACTCCACCAGGCCGTCGGCGTTGATCCAGCGTCGGAAGGCATCTATAACCGCGCGAACTCCCGGCATCAGGTTGCGCACGAACTCGGGGTCATCGCGCCACATCGCGTAGTCGTGAAGCATCCCTATCCACCACAGCGAGAACGGCGGGATAACCTGCGTGAGGTGGCTTGGATACAGCGACATAGTGATCCCCGAGGTTCCCCTGGACTTGTCGAACATGCTCAGACACTTGCGGGGCAGGCGGTCGTCGGCTGTGAGCGCGTAGGTTGTCAGGATTTCCAGCCGACTATCGCCAACATACATCAACTGCTCGTAGTAGGGGCAGTCCATATAGGTCTCGTGCGAACACATCTCCATCACCCTGGTGAGAATGGGGGCGGTCTGCTCCATACGAGGATCAGACGAGCTGAAGCCACCGGTGATGTCAAACGGGTAATGGGTTTCACAGAGTGTGAAATCGTCAATCGCAAGCGGTTCATCCGCCGTGGTGACGAGGAACTCGAGGTACCGCCCCGATTCCCACCAGAGGGTAGAGAAGCGCCGATTCCGCCCACAGTCCGCCACAAACTCATCCCCTACCCCCCAGAAATACTTGCCCTCGATCTCATCCCGGTTGCCTTTGACGCCGTCGTGGCCTTTGGGGGATTCGGGATCGAGGAACAGGGATTCCGCCCAGCGGATTCGGACCCTTGAGCCCGAGCCGCCGGAGAGGGTGATATGCGGATACGCAGTGTAGTAGTTGCCCAGGTCGACTATCACCCACCGCATTGTGTTGGCAGGAATCGCAAGCGCAGACACCCCCTTGAGCATCGCATTCCAGTCGTCTGCTTCTGAGGCGATATGATCCTTCGCGCGAACTTGCAGAGCGGAGGTGTCCTCCGAACTCACCGCCTGGATGTGCCTCGCTGCGCCGGCATGGACAGGATGTTCCAGCATCGCGGGAAGTGTCGCAGGCCGCAGCAACCAGGAGTTGGCGAAGCCGTTTGAGATGTCGGCGTTGAGGCCAGGGCCGATCACGCTCGCGCTCTCCCAACCGTCGCCCGAGCCGGTCTCAATACCCCACGGGTACTTGGCGCCATCGATGCGAACCCTTGCGCCGGTGGAGCCCATGATCCACCTGTCGACGCACTCGTAGCCGTCCAGAACCTTGCACTCCCACGCCGCGAAGCCGGTATTGAGCACGCTCTGATTCAAACCCTCCGCGGCAAGTATGAATGCCGGCTGGAGACTGACCTGTGCGGCGGGACACGGTCCGCCGGGCCCAAGCCACCAGGTGCGAGCGACGAGAATGTGCTCTCCTGCTGAAAGATCGAGGTCGTAAGTCTCGACGAACCAGTTCTCGATGTCCCCCCGCTCGGAACCCCGGCCTATGCGCTTGCCGTCCAGGAAAAGCTCGTAACGCTCGTCGGCTGTGACGTGGATTCGCAGTGTTGCAGCTTCATCCATCGAGAATGTGTTCTTGAATGCCAGAACGACAGGCTCAAGCCCCTTTGCCCGAGGGTGACCGATCCACTTGGCGGGCCATTCATTCCACCACTCGGGAACGTTGTCTTTGAACGGGATATAGTCGACTATGGTTCTGGGCATGGTGGTTCTCCTGGTAATGGGTTGTCTGTTCCACGATACTTCGCCAAAACGCCGAAAGCCCCGGCTTGCGCCGAGGCCCCAACGAAAGGTTCCTAACCTCTAACCTCTAACTTCTAAACTGGTAGCCCCGAAGGGATTCGAACCCTCGATCTCCGCCGTGAGAGGGCGATGTCCTAACCGCTAGACGACGGGGCCAAGTGCTTGTTGCCTATATATTCTATAATAACCCGGTCTGGTTGTCAACGCTGCCCACCAATCAAAGGGCTGAGGACAGAGGTGGACTGAACGGTTCTTGCCAGCGAAAGTGCACCCATCTAGGTGTAACATACATTTCGATGGGGTATTATCTGGATATTGATACCGGGTACCGCTATCTGGTGCCATCCCAGAGCATAAGGGGTAGCAACGGAAAGCCGGGAATCGAAAAGGAGACAGTATGAGAACGAGGATTTCAGTGACGTTTGCTGGAACAGCGGCAATTCTGCTGCTTTTGGCGTTGGTGACAGGGGGATGTGGAGGCGATTCGGCTTCGCTCCCAATAGAACAGGGCAATGTGGTAGTCTACTGGAACGATGTGGCCGTCAAGACCGCCGCGGCAGAGAAGCACATGACTCCTCAGATCGCCCGAGAACTGGCAATCGCTCAGATCGCGGTGTATGACGCTGTCAATGCCATAGAAAACAACGGGCAGTTCTACAACACGGGTATACCGCTGAACCCATTGGCCTCCAAGGAAGCTGCCGTCGCTCAAGCCGCCTACCAGACGCTGGTCGGGTTGTTCCCCGCGCAGAAGGCCTCGTTGGACGCCGAACTGGCGAAATCCATGAAAGGGATCTTGAACGGGCCGGAAAAGTCGGCGGGAATTGTCGTGGGTAACCAGGCGGCCCAAGGCATACTTGCAAGGCGTGCCGGCGACGGCTCGGCGGGCGGCATGGGCGCTCCATACACCGGCGGAACCGACCCGGGGCAGTGGCGTCCCACTCCTCCAGGCAACCTTCCGGGCATGTTCTACTCATGGAGAATGGTATCTCCGTTTGCGATGACTTCCCAGCAGCAGTTTCGACCGGCGGCTCCTCCCGCGCTCACCTCAGCGGAGTATGCCGCAGACTTCAATGAGTGCAAGGCCATCGGGTCCAAGACAAGCGCCACCAGGACAGCCGCTCAGAGCATGGCGGCGACATTCTGGGTAGGCATGCCGGGGTCGGTTATGGAAGCCGGTCGAATGAACCAGGCGGCCCAGCAGGCAGCAATCGCGAATCGGCTCACTGTCCACCAGACGGCGCGGCTGTTTGCGTTGGTGAATATGGCGATCTCCGATGCGGTTGTGGCGGGCTTGGACTGCAAGTACGCCTACAGCGCGTGGAGACCAATCACGGCTATCAGAGAAGCCGCCGCAGATGGCAACCCAGCCACTGACGCAGACGCGGCGTGGCTGCCATTCCTGGAGACCCCGGCCCATCCGGAGTATATATCCACCCACAGCGCAATCACCAAGGCAGGCGCGACTGTTCTGGAGAGATTCTTCGGTACCGATACGGCCAGCATCACATTGGCCGGGTTCATGGATCCTCGAGTGACAAAGAGATACACCAGCTTCTCGCAGATATCAGATGACGCGAGCACCAGCCGTATCTACGGTGGCATACACTTCCGGTTCAGTTGCGAGACCGGCAAGGCAATGGGTCAGCAGATCGGCGAATACGCCTGGAACAACTACCTGCGCCCTCTATAGTCATCGGCTTCCATCACAACAGCAGAGAACGGGGCAGAGTGCGGTAGACTCTGCCCCGTTCTGCGAGCGATCGGTACTGTCGTGGTTGGCAGCACCGGCTTACGGAAGTCCGGTGTCCGACCAGACATCAGTCCGCATAAACCTGGCCGATGCCCTGGCGATCACCAAGTCGTTCTGAACCACCTCAGCCTCGAGCACAAAGAGTGGTGAGCGAGAACGCACTAACGATGCTTTCACGGTCACCATACTGCCGACCCGCAGGGGTTCCCGGTATTCCACATTCATATCCGCAGTAACTGCCGCGATTCCTTTTAGCAGCAGGCAGTTTGTCATAGCCGAGTCAAGGATGGTCGCTATAACCCCGCCATGGATTATCCCTGGATAGCTCTGGTATCTGTCTTCGCAGTACCATTCGGCGGAGACGCCATCGACGCCACTTTGCCCAAACCTCAGACCCAGACCGCCTTCACCGAATCCGCAGGCAAAGCAGTTCCGGTGAAGGCTCGCACCCCCTGGATTGGCCTCTTCTAGTGGTCGCACACGTTATCGCCCGTCTGCAGGCTCCCGTCCAGATAAGCCTTTACCACGCTTTCGGGTGCGCACGGCTGCGCGCCGACAACCACCTTTATCCCGGATTGCGCGAACAGGTTCTGGGCCCGCTGACCCATACCGCCGGCGATTACTACTCCCACGCCTTCTTCATGAAGCCATTTAGGCAGCAGTCCGGGCTCGTGCGGAGGCGGGACAAGTTCTTTCTTCGCTAAGATCGCTTTGGCATCGGTATCGACTTCAAACACCGAGAATGTGTCGCAGTGTCCGAAGTGCATGCAGAGTTCTCCGTTAGCTGTGGGAACAGCAATCAGCATATTCTTCTCCTCTTTCTTCTTATCATCGCATTCCAGCGAGTCGGTCAGCGTCTTCACTATGCCCTCGAAGGCTATCGCCGCAGTGGAACTAGAGCGGCCGTAGACGAACGGCGCTCCCGCATCGCTGGATTCCACGATTGCGGGATCGATGGGTACTCGCCCCAGAAACGGCACACTCATCTCCCCGGCCATTAGTTCTCCGCCACCGGACTTGAATATGTCGGCGGTCTGGCCGCAGTGGGGACAGACAAATCCGCTCATATTCTCGATAACTCCAAGAACCGGCAGGTTTAGTTGTTCACAAAACCGGATTGACTTGCGGACGTCCACAAGCGCCACGTCCTGCGGAGTGGTGACTATTACGGCCCCATCCGCATTGCCTAGAGTCTGTATCACGGACAGTGGCTCGTCTCCTGTCCCGGGAGGGCAGTCAACCACCAGGTAATCAAGATCGCCCCAGTCTACATCCTCCACGAACTGCTTGATGACACCAGCCTTCATTGGCCCGCGCCAGATTACCGCATTGTCCGCGGATTCCAGCATGAACCCGATAGACATCACTTTGACGCTGCCAACTTCGGCGGGAATGAGCTTCCGGCCATCCGACACCAGCTTGCGATCCTCGAGATGAAGCATCTTGGGGACACTCGGGCCGTGGATGTCCACATCGAGAATGCCGACTCTGTTTCCCATCAGTCCCAGCGACACGGCGAGGTTCACCGCCACCGTGCTCTTGCCGACTCCTCCTTTACCGGAGAGCACTACGATCTTGTGTTTGATACGCTTGAGGGTTTCCTCTCGGTTCAGTGATTCGAGGAAATCATCCATCGTCTCAGCGTTCTCGGTTCCACATGAGCCACACCCTTGTGTGGCATTACAATTACTGCTTTGGGACATGTTCTGCTCCTTACGTTCGGTTCTGTTAGTTATCCTGGGACAGTTCGTCCCATATCTCGCGCAGCTTACAGCTCACGAGACCGTCGGAGTACTCGGTAACGCTCTTTCCCGCCAACTGCGCGGCGGTGACGACCGGGTCGTATGGTATCCGGCCCAACACCGGGAAACTGCGCATTGCGGCAAACCTGTCGATCTGGTCCGCCTTGTCGGTGTTGATATCCGACTTGTTGACTATGACGCTTGCCGGCACTTTGAAGTGTTCGGTCAGGCTGATAACACGCTGGAGGTCGTGGATGCCGGAGACAGTCGGCTCGGTTACCACGACCACTTGGCTTGCTCCCGCCAGCGATGCAATTACCGGGCATCCGATACCGGGTGGGCCGTCTGTCAGTATGACGCCAGCCCCTGAAGACTCGGCGATATCTCTTGCTTCCTTGCGTATCAGGGCGACCAGCTTGCCGGAGTTCTCTCCGCCCGCGTGCAGCCTGGCATGCACCATCGGCCCCACCCGTGTCTGGGAAACGAACCAATGCCCGTCGAGGCTGTTCTCCATCGTAATTGCCCCGCTTGGGCAAAAGACCGAGCACACCGCGCAGCCTTCGCAAGCTGTGGGGTCGACCCGGTAGACACCACCGCAGTCTTCCGCCAATATCGCGCCAAACCGGCATATCTCGGCGCACTTTCCGCACCGTGCGCATTTATCCGGATCGATCTTCGCGGTCTTGCCACCCACGAAATCGTGGGTTTTCTGCGCTTCAGGCTGCAGGACCAGGTGCAGGTCGGCTGCATCGACATCGCAGTCAACAACTACTGTAGTATCGGCGAGAGTGGCGAAAGACGCAGTTATACTGGTCTTGCCGGTTCCGCCTTTTCCGCTCAGGACTACTATCTCTCTCAAAGTTGCTCGCATTCCAGCAGGATGCCTGCCAACTGCTCGAAATACACATCCACTCCGGGAACAGCGTCAACTGCAAGTATGCCCCGCGAGTAAGCTTCGGCGATGCGTCTATCGTGCGCCAGGCGACCCCAAACAGGCACCCCCTGCTCGCTACAGAAGCGTTCTACTCGATCATCGCCAATGTCGGACTTGTTGATGAATACGCCACAAGGCAATGACATCTCTCGCACCACCTCCAGAGCCAGGGTAAGGTCATGCATGCCGAAAGCCGTAGGCTCGGCAACCAGCAGAACCTTGTCCGCGCCTCTCAGTGTGGCAACCACCGGGCAGGATGTGCCGGGCGGCGCATCGATCAGTGTGAGCACGTCGGGTCTCGCCCGGGCAAGCACACTCCGAATAAGCGGAGGACTCATCGCCTCCCCCACATTGAGTTTTCCGTGAATGAACTCAATGCCGCCCGCATCTCCGCACTCAAGGATACCGATTGTTCTTCCCACCTCTGTGATTGCGCCCGAGGGACATATCAGAGTGCATCCACCGCACCCGTGGCAAAGCTCCGGAAACGTGATGGTGAGTGTCGATAAAGAGGCGATGGCGTGGTATTGGCAGATTTCACTGCACTTGCCGCAGTGGGTGCATTTGGTTTCGTCCACTTCCGGCACGAGAGCCTTCACATCTTCCCGCTCAGAGATCACAGGATGCAGGAACAAGTGTCCATTGGGTTCCTCTACATCACAGTCCACATACTGTACTCTGCGTGTGCGCGCCAGGACGCGCGCAAGATTGGCGCTCACAGTCGTCTTGCCTGTGCCGCCTTTGCCGCTGGCTACTGCAATCTTCATACTGCTAAGCTCTGGTCATCCGCGCTCCGCACTTGGGGCACGCTTTGTCGGCGCAAGGCACGCCTCGCTGATGTGGCTCGCGATGCCCGCACGTAGGACACACGCACTCGCCTGCGGGGCCCGCCGATGCCGGTCCGCGCATTCTACCTCTTCCACGACCACCAATGGGGCCGGTTCCATCTCTTCCAGGCATAATCTCTGTCCTTTCCGTCGCCTCGCGGCGAGCGTGCTTACTACCAGTGCCCTTCGACATCCGGCGCAGTGGCCAGGCTTAGCTGGCCGTTTTGGTAAGCCGCAAGTGCGTCAGACACCGTTCCGGTTGCGTCGGTGTAGACCTCTATGCCCGCAGCCTCTAGTACACGAAATGCCTTTGGGCCACAGTGACCTGTGAGCACAGCGCCTACGCCGCTCCTCGACAGCATCTCCGCAGTCTGTATTCCTGCGCCCTGGGCCGCGCTCAGATTTGGGGAATTGTCCAGCGCTTGCCACTCCTCGGACTCCGAATCCCAAACCATGAAACAACTCGCTCGGCCAAATCGGGAATCGACTGGGACCCCCGGGCCTCTATCTGTTGCAGAAACCGCAATCTTCATGTCTTTCCTCTTTCATACAACCGTGCGCCCTTTTCCTAACTGGGCAACAGCCCCAGGTGATCGGCCATCGCGTAGCGAAGCGCGTCGACGCCCAGGTTGGAGCAGTGCGCTTTGTCCTCGGGCAGACCCGCGAGGTACTTGGAGACGTCTTCCGGGGTGATGTGCATGGCATATTCCAGCAGCTTCCCGAAGACCATCTCAGTGGTTGCGCTCCCACTTGCGATTGCCGCCGGGCAGCCCCTGCACAGGAACTTGATGTCGATGATCTTCCAGTCCTCTACCTTTATGCTGATACACATAAAGTCCCCGCAACTGCGGCCCCCAACCAGACCCACGCCGTCTGCCTCCTCAATCATCCCTACGTGGCGAGGGTTGGTGAAATGATCCAGCAGTTTGGGGTCGTACATAGTCGGTAACAGCCCACCTTTCCACGGAGCTAGATGTAAGTGACATCTATACTATACCACGAAATCACATCACCGGCAACCGCTTCTTCCATGAATCTTCACTGGATGCAACTAACATCTGTGGTGCAGATGTGTAGTCCGAGTGGTATAATACGGCTATGGGCTGTGGTGTCACTTGATGGGAAATACCGCAGCTTCAATCGACAAGGAGCTAGACAATGCCTCGAGGGAACTGCCTCCGCCACGCCGGCAAACGCCCGTGCACTTGCGCCATGGGCAATCTGTATAGATTCGTAGAGCCGGTGGTCCTTTACTTGCTGGAGAAAGAAGGACCCGCATACGGATATGAACTGGCAGTCAATCTGCAGCAACATGCCCTCACGGACGCCGAGATCGACCGAGGAGCTCTCTACAGAACGCTTCAGCGTCTGGAGATAATGGGGCACGTGACTTCCGAATGGGACACAAGCGGCAATGGGCCTGCGCGCCACACTTACAAGCTCACGCAAAGTGGGAAAGATCACCTGCGCGAATGGGCGGTTGTGTTGGGAAGCCTGTCTCGCTCGATGGAGTCATTCGTGGAGGATGTCAGATCGCTTCCCGAACCGTCGCTCGCATCAGCCGCCGCCAAGCGCTAGGCTGTTGCTGATCTTTGGTGGCTTCCCGGTTGGAGTCCCCTTGGTGGGAGGCAGCTTTGTCGTTTTCACATCCAGAGAACTAGACGTCCGCGGCGGTCCAAGTGTTGGGGAGAGCGATGGTGAATGTGCTGCCGTGGCCGAGGTTGGACTCAACCAGCACAGATCCTCCGTGGGCCTCCACGATGCTCTTCACAATGCTTAGGCCCAGACCGGTTCCGGTGACACGCCCTCTGGACTTATCGACCCTGTAGAAGCGCTCGAATATCTGATCGAGGTCTTTCTTGGCGATCCCAATGCCTGCGTCCAGAACGCGTATCAGCAGCATGTCTCCATCCACCTCCGCCCGAACGTCCACTTTCCCGCCATCGTTTGAGTACTTCACGGAGTTCTCGATGAGGTTTCGCAGAGCCAGAACCATCTGGACATCGTCGCAGAATGTGGAGAGATTGGGATCGATGTGAATCTTGAGAGAGATGCCGCGGTCCGTCACAATCTGGGAGACCGCTTTGGCCGCTCGGTTGGCGATGTCCAGGACCCCAGCTACCTTCTGGTTGGACAGCGCCATACCGGCATCGAGCCTGGCCAGTTCCAGAAGCTCATCAACGAGCGTGGCGAGCCTGTCTGATTCCGAGATGATAGTGTTGAGGAACCTCTCGGAAAGGACCTCATCGTTCTTCGCTCCCGACAACAGGACCTCGGCAGTCGCCCGAACAGCGGTGAGTGGGGTCTTTAGCTCGTGGCTCACGTTGCCGACAAACTCCCGCTGAGCGTTTTCATACTGGCGAACGCGGGTGATGTCGTGGAGGTTGACCATCGCAAAGCTCAGATCGCCCGATTGGTCGAATACCGGCCTGGTGGTAACGCTGATGAAGCGATGAGGCCATCCGCCCAGCTTAACTTCTGTTTCGGTGGGCGCGCCGGTTTCAACACACTCCAGAACCACCCGGACAATCTCGGGGTGCAATTCTGCCTCCTCGATCTTCCGGCCACGCACCGATGCGGCGCCGCGCTCCATTATAATCTCGGCTGATGGGTTGACCAGCGCAATTGTCCGACTGCTATCTACAGCGATAACGCCATCAACCAGGTTGTTGATCACGGCGTCCGCTCTGATTCCGTCTACAACCTCAACCGACATCTCAGCCTCCATTCAGCCCGCATAGTCTGGTACGCAAACGAGTCTGCCGCAACCCCTGGAGCGCTCAAGGTCCAACTCGGACCAGCAAGCTCACCGTCATCGGCAGACTCGTCGTATCCAACTCAAATCAGCGACGCGACCCTACTCCTCGCCGATGTCCACTATCCTGTATCCAATACCTCTGACCGTGCGAATATACACCGGTCTGCTCGGGTTCTCTTCGATTTTCTCACGGAGCCAGCGAACGTGCACGTCCAGCGACCCGGACTCGCTGTCTGAAGACGTGTCCCACACAGCCTTGATCAGCTCTTCCCGGGTAAGGACTCGGTCCTTATTGGCCATAAGCACTTTCAGCAGCTCGAACTGCTTGAGCGGCAGGTGCACTTCCTCGCCATTGACCTTTACCACTCTGCGGGCAACGTCCATCTCTATCCGGCCGACCCGCATGTGATACTGCTCGTCTTCGCGCTTTCGCGCGGTCTCGATGCGCCTGAGCACTGCCTTGACTCTCGCCAGCAGTTCGCGCATACCGAAGGGTTTGGTCACGTAGTCGTCCGCGCCCAGTTCAAGGCCGACTACCTTGTCTATTTCCTCGGTTTTGACTGTCAGCATGATGATGGGCACGCTGGACTCTTTCCGGACAAGCCGTGTGAAGTCAAAACCACCAAGTTTGGGGAGCATCAGGTCAAGAATGATCAGACCAGGTCCGAAAGTTCTTACTGCTGAAAGGCCCGCAAGCCCGTCTTCGGCGATCTGAACATCATAACCTTCAGTCCGCAGTGCATATGCCACCGATTCGGCGATGGCCGCCTCGTCTTCGACAATCAGTATCTTCTCTCTCAACGCCTTCTAGCTCCTTGTTAAGCGCAAATCTTCTGCGGTGTTGGGATTTCTCTCTGAAGTGAATGATACGACATTGTCGCTGTTCTGTCAATAGTTGTTAGGGATAATTCTAGCGAATAGGGCTAATTCTCCACAAAAAAGGCGTCCTGAATAACCTGCGAGACCACCGGATGCCTGCCACTTAAGTCCACTTCCACCACATCGAAGCGGCATGGAGTATCGGAAATGCTCTTCTCTATAAGATAATCCTCGGCGGCAGCGATCATCCGCTGCCTCTTTCTCCACGTTACAGACTCCGCCGGTGTGCAGAATGTGCTGCTCTTTCTGCTTCGGACTTCCACAAAGACAATACTATCTCCATGGCGGGCGATTAAGTCCAACTCACCTCGCTTGGTGCGGTAGTTGGACCCAATGATGCGATAGCCCTGGCGTCCAAGCTCCGCTGCCGCGGCAATCTCTCCACTCCTGCCTAGTCGAGACCGGGGAGTCTCCAAAGAGGGTTCCTTTCCGCCACGGGGGCAAAGGACATCCTGTGGCAAGGGCAAGGCCCGAGCCTCGAAAGCGCTTCCAGATGGTCCGCGCTACCATATCCTTTGTTGCGCGCGAAACCATAGCCCGGATGCTTACCGTCCAGTTCCACCATCATTGCGTCTCTGTGAACCTTCGCGACAATCGAAGCAGCCGCGATGGATGCGCTTTTGCCGTCTCCCTGCACAATCGCGAGGCTGGGAGCGCCCAGATCGGGCACAGGCAGACCGTCCACCAGGATGTAATCACAGGGAGTCAACAGAGCGGCGATGGCCTGGCGCATGGCGAGGTAGGTGGCTTGGAGGATGTTTACCCGATCTATGGTCTCGGGGAAAACGACGCCCACGCCTACGCTAATCGCCTGCGCGTGAATCGTGCCGCAGAGAACCTCGCGCTGAGCCGGCGAAAGCTTCTTGGAGTCATCGACATAGCTGGGATCGAAACCATCGGGCAGAATGACCGCCGCGGCAACCACCGGGCCGGCCAGTGGCCCTCTGCCTGCTTCGTCTACACCCGCAATGAAGCGATAACCTTGTTCACGCACATGAAGTTCGTATTGCAGGCAAACTAATGGATCCATCGTATCCGGTTGAGAGGCCAGAAAATGATCCAGGCCTTGCCCATGACACGGCTTCGCTCAAGCAGGCCCCAGAAGCGCGCGTCATTGGAGTTGTTTCGGTTGTCACCCATAACCAGCAGACGCCCCGGTGGAATCCGAACGGCGGTCTTGCCGTTGTCATCGGTGAGCCATTCCTGTGGCGTCCTCGGAGTCGGATTGCCTGAATATGGGTCCTCAGTCAATATCGGATAGTCCTGGTCCGGGTCCTCTGCTATGAATGGCTCGTCCAAAGTCTTGTTATTGACTATGACCTTGCCGGGCACGAACTTGAGCGGGGTGCCTGGCTTCAGACCAAGAGCGAACTCCAGGTCTGACTTGGGAATGGGCTTGCCGTCCATGAGGACTGCGCTATCGGTCAGTTTCACAAAACCATCTTTTCCACGTTCTGCATACCCCGACAGGCTCAGGCGAAGGGTCTGGTGATGGATCTGTTCCTCTCCTGCCTGCAAGTACCCGCCGGTCACCCTGACGACGTCACCCGGAACTGCGACCACGCGCTTGATAAAATCGTGTTCCATGTGGTCCTGGCTTGCTTCCGCCGGCGCTCGAAAGACTATGATCTCGCCAGGCTTGGGCTCCCGGAACCGGAAGAGGAACTTGTTGACCATGAGGTGGTCTCTCTGGCGAAGGGTCGGCATCATGGAGTCGGAGGGGATATAGAACGATTGCACGATGAACGGTTTGATCAGGAGGAACACAAGCGCCATAGCTATGGCGAGTGACTCGGCTGTCTCGGCTATGCCCCTGACAACCTTGTTCGGGTGCTTGCCCAGGGCAAACCTGATACCCAGCAGAACCAGGACCGTAATAACAACGGTCGGCAGGCTGAGATTTGCCAGCCTTTCCATCAACCCCATCTCGTTCATAACACCTCTCGGTCGGCTAACACAACGCCGACGGTCCTATTTGATCAGTCCGCATCTACTCGAAGGTCGGAATATGAACCATGCTCTCCCGGTAACTCTTTCGCGCTCCAGCAGACCCCAGAACCGGCTGTCGTTGGAGTTGTTCCGGTTGTCTCCCACCACGAGCAACCGCCCAGGTGGAATGCGAACGGCGGACTTGCCGTCTTCCTGAGTCAGCCACTCACGCCGAGTCCGGAACTGATCGTCAGCAAGAACCGGATAGTCCATGTCCGGGTCTTCGGCCACATACGGCTCATCCAATACTCTGCCGTTCAGTATGACTGCCCCGGGCACTATCTTGATCGATGCGCCTGACTTCAGACCGAGGGCCGACTCCAGGTCTTTGCTCGAAACTACTTCGCCGTCAACCAGGACGCAGCGAGGCGTGAACGTCACAAAGCCCTGTTGCCCATCTTTGACACGATCCGACAGAGCCAGTCGGAGCATCGAATGATCGAAGCGTTCACTTCCCGCCTGCACGTACCCTGCTGCGATACACACCACATCGCCCGGAACCGCGATCACCCGTTTGATAAACTCGCGTTCTACCCCGTCAGGCGCGGCCTGCTTTGGAGCAAGGAATACAACTACCTCCCCACGCTTCGGCTCTCGGAAGTCGTAGGTAGCCGTGTTGGCCATCAGGTGGTCATTCCTAACTAGTGTCGGACTCATTGCCGTCGAGGGAATGTAGTAGGACTTCAGCGTGACCCCAGCAACGATCAGGAGGCCAAAACACAAGACAACTCCCGCGATCGCAACTGACAGAAGCACCACAAAAAGCCTCTTCCTCGGCCGTGACTCGCTCAAAGCATCCTCCCCGCCGACGGGTTACTTGATCGTACGAACTCGCTTGGCTGGCCAGAACACTAGCCACGCCTTACCTGAAAAGCGCTTTCTCTCCAGAAGGCCCCAACTCCGGCCATCGTCCGAGTCGTTGCGGTTATCCCCCAGCATCAGGTACTTGCCGGATGGAATCTTGACTGCGGGCAGGCCATTGTCGTAATAGTTCCACTCGGGGGTTTGACCGGGCAACGGGTATGGGTCCGCACAGTCCTCAAGGCAATAGGGTTCGTTGACAGCCTTGCCGTTAATGTAGAGTGTCCCGGGGTGAACTGTTATCGGCGTGTGCGGGAAGCCTGTCAAAGCTTTCGACAGTTGTCCCTTGTCTATCTTCTGGCCACCGAAAATGGCACCCTCTTCGGTCAATTTCAGCGGGGTTTCCTCGGGCTTGCCGAGACTTCGGGCCAGAGCGAGCCTGACCTCATCGTGGTTGAACTCCAGTGTCCCGGCGATGAGGTAGGCCGCTGAAATGCGGACAACATCGCCAGGGCAGGCACCTACCCGCTTTATGAACTCATGCTCCTGAGGCCCTTTGGGGTCGCCATCACCCACGGAAGCCTCTTTGGGAGCCATGAACACAGCCACTTCACCCCTCACGGGCGCACGGAATCGGTACGTGAACTTACTCACCACCAACCGGTCCCCCTCACGCACTGTGGGAAGCATGGAACCTGATGGTATGTAGAAGACCTGAACGATGAACGGCCAGATAACCAGGAATAGCAGCCCGATGGCGATGCCGAAAGTCTGCGACAACCCGGCCATGTATCTCACAGCCGGGTGGCCGTTATTCCTCAACACATACCAAATGGCCAGCAGGACCACGACAATCGCGAAAACTGCTGCCAGGCTGTGCCCATTCATTGCTATCTGGCGTCCTGGCGTTCCTTGATCTTGGCCGCCTTACCAACCTTGCCACGCAGGTAGTAGAGTTTCGCTCGTCGCACTGCGCCTCTTCGTGTCACCTCGATCTTCGCGATACGCGGAGAATGAAGCATGAACGTTCTCTCAACTCCAACGGCATGAGAAATCTTGCGGACCGTGAACGCTGCCCTGATGCCGCCCTCTTTCTTGCCGATCACAACGCCTTCGAAGACCTGTATGCGCTCCTTGCCACCCTCAATGACGCGAGTGTGCACGCGCACTGTGTCTCCAGGTCCAAACACCGGAGTGTCTGTCCTGATTTGTTCGGATTCTATCTGCTCAATAAGCTGCAACTACATCCTCCTCCAAATGGCATTCGCCACCACAATCGCGATGGTTAGCCATCCTTACTCTTCTTCAGTTCTTCCACGTAGCCTATATCGCTCGGCGTAAGGTCTGCCGTCTCCAGCAGGTCCGGCCGCCGCCGAAATGTTCTCTCAATCGCCTGACGCCGCCGCCACTTCTCTATCTCCGCATGGTTTCCGGAAAGCAGCACGTCAGGGACGCGCCTGCCTCTGAACTCCGCAGGGCGGGTGTACTGCGGATACTCAAGCAAGCCGCTGGAAAATGACTCCCAACTGCTCGACGCATCGTCCCCCAGAACTCCCGGAATAAGCCTTGCCACGGCCTCGGCGACGATAAGCGCGGGCAACTCTCCGCCGGTAACCACATAGTCCCCGATGGAGATCTCGTCGGTCACCAACTCCTCGCGGATGCGCTCATCGAAGCCCTCGTACCGACCACACACTATAACAATGTGCTCTTCGCCGGCAAGCTCTTCGGCCATCGCCTGGTCGAAACGCCTGCCCTGCGGGGTCATCAGTAGTATCCTGCTCCTGCCACTGACCCTGGCGTTCAGGTACTCAACTGCCTCAAATACCGGCTCGCATTTCATCACCATCCCGGGTCCCCCGCCATACGGCGAGTCATCCGTGCTGTGATGGGCATCGTGCGTGAAGTCCCGCAGGTTCACGGACTCCAGCTCGATTATACCCTTCTCGCGCGCTCTGCCGATGATGCTCTGCGATGCCACAGCATCGATAATCTCCGGAAAGGTCGTCAGGATCTCAATGCGCACCTAATCGTCCGGCAAGAGACCGGGGATAGGATGTATCAGAATCTTACCGGCCTCAACATCAATAGACTTAACAACCTGCTTTATGGCAGGAATGCAGATTTCCTCGCTGGTAACGTAGACATCGTTCGCGCCGCCCTGCAGCACGTCCTCGACCACTCCCAATTCCCTGCCGTCGTCGGTGACCACGTGCAAGCCAACCAGTTCAAACAAGTAGAACTGGTCTTTGGGCAGTTTCTTCACATCACCGCGCTCGATGACTATCTCAGCGTCCCTAAGCTCAGCGGCTTCCCAGCGATTCTTTGGACCCTCGAAGCCAATCAGCAGGCCACCTTTGTTCGGGCGGCTGGCGTTGATCGCGGTTTCCACGAACTTGCCGTCCGGATAGCGCAACGTCACCGTGTTACCTTTGGAGAGACGCTCGGGAAACTCGGTGAGTATTATCACCTTCACTTCCCCGTGCACCCCGAAAGGCGCCACAACCTTACCGATTGTGATATAGTCGTCCATCCCAGTCATCGAGCCTATGGCAGTATACGCACATTGACGTTCTTGTGCTCTTTGACTGCCGCAGCTTTGGCCACCGTGCGAAGCGCATTTGCTACACGCCCCTGCTTGCCGATGATCTTGCCCAGATCGTCCGGATCGACCGTTACCTCATAGGTAATAGTCTCGCCGTCCTCGACAGCTTCCACGTTCACCGCGTCAGGCTTATCCACCAAAGCCTTGACCAGAATCCCTATCAGTTCTTCCAAGCTGATGTTCTCCTAGCTAAGACTATTCGGTCGATGCCTTTGGGGTCATTCCACCCAGCAGGCCCTGCCTCTTGAGCAGTCCACGAGTTGTATCCGACGGCTGCGCGCCCTTCGCGAGCCAAGCGCTTGCCTTGTCAACGTCCAGCTTGAGCGTAGGCGGGTCGGTGTTGGGATCATAGGTGCCTATGTTCTCAATGAACCGGCCGTTGCGCGCCGCATGCTGGTCCGCAACAACTATTCGGTAAAACGCTCGCTTCTTCGCGCCCATTCTTCTGAGTCTGATTCTAACCAAAGATACCCTCCATGTGAGTTCTGAGTTGTGAGTTCTGGGTTCTGAGTTGCGAGACCCCTCACCCCAGCCCTCTCCCCTTGCGAGGGGAGAGGGATAGATAGCTACTTGAACATCGGAAATTGAGGCATTTTGCCTCGCTTCTTCCCGGACGCTTCCGCGCCGGTGAATGCGCGAAGCATCTTCTTCATCTCCGCAAACTGATTCATCAGCTCGTTCACATTCTGCACGGTAGTCCCGCTGCCAGATGCTATTCGCCTGCGGCGGCTGGCGTTCAGAATGGTCGGATCGCTTCGCTCATCCTTCGTCATCGAGCAGATGATTGCCTCAACTCTGGCCATCTGCTTTTCGTCTACCTTGGCGTCCTTGAGCTTCTTGGTCAGACCGCCCATTCCCGGGATCATCCCCAGGATCTGGTCCAGAGGGCCCATCTGCTTCATTCTCTGAAGCTGCTCAAGGTAGTCGTTCAGGTCGAACCGGTTCTCCCTGAACTTGCGCTCCATATCGATGGCCTGCTGCTCGGTAACGTTCTGCTGAGTCTTTTCTATCAGGCTCAGCACATCGCCCATTCCGAGTATCCGCGATGCCATTCGGTCCGGATGGAACGGCTCCAGGCCGTCGAGCTTCTCGCTCGTGCCTACGAACTTAATAGGCTTACCCGTGACCGACTTCACCGACAGCGCGGCTCCGCCTCTGGCGTCGCCGTCCATCTTCGTGAGCACCACGCCGTCTATGTCGAGAGCCTCGTTGAACTGGCTCGCCACATTGACCGCGTCCTGCCCAGTCATCGCATCGACAACCAGCAGAACCTCTGTTATGTCTACAGCCTTACGAAGCCGCTTCAGCTCCGACATCATCTCTTCGTCGATGTGGAGCCGACCTGCAACGTCTATCAGTATAGGGTCATGGCCGTTTCTGGCCGCGTAGGCCATCGCGCCCTTTGCGACTACGACCGCGTCGTTCTTGTCGCCGGATTCGAAGACCTCTACCCCAACCTGCTCGCCCAGGGTCTGCAACTGCTTGATAGCCGCAGGCCTATAGACATCACCGGCGACCATCAGCGGACGCTTCCCCTGTTTCAGCAAGCTCAGGGCCAGTTTGGCTACCGTAGTAGTCTTACCCGAACCCTGCAGACCCGCAACCATGATAACGCTAGGCGGCCTGTCGGCCACCTTGAGCTTCGCCTGTGCGCCGCCCAGAAGCGCTATCAACTCTTCGTTGACTATCTTAACGACCTGCTGGACAGGGTTCAGCCCCTGCAGCACGTCCGTTCCGATAGCGCGCTCTTTCACCCGAGCCACGAAGTCTTTGACAACCTTGAAGTTGACGTCAGCTTCGAGAAGCACCAACCGGACTTCCCGCAGCGCCTCGCTTACTTCCTGTTCGGTCAATCCACCGCGATTACGCAGCTTCTTGAACACGTTCTGCAGTTTGTCGGAAAGGGCCTCAAACACAGGCTCGCACCATAGTTTACCTTACGGAGACAAACGACAAAAGAGGGAAGAGAGCATCTCCGTCCCCTCCCCCAAAGCAGGTCTCCAGATACATCATAAAAGTATAGTCCGAGAATGGGGAATTGTCAATGTTCACGAGGCCACAAGTCTGGTTGAGCGCAGTCGAAATCGTGTATAGCACGCCGCTGTCCGTTTCGACTTCGCTCTACGGACGACACCGCCGGTTGAGCGTAGTCAAAACCGCAGGTATTACGCTGTTATCCGTTTCGACTTCGCTCTACGAACAGCAACGCCGGTTGAGCGTAGTCGAAACCGGCCTGGCTTGTCAGCGCGCTAGTGAACATAGGGCCCCGGAACTCACAACCCAGAACTCCACAGGATTTCCACGCCACACGAATTGTCCAGCGGCATTGACAGGCAACCACTCATTGGTTAGAATTACGGAAGAATGGTCGACCGCAGGTTTACCGATGGTAGCGGGGCCTAACAGTTGGAGGTAAAGTGGGAAACACAGAGCAACCGACGGGACTGCCTCGCAAGGTTCCGACAAAGAACCTGCGAGTAGAAGTGTACCGCCGCATCCGTGAGATGATCTACAAGGCCGAACTGAAGCCCGGGGAAGCCGTGGTTGAGCGTCAGATCGCCGACATGCTTCACGTCAGTCGTGCCCCCGTGCGCGAGGCTCTGGTCGAGTTGGAGAATGAGGGAATCGTAAAGCGCGTGGGTTCCCGCACTCGGATCGTCTGTGAGGTCACTTTCAGGGACATCATAGAAGTATACGAAGTGCGCGAGATGGTTGAAGGGATGGCGGCAAGGCTGCTGACCCCCAGGATATCGGAAGAGGCGCTGGCTGATCTGAGAGAGTTGGCTACAGACCTGGACAAACAGGGGGACGGGCCGGATGACGAAGAGATCGCGTTCCACGAAAGGCTTGTGCGGGAATGCGGCAACAGCCGTCTGATCCGGTTCGCGAACCCGATCTGTTTTCAGTCGGAAACGTGGCAGTTCCGGGACCTGGTCTCGCTATCCTCATCGCAACTTTTCCCCAGGAGCGACAGGCAAGGTCAGGGCGCCGTGCTCCACGGCCATATTGTGGACGCACTGGAAGCGGGCGACCCGGAAAAGGCCGAAAGCGTGGCGCGGGCGCACATTCGTGAAGGGCGTGACCTGGTGTTGTACAAGCTTCTTGGCTAGAACAAGTCGGTTGGCGGCTTAGCTCGCCACTGTTATCACAGAATCCCAAATCTACCAATGCGAAGAACAATCGGAGGAATCAGGATGGCTACAGGCAAGATCAAGACAGATGACGCCAGCGGGCGCGGCACAGTGGCCGGCTACAAGGTACCGTTTCCCGGCAGGATGCACGGATACTCCGAGGACGCAATAAAGGCCGTCCTCAAAGTAATGCGGGACACCGAAGGGCAGACCCAGGGCGGGTTCATGAAACAGTTTGAGGCGGACGTCAAGGAGTATCTGGGCGCGAACCACGCGTTTGCCGTGGACAATGCCACCAACGCGCTCAAGTTGTCCGCGATCCTGTGTCGAGTCGGGCCAGGGGATGAGGTCATCATCCCGGCCTATACTTTCTGCGCTACCGCCATTCCGTTTGGCTCGACCGGCGCGAAGATAGTCTGGGCCGATATCGACCCCAAGACCTGGGTTGTCGACCCCAAAGATATCGAGAAGAAGATAACCCCAAAAACGAAGGCGATTGTTGTGGTGCACCTGTTGGGGATGCCCGTGGATATGGCTGCAGTGATGGCTATAGCCAAGAAGCATAACTTGCGCGTGGTGGAAGACTGCGCCCAGGCTCCCGGCGCTTCCATCAACGGCCAGAAGGTCGGCACGTTCGGTGATTTTGGCTGCTTTAGCTGGCACGGCGCTAAGAATATCACCACCCTCGGCGAGGGCGGGATCCTCACAGTCAAGGCTGACGCAGACGCCAAGCTGGTCCCGGGCATCCGCCACAACGGCATTCGCGGCTTCGACTACGAGCGCGAGCGATACTGGGTTCCCGCGATGAGCGTCTGCGACATCGACATCGAGGGAGTATGGCCGAACAACTACTGCCTCGGCGAAGCGCAGTGCGCGGTCGGCAGCGCGGAACTCAAGACTCTGGACGCCGTGAACGAGACCCTAATCACACAGGCCAGAATGATCATCGGCGCCATGGCAGACACTCCGGAGATCACATTCGCCAAGGTTCCCGCGGGATACAAGCACCTGTACCATCAGTTCGTGCTGCACTTCGATGGTTCCAAGTTCGGCAAGGACCGCAACGACCTGATGGATATTCTGGTAAACGAGTACAAGATACGCGCTATCGTGCAGTATTACCCTCTATACCGGTTCCCACTGTTCCAGAAGATGGGCTTCGGGGACCAGGACTGCCCCGTGCTCGACAAGTGGTGGGACAACTCGTTCAGCTTCCCGTGGTGGAGCGGCATCGAAGACAACACCATCGCCTACCTGGTGGACTCCACCAAGGCCGCTATCAAGAAGCTGAAGGGGTAGAGAGATGAGCCGGCAGACAACCATCATTGCAGAGATTGGTGAGAACCACCACGGCGCGTGGGATATCGCCGCCAAGATGCTGGAACTGGCAGCGCAGAGCGGCGCGGACATTGCCAAGTTCCAGTCCTACACCGGCGACCAGTTCCCCGCGGACGACCCCGAGCGCGAATGGTTCGACAGGGTCGCGGTTCCCGACGCCAAACACTTCGAGTTCAAGAAAATGGCGGAGGACCTGGGAATCGAGTTCATGAGTGCGCCGTTCAGCGCGGAGCGCGCGAAGTTTCTGTGTGAGGAAGTCGGCTGCAAGTCTATCAAGATCGCCAGCGGCGTGATGACCAATTGCGCCATTCTGGATACAGTGAATGCCAACGCCGGTACGACAAAGAAGGTCTACTTGTCTACCGGCATGGCTACCATCCAGGAGATACAGCAATCTCTGGCCAGACTGGACAAGATCGGGGATATCGCGATACTCCATTGCACAACGCAGTATCCTGCCAAGCCGGATCAGGCGAATCTGAAGTGCATAGGCACTCTGGCGGAGGCGTTTCCGGGGCACGTGATAGGGTACTCCGACCACCAGATCGGGCTCAGCGCGTGCCTTGCGGCGGTGGCTCTCGGAGGGAGGGTGTTGGAAAAGCACTTCACCATGAGCAGGGATATGCCGGGCACCGACCACATCTGCGCAATGACCCCGCGCGAGTTGGCGCAGTTGTGCGAGCAGGTGGAAGAGATCGAGCAGATGATAGGCTGCGGAGCCAAGCAGCCGATACCGGAAGAACTGGAAATAAGGGATTTCGTGAGGGCAAGGTTTGCGGAGTAGTCCGTTTGCGACGGTGGATAATACCCCGAAAGGTTAGTCTATACCCCTCATCCCAGCCCCTTTCGCAGCCCCGCTTCGCCAGGGTCTGCTTTCGGGCAAGGCCTCTCCCCGCCAGGTCGGGGAGAGGCGTTGTGTCTGCTACTTGTCCGTCCTGCTGGTCTTGGCCTTATCCAGGAGGGCTTGAGCATCGGTCAGGATCTGCTGGAGCTTGGGGGTAAGGCCGTCTTTCTTGCCCAGGTAGTAATCTTCCTGCAGCGGGCCGAACTGGTTCCAGAGATTGATCGGGGCATCCAGCATCGCCTCGCAGCCGGGCCATGCGGTGTTGTAGCCGCTGTGGACGGTAAGGTAGGCGCGGCCCAGGGTCATTCTGGCATCGGCCAGGACTCTGCGGCACTTGGCCATATCGCTATCGCCCTTCACAATCGCCGCAACCATATCTTCGGCTTTCTGGGCCTGCGCGGTGCCACCGGTGCGGGCTGCCGACTTCGCTTTGGCAAACTGGGCGTCTATTGCCTTCACATCCATCCCCCACCGCTGGGCCACCAGCCTGTCCAGATTGGCCACTCGGACTATCTCAAGCGCGCGCCTCTGAAGCATCATCTTCTTGACAGCCTCAAACCGATCTTTGTTGCCACGGTAGTAAATGCGCCCGTCGCCAGGAGCCAGGGGGGCGACTTCGAATCGAGTCTCTCCAGGTTTGGTCAATTGCTTCAGAGTATAGAGGTCGTACATGGCTGCATCGCCCGCATAGTCATCGATGTTGATGTTGACGTTCCCGCCTTGTTCCTTGTCCACGCTCTGATTCACCACGACCACGAACTTCCCTTCGTTCGACTGTCGCACGCCCACGCTCAGACCGCTGGCATCCGCCGGGGTGGCTGATGCGGCTTTGAGGGGCAGAAGCTTGGTCTTGAGCAGGAACGGGCCGATCTCTATCATCTTTTCGCCCATTTCCGATATATCCTTTACAATCGGATCGTCCAGTGGAAGCGCGTTGCCGATCTGATCGAAGACCCCGGGGAACATGTTCGGCGTGCTGTAGAGGAAGTAGGTGATGCCTTTGATGCCGTTAGCCAGGGCGAGGTAGCTCATCAGGCGAAGCTCGGCGTGGGTAGGATAGGCATAGGAACTATCGGTCTTGAACCAATCCGACTGCCCAAACGCCGGTATGAATATCCATTGCGGCTTGTCGGTCTTCTCTGAAAGCGTCCGGCACCACTTGGCGTATCCCCACGGGTCGCGTTTGGTGGTGTGGATGGGGTAGTAGTCCGTCATAACCATATTCAGGTAAGGCTCAAAGCGCATTATCCGCTCGATGCCGAAGTGGTTATACATTGCCAACTTGCTGGGGTCAGCCCGATGCAGCGCGTCCCCCGTCGCGGCAATGCCCCAGAGGAAGTCATCCGATGTCTCATCGCCGATAAACCAACCGGCTAGATAAGGCTCGTTCTTGAATGCTTTGGCCAGGGTGGCAGCGTAGTCGCGAAGCCACGGGAGGGACTCGACCCCGCCAGTCCGAACAACATCGGGCAACGTAAGCATCGGCATAATGTAGAGACCACGAGCCTTGGCAGGTTCAAGTTCACGCTTCCTGAATGCGACATAGTCCGAAGCCGGGACACTCCTGGAAACTCCCTTCTCGTCCGGGAACTGGCTGTAGTGGAATGTGCTCACCGTGGTGTGGCAGCGAACATCGTTGTCATACCAAGACTCATACCCCTCGGGCCCACGGCAGTAGCCGCACGGACCGAATGGGAAGACATCCTCGACCAGCGGGCCAGTGGCTGGAATCTGTTTGAAGTTCTTGAAGACCTCTACCTTGGGGGCGTCCGCAGCAGCCTCGGCCTCGTTGAAGCCACGAATCTTGAAAGAACGAATCTCCAGGGTGTATTCGCCGGGGTATGAATTGGCCCACGCGTATATTGCGAGGTAGACAGACTTCAAGGTAACCGGCGTCCCGCTGGTTGGGAAGCTCGCGTCGGGGACGAACTGATTTGTATCGGTGTGCCACTCGTTGGTGGCGCCGCAGGAAGGGTAGTAGTAGGAGCTGGCATCGTCGCCAGTCCTGGTGACGCACGTGTTCTGGACCAGAAGACACCCGGCAGGCTTCGGTGCGGTTGTCCGCCACTCGACCTCGAAGACCGGGAACTTGGTGAGATCGATGGAACCACCTATGGGAAGGTCGAAGTGGACGTTGTCACCCTGGTTGACGCCGTCTATCCCGTACTTGGCCGTGATCCGCAATACTCCGTCAGCGACGGTGACACTGAAGTTCTCGTTGGTCTCGCGGTTTCCAGGATTCAGAAACAGACTCTTGCCAGTGAGTTTATCGGCGAAGGACTTGTCCGAGAGATCCATCCGCCAGGCTATCTCCGGCTGCTTTGTCTCGGCCCGCGCGAAGGCTGCGAGCATCACGATAATGGCAATCACTGATACTACGAGTTTGACGAGCATTTTGGTCACCTCAAGTAGTCTGTGTTACACGATACGAGCTATTCGCTGGGAGCCACGGCGAAGCTGTAGAAACGATTGATGCCCTCGCAGCCGGCTATACCGACGTAGAACTCCTCGGGTATGCACTCGTCTGTGCAGCCGAACGTGTGGCCGTTCAGTGTCACCGCTATCGCCTTTCCAGTGACTTCCACGCGCAGACGGTGCTTGTCGTGAGCTTTCAGGTCAAGGCCAAGCCAGGCAAGCTTCAGCAACTTGGGGCCGGTAGCATACATAGGCCGTGACCACACTATTGAGCCCTCATCATATACCACAATCTGCGTATCCTGCCTGTATTCGGGCACACCCAGGTCCGTCTCCGCCAGTTCTCCCGCAAGAACGATGAGGGGGCACATTCTGTGGTCGAACGCGGCCTCCAACTCTATGGTCACCGGCGCTCGAAACATGGTCTTGAGAACCATTCCCGTGAATGTCTCGCTGGACCTCGCCGACTGCATCTCTTCCGGGGTAGCGCCCTCGGGAACAGCGTTGGTTATCTGGCATTCATGCTGGACCCATCCACCGGCAAGCTTGAAATCCGGGCTTTTGACCATAAGCCAATCGTCCGGATTCCACTTCCCTTTGCCGAAATTGCAGGTGTATTGCATGTTGCTACTTCAGGTCGTAGCACGCCAGGGCGGCTTTGTTTCTGGTAATCAGTTTGCCGTTTGCTATGATCGGCGCTGTCCAGGACTGTCCGCCGAGCGGGGTGAACCGGCCCAGTTCCTGATAGCTTTCCGGTGCGAGCTTGACCATCACGTGAGCGCCACTGCCGCCGTCAACGGCTATGATCACTCCGTCCGCTGCCACTACCCCACCCTTCTCAAATCCAGGCTGCTTCCACAGAGCTGCGCCAGTATTAGGGTCGAGGCACTCAAGAACGCCGGGGTCGCTTGTGCCATAGATGTAGCCATTGAAGAGGATCGGCGAACTAAAGTGAAGCTGCATCTCTTTGTTCTGCCAAAGCAGCTTCGGGCCTTCCTTGGCGATCTCTATCATCTGGCATCCTGTCCCATACCCACCGGTCATGAACACTTTGTTCCCAATCACCAGAGGCGCTGCGGCATTGACTTCAGGACCTGCTTTCCAGGGATGAGACCACAGGACTGCCCCCTTATCCGGATCGATCCCGAATACGTTTCTAGTCGAGAAACAAACGTACTGGCGCTTGCCCAGAATGGTGGCAATGTAAGGAGTGGCATATCCCGGTGTCTCGCCCGGCGTCTGCCACAACACTTTCCCGTCGCGCTTATCCAAGGCCACGACTCCTGCATTCTGTCCACCCGGCAGAACGATAAGCTTGTTGCCATCAACCAACGGAGACCAGGCATAGTCCCAACCAGGCCGAGTGCCGCCAAACTCGCCGATCAGGTTCTTCCACCAAACTATCTGGCCGTTTGTGGCGTTCAGGCACAGCAGTATCCCCCACCGGCTCACTGTGTAGACCATACCGCCGCTGAACACGGGAGTAGAGCGGGAAAACCCGAAGTTTGACTGAGTGGCATCGTCATAGCCGTAGGTCCAGAGATCCTTGCCTGTCTTGATGTCCAGGGCCCGCACGTAGTCCTTGGCGCCTCCGGCCTGGTGGTCTATGATGAAGACCTTGCCGTTGGCAACGGAAGGCCCGGCATATCCGTCGTCCGTGAGTGCAATCTTCCACAGAAGGGTCGGCGGCTTCTGGTTCCAATTCTTGTTGGGAATCTTCTCCTGAGCTATGCCGCTTCCGTCTAGACCCCGGAACGCGGGCCAATCCGCAGCGTACACCGCACTCGAGATCAGAATGGCGGCAACCACCGCCGCCAGTAATAACTTACGCATTAACACAATCCTCCATCTACTCCCGTTGGTTCTACTATACTATGACGCATGAAACGAGGTATTAGCGCTCGTGCTGTTCAAGAGTTGGCTTCGGGGTAAGTGCCTTTTCGCAGGGATTGTGGCTTCCCCTCACCCCAGCCCCTTTCGCAGCCCCGCTCCGCCAGGGTCTGCTTTCGGGCAGCGCCTCTCCCCCGGGCCGGGGGAGAGGGCTGGGGTGTTTCGCCGGGTTATTTCAGACTATAGCACGCTAAAGTGCTGGTGTTTCGGGTGATTAGTTTTCCGTTCGCCACGATGGGGGCTGTCCACGACTGGCCTCCCAGTGGGGTGAACCTGCCCAGTTCTTTATACGCTGATGAATTCAACGCAACCGCTACATGCGCCCCACCGGCGCCATCGACCGCGATCACCGCGCCGTCGACTGCCGCGACTCCGCCTTTTTCAAATCCCGATCTCTGCCACATCACCTTACCGGTCCGGGCGTCCATGCAAATGAGCGCGCCTCCCATATCAGTGGTTCCGTAGATGTAGCCGTTGTAGTAAATCGGGGTGTTGAAGTGCGCCTGCATCGAAGTGTTCTGCCAGACTGCTTTTGCTCTTGACCCTTTCACGAGCAGCATAGCGCAGCCGTGGTTGTATCCGCTTGTGATGAAGACATAGTCGCCCAGAATGATGGGGCTGGCCGCGTTAACATCGTAGCCACTCTCCCACTTGAAACTCCACACCAGCTTGCCGCTGCCCGCATCGACACCTACCAGGTTCTTCTGCGTGAAGAACACGTACTGAGCGCGGCCGTTTATCTTTCCAATCACAGGTGTGCAGTAGTTTGCGGCTTCTCCACCGGGCGTGCTCCATATCTTCTTGCCGGTGTTCTTGTCCAAAGCGACCAGCGAGGCCCCACCACCCGGGCACACGAGGAGCTTGTTGCCATCAACAACCGGCGACCAGGCGTAGTCCCAGGTGGGCTTTCCGCCTCGGAAGTCCTTGAGAACGTTCTTCCACCACAACAGCTTGCCGCTGGCGGCATTAAGACACAGCACTATGCCCATTCGTCCCGCTGTGTAGACTTTGCCACCGCTAACGACGGGTGTGGAACGGGAGAAGCCGTAGTTGTTCCCTGCCGGGTCGTCGTATTGATACTGCCAGAGTTGCTTGCCGGTGTTGATATCCAGCGCACGGACACAGTCCTTAGCGCCGATATGGTCGATGATGAAGACTTTGCCACCAGCCGCGGACGGCCCCGCATAGCCTCCATCGCTCATCTTGACCTGCCAAAGCAGACGCGGCTTCTTGGAACTCCAACTCTTGTTGAGGCCCTTTTCTCCGGAGAACCCGTTTGCGTAAGGCCCCCGGAATTGCGGCCAGTCCTGAGCCAGGAGACAGGTGCAAAGCACAAACACCAACGCGGTCGCGATGACTACAGCTCGTCGCATATATATCGTCCTCCAAAGCAATCTCAGTTGAACTCAACCCATGTACTTTATAACGGTTGAGAGAGTGTGCTGTCAAGCGTGGACGCATTGCGCGTTGTGAGTTGTGGGCTTCGGGGTTTATATGGGGGAAAGGCATCATCACGCTGAGCCTGTGGAATCGTGCGACCACGGAAATGCTGTCCGTTCGCATCCTTCGACAGGCTCAGGATGATGGGTTTGGATTGTTCTGCCGACAGGCACTGTGACTATTTGTAGGTGGCTTTCAGCTTGCCGGTGGTTCCATTGAGCTTGGCTTCCTTGATTACCTTTCGGATATTCTCAGCCCAACTGAGCGCGAGGTATCTAGGTTTGGTATTCTTGTCTTTGTAGGCTGCCTTGGCGTCTATTGCGGCAACCATGAATTTGCCGGCGGATACCACATACTGGCCCTTGTTCTTCTTGGCCACAATGTTGAACTCCTCAAGCTTGCTCCCGGCAAGGTAGGCATTGAGTTTGGTCGCGGCGAACTTCGCCCGATCCATCGCGGTCTGCTTGCCCATGCCACGGTCAAACTTGATAACAACTTTGCCCCCGAGCATGACTTGCGCAGACTTCTTCTCTGCGGCAAGAGCGCCGATTGAAGCGAGAACACACAACACTACAACTAAAGCAGCGATTCTTCTGACCATCTTACTCCTCCACCATAGTAGTATTTGTTCGGTTGACCCATACGACGAACTGGACTGAGTCAGCAATATCCATGTTCTGCATCTTGCAGACATCTACCTGCTAACGAAACAGGTTTTTCCGGCAGCAGAGTCGAATTATATCCTGGCAGTGTGCACTATTAATTCGCGATGAGGTGACTGACCTATGCTCCGAGCGGCTCTAATCTACATTGTGTTGTCCCTTTTGCTGATGTCCTTTGTCTTCGGTGTTGCCGCAAATGCGCTGACACTGGTTGAGAATGGAAAGAGCGACTTTGTGATCGTGATTCCGGAAGCCGCGATTCCATCCGAAGAATTCGCGGCGACGGAAATGGCTTCACATATCAGGCAAATGAGCGGGGCAGACCTCGGGATCATCCGAGACTCCAGTCCCCTGCCCGCCCACGCGATCATACTGGGGAACTGCCGGTATCTGGCCGAGATCGGCGCTGCGCCAAGTTGGCCGGACCTTGGGCAGGAGGGCTACATTATCAGGACTGTCGGAGACAAGCTTGTGATTGCCGGTGGACGGCCAAGGGGGACTCTGTACGGCGTCTACGGGCTATTGGAGGATTATCTCGCCTGCCGGTGGTTTACCCCTGATACCAGCGTTGTTCCGAAGACCGAGACCATCACGCTGGCGGCGATCAACACCTCCGCATTACCGGCGTTTGAGTATCGAGAACCCTGGATGTATTCGGGATACATCTGGAGCGACTGGTGGAGGGAACACTTTTCGCAGGATTACGCCTCCCGCACCCGCAACAGCGGGAACCAGTTGAGGCAGCACGTTGTCCCGATAGATGAGAAGCACGGTGGGTCGTACAAAGTGGTGAAGTTCGCGCATAATCTGATGGAATTGGTGCCCGCCGCGAAGTATGCCAATGACCATCCCGAGTACTTTGCCATGATCGACGGCAAACGCGATACCAGAGGCAACAATGATGGCGACCTGGAACTGTGTCTCACCAACCCCGGCGTCGCGCAGGCCGCAGCGGAGACCATGGCGGGATGGATGAAGGCAAACCCGGACGCGGACGCATTCTTCATCGGCCAGAGCGACACTACTGGCTACTGCCGGTGCGAAAACTGCAATGCCGCGCGGAAGAAGTACGGCGGTTGGGACGGGGCGCGCAGAGTGGCGCCGCAGGGACTCCCCGAGGGCTGGTGGAACCCTATGGGCGGGCTCGCGGGGCTGAATATCGAGTTTGTGAGCAGGGTCGCGTCCATTCTCGAAAAGGACTATCCAAACACCAAGATCGGCACTTTCGCTTACTCCTACACCCGCCGGCCTCCTCGCAACATCAAAGCTCACAAGAATGTGATGGTGTGGTACTGCCCCATCGAGCGGTGCTTCTGCCATTCCATCGACCGAGGCCCCATCAACGACGTGTTCTACAACCACGGGTCCGAGATCACTTCCTGGAAAGCAGTAGCGGACAAGGTGTTTGTGTATGACTACTGGCTGAGCGGGTCGCTTGGCCAGCCGACGGACCTGCTGAGCCTGCGGGACAATGTGAAGGCTTACCAGAGGCTCGGAGCGCAGGGAGTGCTGGTGGACTCGATGATCGATATCCAGGCGGGGTTCGGGTTCCTGCGGTATTGGCTCTGGATGGAGCTTCTGCGCAACCCGGACTTCGACGCGGACAAGGGGATGGACGAGTTCCTGGCCAGCTATTACGGTCGTGCGGACAAGCATATCAAGCAATACATCGAACTGGTCAGCAAGCCTGAGAGTTGGCAGCCGATGCCATCGAAGCGCACCTCAGCCTGGACTGCGGATGAGTACAAGCCCATCACGGAAGACCAGCTTCTATCCTGCAAACTGGGATACGGCCGCGACCTCACAACCTCCGCCATCAACAAGGGCTATGCGCTGTTTGAGAGCGCGAAGCGAGCTGTCCGAGACAACCCGACGGCCCTGGAGCACGTCCTGTCGGCAAGAATCCCCCTGCAACACGCGATGCTGGAGCAGCTCCCAGCCCGCGACCGCAGGCTCAAGACCGAGGCGGTGGAGTTCCTGAAGCTCTGGAAGAAGCTGGAGTGCAAGGCTCTTAGTTCAACCCCCGTCGAGGAATACCGGGCGAAGCTGAGCAAGAAGCTAGGAGTGGACTTGGCGGAGTAGGGTTTGCGTAAAGCCGGCGGCTCAGCGGAATCTCGCTGTGCCAGTCTTCCTGGGTGCGGACGGCTAGACGGCGACGCAGTAGACGATCAGGCGCATGGGTAGCGCCTGGTCCAGGCTTCTGGACATCATTGTCCGGGGTTCAGGGGATGATGCCGAGTTCCTTTAGCTTCAAGGTGTTTCGGGATTTGAGGACGGATTACTGCGGCCCCGATAGGATAGCTAGCCATTCATCCGTCCGGAAATCCCGAAACAAGACCTCGCTTGTGGCAAGATTAGTTTCGGGACTTCCGCTCCGGCTCAAGTCCCGAAACACCTGGGCGCGGGGTTCTGCGCCTGGTGTTCGCGATTGGACATCTTTGTCCGGGGTTCAGGGGATGATGCCGAGTTCCTTTAGCTTCTGGAACGCCTCGCGTCTGCCTTTTACGCCGAGTTTGTCGTAGGTCTGCGCCAGGGATGAGTCGATTGTCCTCTTGCTGAGGAGCATCTTCTCAGCGGTCTCCCGGCACGACATCCCGCCGAAGACCATCTTGGCTACTTCAACCTCGCGTTCAGTCAGCTTCACGTCACCATACAGAACTTCCGACATTCCCCTCAGTGTTCGCCAGTTAGTCTTCATAGTAGACTCTCCAGAACCAAGATACGTCTGCTCGCGGAGGAATGAGGGCAAACTGCCCCAATGTAGTAAGCCAATCGCAGACGCTGGAACAACCGAGAAATGACGAACGACCGTCAAGCCAAGAAATACGAATCCATATTAGTGCTGCCCATAGCCACCCGGAGTTTCTTAAGAGCCCTCTTCTCCAACTGCCGAACTCTCTCCCGGGTAATGTGCAATTGCTTACCGATGTCCTGAAGCGTGGCAGCCGACCCGCTAACTATACCAAACCTCTGCTCGATGATGAGTTTCTCCTGTGGAGTCAGCCATCTCACCATCTCCCGAGTGATCTCGATGCTCTCCTGCTGCAACGCCTCACACTCGGGGTTGGTAGCGCTCTCATCGTTCAGGCGCTCCACCAGAAGAGTCTTGCCCTCATCCCCGACGTAATCATCCAGTGAAAGCACCGGCTCCGAAGCCTCAAGGACTCGTCTCAAGCGTTCGATGGGCATGTTGGTCTGTTCGCAGAGCTCATCTATGGTGGGTTCCCGACCATTCAGGTTGGCGAAAGCCGACCCCACCCTCTTGAGCCTCCGAGCCGACTGTATGACATAGCTGGGGATGCGGATGGCTCTGCTCTGCTTCTCTATAGACCTGGTGATGGCCTGCTTGATCCAAGCCACCGCGTATGTGCTGAAGCGGAAGCCTCTCTCGGGATCAAACGCCTCAACAGCTTTCATCAGCCCGATGTTGCCCTCCTGGATAAGGTCAGCCAGAGGGTATCCGCACCTGGTATACTGCTTGGCCACACTGACCACCAGCTTCAGGTTGGACTCGATGAGTTTGTTCTTTGCCACCTCATCCCCCGCTTTGGCGCGAACCGCCAAACCGCACTCCTGGGGAGAGGACAACAGCGGACTCTTACCTATGCGCGAGAGATATACATCAAGGTAGTCGTCCAACTCTGCGGGCCGTGAGCATCTGCGTTCGCTCAGCCGCGCGTTCTTGGGTGGATCTTTTACACCCATGTCTTCCACCTCTTCTGGCACGAGAGACGATAACGAAATAGATTAAGCGCAATGGACTGCGCGCCTCAACGCACCGTATGTTATTTATTCTACGACGTATACGCAAACACCTTCTACATTTTCTTGTCATTTTTCGCCACTCGGTAATCAATGACGAAATTCGCACATCTATACGACGACTATTCTCAACTCCAGGGTTCCCATGCTATAATTGATTGTAGTGCAGTGCGTTTACTTGACTGTTATACACTCAGGTTGCGCGATGCGCCGGTGTGAGCACGCAAAGTGGGGTATATAGTGTGCGTGCCAATACTACAGCAGAGGACGAGAATTGCCCACTACAGGGGGAAACAGATGAGACTAGACAAGTTCACAATCAAAGCGCAGGACGCAGTCCAGGATGCGCAGCATATCGCACAGGAGAGCGGCCAGCAGCAGGTTGAGCCGGAGCACCTGCTCCTGGCGCTGGTAACGCAGGACGGCGGGATAGTAGCTCCTATCCTACAGAGGATTGGGATCAACCCGGAGGAGTTGGCTGCCAGGGTTCGGGAGGCAATAGAGTCGATGCCTAAGATTTCGGCAGGAGCCGGGACACAGATGGGCCAGCGCCTGAACCGCATGTTCGAGCAGGCGTTTGCCGAAGCCGAGCGGCTGAAGGATGAGTATGTAAGCACGGAGCACCTGCTCATCGGCGCGGCACAGGACACCGGAACAGCGGGCAGGTTGCTGGTGACCTCCGGAGCAAGCAAAGACAGCATATACTCCGCGCTGGTGGAGGTGCGGGGCAGCCAGAGGGTTACTGACCAGAACCCGGAGGAGAAGTACCAGGCTCTTGAAAGGTATGGAAGAGACCTCACTGAGGAGGCCCGCAAGGGCAAGCTCGATCCGGTAATCGGCAGAGACGAGGAGATAAGGCGGGTGGTGCAGGTTCTGTCGCGAAGAACCAAAAACAACCCGGTTCTCATTGGGGAGCCGGGCGTTGGAAAAACCGCAATTGTGGAGGGCTTGGCACAGAGGATTGTAAGCGGAGACATTCCCGAGAGCCTGAAGAACCGAAAAGTTGTGGCATTGGACCTCGGCTCACTCATCGCCGGCACCAAATACAGGGGCGAGTTCGAGGACAGACTCAAGGCAGTGCTCAAGGAGATCAAGGAGTCTGCCGGGGAGATCATCCTGTTCATCGACGAGTTGCATACAATTGTCGGCGCAGGGGCAGCAGAGGGGGCGGTGGATGCCGCCAACCTCCTGAAACCGATGCTGGCGCGCGGGGAACTGAAATGCGTTGGCGCAACCACACTGGACGAGTACCGCAAACACGTTGAGAAAGATGCGGCGCTGGAGAGGCGCTTCCAGCCAATTGTTGTGAACCCGCCGGGGGTCGATGACACGGTTGCGATACTCAGAGGCCTGAAGGAGCGTTACGAAACCCATCACGGGGTACGAATTCTGGACTCCGCGCTGATAGCCGCGGCAATGCTATCCGACAGGTACATCTCAGACAGGTTTCTCCCGGACAAAGCGATAGACCTGATCGATGAGTCAGCCTCGAAACTGCGGATAGAGATAGACAGCATGCCGACCGAGATCGATGAGGTCGAGCGGCGCATGCGGCAGTTGGAGATCGAGGCCGAAGCCCTGAAGAAAGAGACCGACGAGCCATCGAAGAAGCATCTGCACAAGCTGCAGAGGGAGCTCGCCGACCTGAAGGAGAAATCCTCCGGGATGAAGGCCCATTGGTCGAGCGAGAAGGACGCCATCGCCAAGATACGAGACATCAAGGCGAGGATGGAGCAGGCGAAGGCGGATGAGGTAGTCGCCGAGCGGGAAGGCAACCTGGCAAAGGCTGCGGAACTGCGGCACGGCGAGATGCCCAAGCTGCAAGATGAGTTGACCCAAAGCGAGGCAGCCCTCGCCGAACTGCAGAAGAGCGGCAAAATGCTCAATGAGGAAGTGAGCGAGGAAGACATCGCGCAGGTGGTGAGCAAGTGGACAGGAGTACCGGTTACCCGAATGCTGGAGGGTGAGATCCAGAAGCTGATCCAGATGGAGGAGAGGCTTTCTGAGAGAGTCATCGGCCAGGAAGAGGCGATCACCGCCGTGTCGAACGCCGTGCGCAGGGCCAGAGCCGGACTCCAGGACCCCTCCAGGCCAATCGGCAGCTTCATATTTATGGGGCCGACGGGCGTCGGAAAGACAGAGCTTGCCCGGGCTTTGGCGGAGTTCTTGTTTGACGACGAGCGCGCGATGGTGCGAATTGATATGTCCGAGTTCATGGAAAAGCACTCAGTTGCGAGAATGATCGGAGCTCCTCCCGGCTATGTGGGCTACGATGAGGGCGGGTACCTCACGGAGCATATCCGCAGGCGGTCCTACAGCGTGATCCTGTTCGATGAGATCGAGAAAGCGCACCCGGATGTGTTCAATGTGCTCCTGCAGATACTGGAAGACGGGAGACTGACTGACGGCCAGGGGCGGACGGTGGACTTCAGGAACGCCGTGATCATTATGACCAGCAACGTCGGCTCGGATATGATCCGGGAGCAGGCGTCTCTGGGGTTCAGGCATGAGATTGCCGGAACCCACACCGAGGATGATCTCAAGCGCAAAGTGCTAGATGCGCTGAGGCTGTCGTTCAGGCCGGAGTTCCTTAACAGGATAGATGAGATAATCGTTTTCCACTCGCTTACCGAGGCTGACATCAGGCGGATTGTGGACATCCAGCTCAAGCACCTCAAACTGCGACTGGCGGACAGGCACATGAACATAGAACTAACCGATGCGGCGAAGTCCAAACTGGCAGCAATAGGCTTTGACCCCAACTTCGGAGCAAGGCCGCTCAAGCGGACAATCCAGCGCGAGATACAGGACAAACTCGCGACCAAGATACTGGCCGGCGAGTTCAAAGAGAATGACACGGTGCTGGTGGATGTGAATGAGGGCGGAGAACTGACTTTCACGCACGGGCAGTGATTGGCCTGATGGTTTGATGGTTTGATGGTGGAAAACAGACTGATGATGGTCAGGGACATCATGTCCCTGACCATCTTGGTTGCTGACCATCTTGGTTGCGTATGTTAGTGCTGAACTATCAGGCTACCTGGGCCGCTGATGCGGGAGTCTGGATCAGCAGGGAGGAACGGGCTTCCTCTACCAGCTTCTTCACAAGCGCCTTTACCGAGAGTATCTCGCGGCACTTGAACGCGTTGGAGCCGGCGAAAGCAAACGCTTCCTCAAAGTTGCCCCTCGCGGCATCGACAAGCGCTTTGGCTATGCAGTAGGGCGCGGTAGCCTTGTCGCAGGTTCTCAGGCACTTGAAGTCACACTTGAATGGGACTCTTTCGCCTCCGACAACCCTCTTGACGAAGGCGTTCCTGATGACTCTACCGGGCATTCCAACCGGACTGTGTATGACGGTTATGTCTTCTTCGCTGGCGTCCAGGTAGGCTTGCTTGAAGCGGCCGTCCGCGTCACATTCGTCGGTGCAGACAAACCGGGTTGCCATCTGGACCCCAGAGGCTCCGAGGTTGAGGAAACGAACCATGTCTCCGCCGTCGAATATACCACCCGCCGCGATCACCGGGAAGGGAGTATCCATCGTGTTGACCAGGTCTAGAGTCTCTTCGACAATCCGCTCAAGGCCTGCGTGGGTATTGTCCGCAAGTTCTTCGTGCTTGAAGCCGAGGTGACCGCCGGCCCTGGGGCCTTCAACTATCACGGCATCGGGGAGGCGGTTGTGCGAGGATTTCCATCTCGAGCAGATGATCCGCAGAGCCCTGGCGGAAGATACAATGGGGATCAAGGCAATGTCGGAATCTCCGACAAGCCCGGGGAGTTCAAAAGGCAGTCCTGCACCGGAGGCTATGAAATCGGCTTTCTCTTCCACCGCCACTTTCACAAGGCTCTCGTAGTTGGAGAGGGCCACCATTACATTGACCCCGATAACTCCGTCGCTCAGGCTCCTGGCAGTGCGCATTTCTTCCCGGAGCGCATCGTCATTAAGCTTCACAAACTCGCTGCTCGGGGCATCCTCAAACTTGCCCAAACCCACGCTCGCAATGGTGCCCGCGCAGCCTTCATTGGCAACCGCCGCAGCTAGTCTGGCTCCCGATACCCTAACTCCCATCCCACCCTGGAATATAGGTGGGTCGATACTCAGACCACGTATTCGCAGAGTGGGCAATTTCCAACTAGACATAGAGTCGAATCCTAACTGCTTGGTTGGTCGGCCCGCTCTCTTCGGAGTTGGTGGACGCATTTTCCGAGCATTTCTTTAGTCGTTACCTCTATTTTACCACATCCCAACTTTTCTTACTCGTTTTTGTTTCTTTACGCAACAGTTCGGTGTTGGCGAGTACAGTCGGAAGCGGAAGACCGCTTTTCATCACGAAGACACGAAAACTGGAAAACACGAAAGAAGACCGAGATCATCCTATTCGTGTGGCGCTACCCCTACTCCACATTCGCGCCGAAGCAGCGGGCTATTTGGATGGCGTGGGCAATGTCTATTCGAGCGTCTTTGAGGTCTGCGGTACGTAGGTCCACTCCGGTGAGGTTGGCTCCGCGAAGGTCTGCGCCGGTAAGCTTGGTCAGGTTGAGGTTGGCGCGGGTGAGGTCGGCGCCTCGCAGATCAGCCTTGGAGAGGTTCGCGCCAGTAAGGTCGGCTTCGATCAGCGGCAGCCTCGCGAGGTCGATTCCCTCAAGTTCCTGGTATCTGAAGCTAACCCACGACCAGTTTCCACCAACTATGGTCACCCCGCCCATCTGGCATTCGATGAAAGATGACCCAATCATTCGGCAGTTCTCGAACTTGGTTAGGAAGAGATCGGCGCCGGAAAAAGTGCAGCCGACCAGCGAGGAGTCCCGCAAGACCATCGCGTTCATCCGGGTCCACGAGAACTCGCACTCCTCAAACTCGCAATTAGCCACCACGCACTCGCTCAACACCGCGCCTGGGAACCGGCATCGGGTGAAGCTGCAGCGAGTTATCTCCTCACCTGACCAGTCTATCTGGTCGAAGGTTTGGTCGGTGTATTGGGTGTCTGTGTGGGTGGTGATTATCATTACCTCATTCCCTGGTCTCTTCCCTGAACACGCAGGACCTCTATTCTAGCACTTTGTGGCTAAGAAGCAGAGTAGGGGACCCGAAGGGATTCCGGGCCGAACGCTCGCATTGCTGTCCCTCAATGCCCTATCCGTCGGGTAGAATCCCACTCGGTCACGACCCTCCGCGTAGGGCCACGCTTTTGCTTGGAATGGCAGCGGGTGCAACCAGCGTGCCTGAACTGACCCTGAAATTGTCGAAATAGACCTTGACCATCCTCTGGTGGAACGCGTAGTCGTGGGACCAGGCTAGGACTCCGAACTGCACCTCGGTTGTGGTGACTGTGTTGGACCCCAGCTCTTTCCAGCCATCGCCGCCCCAGTAGTAACCGGTCATCTTGTCGCCGATTCTCACCAGCCTGAGGGTTCCGGTGCGGTCCTTTGACTGCGAAATCCCGTTAGCTCCCGCGATCCAGAAAGGTGTGCTTGTCGGCGGGCCTATGTTGGTCGCGTAGACCTCGAAGCCGTAGCCTGAGGCGTCGGCGGCGTTGCCCCGGCTGGTGCGCTCGATGTCGCCCCAACTTGTTACCAGCCCCACCCTCGCGCCGTTCATGTACGGCCACCAGTGCAGCCTGTAGTCTACCTGTATATCGAAGTTGCCCTTGAGCATCTTCCGGCCGATCGCCCCCGCCCTGAACAGGCCCAGCTTCGGGTCATCCCTTGAATCGGACGGAAGAACGACTTCGAGTTGTCCTCCCCTCTGCTTGACCTCCGGACCAGAGCCCTCGCTCGTGAGTGTCCAGAAGCGGTTATTGATGGATTCACCGCTGAATTCGTCGGCGAAGACCGGTTTCGTCTCGCCAGGCAGGTCTATCCTCCCGCCGTTCACCTGAAAGTTGTCGAATGCGATCTTGACTTGCTTCTTGGCAAAGGCGTAGTCGTGGGACCAGGTGCTCAACGCTGCCCATTCGAGGTCTTGAGCGCCCTGATCGTATGAGTAGAGCAGCCGCCAATGGCGGTCTTGGTAATCATAGGAACTGATGGTCGGGCCAACTCTGACCAGTCGGAACTTGCCGCGCCTATCGGAACAAGCGACGGAGCCGCTGTGACCGTTGCCGTAATCCGCCCCGACTGCATCATACGGTTCCGAACCCAGCGAGCCCCGGTTCACGCGGTGTACACAGCATATCCCCGCACCCAGCCCGGCTCTGACTCCATTGCCCTCCGGCCACTCGAGGAGCCAGTAATCCACCTGCATGTCGAAATCGCCCTTGGGCTGCCAGGTGGAGAGCAACGGAGCGCCGAAAGTGCCACCGTGGGCAGTTGGAGGAAATGTGACCTCCAGCCTGCCGTGCCTGACACGCGCGGTCACGCCGTCGCCGTTATTCACAAGCCGCCAAAGCTTGATATTGATCTTGCCGGAATTGAACCGCTCGACCAGAACTGGGCTTTGGTCACCGCCCGTTGTGCTGAGGACCTGCGCGCGGCAGGCTCCCGCGAGCAGCAATACGCACACGCATACAACCAATGCATTCAGTGTCCTCATGGCATCAGCGCCTTTCTTTCTGAATCGCCCTATTCTCAGGTCTACCCATCAATGTCGTAATGGCCCACACCTGTTACAACGAATGACACGCTGAAAGGTTGCGTACCTGGAGTCTTTTAGACCGGCGGGCCTTGTCGCATTGACCTGGGATGGGGTTGGTCGTCTATCCTCACATATCGCCACAGCCCTTCTATTGCTCCTTGCGTGACTATCTGACAGCTTTCGCCAAGGGGGGATATGCCGGAGAAGTGGTAGTGGCCGGTGAATGTCGCAAGCAGGTTTGGGCACTGCTCCAGCGCCTTCCTCGCGCGAAGTCCCTGCCTAGTCTCCGCGATCCAGAGCCTGCAGCACGAGCCCCAATGCATCTTGAGTTGGAACATCTGGTTCTGCCTGCGGAATGGCACATGGTAGAACGCCACTATCGGGCCATCATACTCTAGCTGGTCGATGAGCCAGTCCACCTCAGGCTTCTCGAGGAAGCCTTCGTACCCGCGAGGAGTCTTATCGTAAGGAACGTCGATTGCTATGAAGCGAACCCCGTTGAACTCGAAAGAGTAGTAAAGATCCGGCATGCCCCAGTGGCCCGCCAGCTTCCGGCCATACTCCTCGCGCATCACCGGACCACCGGGCTGGCCGCCATAGCGAACAGGCTCAGGCTGAAAATCGTGGTTACCAAACACAAAGTGGGCGCGAAGGCCCCGCTTAGCGCACTCGTCCACATACATCTTCGCCGCCTCGGGAGAGTAGTGGTCGATGTTGTCGCCGGTGAACAGGACAAAATCCACCCCCCGCTGGGCGACCTGGTCCAGTATTCCTGGCAGCAGGGAGGCCGGTCGGTTGAACTCCACATCCCACCACTCGATCTGGGACACATACTCCTCCGGCCACAACTCCGGCGCGGGGTGCAGGTGGAGGTCGGTTATCTGCGCGAATGTGACAGGCTTGGTAACGCGCGCGTCCTGAATGTGGACGCTGTTGTCGTGGTATGGTTTTAGGTTGACGCTCATGAGATTTCTGGTCAGTCCTTTCTGCTAGTCATTGGCCGGATGGAATATCAAAGATGATCCAACTGTTCACCCCGGCCACTATGTCACCCTTGGCGTCTGCGTCAATCGCCTGGCTCGGCGATTCACAGTCGTCTGAATGAGCTGCTGTTCGACGACTCGGCTTGCCTCCGTCGTCCACGCAGTCCCGGCCAAGGCTGTACAACAGGTATCCTTCTTTCGTGGGACGATATCGGAACGTGCCGCGCATTGAGAATGGATCATTGGGCAGCTTGGCCAGGTAACCCGGCGTCAGGTCTGCCAACGCCTGAGGATACTCCCCGTGCTCCAGCTTGTAGGCCCGAAGAGCCAACGAGAGGCAAAGCAGGCCATCGATTGCCCTGTTAACTTCGATCCTGCACTGGATATCTCGATTCATAGGTGAAAGGCAAAGGACTATTGGCTCCCCGGACTTCGGCCATACCCTTTGCGGATAAGGCTTTCTGCATTCCTCAATGCACTGGTCGCTGAACTTAACCCATGATCGCAGAATGCTTCGCTTGCTGGCTGTGTAGATTCTTGCAAGCAAGAGGATGTGAGAATACGTGCTGTCGTCACTGACGTGCAGGTTGTCATTGAGATACGTGAAATTCATCACCAGTTTATAATAGTCCATCTCATTGATCATTTCCGCTAGCCCGGAAGCCGAATAGTGCTTCTCCTCCGTCATCAGTTCAGCAGTGGATGGCTGAGTACTCAACAGGTGACTGACACGGAGCGCTCCTTGCCTTGCAGTGTCAGCAGGTACATTGTCGATAATTCCCCACGCGTCTCTACGACCGACATCCTCACAAGTTATGCCTACCACAGCGGGCAATAGTGTGCCGCCTTGTGGGAGCCTTGCACCCATCTCGCAGGCATCCAGATAGCTGCGCATTGCTCCGCCGTAATCACCCGCCGCTATGCGATTATCTGCCTGGATCACGTGGAGCCACGCGATATCCCGCATTGGGTAATATGGCTTGTTCGACGTATAGAGCGAGCGAACTGATGGATTGGCGAAGCGGTAGCGAAATCCTTCGCGCAGCAGCGAAAGGGTCTTGGCGTTCTTGTTAACAAGAGACAGCTTCTCAGAGCGCGTCACCGCCGGGTTCATTGACGCAAAGTCTGAAGGCTTTCCTACCGCCTTTCTGATATTGTCCTTGCCCACAAGGGCTTTGCCAGCCGCCACGAAGTAGTCGTAGCCATTGGGCTTGGGCATTATCGGTACCGGAGCGTGGTATGCAACCGGCGCGTTTTTGTAGGCAAACCAACCGAACACAGCGATGGCCACCAGCACGACGATGATCAGCCCCTTAACGAGCCTCTTCCGCCCGGTCCGGGATCCCGGCGATGTTGTTTCTGTCATTTGTTTGTGCCTACCTTACTCCCTCCAGGTAGGATACCTGGAGGGATGGAGTCTGTTTGTCAGCCCGGAGCCAACTGCTTGTCAAAAGAGACACGCACATCCCCCTGCCCCCTTCAAAGGGGGAATCGGACTGTGCGCAGCGTGAACTCTCTCCGCTTTCCACTTTCCACTGTCTCCATCACAGTTCCAAAAACGGCTGTACCTGAACAAAGTTGTATATCTGCTCCTGGCCTATTGGACCACCGGGAGTGTCGGGGGTGGCCCAGTCTGTGATTGTTAGCTTGCCCTCTTTTGACGTTGCCTTGAAGACCAGGCGGTAGTAGGTGATCCACAGGTTGTTTGTGCGGTTGAACGGGCCGTGGCTGTGACCGCAGAGTCCGCTGGGCCAGAGCTCGTGGAAGCTCAGTTCGTTGACCATATCCCCGCCGTCTATCTTGACCGTGGTCGGGTGCTCTTTCTTTTCAAAGTTGGGCAGAGTGAGGTCCCGGTAGTCCGAGACGAACATATTCATCGAGTAGAGCCTGCCGGGTTTGAGCTTCTCTATCGGTTGCGAGATCGTGTTGGGGGCCTTGGCGCTGCGCTTCATCCACAGGAACGTATTGCCCTGGGGTGTCGGGGGATACCTGCCCTGTAGGAAGCTGTAGCCATCGCCGGACTTGACCGAAATAGAGCCCGGTTCGGCAGGGGCGACGGTCCAGTTGTCCGTGCTGTTCTCGAAATCGCCATTGAGGACGTGGGGGAGTATGTATGGGTCTTTGGAGAGCATTGTTTTCTTGCCCTCAACGCAGTAGTGGCGGTAGAGCCTGCCGGCCCACCTCTGGTACTCGTCACCCGCGTATGCCGAGTGATACCACGCCACCCCGTAAAGGTCGCGGAATGCGGGGTTGTTAGCCAGGACATTCATCTGCATGTCCATCCACACTTTCCAGTCCACCTGCGGGTCCACATCCAACTGCTCCGGCGGCACTGCCAGATGGCCCATATTGGCTATCGTCTGGCCGACGCTTCCCGGGTATGCCGCCCGATACCGAAGGGCGCGGTTTACCATGTGCTCTTCCAAGTACTTCTTGGCCTGGGCCAGAGTTCGCTGTTCGGGAAGATACATCTCCTCCGACACCTTGTAACCTGCCTCCATGAGCTTGCCGAACATCGCTCCGCTGGCACCCCCTTTTCCCGCATACATATTCACGGCATAGAAGATCAGGTCCTTACCCCTGGACTTGGGATCAGCGCGAAGCATATCGATGGCCTCACCCAGCTTGGGCGACTCATCGAGATAGGCTCCTCCGGAGAACTCATCGACTATCGTGCCGGAGAGTTCAGGGTCGGCGAACCCGCGATGGTTGGCGAAATAGCCGTACATCTTCTCGGCAGTGAGGGGCTTGGGCAGGCCGAATAGCTCATAGACGTTGCCGTAGCCAATTGCCCGGCGGCCCCGCTCGAACCAGTCTTTCATTCCGGATTCGTTAGCCGGCTCACGCTTGCGCTCTATGATGGTATTGACGTCTCGCAGGATGCCCGTGTTCACCAAATAGTCCCACCCGAAGTCCCCGAACCCGCGAATCCAGGTCCCGACGCCGTATCCGAGGTCGGAGTATATGATCTCAGGCATTGAGCGCACTATGAGTCTGCCTGATCTCGGGAGCGCGATCAGCCTGATGTTGTGTCTACCTTTGGCGAGGAACTGCATCGCCTCGCTTGATCTGCTGATAGTGTCTTCACGTAGCGGGACGGGCCTGCCGTCGAGAACTGCTTCCGATCCAACCGGCGCGGATATGAAGACCCAGCCGTCACGGAAGCATTCAAAGCCGACTGACTCGCCTTTGGCCGCGGACACGTTCACCAGCTCCACAACGAAATTGTTGAGGCGCGCTGCTCCTTTGGGCAGCTTCACTGGTGGAACAGGCTCGGGCAGTACCACTTCGGCCCTGGAGACTTCGCCAACCAACTTGCCGGACCGGTCGCGGATGTCCGCCTGAAGCCGGTAAGTTCCTGGCTTCAGAGTCTGGGTCTCTACCGACCACACTACCCGCCCGGAGCTTCCCAGCGCGCCTGATGTGTGGCTGGCCAGCACTTTTCCGGTTTTGCGGTCGGCAAGGAAAAGCTTCATCTTTGAGCCCGGAGGAACGGGCATCATCCGTGAGTAGTCGCCTTCCGTAATAAGGTTAGGCGGGTCGGCGCTGGGGTGAGTCGTCAGCTTCACCTGTGTGGACCACGTCTCCTTGCCCACGATCTTGGACCCCCTCATATAGTCATCCGATATTTCCCTGGAGCTGAGAGCGCGATTGTACAAGCGGACGTCGTCGATCATTATGCGCTGGATCGGGTCTATCGCCCCACCCCAGACCACCGGGGGCCGGATAATGAAACTGGAGGAGGAGTGGTTGATCGTCGCATGAGTGGAGTTGCGCTGGTTGACCTGGCGGCCGTCGCGGTAGAGCCGCATTTCCTTGCCGTCAAAGACTGCGACCACATGCGTCCATTCACCCAAAGGGCTTTCGCAGCTAATCGCGTTGGCGGTGTCGTTGATATACCACCAGCACCCTCCGGTGAAGGAGATCATATAGCTTGAGAGGTCCTTGCCCGCAAGGCCAGGCTCACCCGAACCAACAGAGTAGCCGGTCTCGGGCCGTATCCACATCTGGATGGTTATTGGACCGGTGATATCAAAGGCGGGGGACTTGCCGCAGTCTACCCTGGCCTGGGGGGTGTCGAAGTAGAGAACATAGCCCCGGCCGCCGTCGGGCTTGACGAACCTGGCTTCGAATATCTGTCCGTCTAGTCCATTGCCGCTGGAGTCTTTGGCGACAGACCCGGAGCCTTCATCGAAAGTGTAGCGTGCGACCAGGCCATCTTCCGCAGCGCAGACAGATGAGAACAGAGCCGTAACCAGGATCAGCGCGACAAATGTGAGATACGGCAGAGTCTTCATGCGGCAGCCTCCAAAGCAGTGTCGACACAACTGCGCCTATATATTAGCATTCGACTCCTGTTGCGAGTATCCTTCAAGCGGGGCTTCCGGTTAGTCACCAAGTCAAACTTCAAACCATGCCCTGGCGTGGTTGTCTGTAAATCCGCCAAAGTGGATTCGCTTGCCCTTGGTATAGGTGCTGCGGATTCCAACGTACGGCGTGTCGACTTCGTCAAGAGCCCTTGCTACCTTAGCAGTCTGGCCAGGCAGGCAGACGAATGTCAGTGTGCCACGGCCGCCGGCTCCGGAATATCGACCACCCAAAGCGCCGGACTGCTGCGCGGCGAAGAACAGGTCCTGCATACGTTGGTTGGTAACGCTGGGATGCAACCTCTCGTGGTTATCCCGAATCTGGTTGAAAGTCTCTCCCAGTTGGTGCAGCCACTCAGTCTTGCCATCCGGCCTGGAGAGAATTCTGTGAATCTCCTTTGCTGACGCATTGAGACCTGAAAAAGCTTCTCTCAGGGACGGATCAGCGCCATAGTTCTCGCGAACCGCAGTCAAGACCAGGCTGGCGCCCTCCTCGATGCCGGAGTGGTAAAGCAAAAAGCAGTCTTCGGCCAGCTTGTCCTGGTAGCCGCTGGGCATGGTAATGGGATACCTCTCAATATCACCGAATGACACAGCTACCTCGTCCTCCACGCGCCCCGGCGACATGTGCCAGAGGTTCAGGCCACCTCCCGCCACGGAGAGCTGGTCCTGGCGTCCGTACCAATGGGGCTCGATCGCCTGGGTCAGCTTTGCCAGGCCGACAAGGTCATACGGCTTTCCCATGACCAGAGAGTGGAAAGCGTTGTACAGACTGGCGACTGACGAGGAACTGGAAAGGCCGATGGCTCCAAACTCGCAATTCACGTCCACGTTCAGACCGAAGGGAAAGTCATACCCATTCAGAAGCATCGACTTCAGCAGCATGTTGTTCGATGTGCCGATGTCGGCAAGGCTGAATGCCTCAACACCATACGAGCCGGCATCAATCACAACTCTGTCATCGCTTCTGGCTTCATAGTACGCCTTGGCCAGGAGCCCGATGGTTGAGTTGACACACCAGCCCTCCGCCGGAATGTAGTCCGTCATGCCGCAGAGGTCCACTCTGAGTGGGGATTCCGCCACGACTGTCGCTCCTGGTTCCCAAAGCCGATTCACTTTCTCTCCTCCTGGATGGTTTTCCCCTGCGGGACCAAGGGGAATATAGCACATTTGGTGTTTCTACTCAAGTCTGGTGCGAGGCGTATTTTTGACTTTGAGCCGTGAATCCCATATATTTGAGGCATGAAACAAATCCGAAAAGCTGTTATTCCTGCCGCGGGATTGGGGACACGGTTCCTGCCTGCAACTATCTCCGTGCCCAAGGAGATGCTGCCCGTGGCGGGTAAGCCGGTGATACAGCATGTGGTTGAGGAGGCGGTCCGCGCGGGCATTGAAGAAATACTGATCGTTACCCGGCCCGGCAAAGAGACCATCCGACAGCATTTCTCACCATCACAGGACCTGATAGATGTTCTGCGGAGGAAGAACAGACTGCCCGAGTTGGAGCTGCTCGACCGTGTTTCAAGGCTGGCAAGGATTACCTATGTCGATCAAGCCGAACAGAAGGGGATGGCTGACGCGATTCATCTGGCCAAAGACTTTGTTGGGGATGACCCATTTGCCGTCCTCTCGGGAGATACGATAGTCGACTCAAACTCCGATCACCCGTGCCTATCGGACATGATAGGAATCTACGCGGAGACAGGCCTTTCGGTGGTCGGCACCCAATGGCTAGAGAACAAGAAGGACGTGGAGAGGTTTGGGATCGTTGACCTCGACGAGGACGAGCGGCGAAAGACCGGCAGGGATATCACATACTATATGGTTCATGATCTTGTAGAGAAGCCCAAAGTGAACGAGGCCCCCTCTCGCCACGGGATTGTCCCGACGTATGTCTTCTCTCCCGATATCTTCCCCTGCATCGAAGAGACCCAAGCCGGCACAGGCGGAGAGCTACAGATCACCGATGCAATGAAACGTCTCGCCCAGGACAAGAAGCTTGCGTGCACGGCGATAGACGGCACGTGGTATGACATCGGAAGCCAAGATGACTTCTTGAAAGCCAACCTGGCTTTTGCGCTTAGGGACGAGGACTTGCGGGGGGTGGTTGTGGGAGCGTTGGGAAATGTAAGACGCTAGCCGCTCAACGTAACCACCGCGCATTTGCTACAAGCCAGCGCCCGCAAGAGCCGCATGTCGAAGGTAACCAGTGGAACATCCATTGTCTCCGCCAACGCAGAGTAGCACGCGTCGTAGGCTGAAATGTTGAACTCCAGCGCCATTTCCAGGGCACGTTCCACCAGCTCGGTTGTAGGCGTAGCTTGCACCCCCAGATGCTTCAGGTCGGCAATCGATTCCAACGCGTAGCATTGAGGGAACTCACTTCTGAGAGCCTTCTTCCACAGTATATTGGCACACTCGATGTAGAAGAGATCGGGCACGTGTATCAAGGCTTTGGGATCAGCCAGTCTCTCGAATACGAATTCACGCACCGTTTCAGACAACTCCTCAGCCACGAACAACTTTATGCCGACGCTCGCATCAACCACGCAGGTCAACGGCAAGCCGCTCATCTGGCGCGGTCCTCACGCAGCATTGTGAGGCTGTCTATGGCGTCTGGAGGCGGGGCGTAGCTCCGCCGCCTCTCGGTGATACGTTCCAGAGCCTCCAAGCTGGCCTCTCTTGCGGCGTCACGCTTGATCGTTTGGTCGATGATCGTAACAACTTCGGCGCTCAGCGACCTGCGCCTCCTCTGAGCCCTATCCTTGACCTTCAGGTACAGTTCGTCGGGGAAATCTCTGACGTATAACGTTGACATAGCGATCACACTCCCAAACGCATTATACCCTGTGTGCTTGCATTATGCAAGCAACCATCCAGATTTAGCCCTCTGCTCCACGCAGGATTGCGCCTGTATCATAGCTAAGATAGTGTTGGGGCGAGGAAGCAATAGAATGCCCCGGGAGGCTTGATCGTGACCAGTAAACCTATACTCCTTGAGATATGCACCGGATCCCTTGAGGATGCCGTTGCGGCGCAGGCAGGTGGAGCCGACCGAATCGAGCTGAACTCCAGCCTCTTGCAGGGCGGGCTCACTCCGTCGCTGGGTGCCCTGATCGAGGCCAAACAGCGGCTATCGATCCCTGTTATGTGCATGATCCGCCCGCGCGGGGGCGGCTTCTGTTACTCTGAATACGATCTGGCCGTGATGGAGCGCGACGCTGAGTTGGCAGTCGCACACGGCGCTGATGGCATTGTGTTCGGTGTGCTGACAGCAGACGGTGAGATCGACATGCCAGGCAACCGGCGCATTCTGGCGCGAATCGGCAAGGCTCAACCAGTATTCCATCGCGCCTTTGACGTGGTACCCGATCCTTTCCGTGCGCTTGAGCAGCTAGTCGACTTGGGGGTGAGACGAGTGCTGACCACGGGCCAGGAGGAAACTGTGTATAACGGCGCGGCAATGATCCGACAGTTAATCGAGCGCGCCGCAGGTCGCATCGAAATACTTCCCGGTGGTGTCGACACATTCAACCTGAACGATGTGCTTGAACGAACAGGCGCCGATCAGGTACATGCGGCTACACTGCAAGACGTCCGGGATTCCTCAACAGCCGCAAGGCCGAGAGTCTTCTTCGGCGGCAGCCTGCGCCCTCCCGAGGACTCATTTCAAGTCACCACGAGCCGCAACGTGGCCTCAATCAAGGCAATGATGCGCTGAGGGGGAGTTGGAGCCAGGCAGATAGTACAGTTGGCCCCAGAACGGATTTCCAAGGGCCATCCTTTCGTTAGGAGTTCCCTCCAGGTAAGATACCTGGAGGGATGCTCACTACGTTGACTTGTTACCCGTTAGGCAGCATTACTGCCTTGATTATGGGCTTGCTGCAGTCTACCACTGCAGCCATTGTGGCTTTGGCGTCTTCGAAGCCGAAGGTGCTGTTCACCAGCGCTTTGGCGTCGATGAGACCGTCTACCAATAGCCTGTTGGAGACCGGGAAGTTGATTGCGGGTTCCGCGAAGGTTGGGATCATACTGATCTTGCGGAAGATCATGTCGTTGATGTCGACGTTCACCATATTCTTACCGCCGAAGTGCAGCCCGAAGTATGTGATTACTCCACCGAACTTGATTACCTTGAATGCGTCATACATGCTCTCCGGCGGAGAAGTCACGATGATCCGGTCGACGCCGTTCTCGAACTTGCTCTTGACCTTGTCCTCCACCGACTCCTTGCCCACCTGGATGGTCATATCAGCGCCGAAGTCCTCGGCGACTTTGAACCGGACCTTCTCGCGCTCGTTGTCAGCTACAAGGCCGGTGATTCCCACGAAGCTCGCGCCCCGCAGCTTCGCCAGCTTAGCGGCCATGATGCCCAGCGGGCCGTTGCCCAGAATCATCACCGTGCCACCGATGGGGATGTCGGCGTGAATTACTGAGGTCAGGGAGACCGCCAACGGCTCCGTGAGACAGGCGTACTTGGGTTCGAGGCCTTCGTACTTGTCCAGGCAGTTGAACTTCACGGACATGTACTCGCCCATTCCGGGCTGGCCTTCCATGTCGTGCATTTCTCGGCAGAACTGCGGCTCACCGCTCTTGCATGAGTTGCACACGCCGCACATCGCCACGTCTTCGACTATCACCTGGTCGCCCGGCTTGACGTTGGTGACGTTCTTGCCGACTTCCATCACCTCACCGGCGATCTCGTGGCCCAGCGCCATGTGGTCATCCGGCCAGTCGCGGACGAAGTTGATGTCGGTGCCGCAAACGCCGCAAGCCAGCACCTTGACCAACACGTGGTCCTCATCGAGCGGGCCGATCTCGTTATTGCGAACCTGGATATCCAGGAATTTCTTACCAAACAAGCCTCTGCTGATCATTGGTCAGCCTCCTGTTCATGAGTTCCCCCTCCACGCCAGGAGGGGGTTAGGGGGCGGTTCTCTTCACCTGACAATTCTAGACATCCCTACGCTAGGAGAACCTCACCCCCGCCCTCTCCCAGCGGGGAGAGGGAGTGTTCTTATCCTGCTCCGTAGAGCTTTCCGTCCGCGCCGGGATAGATCTCGTCGTCTGCGTGGGCTATGGCGCTGTCCAGGTTGCTCCAGACTTTCTGGAAGGCATCGACAATCTGCTTCATCAAGTCGATTCCGTTGGGGGCGTGGACGCCGTGGACAACCGTGTAGGTGTCGCAAAGCATCTGCGCAACCGGGAACTGGTTGACGTCGTAGTTGTAATGGATGCCCTTGGACTCGTTGATGGTCCACGGGTAGCCGGTGCTGCCGTAACCCAGTTTGCTCTGGAAAAGGTCCTGAGCGGGGACCGGCATAGTCTGCCACTGTCCGACCAACACGCCCTCTTTATAAAGAGCCTTCTCAACCGCGATGCGGAATGTCTGTGCGTCGCAGTCCACGCCTGCAGCCTTAGGATCGAAGCGGACGTTATACATAAAGTACACGTGCTTGCAGTCCTCAGGGCAGTAAGGCGGGATGATTCCCGGCAGCTTACCAAGCTCGGCTGTAAGATACTCGGCGTTCTTGATTCGAACGTCGTTGTAGTCGTTCAGGTGGAGGAGCTGAGCGCGGGTGTGCGCCGCTGGCAGTTCCTGATTGCGATACATGTAACCGAGAATGGAAGCATTGTACTTTCGGCGGCGGCTGACTTCGTCCACCTCGTCGCCGAAGCATCGAATCAGAATCGCCTTGTTGAGAATGTCTTCGTCGTCGGTGATGAAGAGTCCGCCCTCACCGCCGCAGAGGTTCTTGAAGTTGTTGAGGCTGAAGCATCCGACCTCGCCAAAGGTGCCGACGTGCTTGCCCTTGTACATCGCGCCGTGCGCCTGGCAGGAATCCTCGATAACCTTGAGGTTATACTTCTTGGCTATTGCCATGATCGGGTCTTTGTCGCAGGGGCAGCCCTGTATGTCGACCGGGATTATCGCTTTGGTGCGCTCGGTGATCGCGGCCTCGATCTTGGCGGGGTCTATGCAGTATGTGCGGGGATCGATGTCCACGAACACCGGTATGGCGTTCTGGTGCAGCGCGCAGGAAGCCGACGCCAGGAACGTGAACGCCGATGTGATGATCTCATCGCCTGGGCCAACGCCAACTGCTGAGAGTGCTGAATGCAGGGCTGCGGTGCCGCTGACGGTAGTCATGCAGTACTTTGAGCCGGTGAACTCCGCCCACTCTTTCTCAAGGCCGCTCACCATGGGTGCGCTGCCGCCGGCCACTATGCCGCTGTCGAGGACCTCGTTGATGAGCCTGCGGTCATCGTCTGTGATGATCGGCCAGTTCTTGTAGTCTGCTCTCTTGAGGACCGGAGTCCCCCCATCGATTGCAAGTTTCTCGGACATGATATGCTGTTTCCTCCTCTAGTTTTTGGAATGTACTTCTTGCAGTAGTTTCAGGGTCTGATCGATTATTATCTCGGCCGCCTCGAAGTTCACGCGGCGGGTGTCTTCGGCGTAACCACCTTCCACGATGGCTTTGGCGGTAGGAATGTAGCCCATGTAGCCATTCGCCATGCCGATGACGAATGTGTTGGGGAATGGGCTGCGGGATTTTATCTCCAGCCCTATCTCGGTGTAGAGTTCGCCGGGGTTTGTGACGAACGCATAGTCGCCTATGGCGAAGCAATTGATCTCAATAGGGATATTCTTCTCCGGCGACTCCCGCAGCCTCTTGCAGAGCAGCGCCTTGTAGTCGTCCCCTACCCCGTCGACCAAAGGCTGCAGCTTGCCGCCTGTCTCTTCAACGATCTTCAGCGCCCAAGCGTACTCCTCGTCGCTGATGCGGCGCTTGGGGACTGTAAAGTGGGTATTGGCAAACCGGACTTTCTGATTGCCGCCATCGCTTGCCTCAGATAGAGCATTCTTCACGGCATCCGCCAGAGCTATGCCGGTTCGGGTGACGCCTTCCCAGTCGCGGTCGCGAAGGCCGTCGATGTCTGATGAGCCCTGCGCGCCGTTAACAAACAGCGCGATAGTCCCGTAGGCCTCTTCCAGAAGTCTGCTGGCCATCCCGGGATAGTCGCCGCTGATCAGCAGGTTCGAGCCGTCCATCACGTTCGGGTGGCCCGTTTGGTTGAACAAGACGGCCACAGTGATGGATGGATCGTCAGCCGATACAACCTTGAGCGATCCCACGCTCGTATCAGGCACACCCAGCGGGCCGAGGATGTCGTCATCGGTGTAAGGTTCCCAGTTCATGATGACTTTGCCGTTCTTGCCGAGAAGACGGCGGTAGTGGCTGATTGTGTTCTCCTCGCCTCTGGCGCACACCAGTTTGGCGGGCTTGCAGTTAGCCACGGCCTCAACAGCGACCTCAAAGATCTGCTCGTTGAGCCACTTCGCATACTCTTCTTCTCGCACATCGAAGAAGCCATAAGCCGCCGGGCCGGAGTGGGTGTGGGTGTCTGCTACAATGATTCCCTCGACGGGAACGCCCGTGGCTGCGGCAATCTTCTCCCGGACTGCGGTGGTCTCTTCCGTGGGAACGCCACATATCTCAACAGACACGACCAACACGCCGTCCTTGACGTCGTCGTTGGCCAGGACCAGTGCGCGCACCCAGATGTGGTCGTGGACTCCGGTCGAGCCGGAATCGCGGATCATGCCATCCATCCACACGCTCTTGCTGGGCGTGATATCTCGTTTCGCCGCGCCTGCAATCATTATGGTTACTCTCCTATAATCCCCGTTGGGGTTTTCTGTTTCACCAGCATCACAGCGCCGGTCAGCCTGCCCCGGTCGGCTCTGTATCGTGTAACTATGAGGCCTACCGGCCTGTCTTGTTTGGAAAAGACTGTTTCTTTGGTAACGAGCAAAGGGACGTCGGGGCCGATCCCCAGAAGGTCCTGGTCCCGTTCGGAGGGCATCTCGACCACTATGTCGTAGTGCGTTCGGATAAACTCCAACCCCTCACCCTGCTGCCAGAGGTGCATGAAGAGAGGCGAACCAGCGGTTTCCGGGGTAATGCTTCGAGCCAGAGCGGGAGGCACATAAGCCTCGTCCACCGAAAGCGGCGCTCCACCCTCGGAATCCAACCGGACATATCGCCACACCAGCGAATACGGCTGCACCCTCAACCGCGCCGCCACCTCTTCATCTGCGGGGACTTTGTCGATGCTTATAAGTGTGCGCACGAGCCGCAGCCTGCCGGACGCTACATCGGAAGTAAAGCTGGACAGCCCCACCGCCACGGCGCTCTGCTGGGGATCGACAACTATATTGCCAATTCCGTGTCTGGAGTCAACCAGCCCGTCCAGAGATAGCTCGTGAATGGCGCGGCGGACTGTGATTATACTTACCCCAAACTCCTCCCGAAGCTTCTGCTCCGAGGGCAGCGCCTCACCCGGCTGGAACTCACCCGAGCCAATACGGCCTCGGAGTGAATCATATACCTGCCTGTAAAGTGGGACGACGGAAGCGTTCAAGAATGGCTCCTGTTGGTGTTGATACTCATTATAATGAGTGGGTGTGGGAGTTGTCAAGAGGAAACTGGACATATATGTCCAGTGTATCCTACATGCCCGTTTGCCGCGTGTAAAAGCAGATTTCTCGCTGCGTTCGGAATGACAAAGGAATGTGGCCTCGGGAAGACATCTCCCGAAGCCACATACTCACATTCCAAAGAAACCGGCTTGCGCGGTCTATTTCTCCACAGGCACCACGATACCGCGCATGATCACGTTCTGGCAAAGCACAAACACCAGCAGCGTTGGTATGGCGGCCAAGACAAGGGCCGCGTAGATGATCGGTTGTTCCGCCCCCTGCTGCATTTGGTACAGCCAGACCATAATAGTCCACATACGCTCGTCCGGGCAGATGATCAGGGCGAACATATAGGTGGTATATGCGCCCGTGAAAGCCCCCAACGCAATCAGAGCGAGGATCGGCTTGGAGAGCGCCATGGTGAATCTCCAGAACATCGTCCACTCACCCGCGCCGTCCAGCATCGCCGATTCATAGATCTCCTGCGGGATCGCGTCGAAGAACCCCTTGAGCAGGAAGATGTTGAACCCACTTGCCAAACCCGGCAGCACCAGGGCCCAGAACGTGTTAAGCAGGCCTAGCTGCTTTAGCAAAAGGAAGTTGGGAATCATCGTGACGGCGCCGGGGAACGCCATTGTCGTCAGGAAGAACATCAGTATCGAGTAAGTCGACTTCAGCTTGAAGCGCGACAATGCATACGCCGCCAGCGGGTTGACCAGCAGCGCCCCACCTACTGCCATCAAGATGAATATTATCGTGTTGAACACAGCGCGTCCGTAGAGCACTATGTAGTCAATCACGTAGTTGTAGTTGAATGTGAACGCCTGCTTCAGGAAGTCCTTCTTGTTGGCCTTGAATACACTGTAGTCATAGTCCACGAACGGCGCTTCGGCTGTCGGGTCGCCAATGGCTTTTCTGAAGCGCGTTGAGGGGCTGTCTATGCTCAAGTTGGCAACTGGGCATACATCGGTCACAAACTGGGTGTACAGCACGTGCAGAGCCGCGTTGCGCAGTTCATCCCCGGACACACCCACATCGTTGAAGCTCTTGTACTTGCAGTCGTTGATCTTGTTGAACAGCTCGATCTTGCCGAAGAACTTCTGGGAGAGGAACTTGTGGTACATATCCAGACCAGCGGCATCGATCTTGATGAACAGAGGGTTTAGCCGATGCTTCACGAACTCAGTCCACAAGACCGCATCCGGACCCGTCGGGCACTTCTCCGCCGCGATCCGCAGCGGCTTCATCTTGCCGGACTTGATCTCCGGGAACAACTTCTGCTCGACCAGGAAGAAGCCGTCGATATTCACCACGCCCTTGTCCCACGCCGGCATAGATTCCTTGAACTCGACATAGCGGCTCAGCAGCTTGTCGCTCTTGTCGTATGAGTATTCCTTGGTGTAGGGGTTGTCGGTGATACCTGTCAGGTCGTTCCAGGATCGCAGTCCGTTGTCGTATTTCAGGTTGAACTGCTCGATGGTCTCGTTCTCTTTGCGCAGGACCTGCTTGAAAGCCCTCAGGCCGCGTTTGCTTATTCCGGAGGTCTGGTAGAACTGCACTGGGAACGAGTCGATGTTCTTGTTGATGAAGTCCGCAAAGGCATCCGCGTTCTTTGCGCCCTGCGGGACCTTGGCATCCTGGAACTTGAACAACTCCTCGCCGTACGCGTTGGAGAGGTTCTTGAGAATGTCGTATCGGTCTTCCTCAAACCGCTGGAACTGGACAGCTTCTGAGTACGCAGCTTGGGGGAAAGGATCCAGTATCTCGGTATCTGCCTTGCCCTTGATACTGCCCGAGAGCATAATCATCAGCGGGTAGACCATGGTTATGCTGCCGACTATCAGCAGGGCATACGTCAGCACTATGGCAATTCGTACCTTGAGGCCTTTACGGCCTATGTTTGGGAGTATAGCCATTTTAGGTTACCGTCCTCCCTTGAATTCGACTCTGCTCAGAGTCTTGAGTTGCAGCAGGGTGAACCCGATGAGCATGAAGCCCAGAACCCAGGCCATCGCGTTGGCCACTCCGAACTTCAAGTACATGAACGCAGTATAGAAGAGCTGCAAACCTACCATCTCGGTTGCGCCGTCCGGAGTGTAGGGACCGCCTCCGGTCATTGCGAAGACCATATCGGCAGCCATAAACGCGCCCATAAACGCGCCGACTGCATTGATAAGTATCAGCATTCTGATCGATGGCAGCGTGATATTCCATATCTTTCTTCGAATACCAGCGCCGTCCACCTCCGCAGCCTCGTAGAGGTCTTCAGGAATCGTCTTGAACGCGGCCAGGTAGATAAGTGAACCCGGCCCCATCCCTCCCCAGATTACCGGCAGCAGTATCGCGGCCATCGCCAGCTTGGGATTGTCCAGCCAGTTGACCGCCACATCGCTGTTAGCTATCCACATCACCACTTTGTCCAAATGCAAATAGCCGAGAACACTGTTGAGGAGGCCGGTGGGCGTATAGAAACTCTTCCACAAGAAGGCTACAACCAGGCCGGACAATACCGCCGGCAGGTAGAAGAGCGTTCGGAAGAGCACCTTCCCCTTGGGCACCTCGGAGAGCAGGATCGCCAGGAATATCGGCGACAGGAACGCGAACACCATGTAGAGCACCACATAGACCAGCGTGATCATAATGGAGTGCCAGAAGTTGGGATCGAAGAGAATGGTGGAGAAGTTTTCCACCCCAACAAACCTCGAGTTGCCCATGATGTTGTAGTCCTGGAACGCCATTACTGTCCCACGGAATAGCGGCAGATATTGCCACACCACAACTGTAATGGCTGCCGGAAGCAAGAGGAGAACTGCCCAATAGAGCTTGCTCTGGCTTGGCACTCCCGAAGGAACCTGCGTCCGCAGTACCTTCATCAGATATACAGTCGCGCCGGTAAATACTATGACGGTACAGATCAGGAAGATGAGAGTCAGGTTTAGCCGCATCTTCTTCACGGGGGCAGGCAGGGTGCCATACATGCGTTTCGCGGTTTCTACCTGGGCAACATCAAGTATCTGTTTCAGGCGAGCCTTGCAGGCAACTTCATCGCCCTTGTCCAGCGCTGCAAGGGCCGTTTTGTCATTGATGGCCTGCTCGATGGGTCGAGACATCTCGCGGTATACAACGGCGCAGTTCTTGCCGTAAGGCTCCGGCTTGCCGTATTGCATGTTGTATTTGTAGACTTTGATCCACGCCTTGTCCACCTGCTTGAGATAGTCCGTGTAGCCAAACTGCTCAAGCAGAAGAGGGTCGACAAACTTGCCGAAGCCGTTCTGGACGTATATCTTGGTGCGGATACTGTTGGCCTCGTCGCTGTCGAGGTAGGACATATACTTCCAGGCAGCATCCACAAGCTTGGGGTCTTTGTGTCCGGAATATATCCCCAACATCATCGAGTTGATCTCCGACGCGCTGTTGGGAGCTTTCTCTGAATGCGGAACAGGCCCAAAACCCACCAGTCCGGGTTCGTGGACGTTCAGCCGCTGGTCGAGGTAGGTGAAGCTCATGGCAATCGGCTCGCCAGTCATGAACAGACCTATCCCGGCGTCCCGGAGTGAAAAGCCTCTTAACTTCTCGCCGTCAGGTCCCTTCCATGGGGTAGCGGTCATTCTCAGATAAAAGTAGAGCGCGTCCACCATCTCGGGGCTGTTGAAGTTCGGATGCCAGTTGCCGTCGGCGTCCTGAGACACGACTTCTCCGCCTCTCGACCACAACAGGTTCACGAAGTCCCAACTGGAGATGTCGCCCTTGGTGAAGCCCATGCCGTATCGGTTGGACTTGGGCTTCGTGAGCTTCTTGGCGTACTCTTCCATCTCGGTCCACGTGGTCGGAGCACGGTCGGGGTCAAGGCCGGCCTGCGCGAACCGGTCGCGCCGCCATGTAAGCACGCGTACAAGCTTGTTGGTGGGGATGGCCCACCAGTGCTTCTTGCCGTCCGGCCCGGTGCGGTAGATGACCGGTTTGACCGCAGGCGGTACGCGCCTGGCAAGCTCGGCGGGAGGAATCTTGGCTACGAAATCATCGAGGGGTCGGAGGAAACCGCTTTGGATGTAGGTATCCGAGAGGCGGTAGTTCACGTAGAGGACGGTGGGAGAGATGTCTCCCGCGATCTGCATCAGGGGGACCATATCCATGGTATTGGACCCACCCTGGATCATCAGACCCGTTCCCTTGATTAGTGTGATACTTGGATACTTCTTCAGGAACGCCCTGACGACCGCCGATTCGGCGCGGCTGCCGATGTCTTGCCCCGAGAAGTTCGGGAGTTGGTTGACCTTGAGCTCTATCTTCTCCGGGCCGGCTGCCGCTGCCCAGACTACCGAGCCTGAAAAGCAAAGAAACAGCACAAGCGCGAGGAAAAGGAATCGGTCTCGAAACGACATACCTATCACCCCTGTGGTTAACTATGATGACGAGTCTGCGCCAGCTATCTGCGATCTGCGCCGAAATTGCGGGGAGCGAGTCTATAAGCCGGGTTCTGTAGTCGGTGATCATCTATCTATGCACGCGCGTTGCCACGCGGCTTTAGCGGCTGTCCCGGAAGGTCGGCGAGCAGCTTCAGCCCTTCCCTATTCAGCCTTGCTCCGGATGGGGTTTGCCAAGCCTCCGTCTCACGACGGAGCTGGTGGTCTCTTACACCACCGTTTCAGCTCTCCCGCGGGTTACCCCGAGGGGGTTTCTTTTCTGTGGCACTTTCCTTATTCCGCCCGCGCG
>CAZTAO010000008.1:0-12203 GCA_964611645.1 uncultured bacterium | reverse complement strand
GCCCGCGCGAAACAGTTGCCGTTAGCAACCATCCTGCCCTGCGGAGCCCGGACTTTCCTCCCACCAAAAGGCGGGCGACCACCCGACTCGCTCAACAGAATATACCATTTTTCGAGCGATGTTTCAAGCTTGGGCAAAGGCCACGGCTGGATGGCGGCTGTCGAGCCGCCAGTTGAGGCATGTTTGTCCATCCAATGGCAGGGAAATCCAACTGCTTTGTCGTAGTGTACGGATGTGGCGCGGAGTTGTGTCGCCACCGCCGACGCCCATCAGTCAACAGGAGTGTGCAATATGATCGCCAAGCTGTTCACAAAGCTTTGGAACACCTATCAACTGGCCTCTGACCCCATCGCGTTCGCCAGGCGAAGAGGGGTGGAGGTCGGCGAAGGCTGCCGATTCTATGCCACTACCCCGGAGACTTTCGGCTCCGAACCATTCCTTATTAGGCTGGGCAACTACGTGACGGTGGCCGGCGGGGTTCAGTTCGTCACGCACGACGGCGCTGTGTGGGCGTTTCGGAAGGAGGACCCTGACATCGATGTCTTCGGCCCGATCACGGTGGGTGACTATGCATTCATCGGGCTGCGCGCCATCATCCTGCCTGGGGTCAACATCGGGGAATATGCGGTGGTAGGCGTGGGGGCGGTTGTCACAAAGGATGTTGAGCCAAGGACGGTGGTGGCTGGAGTCCCCGCCAGAAAGATATGCACCCTCGAGGAGTACCACGCCAAGATCGAAAGCAAGGCAATGCACATCCACAACCTGTCGCCGGAAGAGAAGGTCAAGGTATTGCGGGAGCATTTTGGGATGTAGGTGGTCGGCGATCATCGGTCGTTTCTCCGTTGGAGAGCTGGTTCCGTCAGTACATTGCTCAGTGCAGAATCGCCAACCTCGGAGAACCTCTCCCTAGCCCCTCTCGCAACCCAACTCCGCTGGGGGTTGCTGTCGGGCAGCGCCTCCCCCGGCGAGGGGAGGGGATTTCGCGTCATTCGCGCTTCTTCGCGCTTTTCGCGATTCGTTTGACAGCGCGAGGCTGCGAATCTATAATCAAGCTGTATATAGAATGTACTAACCCCGAGCGGGACCTCCGAGAAGTCGGTCGGTTCCGCTGGTTTGTGTATGAGAGGCGGCGCGAGATGGCTGATCGCAAGTATGAGTTTACCGAGATCGAGAAGAAGTGGCAGGAGAAGTGGCGCGAAGCGGACCTCTTCCGGACCGAGGACAACACCACCAAGCCCAAGTTCTACGGCCTGGACTTCTTCCCCTACCCCAGCGGCGCGGGGCTTTCGGTCGGGCACTGCCGTAACTACATCCCCACCGATGTCGAGTGCCGCTACAAGCGGATGAACGGGTTCAGCGTACTCCACCCGATGGGGTGGGACGCGTTCGGCCTGCCTGCTGAAAACGAAGCCATCAAGAAGAACAGCCACCCCAAGCGCACCGTTCCGGAGTATGTGGCTACCTACAAGCGTCAGATGGACCTCATCGGCATCAGCTACGACTGGTCGCGCGAGATCAACTCGAGTTCGCCGGACTATTACAAGTGGACCCAGTGGATATTCCTGCTGCTGTATAAGCGCGGGCTGGCCTATCGGTCTTTCGCCCCGGCCAACTGGTGCCCGTCCTGCTCTACAGTGCTTGCCAATGAGGAAGTTAAAGACGCGCGCTGCTGGCGATGCGATACATATATCGAGAAGAAGGACCTGCCGCAGTGGTTCTTCAAGATCACCGATTACGCCGACCACCTGATAGACGACCTGGACACCATCGACTGGCCGGAATCCATCAAGCTGATGCAGAAGAACTGGATCGGGCGCAGCGAGGGCGCGGAGGTGGTGTTCAAGAGCGAACAGGGTGATGAAATAGTTGTCTACACCACCCGCCCGGACACCCTCTGGGGCGCGACGTTTATGGTGCTTGCTCCTGAGCATCCTCTGGTTGATAAGCTGACCAGCGCCGACAAGAAAGCCGAGGTGGAGGAGTATCGGAAGTCCGCGCAGAGGCAGAGCGCCATCGAGAGGCAGTCTACCGAGAAGGAAAAGACGGGCGTCTTCACCGGCGCGTATGCCACTAACCCGGTCAACGACAAGCAGATACCAATTTGGATTGCCGACTACGTTATGATGGGCTATGGCACGGGTGCGATTATGGCCGTCCCGGCCCACGATGAGCGGGATTTTGAGTTTGCGAGCAAGTTTGAGATAGACATTATTCCCGTGATCAAGCACCCCGAGGCTCCCGAAGGCTACCAGGTCGACATCTCGGAGGAGTTCGGCGGGTTCACATTTCACGGTGAATACGGCGATATGTTCAACTCCGGCGAATTCACCGGGACCCCTGGGGCGGTGGCAAAGAAGACAGTTACCGAGTGGCTGGATGAGACTGGGCGGGGCAAGTTCCGGGTCAATTTCAAGCTGCGCGACTGGCTCATTTCCAGGCAGCGATATTGGGGCGCGCCTATACCGATTATCCATTGCGAGAATTGCGGCGAGCAGCCTGTGCCGGATGAAGACCTGCCGGTAACCCTGCCGGACGTGGCGAACTACGTGCCGTCGGGGACCGGGGAGTCTCCGCTGGCCAACATTCCTGAGTTTGTGAATGTGAAGTGCCCCGCATGCGGCGGGCCGGCCAAGCGCGAGACCGATACCATGGGTGGGTTCGCCTGCTCCAGTTGGTATTTCCTGCGGTTTGTCAGCCCGAAGCTGGATACCGCAGCATTCGACAAAGAACTGGCGAAGTACTGGCTGCCGGTGGACCTGTATGTTGGAGGGGCTGAGCACGCTGTCATGCACCTGCTGTACGCGCGGTTCTGGACAAAGGTATTGCATGATGCCGGCTTGGTGCCGTTTGTGGAGCCGTTCGCGAAGCTGATGAACCAGGGGATGGTGCTTGCCAAGACTCCGCATCGGACTATGGAGATGGGCGAGAACGTTGAGGCTGAGGGTGACGATGGCGAGGACCGCGACCTGATCCCGCTGTTCCCGGAGGAAGTGGAGAAGTATCCGGCGGAGAAGGTCATCTGGAAGTTCGTGAAGATGAGCAAGTCCAAGCGCAACGTGGTCACGCCGGACGCGATGGCCGAAAAGTTCGGCGCTGACTCGCTGCGGGTCTATGAACTGTTCGTCGCGCCATTTGAGGATGCGGTCCAGTGGAGCGAAGACGGAATGAATGGCGCGTACCGGTTTATGGGACGCGTTTGGAGGCTGGTGAATGACTGGAGCGAGCGCTTCGACCCCAACTGGGCATCAGGCGCGGCCGATGAAGCCGCCGCGAACCCCGCAGCCAAGTCCCTGCGACGAAAGACCCACCAAACCATCCGAAAAGTAGGCGAGGACATAGAGAAGTTCGCATTCAACACAGCCGTCGCGGCGCTGATGGAGATGGTGAATGAGATGTACTCATACGCGGCATCTATCCCCTCTCCCCTTGCGGGAGAGGGCGGGGGTGAGGGGTCTTCCGCTGTAATGTCCGAAGCAATCGAGAACCTGATCCTGCTCCTGGCCCCGATGACCCCGCACATCGCCGACGAACTTTGGGAAGCGCTGGGCAAGGAAGGCTTCACGCTGGATGCCCAGTGGCCCGGCTACGACCCGGAGGTCGCCAAGGCTGATGAGGTGGAGATAGTAGCCCAGATCAACGGCAAAGTCCGCGAGAAGCTGGTAATCCCAGCCGACGCAGACGAAGAAACCACCAAAACCGCCGCCCTGGCCAGCGAGAAAATCCAGTCCGAACTGGCAGGCAAAACCATCCGCAAGGTCATTGTGGTGAAGGGGAAATTGGTTAATATTGTGATGGGTTAGGAATCGGAGATGGTGCTATAATGGAATCAATGAGAAAGTACACGGTCGTCTTTGAGTGGAGTGGAAAGAACTTCTCCGCATACGTGCCCGACCTACCCGGCTGCGTGACAACTGGACGAACGATCGAAGAAACTGAGTCAAGCATCAAGGAAGCCATAGACCTTTACCTGGACACACTGCGAGAAGACGGCAAGCCAATCCCCGAAGCCACCACTCAGGCCAGACCCATTGCGGTGGCCGCGTGAAGGACTAGACACATGAAACAACTGATAGTCGACTACCCGGATGATATGCCTGGCCTCGTGCATCTTACGCCTGAGGAGCTTGCTGCTCAGGTGAGGCTGATGGCTGCGGTCAAGATGTTTGAGCTTGGAAAGCTATCCTCGGGCAAGGCGGCGGAACTGGCTCAGTTGTCACGCGCCGACTTCCTCGAAGCCTGCGGCCGCTACCGTGTCTCTCCATTCAATTACCAGACAGACGAGCTTGAGGCAGAACTGCGCTCGGACTTGCTAGTCTCCGAATCTCGAAAGAACGAGCCGACGGTTGATTTGGAGACTCTGAAGGCTGAACTCATGCGACCATGACCAATAGCGTAGTGGAACCTATGGAAACTCGTATCGACTTTGACAGAGAAGCGTTAACAGCATTCTGCCGAAAGCACCAGATTCGGCGGCTGGCTTTGTTCGGGTCGGTGCTTCGGGAGGACTTCCGACCGGACAGCGACGTTGATGTGCTGGTGGACTTCGAGTCGGGGCAAGAGCCAGGCCTCATCGCGCTTGCGAATATGGAACTGGAACTATCCGAGCTTATTGGCCGCAAGGCCGACCTGCGCACCCCCGAAGACCTGAGCCGCTACTTCCGCGACAGCGTCGTATCCACCGCCGAGGTTCAGTATGCTGCGTGAAGGCATGAGTTCAAAAGAGGACAAGGGAGTTCCCGAGGAAATCGAGCCATTTGCAGGGCTACCCGCGCAACTGAAGGCTTTCTGGGACGCCCATTCAACGAACCCTGAGGCTCAGCACACATATCACGAAGTCGAACTAACTATGGACACGCGGATCACGGGCGAGTTCGACCTCGGCCCGGTTCAGTACTACCTATGCGATTTCGGCAACCCATCGCCGGGACATCCATTGACGCATTGCGTTGCGTTGCAGTGCTACGATGTCCGCGAGAACGATAGCTATCAGCCTCACGAAGCGGCAAAGGAACTTGCGGGATTGCTCACGCTGTTCCTCCGGCGAAGAGTATGGGCGGGCAAGGTGACACGGAACGGCAACAGGCCAGCACAAGACTTCTCAGGCCTGAAGTCGCCCGTAGACGGTGACTTGCTTCGGCCTCTGGGCAAAAGCATCTCAGTTTCCGAAAACGGACTGCGTATGGCATTGTCCCTTCCGCTTAAGGATTACGTGCCCATAACAACAGCAGTCGGACTATACCACGCTGCAGTAATGGTCATTGAGGATGACCCACAAACTGCATACATCAACTTGGTGTCTGCGATCGAATCGCTAGCCGGACACGAAGCCTCTGAGACCGAACCTACTGAAGACTCAGTCTCCCCCGATCTTGCCACTCTGCTGGACAAGTACGTACAGTCGGCAGATGGTAAGGAAGCTTTCGTGCGTTGGGCGTGGCGAAAGGAACTGGCAAAACGTCGGTTCGTTGGCTTTATCCGAGACACCGTCCCCCCGTGCTTCTGGTTGGGTTCAGAGCCGGAGGGGGTAGTTGAGGTCGTGAATACAGTGAGGCAGCGTGAGCTCTCAGCCGTCCTCAAGACAATATACGGCCGAAGATCAGATCTCTTGCACGGGGGAACGCCGTTCCCTGCCCACGCGATAGATGGTTCAGTGGAATGGGCGCGATACGGTGTGTATGACGGCAGCGGACACTACCCAGAAGGCAAGGCGGTTCCGGCGGTCAGGTGGTTCGAGCGGCTCGTGAATGCATGTATCGGGAATTACATCCGCCAGCTTTCCAGGAGCCGGAGAACTGCGTCAGACGACAAACCCGGGCAATGACGGAGGTATGCTAGATGTCCTGGCTTCAAGATGCGGCCACAGTCTGGTCTGGTTGCGCAAAAGCGGTTAGCTGGCTACGCTCCAAACCAAGGATAGCTGGACCGTCAATCGGCATTCACGAGTCAGTGCAGTGTCCGCAGCCGCACGTGGCCGTAACCATTGAGAACGCTGGCCGGGGACCGCTAGACATTGAGGAAGTCAGATTCTCGTACCAGGGGCGTGATAGCGCGAGATGCAGAGTGGCACTCACGCCAGAGGCAGATGGGCCAATACCGGCCAAACGAGGCATTGACAAAGATGCCATAGCGCCGCAATGGAGACGGAGCTATCTGCTCTTGGGGCATGAACCCGCTAAATACTACCCTCGGATTCTAGGTGAAGTCTTCGAGGCGGACCCCGCTACTTATCGTCTGGAGGTCTGGGTCCAGACACGCGACAAACCGCTATGGGTCGGAAGCACGGGGAATATGGCCGAGTTCAGGCGCATGATAGCGCACGCATATTCAATGAATCAGGCGAGGTTATAGGCCGCTCGCCACACCCCCCTCACACCACCCCAAAGAACCCACACAATCCCGCCCCATCTTTCTCCGCCCGAACCCACTCAGTCCCGTTCCACGTCATATAGCTCCCCTGGGGGTAGTGTTCGTGGGCGTTTTTGGATAGGACGGGGGCGTAGCAGGATGAGGCTGGGGGGTCTCCCCATCTGGTAGAGGACTTGGGTTGGCCTGTTGGGTCCATCTCCATTAGCAGCCAGTATTTGCCGGGGGGTAGGGTCTGTGGAGTGGCGAAGTTGAACTTGTAATAGCCCTGGAGCAGCATTGAGCATACTTGCTCAGGATTCTCCCAGGGGCTGAACGAGGCGGTTGCGGATGGGTCTATGGGCTTCTCGCCTGGGGCGCCGTTGTTGTCGGCGTGGATGGACATCTTCATCGCAGCCTTTATCTGCGGGAAGCGGTAGATGCATATCTCTGCTCCGCTCACTACCGACTCCTTGTCCAACACGAACGACTGCGCGCCCATTGTGACGGCTTCCTTGCCGCCTGCATCTACCAGCCCACCAATGAGTTGGTCCTCGATCAGGTCGCCGCTCATTATTACCATGCCGATTGCCGAGACGTGGGGATGGTATCCCTCGATAGTTTGCATCGGTTCGGGGTATGGGCCGTCTATCATCATGTTCAGGATACTATCGGGGCTGACACCAGACGCTGAGACTGCAACCTCGAACTCCGGCACCGTGATCTCGCCGGTGGCTCCGTCGGCGCTCTTTGTTAGCTTGATACCTATCCTGTTGTTGCCAAAGATGAAGGGCGGAGATGTTGGCTCAAGCGTGACTGACGTGTATGGGGGCAGCAGCGCGCCTTCCTGAATATTGGTGCGGCCCTGTTCGTGGAACTCTCGGGTTATGGCAGCGCTGGGGATTGGCTTGCCGTTGATTGAGACCTCGATCTCGTCGCCCGGTACGAGGTTCACGGCGTTCATGCGGAGCATTGCCTTGGTGGAGCCGTCGAAGCTCTCAGTAACTCTGATTGTCCACTCAGCCTCAGAGCCAGATGAGTGGTTAATGGTCATCTGGCCAAACCGATCAGCGAACCCGAAATAGCTCAGGTCCCTAAGTGGCCAGAACACGTAATGGCGGTCGCCGGACTCCAGGTTGTCAGGGTCGCTCAGGGCTGAGAGGAAATGCAGCGCCCTCGGGTAGTTCTCCTTGCCGTTGTTGGATCCTGCGCCCCAGATGGTCATTCCAGCGGCCCAGTGGCTGTAGTAGTTGAAAGCGCTGACGCCGTCCGCACCGGAGGAGTAGATATTGCGCGCGGATGCCCGGTAGGTCGGCTCGGTCATGTAGCCAAAATAGTAGCGGTAAGGGGAGATCGACGGGTGGAGCGCCGGGAAGATAGTTACATCCGTCCCTTGAGACATTTCGGCGAACTCCTCATAGGCGGTGTTGAAGAGGGAGTTGTCGAAGTGGCATGGGCAGAGGTTGTCCACAATCCCCTCTTCTATCCAGGTTGGAACGTCCATCCCGAAGTCGAGGCATTCGACCACTGTCGGCGCAACTATCGCGCATAGGTCCAGTTTCCGGCCTTTCCGCTTGCCCTCTTCATCCAACATAGCCCGGGTCTGGCGCATAAAGTCCGTGAGGATGCCCATCTTCTCGCGCGATTCCTCCGGCTCGAAGACGTGGGGATAGCGGATGAAGTTGTATGTGAGGCCGTCGGTGTCGAATTTCGTGGTTACCTCGCGCGCCAGCTCGAACATCCAGTCCCGCACGCCCTGGTGAGTGTAGTCCAGTTGGCCTGGCAGGCTCTTCAGCCACCAGTCGGTATGATTGCGGATGAAGTTGCCCATGAACATACTGTGGTGGCCTGTGAGGCGGCCGCCAGAGTGGTTGTCGTTCATTCGGAACTTGACCAGAAACTTCAGGCCCTTCTCGTGGCAGCGTTTGGCATAGACATCCAGCGGCTCCACCCCCTGCTGCCAGAGCTGGTCCACCCTGTAGCGCGGAGGCTCGTTGAGAGGATGGTGGACGCCCCGGGTCTCCGCAAGGTCGGACTTCCAGGTAACCTCCCCACCACAAAACCCCATCAGCGAGAACACCTCAATCCCGGCTTCGGCCAGGTTGTCCACATACTCGTGCAAGTCCTCCGCCTTGGGATAAAGCGGGATCGAGGCCTCGTACGGGTGGCCGTCGGCGTGATAGATGATGCGGGTGTTACCGCGGGGATGCATTGCGTCTCTCAGCGATTTGGTATTGGTGTTCATTGCAGTATTCCTTCAATACGCGAGCACAGTATAACCGATCAGTCCAAGTCTCCAACGCAGTACAGCACGTTCTCAGCAGCGAGAGTTACTGGTTCGGAATAGTGGTACACATCGCATACATGCTTGCCATCCACAATAACAGGCGTGCGCGCCTCGAGCAGGAAATCGGCGAAGTGAGGGGCGTTGATAGCTTCGTACGCCAGGGAGATGCAGTCCACAATTCTGTCATAGCGTTTTGAAAGGTCGGGGTAGACCAGTGGGCCGGTGTCGGTCTGGTAGAAGTTCTTGTCATCGTGGATGTTCATTGTCTTGACCGGATGCTCGATAATCGCGCTCATTTTGGTCTGCTCGTTGCGGATGCGGGTCTGGACAATCAGAGGCAGGTCCGCGTGCGTTGCTTTGCGAATCTTCTCGTTGGTATCCAGAATGTGCGCGGGTTGAGCCTCTTTGATCCGATAGATCAGCCCACCCCACCATGCCTCCGAGGGAGCGATCTGGCGGTAGTCTGTGTTGGGCGGGGCAGACGCGAACCGACGATAGACTACCGAGTAGCTGGGACCAAATACAGGCAGGAAGTCGTAGCTGTTCTCCCTGCTTTTGAGGAGATCACTCTGAGCGAAAGTCTCCTCGCCTTTGCATGACCCGCACTGGTAGAAGTCTTCAGTCACCCCAGTCTGTTCATCGATAATGCGAGTTCGAGACTCCACCCAGAAGCGCACCCTGTTTTCGGGAACAGTCCCGTGGATGAATGATCTGCCGTAGTCAAGTGGTTTCAAGCGATTCTCCTGTTCTTGGTTGACGGTGTCACGGTTTTCGGTTGACGGTTGACGGTTGACGGTTGGCGGTTACGGGATCGGGTGCGATTTGCAATCGCACCCGCACAAGAAGCGTTCTGTCACGTGCGCGATTGCAAATCGCGCACGATCGCCGTCCCTCTGCTCTCCGCCCTCTGCCCTCTGCTCTCTGCTCTCTGCTCTCTGCTCTCTGCTCTCTGCCAACAGCCTACAGATTCTTCCCAAAGAACGCCAGCGACTTGTTGCCGCCCCAGCCGTGTTCCCCTGGGAACTTGTCCAGCTCTAGTTTGTCGGACGCGCCCGCGGCTTTGTAGATAGTCTGGAGCTTGTCGAAACACATCAGGGCCGTGTCCGCCTGGAAGCAGGTGTCATAGATACCAATGTCTACCAGCAGCGGCCTCGGTGCCAGAAGGCCTTGGGCTTCGGGTAGGTCGACCAGTTTGTACAGTCCCGGAGCAGTCTGCATCCCGCAGTAGTTCAGGTCTCTCATGCCGAAGTAGGCCCACAGGTCGCTGTAGCAGATGATCTCGATTGCCTTGAGGCGCTCATCCAGGAGGGCTGACCACAGGGTCATCGTGCCGCCGCCGCTCAACCCCATCACGCCTATCCGGTCGGCATCCACAAACGGGAAAGTCATCGCGAAATCGGTCGCAGCCATGCCGTGCGACACGTTTATGGAGATCGAGGTCATGCCAAGCATCGTGGCGTGCAGATAGTAGAGGTTGCACCAGTCGCGACCGGCGTTGTGGCTGAGGTAGTGGGGCTTGGCGTTGTCGTTGCGTTCGCCGACGCCCATCCAATCGATTGCGAAGGTAACGTAGCCGGCCTTGGCCATCTGATGGCCATAGTCGTAGTTGAAGCGCTGTATCTCGGCGGCTCTCTCGGGAGAGCTGCTGTTACCCATCACCGACTCTTTACCATAGCTGCCGTGGCCGTGCCAACACATGATTGCAGGCAGTTTCTTCCCGGCCTCGATCTCCACTGGTCGGGCGATCACGAAAGTGGCGGATATGAACTTGCCGACGTCAATAATCCACCGCTGCTTCAGCAATCCATCCTGCTCCCACTCCACCAGAAGCTGCGGGTTGAGTGGAACGCGCTCGGGGAAGTCGCCGACTGTGGCCTTGACCTTAGGCAGAGCTGCGGATTTCCAGGACTTGAAGTCTGTCCCATCGCTGAAACGATACTGCGGGACGTGCTCCAGGGCCAGTTCGTGAAACATCTTCTGTGGACTCAGGTTTCTGATTGACATGCTTTTCTCCAGTTCGTAATAGTCCGGACTTGGTGAGTACTATCTCGGAAGCCTGTCTCTTCCCCTCACCCCAACCCTCTCCCCGGAGGCCGGGGAGAGGGGGTATTTCGGCGACTCCAAACAGTTCAACTCTGTGCTGACGCTGGCGCGAAGAGTACAACCCGCGCCGCACCACAAAATCGTAAGCCTCCGGGCCGAAACCCGGAGGCACTAACTGCACTTACTTTTCCAACTCAAACACCGCCCGGCCTACAGAACGGCCTGCTCGGTCTCTTTGTCGAAGATGTGGCACTTAGACATATCGAAGAGCGCCTCCATCGGCGCGCCTTCCTTGACCTGGGTCTCGGCATCTATCGTGGCGATGATATCGTGGCCGCCGCAACTGAGGTACATGGTAACAATCGGGCCCATCGGCTCTATTACGTCTACCATAACCGTCGCGGTGTTATCAGCCGTGGCCTGCAGGATGCCTGCGAGGTTCTTGTCGAAAATGTCCTCCGGCCTGACGCCGAACGCAACAGTCTTGCCAACATAAGGCTTGAGCACTTCGGACCTGTCATCCGGGACCTTGAGCTTGAAGTTGTCGCCATCCACCCAGATGCTGTTCCCTTCGGTAGAAATCTTGACATCCAGGAAGTTCATCGATGGTGTGCCGATAAATCCGGCAACGAAAATATTCACCGGATGGTTGTAGACGCTGAGAGGGCTGTCACACTGCTGCACCACCCCGTCCTTCATAACGGCGATTCTGTCGCCCATGGTCATGGCCTCGACCTGGTCGTGGGTGACGTACACCGTGGTGATGCCCAGCCTGCGGTGAAGCTTGATAAGCTCGGCACGGGTCTGAACACGGAGTTTCGCGTCAAGGTTGGAGAGCGGTTCGTCCATCAGGAAGACTTTGGGTTCCCTGACGATGGCTCGTCCAAGCGCGACTCTCTGCCTCTGGCCACCCGACAACTGCTTCGGCTTCCTCTGCAGGTAGTCGCCGAGACCGAGCAGGTCCGCCGCTTCCTGAACTCTGCGCTTGATCTCCAGCTTGGGGACTTTGCGCAACTTGAGACCGAATGCCATGTTGTCATACACGCTCATGTGCGGGTAGAGAGCGTAGTTCTGGAAGACCATCGCTATGTCGCGGTCTTTGGGCGACACTTCGTTGACTACCCGGTCACCGATCTTAATCTCTCCGGAGGTAATCTCTTCCAGGCCAGCGATCATTCTCAGTGCGGTAGTCTTTCCGCAGCCGGAAGGGCCTACCAGGACCAGAAACTCTTTGTCCTCAATCTTGAGTGAGACATTGTTGACCGCGACCACAGACTTGAAAGTCTTGGTCAGATTGGTCATAACTACTTCAGCCATATCCGAAACTCCTTAGTTTTGCTTCGAGCCCGTCCCCAACTTGTCGAAGCAGCTAATTGTGCATTTCCCTGGGACAAGGGGTGGCAAAATGCCACACGCAACGTTAGCATTATATGTATGCGTGGGAGCGCGTGTCAAGTGGAGGCGGTAGAGAGGGTACACGCCAAATTCATGAATACGAACAGATGTTCGGCATGAATTGTCGATTGTTATG
>CAZTAO010000007.1:88742-147373 GCA_964611645.1 uncultured bacterium | reverse complement strand
AAGCGAAGACACCAGAAGGACGCAGTATTGTCATTCCGAGGAACGAGGAATCTGCTTTTCGATCGGACGGTCGTGGTAACAGCAGATTCCTCAGTCGTTCCTTCTTCGGAATGACCATCGCCTCATTTCGTACTTTCGTGTTTTCGTGATGAGCAGTTCCTTCCCCACGAATAGGAGGAATACACATGGCAGAGACATCTAGAGCGGCGGTCCTGGTGGAGCCGGGACGCTATGAAATACAAGAGTTCCCTCTTCCCAAGCTGGAAGACGGCGCGCTGCTGATGAAAGTGGAGATGTCGGGGATATGCGGCACCGACAAGCACACCTACCAGGGCGAGACAAAGCAATACGCGGGCACGGCGGCGGAGATGAGCACCCCGTTTCCGATCATCCAGGGTCACGAGAATGTCGGGATCGTGGCTGAGATCACCCCGTCCGCCGCCAAGAACATCGAGTTCTATGGGCAGGAGCTCAAAGTAGGCGACCGAATAGTGCACTGCCCGGACATCGTGTGCGGGAAGTGCTACTACTGCACCCACATCCACAGCTTCCTGTGGTGCGAGAAGATGCGGAGCTACGGCAACAGCTTCAGCTCCGCCGAGTGGCCCCACCTGGTCGGCGGCTGGGCAGAGTATATCTACCTGAGGCCGGACACATTCGTCTACAAGGTGCCGGACGGCCTGCCGCCGAACGTGGCGGTGCTTACCGAAGTTATGACCATCACAACCAGCATGGACAAGCTCAAGGAGTTCAGTTCATACGCAATCGAAGGGTTCAACTCCGGCGACACAGTTGTGGTGCTTGGAGTCGGGCCGATCGGTCTATTGCATCTGATCAAGGCAAGAATGATGGGCGCCGGCACGATCATCGCTACCGACCTGTCCGACTACCGCCTCAATATGGCCAAGGAGTGTGGAGCCGACTACGCCCTCAACGTCGGCCAGACTACCTCCGAGGAACGCATCGACTTTGTTCGGCAGCTTACCCATGGCCGGGGCGCGGACGTTGTGCTGGAGATGGCGAATGTGCCATACGCGATGATCGAGGGACTGGAGATGCTCAGGCGCGGCGGGATGCTGCTTGAGATGGGCAACTTCGCCGACACCGGTGAGACCACCATCAACCCGCATCGCCACGTCTGCGGCAAGAACGCGCGGATCATCGGCCTCACCAATCACCCGGTGACCGGCTATGGCCCCGCCATGCTGCTGATGCAGAAATACGGCCACATCTACCCGTTCGACAAGATAGTCACGCACCAGTACGCTCTGGATGACGTGGACGCGGCTATGCAGAAGTCGATCTCACCGGACAGCATGAAGGTGGCGATAGTGCCGTGAGCGCGAGGCTGTAGAGTAGAGGTAAGTTCATGAAGACATCGATAGCTATTTCCGTACAGGAGACTGAGTTTGGGGCGATAGCCAAGGGGAACGCTCTGGACCTCATAGGCCGTGCCAAGTCCGCCGGCTACGATTCGGTTGAACTGGCTGTCCGCGATCCACACGCCGTGGACGCTGCGGGGCTGGTGGCTGTTCTGGCCGGCACACCTGTGAGCGCCATCGGGACCGGGCAGGCGTTTCTGGCTGACGGGTTGTCGCTCACGGATGCGGACCCAACTGTGCGGAATGCCGCCATTGAACGCCTGTCCGCGCACTGCAAGTTGGCCGCTGACCTGAGCTGTCCTATTGTGGTAGTGGGCCTGATCCGAGGACGCAGCGGCCCATACGAGTATCTGGTGGAGGGTTTGAGCCAGGTCTGCGCGAGTGCCTGGACAATGGGCATCAGCCTGGTTGTGGAGCCGCTCAACAGATACGAATGCGAAATCGTGGCAACTGCGGCGCAGGGGATGGAGCTGATAGATAAGGTCGGCGCGGACAACCTCGGCCTGCTGCTGGACACGTTCCACATGAATATCGAGGAGCCCAACCCGGCGGCAGCGTTTGTGGCGAGTCGGGAGAGGCTGTGGCATGTCCATTTCGCAGACTCCAACAGGCTCGCCCCGGGGCTGGGCCATCTCGACTTCCGTGGAGTGGTCGGGTTACTGCGGGCCTTTGGATACGAGGGTTACATTTCGGCGGAGATAATGCCCAAGCCCGACGCTGTCACCTCAATGGCAATGGCGCTGGAGCACATCCGCTGGGCCCTGCGAGCTTCCGCGTAAGAACTCATAGGAGAGGCTTCCCCCTCTCCCCGGACCCGCGGGGAGAGGGCTGGGGTGAGGGGCACGCACAATATATGGTCTATAGCGAACTAACATCTTTGGAGGAAACAGAATGATAACGAAGTTTGGCGTGGGCACACCTGCTTACCCTTGGGATATTCTGGACGATGGCGTTGACTCGCTGCTGGATGGCATGATCGAGCACATCGGCGCTAATGCGGTCTTTACACCGGCCTCATATTATATGGAGGAGGCAGCGGCGTTCTGGTGGGGTGGGGTGATGCCGCACAACAAGCGCATCCACCGCTACTTCCCCGAGGACGGCCGCTGCTACTTCATGCCGTCGGACAAGTACTACAAGGACACCAAGATCAAGCCGGAGCGGACCGTGGACCCGCTGCTGGAGGGTCTTGACAGCTTCCGCGTGCTCGAGGGCGCGACCCACAAGCGAGGAATGAAGATGGACGCCTGGATTCCGTTATTCAAGAACCCCCATCTGTCGCGCCAGCACACCGATTGCGCGCCGGTGGACATCTTCGGTGGCAGGCAGCGGCACGGTCTGTGCCCCAACAACCCCCACGTCCAGGGCTATTATCGCGGAATAGTCGAGAATATCGTGAGCGAGTATGATGTGGACGGAGTCGGCGCGGACAAGTTTGGCATCGAGTATTGGGCGGGCGGTCCGCAGGGCGAGGGCTGGTATACCAGCGTGAACGGTGGCCACAAATGGGGTGGGGACATCGACCCCATCTTCCTGCTCCTCAATGCCCCCTGTTTCTGCGAGCACTGCGCCAAGCAGGCCAAAGAATGGGGCTACGATTGGGACAAGATAAAGGACCGAGTCTCCACCCTTGCCTGGGCATTCCTGCGCAGAGAACCGGCGACAGTTTTTGAACTATCGCAGAGGGGTTACTTCGAGGGAGAGTCCGGTGTGGCGCGGCTTCTGCTGGAGGAACCGGAAGTCTACCAGTGGATCCGCTTCAAGATGGACACAATGGTGAATGTTGCCAGGGAGATAAAGAAGGTAATCAAGGGTGTGCGTCCCGAAGTTAACTTCGGAGTTGCATGCGATCCGCCCGACAGGCCCAACTTCCAGCGCTTCAGACACCACGGCTGGATATACGGCACCAGCTATCGAGACCTTGCCACGGTTGCCGATTCCATCGGTGTGGCCAGCGGTTGGACTGTCGAGGAGAAGTATCATTCGGCCAGAGTGGCAATCGAAGCCATCGATGGCAGATGCCCGTGCAACGAGGATGTTCACGCCGTCTACCCTGCCGACCCCGACCACGTCCGCGCGCAGGTGCGGCTGTACAATGAGCTTGGTATGAAGGGGTATGTGATCTTTGGCTACACCTGGGCGCCGCTGGAGAACCTGCACGCGGCCAGGGAGGAACTGAAGAAGATCGAACTCGCGATGCCATAGGGTAGCACAGCTACTAGTTGAGGTAGGCCTTTGACCAACCGAGAACCCAGATATGTAGAGATAGCGGCGACGCTTGCCGAGAGGATTGAGTCGGGCGAGCTTGGCCCGGACTCTCCTGTGGGCTCCGAGAGCCAGCTTTGCCAGGAGTTTGGGGTCAGCAGGCCAACGGTTCGCAGGGCCATCGCCGATCTCACTTCTCGCGGGCTTGTTGTGGCTGTCCCCGGCAAAGGCACGTATGTGCGCGGGTCCTCGACGCCCATGGAAACCAAGCCGGTGATCAGCTTCATCGTGCCGCACATCCAGACACCTTTCATCGGCGAAGTGTACCGCGGGATACAGTCCGTCGCGGAGCAGCACGGCTATGCTGTGGCTGTCTACGGGTCCGACTGGCGCATATCCATGGAAAATGAGAATATCCGGTTGGCCGTGAGCAGGGGAGAGGCCGGGGCGATCATCTTCCCCAACTGGGGCCGCAGCAACTATGCCGACCTGCTCGACCTCAAGAAGATGGGTTTCCCGTTTGTTCTGGTGGACAGCTTCTTCAAAGATCTGCCGACGGACTATGTGGTGGTAGATAACGTGATGGGCGCGTATGAGGCGGTCGAGCACCTTATCGGCTTAGGCCATACCAACATCGCACACGTGATGGGTAAGCCCAGGGCGGCCAATGAGGCGAGGCTGCAGGGTTACCGCCAGGCGCTGGACCACTACGGCATCTCTTTCAAGCCTGAGAACGTGGTAACCATCGATCAGCCTGCTTACCAGGACTCCGAGCCTGGGGAGATGATAGGCGAGGATGAAACCATCGAGCTTCTCGCCCGTCCCGACCGTCCCACAGCCATTTTCGCCGGCAACGACTTCATAGCTCTGGGGATCATCAAGGCCGCAGCGACACTTGGCATGAAGGTGCCGGAGGACCTGGCAATAGTGGGGTTCGACGACCTCGATTTCGCGTCGTGGCCCGGCATAGAACTGACTACGGTGGCCCAGCCCAAGGTGCGAATTGGCGAAGCCGCCGCGGAACTGCTGATAGGCAAGATCGAAGCCAAACGCCGCAATCCCAACCCCGGCATCCGCCAGATAGTCCTGCCGACCAGCCTAGTTGTGAGGTCAAGCTCGGGGAATGAGTGTGACAAGACCGCACAGTCCTAGCATCCTAAGCTAGTCGAAGGATGCTAGGAAAACGATGGTCACGTGTGTGCGCTTCGACATGCTCAGTGTGATGGGTGCCGCTCGTCGAATATGAATGCTGCTGCTTGTGGCGTTTCCTACTTGTTCACCACCGCGAGTTTGAAGTCGGTCACGGTTCTGGGCAAGCTAAAGTTGGGAGACTGGCGGCCTTGGGTGAGTTCCTCGACTCTGTCGGCTATGTAAGCATTGAGAGTGGAGCAAGTGATCTTGCCTTTTTTCAGCAAGTCCGCCTTGCCGCTTATGCCCTCGTTCAAAGCCTTTGTGAACGCCCCATTTTCCCATTTGCTATTCTCAAGAGAAGCCTGGTTGCCGGAAGAAGCCGTGTACACGACTACTCCGTTTTCGGCGGAGATCAGCTCATTGAGGGCCTTGGTCATATCATCCACGCCCCGTGTGGTTCCGCCCATCACATTGCCCGAGTCGCAAGTGTCTACGAACAGCACCACCTTGCCTGGAACCCGGGCCGTTGTCAGTCGGAACTCCGTCCACTGCAGTCCAGTTAGTTGCCACTCTTTCCTGTCGAAATCCTGGGGCAGGTAGTAATAGTCACCCCGCTTGTCGTTCGCCCCGTGTCCCGATATGAACAACATCGCAACGTCCTTGCTGGTAGTCTGCTTCTCGAGCCATTGCATAGCGTTCAGTATTCTGTCTTTCACGGCGTCTTTGTCAATGAGTAGTTTCGACTCCACGTTCGCGTAGAGCGCTCCCTTCTGCTTGGAGATGGACGCGAGGAAGTCCGAGGCGTCTTTGGCAGGGTATTTCAACTTGGGGATGTCCGGGCTAGCGTATTCGCCTACGCCGATGGCGACCACATATAGGTTCGGCTTGGCAGTCTCCGGGGTAACGGCCAACTCCGTCGATCTTCCGCTTATCGAAACTACGGCGGATTCGCTGACGGCATACTTGTTTTCAGCAACGACCGTCACCCTACAGTCTCCGTCAGGCACTTTGACCTCGGTGGTCTTCTTGACTTCGCCATTGGGTGACGCAAAGGTCAGGCCTGACTCCTCCAGGACTGGCCTGCCGTCAACTAGAACCCTGACCTTGGTTACTGGTTCGCCAGACGGGCTTCTTACAGTGTAAGAGACATTGACTGTGTTCTTATCGCTTTTGGAGTTCTGTTCCGGGGACAGTATCGTAACTACCGGCGGCCGGGCGTCGAGTACGGACTGGGCGCTGACTGTCTCCGCATTCTTACCCGCATCAGTGTTTGCCAGCCTCACTGCTTCATCTTCATCGAGCGTATCGAGTAGTCTGGACACGATGTCCGGACGGTAGTACTTGTCCCTGAACCGGGAAGCTGGGAAGAAGTCCGCGGCCTTTTCGTTGCCGTTGTTTGCGTGCCAACCGAGGATATCTTCTCCGCCCAGTGAGCAGTTGTAGTATCCGGAAGGAGTCCAGAGAACCCAGCGCTTCTTGTCTGCGTGCGGGAAGAATGCGAGAAGTTCCTTGCCGTCGCTCATCCGATACCAGCGAATCGTGCCATCACTGAACGCGGCGGCACACAGCTTCCCGTTCCCAGCTACGTTCACTGCCCAGGCTGCACCGGGTGCATAGATGCTCCACTTCTGAGTACCGGTCTTATCGAAACAGCGAACATACCAGTCACCACCGATAACGAATGACTGCTGGTCGGGGGCTATTGCCAAACTCAGGGAGCGCTCATACTGTTTGAGCTTCAGTTTCTCGCCGCGAAGTTTCGGCTCGTAGTTGCTTTTCCAGTCCGTAACCTGCAAGTTCCCCGATTCCTGAAGTGGCTTTGCAAGCCCGACTCCCGAAAGGTCACCAACCTGAAGAGCCGCCTGAGAGACATCGAACGCCGCTGGCTCCTTCGCGAACTGTTTGTAGCCAAAACCGACACTCTTGCCGTCCCGAGAGAGTGAGAATGTGCTTATCTGGTCGCGGCAGTCAGCAATCAGCGGGTAGATGACAGACGAACGCTTCTCCGGCCCTAAGACGCCGAGCGCAGGGTCTGCGGAACAAAACACAACACGCCCGTCGGACACTGCGGCAACGTCAAGAACTGTGCTACTTGGCCCCCCAAGGCTTACAGGCGCGCCACGGCCCGAATCGGGGAACATCATGACAGGTCTCACTCCGCCGACAGCGTACATTCCTCCAGCGTAGAGAGCGCTGGCGTCCGCCGACCAACACACCGTCATGAGGTTGCCTTTGGAGAGATCGGACGTGTTCGCAGAGTAGAGTTTGGATAGGTCAGAACCGGACAAGACATCAACATTAACGGCATCATTGTACCCCACGGCAATGCTCTTCCCATTCGACGAGAATGATACCCCGTAAGGCTGTCTCGCTGAACCTTTCTCCTTTGCGACAAGCCTGAATGAGGTGTCGTAGAGACGAACAAAGCCATCCATACACGAGGTCACGAGACGACCGTCAGCGGAGAAATCGACACCACAGACATAGTCACCGTAGGAGGAATCCGATCCAACTTGCTTGTAATCCTCGCTTGTGTCATATACTTGGATGCCCTTGGCGCCACCCAAGCCCGCAGCCAGGTACTTGCCGTCCGGGCTGAAGCGCAAGCTGAATGTGACATTGGGCAGACCTACGAGGGTCTTCGCGATGTTGCCGCTTCTACGGTCAAAGACATATATGCAGCCGGTATCGGAATCGTCCCATCTTCCTGTCCACCCACCGCAGGCAATCAGCTTTCCATCCGGGGAGATCGCAACAGCATACACCTTGCCGACGTTGCCAGAGGCTATGGGGATACGGTAGACCGCAAGTGGAACCGGATTCTTCTGCAGGCTGCCGCCCAGGAGATCCGGCAGGCTCCATAGCCTCACGGTCTTGTCATCGGAGCCAGTGACCACATACTGCTCGCCGGCATCGATTCCGATCTGTCCTATCCTTGCGGTATGCACGCCGGTTTCGATGCGCAACATCGGCTCCTTCGGCGGCTCGCCAGCAAAGGACATAACGGACATAAGGACAAACAGAAAGATGAATGCTACTTTCGCCATCGAGAACTCCCATCCGCCTAAGAGTGCCATCCGAGCAAGACTCGCCTGTTTGCTGCCTTTTACAAATCGGATAGCAGGCAGAAGGCTCATCATAGGTTTCTGCACGGCTGGTGGTATCTCCTCTATTGCGACTATAGAGCTTCACGGGCTGGGAGTTTGCAGTGTCGTCACAGAGGAACACCCCGCGGAGCACCCCATTCAATAGGAGAGTGGTCATTCGACTCCGCTCAGGGAGCGGGGATAGGGAAGTTGCGACTACTTCAAATCCCACCAGATATCGTCGGGGCTGTCTAGTTCGTAGGTGCCTTTCTTGAACCACTTCACGTGGCCATCGGCGAAACCTATGTTGTAGCCGTCGTGGTGGTAGGCATTGTCCAGGCCCGAGCGCATCCCCACCAGGTAGGGTGAGTCGCAGCCCCACGTGTAATAGCTGTTGTCTATCGCCTGGTAACTCGGCGGCAGCACGACGCCCGCCGGTGGGCAGCCGTCAAATACCATTATTGTCTCGGATGGGTTGACCACCTGGGACTGGGAGATTGCGTTGACGGTTGACCCCCATGCCGGGGTCACCTGGGCATTTGCCAGCACGTTGGAGAACGAGTAGGTGCAGTCGAACATCGGGTTGATGATGCTTGCGCTTGGACACTTCTGCATCGCGCGGTTCTTGATATACGGAGTCAGAAGCCCGTAGCTGTCGGAGATGTGGCCGAGCGGCATGAACACCGTGTAGGCGCTCTCGAACTGCACTATCGGGAAGTGATCGTCGTAGTCGCTCATATACATGAACGTCGCCGTTGCGATCTGTTTCAGGTTGCTCTGGCATACAGCCTGCCGCGCTTTCTCTCGCGCCTGCGAGAACACGGGCATCAGTATTGCAGCCAGTATCGCTATGATGGCTATCACCACCAGGAGTTCAATCAACGTAAATCCGGTCTTCTTCATACCAACTCACCTCACTTACTATTCTGACGCTATTCGAGCGTTCCCGGTTCCTGCCGCGACTGCCACCTACTTGCTGTTGGCCCCGAATGTCCTGTTTGCCGGGGAGCTGGGGTTCGCGGTTAGCTTGATGGGCTTACCGTTGACCTTGATCGACACGCTGCCGGCGATGGCGACTCTGATGGCTACTTCCTTGTCACCCTTCCAAATCATCGTCTTGCCGGCGGGCATTATGGCCTCGAACTGGCGCTTGCCATCGACCACCACCCTCGCCCACACAGCGGCTTTCGCAGTTATAGATACTTCCACGCCTGCCGCCACAGCTTTCGGAGCAGCAAGCTTGGCCGGGGCAGGGGATTTGGCCGGAGTTGCGGCTTTCACTGGCGCAGCAGGCTTGGCCGGGGCTGCGGGCTTGGCCTCGACCGCGCTTGGTCCCACTTCAGGTGTCGCTGTGCTCTTGGTGGGCGCTCCTCCGACTATCACCAGCGCCGAACCGGCATCGGGAAGATACTTTCTGGCAGCGGCGTTCACCTGCTCAAGCGTGACTGCCTGATAATACTTGGCATAGTCTCGCAGATAGTTGGGGCCGAGGCCGAAATACTCTGCCGACACCATCACGTTGGCAATCCCTGCGTTGGTCTCCAGCGCTATGGGGAACACTCCGATTATGAACTTGCGAGCCTGCTCGAACTGCTCTTTGGTCGCGCCATTCTTCTTGAACTTGGCGATCTCGGATTGCAGAGCGTATACCGCCTTGTTCACGTTGTCCGGGCCAGTGCCAAGCTGGGCGAACCACGGCCCCGCGCCAAGCCCGGAATCGTACGACGAATACACACTGTATACCAGCCCTTGCTTCTCCCGGATTTGCTGGCCCAGTACGCTGCCCAACGCTCCGGAGCCGCCCAGAATGTGGTTCATAACGCGGAAAGCGTAGTAGTCCGGGGCGTTGCGCGGAATGCAGGGGGCCGTGCCATAGACAACCGCAACCTCGCTCTTGCCCGGCATCGGCGCCCTCACCACAATCGGCTTCGTGGGCTTCTCGATGGTTGTGATTGTGACCTGGGGGGTCGGCCCGGCGTTCTGCCAGTCGCCGAAGTACTTGTCCACCAACTCCACCGCCTGCTTCGCCTGCACGTCCCCGACTATGGCAATGATGGTGGTGTCGGGTCGGTAGAATGTCCGGTGGAATGCGAGCATATCCTCGCGGGTGATACTCTTGATCTCGTCTTGTTCATCAGCCACGCTCAGCCTTGCGTAGGGATGATGCGGCGGGAACAGCGCCTTGTAGAACAGCCGGAACGCCTGGTCCTCGGGCGACTCATTGCTCTGCTCCAGTCCCGCGAGCATCTGCCCCTTCGCGCGCTCTACCTGGTCTTCCGGGAAGATGGGGTTTCGCAGCGCGTCTGAGAGCAGGTCGAGGAGCTTTTCGAGGTCGCGTGACAGCGATTTGGCGCTGAAGTTCACTGCCTCCACACCAGCCCTGGCGGATATGTCCGCGCCCATGAAATCCGTCTCCGACGCGAACTGCAGCGCGGTGCGCCTGGTCGTGCCTCTTTCGAGCATCTGGGCAACCAACTGCGCTGTGCCGGTCTTGTTGCGAGGGTCGAAGACCGACCCGGCTTTGATGCTGCCGGAGATGGCGACAGTCGGGTTGGAGTGGTTCTCTCTTACCAGCAAGACCAGGTTCCTGGTTGGGGCCTTGGGGTTGGTGTAGTAGTAGATAGTCGGCATTCCCTTGCTCTGCGCTTCAAGGAATCCCTTGGGGTGCGTGGTTGGCGCCGGTGGCTGAACCTCGTGCCTCACTTCGCCCGACGGAGGCCCTGCAGTTGCTCCGCCCTGCGGCGTGCTGCCGGTGGGGATGAAGCTTGCCGTGTTCAGGCCATCATCAACGAAGTACTTCCGGGCGACTCTCTCGATGTCGCCGTCGTGCACGGCTTTGATCTTCGCCAGGTATGTGTTGAGCGTCTTGTATGTGTCGATGGTGTTGTAGTAGCCTATCTGTTCCCCTTGGTCGGAGACACTGTCATTCTGGTAGACGAAATAGGCCTCTATCTGGTTTTTGGCAGTGTTCACTTCCTGCATGGTAGGGCGGGTTTCCTTGACCTTGCGGATCTCATCGAGGAGCGCTGCCTTGAGCGTATCCACGCTCACGCCGGGCCTGGCGGTCGCTCCGAGCATGAACAGCCCGGGGTCCTTGCGGGAGGAGCAACTTGACCACGCGGAACTCGCAATCTGCTTCTCTACCAGGCCCTGGTAAAGCCTGCTTGCTCTGCCTCCGCTCAGTATCTGGTCCAGCACCATCAGCGGGTAGGTATCGGGGTGGGCGGTCGCGGGTATGTGCCATGCCAGGAGAACCCTCTCAGCCGATCCCTCTCTGCGCACAACTATAGACCTCTCCCCGCGTTGCACCGGCTCGGCGGTGTACACCTTGCGGGCCGGTTTCCCGGGCGGGATCGGGCCGAAGTACTTCTTGGCAAATGCGAGGGCTTTGGCCGAATCGAAATCTCCGACCAGGATCAGGGTCGCGTTGTTGGGGTGGTAATATGTGTCGTAGTAGTCCTTGAGCTGCTCGCGGCTGAAGTTTTGCAAGTCGGATATGAATCCGATCACCGGCCAATGGTAGGGGTGGGCGACGTAGGCTGACGCGCTCAGTCCCTGGTAAAGGAATGTGTCGGGATCGTTCTCTCTCCCCTGCATTTCCGAGATTACCACGCCGCGTTCCTTGGCCAGTTCCTCCGGCAGGAGCAGCGCGTTGCCCGCGCGTTCCGCCAGAGTCTTGATGGCGAACTCCAGATTGTCCCTGGAGAGCATTTCCCAGTAGTAGGTGAAATCGTAGGATGTGGCGGCGTTGTCGATACCCCCGCGCATTCTCACCTGTCGGGTGATTTCGCCTTTCTTGAAGTTCTTGCTCGAGTTGAACAGCATATGCTCGAGCACGTGGGAAATGCCGGTTATCCCGGTGTGCTCGTTGCGGGAACCGACCTTGAACCAGAGCTGGGCGGTGAACACAGGGGCCGCATGGACTTCTTTCATCAGGATGGTAAGCCCGTTGCTCAGCTTTGTCTCGGTTATACCGGCGGCTGCCAGGGCCTGTGAGCCATATACAACCACCATCAGCACAACAAACGCCGCTAGATTTCGAAATCGTGTCATTCGACCTCTCCCCGGAATCGATTCTTTTCTCTTTGATACCCCTATATTATACGATGACAACCCGGCAAACCCCAAGTGGGGGAGTCCCACCACACAAGCCTCTCGCAGTCTAGCCCAGGGACCGTAGACCTGGACTAGACTGCTGCCGGCCTGGCACTTGGTGGGGGTAGTTTTGAACTTTGGTCTCAGTACGGGTATGATGTTAATCAGAGTGGCGCATTGTTGTCCTGGGGGTTGTTGTGAAGCGGCTGGGTATCGCAGTTGTCCTGTTGAGCCTGTTTAGCGCGAGCTTTGCGTTTGCGCGGAGCCTGCCCGTGGTGAAGGGTGGAGCGTTGTCTCAGACTCCGATCATAGACGGCATAGTCCGTGAGAACGAGTGGCAAGGCTCGGCAACAATCGATGAGTTCGTGCAGGTGATGACAGGCGAGCCGGCTGCCCGAAAGACGACAGGGCGGATAGGCTACGACTCCAACGCCCTATACGTTACTCTGGAATGCTCCTCAACCGATGCCCCCTATTCCCAGGCAGACACCCGGCGGGATGGCGACATCGCGGCCACTGACCATGTTGAGGTCTACCTTGACCCCAGCGGGCGGTGTGAATGCTACTACAGGTTCGTGGTGAACCGTGCAGGTGGCGTGTACGACGCCTACGTAATGGACAAGACCTACGACGCCGTCTGGTCAGCCGCAGTCAGCGAAAGACCGGGCAGTTGGACGGTTGAACTCCGAATCCCCTTTACTTCCATCGGTATATGCTCCACCAATCCCCCATCGGCTGTTTGGGCGGCGAACTTCTGCCGTGGCTATATCTCGCCGAGCGGTGCAGAGGATGAATTCTCAGCGTGGTCTCCGGCGCTTCTTCCCAAGCCGATCTTCAACGTCCCGCGCAGGTTCGGGCTGCTGGAGAATGTGAAAGTCGATGCCGGGCTGTTCCCCGTGGATCCGAGGATGACCGTCACATATCCGCAGCGTTGGTACTCCGGGCCGAACTATACGACTGTCCGAGTCTCCATGAAGGGTACCGCGCCGATAAAGGCGAGACTTGCCTGCATCGAAACGCCGACCGGTCGCCAGGTCGCTACAACACCGGTGATCCCAATCCGTCCGGGTCCCGCGCAGCCTGTGACCATCTGGATGGATGGCGCCGAGACCAGTCCGGCCAACAGGATGTTCGTGCTCTACGACGCCTCGGATGCCCAGCGTGTGCTCGCTAGTTCCCCTGTTGTGGACTGTGCCACCGCACCTGGCCTGGAAGTGCGCCTGCTCTCCCCCAGCTTCCGCAACGTGGTGCAGTCGCGTGACCCGAGCAAGCTGCTCTGGATTCGGTGTTTCATTGGCGAGGTGAACCGCACCGTCCTGCGCTGTAGAGTGAGGCTGGTCGGGCGTGAAGATGGCAAGGACTATTGGCGCAGAGACCCGAGGGTAAGCCCGAGGTCGGTCTTCGATTTCAGGCGTGCTCTGGATCTCCCGGTCGGTGACTACAGGCTGCTGGTAGAGTTGGTGGATAAGTCCGGTGCGGCACTGGCCTCCGAGGAACTCTCCATCCGCGTCCTGCCGGAATCCCCGTTCGAGGTTACATTTGCCACCAACCGAGCGTGTTTCGTGAATGGCAAGCCGTTCTTCCCGATAGGCCTTGCAATGGGCGACGGGCTTGACGCGGATCCGTCCCAGACCTGCGCCGCTATCAAGAATCAGGGCTTCAACCTGATTCAGGCCGATGGTTGGCCGTTGCGGGCTGACGGGATCTCCGCCACGACCGCTGCCGGTCTGTACCTCCTTTCGGGAACATCTGAAGGGTCAATGGAGCAGATAGGCACGGCCTTTAGCGACCTCCCCGGCCTTCTTGCCTGGCAGCAGGGGACTGATCCGGACCCTGGGAGCGCAGACGCGTGCGCGGAGTTGCGGGCCAGACTTGCCGCCGGCGGCCCACAGCGACCTGTGACCGCAGTGTTCTCTACTCCGGAGCACTTCGGCGATTTCGCCGACTGCCTCGACCTTGTAGTCACAAGCCCATTTGGTATACGCTATGCCCCAATGACCTCGGTCTCCACATGGATAAAGTCGGCCCTGGCGGGAGTAGGGGAAAGACAGCCGGTCTGGGCGCGCCTGCAGGCGTTTGGCCTCGAAGATACCATCTACAGCCTGCCGACCACGGAGGAACTCAGATGTCAGGCATATCTGAGCCTGGTCAGTGGCGCGACAGGCATCATCTGGGACGCCTATCGCCTCAAGCCCTCGCCCGACTTCGGCGATGCAACCGGCTGGACGCTGGCACAGACTCCCCTTTGGAATTATCTGGGCAAGCTCAACGCCGAGCTCTCGCAGATAGCTCCGATTGTGCTGGCCGGCAAAGACTACGGCCCGGTCCAGGCGAGCGACGCCACGGTGGCGGCCCGAATGTGGCGGTATCGCGGTAAGTGGTATGTGATTGCCGTGAACACAAGCCCGCGGAGCGTTACCTGCCTGCTGACCCTGTTGGAGAGGTTCGAGGCGAGGGTAATGTTCGAGGACCGCAAAGTCGATATAGTCACCACCCGCCTCAAAGACTCATTCAATCCCTACGAAGCCCACGTGTACGTTTTCTAGCCCCTCCCTCGGCCGTCGTTTAGGTCCTATATGTCAGATTTTTCCTATTCCCATCTACCACCCGCAGAACTACTCCGACACCGCGCGCAAGCGAAAGATAACCGTATGGTCGCGCGATTTTAACTTGAATAATTGGGCTGCTTTTAGTATAATTTAACAAGGTCGAACTGGGGTTCGATGGATTGGCGCGGCGAGGTCACACTTGCGGCGCTGTAACGGTTTTCAGAGGTCCGCAGGCGTGGGTCTGCTATGGCCTCAGAGTCGGAGCCGTGAGGCAGATGGTTTGAACGAGACAGTGAATGGCAACCAGCACCCTGGCGTGCTGATTGTGGTAGAGGGTATAGACGGGTCGGGCAAGAGCACCCAGCTCAGGTTGCTGCACAAATGGCTGCAGAGCGAGGGGTATGGGGTGTTCTTCAGTGAGTGGAACTCATCGCCGCTGGTGAAGGGAACAACCAAGCTCGGCAAGAAGAGGCGGAGCCTGTCTCCCACGACATTCAGCCTGATACATGCGACTGATTTCGCCGACCGAACTGAGCATCAGATACTGCCTGCGCTGAAAGCCGGGGCGATTGTGCTGGCTGATCGATATATATACACGGCATTCGCTCGTGACGCGGCTCGCGGGGTGTCTCGGAAATGGGTTCGGAACCTGTATTCGTTCTGCGTGAAGCCGGACATCGCCCTGTATTTCCGGGTGCCGCTTGAGGTTTCGCTGGACAGGATACTGACCGGCAGGGCACAGTTGAAATACTACGAGGCCGGGATGGACATTGGGTTGTCCAATGACATCCGTGAGAGCTTCACCCTGTTTCAGGATCGGATTATGCGGGAATACGATGCAATGACCGATGAGTTCGGACTGACGGTTGTTGACGGCACCCGCACCATCGAGGAGCAGCAGAGCCAGGTCCGCGCTATTGTGGGCGACTTCCTGAAGAGCGTAGACGGGATGAGGAGGGACGTGGATGTCTCAGTTCCGCTTCTACGGTGATGGGCTGCCGGGCTGCAACCCGGAGGAGCTTTCGGGCCGGCTGATCGTGCTGGAAGGCCCGGACTCAGTGGGTCGCACGACCCAGAGCGATATGCTCAAGGATTGGCTGGAGAGTCAGGGCCACGCAGTTGCCGATACGGGGCTGACTCGGTCCGAGCTTACCCAGGAAGGTTTGGATGAAGCGAAGCGGGGTCACACGCTGGGGCGCAAAACAATGAGCCTCTTCTATGCGACCGACTTCGCCGATAGACTCGAGAATCAAATCGTTCCCGCGCTCCGCGCGGGGTACTATGTGCTCTCGGACAGGTACTTCTACTCAGTGTGCGCGAGAGATATCGTGAGGGGCGCCGACCACGGTTGGTTAGAGAGCGTATACGGCTTCGCGCTGGTGCCCGACTTAGTGCTTTACCTCAGGGTCGGAGTAGATGAGCTTGTTCCCAGGGCCTTATACGGCAAGGGGTTCAACTACTGGGAATCAGGAATGGACCTTGCGCTGGGAGACAACTTCTTCGACAGCTTCAAGGAGTATCAGAGCAGAGTCATACGCGAACTGGATACGATGGCTGAGCAGTATGGGTTCACTACGGTGGACGCCTCTCGTGACAGGCTCACCATCTTTGAGGACCTCAAAAGCCTCATCAATCCGGTGCTCGTATGAAGTCTGGTTCTGTCGACTCATGATGGTCGTGGATAAAATGGAAAACGAAAAAATGACACACAAAGCAGCGGCGCTCGACGTGGGCACAAACTCTATCAAGATTGTTGTCGGGCAGATGAACGACGACGGCATTCCGCGCGTCCTACGGGAAGCGACAACCAACCCGCGCCTGGGCGAAGGCGTCGACGAAGCTCATGTGATCGATCCTGACGCGCAGGAGCGGGCCATGAATGCCATCGGGCGGCTGGTAGGGATCGCCAAGTCAATGGGTGCGAACCAGACTCGCATCGTGGCCACAAGCGCAGTCCGGGAAGCCACCAATCGGGAAGAACTCATCGACCGCGTTCAGCGGCAGTTCTCCCTGGGGCTGGAAGTACTCAGTGAAGCTGAGGAGGCCAGGCTCTCGCATCTAGCGGTCGACGAAGACCCTATGCTGGGCAAGTTCGACGGCAACCAGGCGACTGTTGATGTGGGCGGTGGTTCTACCGAGCTTACTCTCGCCAGTTCAAACCGGACACTGCAGTCTGCAAGCGTGAAGCTTGGCGCGGTGCGGCTGACGGAGCGGTTCCTGGATGCCGACACTCCGACAAACGCCATGATCGACGAGGCCAAGGAATACGCACTGGATATGCTTTTGGGCGCCGTGGGCAAATTCGAGGCGGACAGAGTTGTCGGTATCGGTGGGACGGCTGTGAACCTCGCCAGGATTTGGCACGAGATACCCGAAGACAAGACCGAAGAGGCCCACGGCAGCAGCATCAGCCACTCCAACATTAAGGCGCTGATAGAAGGCATGTGCGCGCTCACTCTGGAGAAGCGCAGGACGCTGGTCGGTCTGGAGCCGGAGCGGGCTGACATAATCGTTGCAGGAGCGATCATATTCGACGCTATCCTGGATGTGCTGGGCCGCGACGAGATGGTGGTCTCTACCCGGGGCCTTCGCCACGGGATACTGTATGAACTTCTGTCCAGTCGCGCTTGATGGCGTTGGATACACTGGAGAAGACATCAATTGGAGAACGAGCTAGACCAGTCTCACACTGAGCATGTAGCCAAGCTGGCGGATGAGTTGTTTGCGGTGACGCGGCGGCTCCATTCGCTTGGCGAGCGCGAGCGCGAACTGCTCAAGGCTGCGGCTCTGCTCCACGATATAGGTTGGGCCGGCGGGCAGGTGAAGCACCACAAACGCTCCCAGGAGATGATCCTCCAGAGCCCGCCGGACTACCTCAAACGAGGCGAAGTCGCCCTGGTGGGCAACATTGCCAGATACCACCGAAAGGCCCTCCCCAGCTCAAAGCATCCTCTCTACGCAGAGCTATCCTCAAAGGACCGGGCAGTAGTGGATAAGCTGTCGGCGCTGCTGAGGATTGCAGATGGCCTCGATGCCAGCCACTCCTCATGGGCGACCGTTACAAACGCCCAAATCCGTCCCGCCAGAGTAGTTATTGTGCTTTCCGGTGACGCTTCCAACGAGTACGACATCGCCAGCGCGCAGAAGAAAGCCGATCTCTTCGAGAAAGTCTTCAATCGCACGGTCAGCTTCCGTGTCGAAGAATCTCAGGAACGCTGATGCCGCTCAGAACCATTGGCGCCATCGACATCGGCACTAACTCCATCCGCCTTGCCGTGGCCAGGCTCGAGCCTGGAGTCGGCTTCACCGTGGTAGCGCAGCAGAAAGAGGTTGTGCGGCTGGGGGAGGGGGAGTTCGTTCACAATCGAATCACAGGTCCGGCGATGGAACGCGGACTTGTGGTTCTCCGGCGATTCGTAGAAATGGCCAGGGGCCTTGGGGCGGAGGATGTGTTTGCGGTGGCCACGGCTGCGGTGCGCGAAGCCGGCAACCGCGATGAGTTTGTTGAAAGAGCTTCCATTGAGTGCGGGATAGATGTGCGAGTTGTCTCCGGCGTGGAAGAGGCCAGGCTTATCTACCTCGGTATCGTCAGTGGGGTTGACCTTGGTTTCCAGCGGGCGCTGTTTGTCGACATCGGAGGCGGCACTACTGAGCTAATCATCGGCGACGCCAAGCAGTACGAGATGCTGGAGAGCCTCAAGCTCGGGGCGGTGCGCGTGTCTGAACGATTCCACGCCGGAGGCAGCGGGCCGGTTGACCGCAAGAAGTACGCCAAGATGCGGGAATACGTGCGCGGCGTTGCGAACTACGCGACCAAGAAACTCAAGGATCAGGGTTTCGACCTTGCCTACGGCAGTTCCGGAACCATCATCAACCTTGCTGAGATCACGGCTAGACGCATCGACCCCGGAGTGACCACTATTCGCAACTACCCCCTCAGATACTCAGACCTGCAAGAGACCGTATCCGTGCTGTCTGGGCTTGGCCTGGAGGCGCGCCGCAATGTGCCGGGGATAAACCCGGAGCGCGCGGACATAATCGTTGCCGGGGCGGCCATTCTGGACGAGATCATGAGCTCGTTCGGCGCGGATATCATTCGTATCAGTGACCGGGCTTTGCGCGACGGGATAATGATAGACCATCAGCTCCAGGAAGATAATGCGCTTCAGGAATACCATACCACTTCTCCCAGGGAGCGCAGCATCCTGAGGCTTGGCCGGGCCTGCACCTTTGAGGAGACCCACTCATTCAAGGTGGCCGATCTGGCGAAATCTCTGTTCAAGGATACCGCAGAAATGGGTCTGCACTCCTATGGCCCGGCTGAGATGGAACTGCTGGAGTATGCCGCCCTGGCGCACGACGTCGGCATATTCGTCTCGATGTCCAACCACCACCGACACTCCTACTACCTCATTCGCAACTGGCAGCTTCTGGGCTTCGATGACGACGAGATAGAGATCATCGCGGCGGCGGCTTTGTGTCACAGGAGGCTCAGCCCGAAGAAGGTCTCGCTGGCCCTGCTGAACGCTAACCAGCGGAAACTGGTCGGGTTTCTTGCCGCAATAGTGAGGGTGGCGGACGCGCTGGACCGCAGCCAGCTTGGGCTTGTGAGCGATGTTGTTCTAAGATGGAAGAAGCCGCAGTCGAAGCTGATCATAGAGGTCCACGCAGGCCAGGAGTGCCCTCTGGAGATGTGGGCGTTTGAGGTCAAGAAGAGGCTCTTCGAGAGCACATTTGGAGTCACCCTGACGGCGGAGTTAAAGATCACCGCCCTGGGTGTGGCCTGACATGACTGAGACCACGCCCAGCACCCTCACGCCCGACCTGACCGATGCCGAGAGGATCCGCAAGCTCCCGTGGTCCCTCGGGCAGACCCTCACTAACAACGTATACATTGTGTTCACGATCATGGGCACGGTGTTCACGCTGTTCATGGACAAGCTCGGGTTCAGCAAGTCCCAGATAGGGCTCATAATATCGCTGTTTCCTTTCTGCGGAATGCTGGCGCTTTTCGTGGCTCCGAAGATCAGCAGGGTCGGGGCAAAGAAGGCTTTCCTGTGGTTCTTTGGCCTCAGGAAACTGATCTCTGCGTTCCTGCTTCTGACCCCCTGGGTTGTCTCACACTACGGGAGCGGCGCGGCGTTCGGCTTTGTGGCCTTTATCATACTGGTCTTCGCGCTTTCCCGGGCGGTTGCCGAGACTGCCTCTCTTGCATGGACTCACGACATAATCCCGCCGGACATCAGGGGGCGCTTCCAGGCGGTGAATGTCATGGTTGGCAGCGTGGCTGCCGCAGCCAGCCTGTGGATTGCATCGGTTGTGCTGGGTTCCGAGGCCAGTATATCTTCGTTCATGACGCTGATAGGGATTGGGGTGGTCTTTGGATTTCTGTCGGTGTGGTCATCGGCCTATATCCCCGGCGGTGCTCCCAGGGATGTCGACGGCAGCATCGCGCACCATTTCAAGGGGATGGGGGACGCCATTCGGGACTGCCGGTTTGCACATTACCTCACCGCGCTGGGCCTCTACACATTCGCCGCCGGAATGGTCACATTTGTTCCTCTCTACCTGAAGGACAAGATCGGGCTATCGCCCGAGAAAGTGGTAATGCTGGGGACCATCGCAATTCCGGCGCAACTTCTGACCTGCTACGCGTGGGGGTGGGTGGTGGACCGGTACGGCAGCAAGCCGGTGATGGTGCTGTGCCTGATAGTCTCATCCGCATTCACCATCGGCTGGATAGTGATGCCGCGAGGAATGGATGCCAGTTGGACCATCGCCATAGCCCTGACGGTTGCCGCCAACCTCTTCGCTCCCGGCTTCAACATGGGCGACCAGCGGATGCTGTTTGTGGATGTGGTGGCAGAGGAGAAGCGCACAACCTACATGGCAGTCTACTTCGCCTGGGCAGGCCTGATCGGCGGGCTAAGCCCGATAGTGCTTGGCAAGCTGCTGGATGTCGGCAAGAACTGGTCCGGCCACCTCTGGATATTCCCAATAGACGCCTACACCCCCCTCCTCTTCGGCGGCATGCTACTAAGCTTCACCGCCACATTCTTCTACAGAGCCGTACAAACCAGCGGCAAGTCCACAGTCTGGGACCTCCTGAAAGTAGGGTTTACGGCGGTGCCGAGGTGGATTAGTCTTTGGAGGAGCGGGTAGAACCGAGTTCAACGTTCCACGTTCAAGGTTCAGAGTTCCGAGTCTCCCCGCAGCTGGTTGAGCCAACCGCCCCGTTTGAGTCTCTAAACATCCAGATGGTGAGAGGGTAAGCCAGATACTATGGCGCACTAAGGTGGCGTGCTGTCACACTGCGGTCAAACACTCTGTTCCTGATGATTCGGGCGTTGGCTGCCCTGGAACTGGGTTGATTCAGGACGATTGGTGAGTGTTGTTGCCGGGATGTTCGGGTTTGGATGGGCGTTGGGTTCGTTTTGCCAGCCTTGAAAGACAGATTGTCCTCTGGTGTGTGCGCTGTAGATTATGGTGAGATTGGGTGCGGGGACCCGGGATTCCCGCCTCGGGGTGTTTCCACGTTACGCGTGGATTCCCCCTTGTTATGGCTGCCCGTCGGCAGCTATCAGGACAAGGAGGGCTGGTATCGAACAATCTGCCTTTCTATAGCCTAAGTTGTGATATAGTGTTGTGTATTTAGTTGTTGTTTCCCGCCCAGGGCCATTGTGCCGGCCTGGAGTGGCCATACCCAAGCCCGCGGGCCTGTTTATCGCGGCGAGAAAAGGAGTACCTCCATAATTACAAGGCAACTCATGGGCCGTTTTGTTCATGTGTTTTCCGAAAATAGTTTCAACTATTTATGTACAGGCTCGGAAATAGTGGAGGTGGGGTTGGTGGAATGCTCAGTTTCGGGACTTTCCGGCCAAGCCCGAAAACACCCAGTCTAGTCAAGCATGATTGACTAAAGCATACTTGACCAAAGTACAGCCGAATGCCTATCCCTCCAGGTATCCTACCTGGAATGTGCACACGCTGTAGCCGCTGGCGTTGACTGCGGCTGAGACGAACCGGCTGTCATTCCGACCGAAGGAGGAATCTGCTTCTCGGACCCGCGATTCTCGACTGACCAACGGGATAGCCGCGCTACAATGGGCTCAGATGGACACTGTTCCTCGAACGTAACACCGTGCGAGCGGCGGCCTACCCTACCTGAATGTACGGATAGCCAGCTCGTTTCACATACTCGTTGAAGTATGATCCCTTTGAGCCAGCAGACATAAGCCCGAGGTGTATCTCCTCTGGCACACCTTGATACTGGTAGACTCTCCCGTTCAGAAAGGCGACCTCAAGAGTGGCACTGTCCAAATCGTACCCTACTGATGCAAGATTGGAAGACGATACAGGTTCTCTATCCATGCCCTTCACTATCTCCTTCAGGATCTGCGAATCTTTGTTGCCGCCACGCTGTGACAGCCTTGTCGAATGGTGGCTTATCTACTCTCGGTTCCCTCCACCGCAAGGCGGGTTCAGGATCGTCGCTCTTCGGCCTAGGCTCGACCAGCGGTAACCGCACACGGCTCGGAATCTGGACAGCCTCTCCTACTATCAGCGCCTCACCGGTACGCATCGCCGGTAGAAGATCCGTTAGGCCCGCAAGAGCCTCGGGTACAGTCGCGCGTATCCGGGACTGATCTTCTGTGTTTGAGAGCCTCAGGGCAAAGAACGTGCCGCACTGCGAAAGGACTGTGTCATCCAGTTCCGAGGGCCTCTGACTGACCACGAGCGCACCGACTCCGTACTTTCTGCCCTCCTTGAGGACGCGACGCACAGAGCGTCCGGCGAAACCAGGAACAAACTGTGAGGACCCACCGCGTGGTAGGTAGGAGTGGGCCTCCTCGTAGACGAGAAGCACGGGGCGCTGCTTCCCTAGACTAGGTAGATCACGACCCCAGAGCATGCTCTCGAAGAGTATTCTGGTGATGGTGCCGACAACTACATCGGTCACCTCGGACGGAACGCCGGCGAGGTCGAATACGGTTATTCCTTCGGGATGCCCTATCCAGTTCTGCAGAAGGTCGTGTAGATCGTTCTGGCCGGGAATGTAGCCAGTGGGATCGAGCAAGAATGAATAGCGTTTGTCTCGCAATCTCCCGTGTATTTTGCCGACGTAGCCTCCCATAAGTGGCGGGGTGCTAGGTTTGAACGGCGCGGCTGAACCAGCACCCGGCGGGGTAAACTGGGCTGGCGTCAAGGTGTCCGCGTTACCGTCGAGAATCAGAGCCTCCTGGGTTCGTGCCATATCATTGTAAGTGACTCTCTCACGCCGATCGAAGTAGTACCAGAGGTCTCGGATCGAAAAAGGTATCGGCGAATCGACGGTAATCTCGTTATCGCTGATTGGGCCAGCTTTCAGGGTATTGCAGGCTTCACTCTTCTTCTGCAGTATATAGTCGCGAAGCTGGATGTCTTGTATGGTTTCGGTACCGGAACGCCGGTCGACCAGAAACCAAGCCAGTTCGTCGAAAGAGAGGGCCCAGTAGGGTATGATCAAGGGGTGCACGTTGTCGCCAATCGAATACACTCTGGCTTTGCCCTGAAGAGCTGCCCCATACTCCCCGTGGGGGTCGATAACTACAACGTTCAGATTGGGGTAGGAACCGCCGCCGAGCGCTTTGAGCAACCCTGCGACTGCGTTAGACTTTCCACTACCTGTTGAACCAACTATGGCAGCATGGCGTGTAACCAACTTGTCGACATCAATAGCTGCTGATAGGCTGGACGATGCCACCAAATTGCCGATCTCCACCATAGAAGGGCTTCGGGTTCCGTATACAACCGACAGGTCATCCTCGGTAACGACGTGCACTTCGTCATCGATTGTAGGGAACACGCTAATGCCACGCTGGAATGGCTCCCCCTGGTACGACTCGCCTACTAGTTGTACCTCAATCCACCTTTGTCCCTGGGGCGCAATGGCTGGAGGGAGTTCGCCGGTGTCTATCGAACTTGCCCCGACCATCGAAACGATCCCGAACAGACTCAGGAAACCAAGGGGTATCTTTACAAATGAACCGACCTGACCCAGGCGGTACATTCGTCCATTGATGATCGGGTTTGCTGATGGAATCTCCGGCGACAACTCTACCATCAGTTTGGCGCCAACCACCCTCGTAACCAAGCCCAGAAACGTCGCTTCGGTTCTCACTCTGGAGTAGCCTCCGACTTGGCGGCAGCCAATGGACCTGCAGCGGGCGTGTTACTTCTTGCCTCAAGTGCGGAGGTGCGAAACCCCATAAACTCCTCGAGAAATCGTGCAAAGGAATTGAAGTCGCCCAGAGTGAATATACGGTTCCCGGCGTCCCAGAATGGCCATGTGCTGGCTCCTTCTGGTTTCCTATTGGGGTCGCGCCAGTCTCCGGCTATACCGCCCATGACCGCTTTGTCAGGACCGTACAGCGTGAGGTTCGCAAACCGCTCGGCATGTTTGATCAAGCTCAGAGGTAGAACCCGTTTGCCCGACGCGTCGGCGTTGCCGTAGACGAGGGCTGTCACCGCCAGACGCGGGTTTGAGCGCAGTCCCTGAATGAGAATATCGTTCAGATGCTGATCACCGAACGCAAAACCGCACACTATTAGTAGACCCTCACCGCTGGCAGCAAAACGTCGCAGGCGGTCCTGGAAAGTGATGAAAGGCAGCTTCCGAGACTCAACGTACTTTTCGTGACTTGGATATATCACGAGCTCCTCATCCTCGCCAGCTAGACCGGAAAGGCGGTGGATGGTATCGGTGTCGGAGCTTCTGCGTGCACACCAATTGATGGAACCGTGGAGCTTGGAGAGTCGAGTCCAGCCTCTAGGGGGGTAAAGATAATCTGCCGTGCTTCCTGGCTCGGCTTCGACTGACTCCGGGGCAAAGAATGGTTCGACGGAACCGACGAACCCGTCGAAGTACGGTACTCCAAGCCGGTCGAAGGCTTCTTCGATAAACACGTCGTAGTTAGTTGTGAAAATCTCGACCGGCCAGGCGCGGTCGGAGTAAAGCGCACGAATCCATTTTGCGAACGTATAGTGCGGGGACGAATCATCGGACTTCTCTATGCGTACACATTTGGCGATAGCTTGGCATATGCGTTTATCCAGCTCACGGGCAGCGTCCTCACTCTCTAGGTCTGCATAGCTGCATTCCTTGCCGCCGCACATGAGTTCCCGGTACATTCTCACACGTCCGAGTACTCTCTCGATGTTGGCTGACTCTGAGATCTCATCACATATCTTGTCGAACTGATTCTTACACGGCACGTCCAGTGCATCTGAGACCATCGTTGTCAGCTGGTCAATGCCAGGGAGGCCTACCGCCATGGACGTTCCAGCGCCGAAGAGAAACCCAACTCGGCGCTTCTCAGATGTTAGCTGTTCCCGAAGCTCAAGCGCGGCCTCGTATGGATCATAGGTCGCCATCAGTAGTCCCCCTGTCTAGCGCCATAGAAAGGCTCGTGGCTGAACACATCAAGGTTGGACTGGCTGTGCATTTCAATGGCACGGGCCAGAAGACACAACGAACCCAACACGAAGAGTGTATGCCTTTTTCATACCAGTGTCAACAACTGTTTATTGGAATGTGTGGTATGAGAGGCCGATATCTACAATCGGTAATGGACGGTATCGGTAAGTCATTCGTCTGGAGGCTGGGAAAGCAGATTCCTCCCTTCGGTCGGAATGACTATCATTGCTGCAGTTATTCGTTGTTTCTTATCAGCGAAGCCAATCCCCCCTCACCGCACCAACCCCTCAATAGCCGCACCGAGTTCCTCCCTCACCTGCTGGTATCTGGATTGGTCCATCTCGTAGCGGGTCAGGTCGGTGGTCAGGGTTCTGGCGGTTTGTAGAGCTTTCGGGGGTATCGGGACTTGAGCGGAGCGGAAGTCCCGATACTGCGTCTTTCTACGGGGCCTCTTTCGTGCATTGGCGTTCAACCCCGTGGGGCAGGTCTTGTGCCTGGTCGAAACCACTATGCGAATGCAGCCAACCACGGAGGGCTGTCCCCACGGTTTCTATCGCCGCCTTTTGTGAGTTGACGGCGTAGATCACTGCCGGGTCGAATTTGGGCTTGCGGTGGTATGTGTAGAGGCCGTTTACTTCCTGTTCCACATCCGTCAACTGAGTATAGCAGAAACCGCACATTTTGGGATGGGCGAGCAAGACTTCCGTGAGGCCTTTATACCTGGTCAGGAACTCCTCCTCGGTCTTTGGGCTGTCGCCGTAGCCCCACGCATTCTCGGCTGTCTGGCCTACGTCCCACCGGATTCCGCCGTACTCGCTGTTCAAGTACGGCCGCTGCGGCCGTGGTTCGATGGGCTTGTCGGGCGGAAAGTCGAGTTCATACTGGGACGGCAGCCTGTCCACGAAATGTGATGCAAGTTTGTTTGGGTTTTGCTCGTAATCGTGGACATCGTAGACATCCGTGAGTTCGGCGTGGGTGTAGCCGCTGGTGTCTATGCAGGGCCGGGTTGGGTCTATCTGTTTGGTCAGCCGGTATATCTGCCTCTGGATTTCGGCGCTGCGGTTGACCGGTGTCTCGTTCAGCGGACACCAGCCGACTATGCTGGGATGGCTGTAGTCTCGATCCAGCACTTCCAGCCATTCGGTCTGGAATCGCTCCAGGTGGACGGGATCGGTCATCTCGACTCCCCAACTCGCCATCTCACCCCACACGATGTAGCCGAGCTTGTCGGCCCAGTAGAGGAACCGCTCCTCGAAGACCTTCTGATGGAGCCTGGCGCCGTTGAAGCCCATCGCCATCGACAGCTCGATGTCCCTGCGAAGCGCCTCATCGGTCGGGGCGGTGTAGATGCCGTCCAGATAGTAGCCCTGGTCCAGCACCAGCCTCTGGAACAGCGGCTCACCGTTCAGGAGCAGCGCATAGCCGTCGATGCCCAGGGACCGCAGGCCGAAGTAGCTTGAAACGCGATCAACCGGGCTGTTGCCACTCTCTAAAACCAATTCCAGATCATATAGCGTGGGGTTGCCCGGTGACCACGGAAGCAGCTTGCTCTGTTCGATGGATACATCAAGCTGAGCCAGCCCGCCCGCGACCCTGACCGTGTCCCCGCCGACATCCTCACCACAAAGCTTCGCGATGGCCGAGAGATGCAGGTCGCCGCACGGGCCGTCTATCCTGGCTACGACGTGCGCGCGGCCGTTCTCCAGGTCGGGAGTTATCCGAATATGCGAGATGTAGGTGGTCGGCACGGCCTCCAGCCAAACCGTCTGCCAGATGCCGGTGGTTCGGGTGTAGTGGCAGGCTGCGGAGCCATACAAGAACGACTGCTTGCCCGAAGGCTGCAAACCCGAGCGGACATCGTCCTCGGCGCACACCACAACCGTGTTCTCACCGGGTTTGAGGAACTGAGTTATCTCGAAAGCGAACCCGACGTACCCACCCCTGTGCTTGCCGACCGAACTCCCATTCACCCAGACCTCGGTGTCATAGTCCACAGCGCCAAAGTGCAGCAGAACTCGCTTGCCCTGCCAGTCACTCGGCAAGCCAAAACTCTTGCGATACCAGACACAAGGCATGAAGTCCTTGTTGCTGATGCCCGAGAGTTCGCTTTCCGGGCAGAATGGCACGATTATCTTCCGCTCAAACGGCGCAGCATCAACCATACCACGCGCTCGCCCGCTCTTGCCGGGGTCAAGCGCAAACTCCCACTCTCCGTTGAGGTTCATCCAATCGTCTCTGACAAGCTGCGGCCTGGGGTATTCAGGTCGGGGGATACTCATGTAATGCGTCTCCTTGTATGATAGCTGAGAGTTGAGAGCCTAGAGAGCCAAGCTGCCTCTACATCTTGTTTGCGCCGGCCACGATGTCGCCCTTTGAATCGGCGTCCATGATCCGGTTGGCACGGACACTGGCTGACGGCGTAGGACCACTCGGGTCACCCGGCTTGCCTTCGTCGTCCTTGCCGTCGGGGCCGATGCTATAGAGCACGTAACCCCCGGGCTTCTGATGATACTGGAATGTGCCGCTTAGCGCGAACGGGTCAGCAGGCAGCGCGCTCACATATCCGGGAAGCAACGCCTGCAGCGTCTGCGGATACTTGCCGTGCTCGAGCTTGTAGGCCCGGAGGGCGAGTTGAATACACAGCAGCCCGTCCGCCGCCCGCTTGGACTCGATCTTGAAGTAACCCTGCTCGAATGCCGGAATCAGAATGGCTACAGCCGAGTCACTGGGGGCGCCAGGCCACACTGCGTACTTGGAATAAGGCTTCCTCGCCACGGCAATGCTCTGATCGGTGTACTTGATGTAGTCGCGTAACATCCGCCGCCTGTTCTCGGTGTCGATCCTGAGCTTCGTCAGTGTGCCCACGGGATTCCGGAAAGTAGCGCCGGGGAGCATAGCATCCCGTGGTTCGGCTCTGTTGAAGAACTCCGCCAAGCCGGAGGCAAAGGTGTACTTCTCCTCGGTAAGGGTCTTGGAGTATGGCACGTGATTCCCGATCACGATCTCCATCCGCCGGGCGCCTCTTCGGGCCGACTCGGCGTCTACCTTGTCCACGACTTCGTAAAGGCTCTTGCGCCCGATTGCTTCAATCGCAACCCCAACGAGCGAATCAACCAGCGGGGCTCCGTGGGGTATCATCGAGCCGGCTTGGCAGGCATCGATGTAGCTGTTCATTGCTCGGCCATAGTCTGCCCTATGCGCCGCCACGTTGCCCTCCACCGCCAGCAGCCGACAAAGGTGTCGTAACTCAGAGAGCTTGGGGGACATGCCAGCGAATGTTCGAGATGGAGGGTTCAGGTAACGGCAGCCAAACCCCTGCCGGAGAATCTTGAGAGCCTTGGAGTTACGCCGGACGAGTTCCGCCTTCTCCGCCCAGGTAAGCTCGGGGGTATTGTGATTGGTTGGGGGACCGCTAGGAAGCGCGGCTCCAATGGTTTTTCCGTCATCAACCAGAGCTTTTCGCGCAGCGGCGAAAAAGTCGTAAGCATTGGGCTTTGGCAGCTCGGGAGGAGCCGGGACTTGTATGTCCACCTTGCGGTTGAACGGATGCGTACGGGGCAGAACCGCTGTAGCAACGAAGTAGAGCGCTGCCAGCACCACAAGGATTGCTCCCCACACGCGCCGGCGACTTTGTCGCCTCGATTCAGTCATCACCCTGCCCCTTGTGTCCATAGCCTAACCACTCCTCTACAGCCCTACATCTTGTTCACACCGGCGACGATGTCGCCTGGTGTGTCACGGAATACATAGTAGTGTGATCGATACTTGGCAGGGTATTTCGGGGTCACCCCCGGTTTCCCGCCGTCGTCCTTGCCATCAGGGCCGATGCTATAGAGCACGTAGTTGTCTGCTTTCAGCCGGTATTTGAAAGTGCCGCTCATCGCGAATGGGTCTGCGGGCAGCGCGCTCAAGTATCCGGGAACCAATGCCTGAAGTGTCGGCGGATACTTGCCGTGCTCGAGTCTGTGGGCCCGGAGCCCGAGTGACAGGCACAGGAGACCGTCCATTGCCCTGTTCTGTTCGGATTTGAAACCTGACTTTTGAAGTACTGGGAGTAATAGGCCCAGAAAGGGATCGCTGCTTACATCCGGCCACGGTTTCCTGGCGGGATAGGGTCTTTTGCAGAGAGCAATGCACTCATCCGCATGGGTGCTGTAGCTACGGAGCATCTGCCCTTTTGTTCTCAGGAGGGATTTCAGCCCGTTCGAGACTTTCCGGGCCGGCGGCGCTTTATCGTCCATTACTCCAAATGCAACGAGGCCCGCAACCTCCCTGCGCCAGTTGGGCTTGCTGAATACCTCCTGCAGAGTACCAACCATCAGATACTTCTCCTCAGTTACCGTATCCGAGTATGGAGTCAGCTTTCCGAGGATACTCTCCATTCGACGCGCGCCGCGCCGCGCCGATTGCGCATCGACCTTGTCCACGATTTCCCAGGTCGGCACGCGGCCGATGGCTTCGCAGGCGACGCCAATAAGCATGGCCATGATCATGCCACCCCTGGGAATTTTCGCGCCCATCTCACAGGAATCCAGATAGCTGTCCATTGCCCCACCATAGTCACCCCGCTCCGCGGCAACCTGACCTCTCAGAGAGAGAAGCCTGCCGATGTTGCGGAACTTGGTATAGTGGGGGAAAGGAATGTTCGATGAGCGAGCTGGCGGGTTCAGGTACTCATAGCGGAAGCTCTGATGCAAGAGACTGAGAGTCTTCGCGTTCCTGCGAACAAGCGCATCCTTCTCCTGCCAGGTCGGCTTTGGCTTTCCGTTGCGGGAAGCAGCCGACGAGCTAACTGCATCGCCGATCTTATCTTTGTCTACCAGCGCATTCCCCGCAGCAACGAGATAGTCGTAACCATTGGGCTTGGGCATTTTGGGGGTTGGCAAGGCCACGGGCACAAGGCTGTTATCGTTTACCACCCGGTTGACCCTGACCGTCACCAGAAGGGCAATCACGATTATCGCTGCGGTAGCTATCTTCCAGCCGTGTTTGGAACCTGGGGATGGGGATTCGGCCATTGCCTGTCACCCTTTCTGAAGAGCGTCGCTTTGCCCTCCAGGTAGGATACCTGGAGGGATGAGACGGTCGGAGGATGAGACGAGACAAACCCCGCCGTCCATCATCAAACCATCACACTATCAGACTATCAGACAATCAAACCGCTACACTTACTATCGGGCTTTTTGCCAGCGTCCGATGTCTTCGCTCTCTACCTCGATGAACGGGTCAATATCTGCCTTGTCCAGTGACTCCAGGTGGGCTATCCCCTCAGCCACGCCCAGGAAGATATATGCCTTTCCTGCCGGGGAAAGCACTTTGTCCATCCGCTTGATTCCCCAAACGCTTGGCCCCGTGGTTGCCACTATGTCTCTTCGAATCACTGCCGTGGGTTTCTTCTGTTCCATTGTCGCCTCCGGATGCTAGTATTCGCCGATTCTCTTTCTTACTGCTTCTACTATGTTACCGACCAATTGGTCGAGTTCGTCCTGATCCGGCCCTTCGGCCATTACTCTGATGAGCTTCTCGGTGCCCGACGGCCTCACAAGAACCCGGCCCCTGCCCTTCAGCTTCACTTCAGCGTCGGCAATTGCGGCCAGGATGACCTGGTCGGAGTCCCAGTTGTCTTTGGTGGACACAGGAACGTTTACCAGAAGCTGCGGATATTCCTGCATCTGGTCTGCAAGCTCCGATAGCTTCTTGCCGGTTTCCAGCATAATGGAGATCACCTGAAGCGCCGTGATCAGGCCGTCGCCGGTGGTTGAGTGCTTGGAAAACACGATGTGGCCGGACTTCTCCCCGCCTATCACAGCCCCCAGCCGGCGCATCTCCTCGACCACATACCGGTCGCCCACCGCCGCGCGAACCAGCTTCAGCCCTGCTTCCCTAAGCGCAATCTCCAGGCCGATGTTGCTCATCACAGTCCCGACCACCATACCACCGTCGAGACCACCGTTGGCAGCCTGGTGAAGCGCGCATATCGCCATCACCCGATCTCCATCAACCAACCGCCCGTTCTCATCGCACAGGATCACCCGGTCGGCGTCTCCGTCGAAAGACAGACCAAGGTCCGCTCCGAACCGGACGGTCTCCGCCTGCGCCTTGCTGGGATGGAGCGAACCGCAGTCCAGGTTGATGTTGCTTCCATCCGGCTGAGCGTGAATCGAGCTGACCTTCGCGCCAAGGTCGCCGAATATCACCGGCGCCAGTTCACTCGCCGCGCCGTTGGCGGAGTCCACCGCGATCTTGAGGCCGTGCAAAGAGTGGTCGATGGTGTGCTTGACGTGCCCGGCGTATTCCCAGACAATTTCGTGCCGCCTGCGCACGTTTCCCACGTCAGCCCCGGAGGGCCTTGTGAACGACTCGAAGCCCTCCATCTCGGACTCAATGGAAGCCTCGACAGCATCGTCCAGCTTGTAGCCGTCCGGGCCGAAGAACTTGATGCCGTTATCCCGCATGTGGTTGTGCGACGCGGAGATCATAACCCCCGCCGCCGCCATACTCGCGGATGTGAGGTAGGCAATGCCGGGAGTCGGGATCACCCCCGCAAGGATGGCGTCCACCCCCTGAGAGCATATCCCGGACACCAGCGCGCTCTCCAGTATGTCACCGGAAATGCGGGTGTCTCTGCCGACAATAACCTTGGTATTCTGCTTGCGCTCGATTATGACGTGAGCGGCGGTAGCGCCAAGCTTGAGCGCGAGGAGCGGGGAAAGCTCGACATTCGCCAACCCCCGGACACCATCGGTGCCAAAGTACTTACCCATATAGTAGAACCATCCAGTGTGGTAATATGCCGCTTACTGGCCGCCGCCGATGACCACGTTGACCCGCACCTGCCCCGAGCCTTCAAGCTGGCACCCGCTGGGGACTATCAGGCGAACCTCTTTCACCACATCGCCTTCTGCTCCCTCCACGGAAACAGGCTCCGTTGTGACCGTGCTGATCTTCTCCAACGCCTTGGGCAGGCCATCCAGAGTAACCACCGACGGGATCACCGAAACCCCGGTGACCTTGTTGGGGTACTTCGGAGCTCCCTGAAGAGCAGCGCTGACTATGACCTGCTTCTTGGACTTTACCTCAATGAGGTTCAGCTTCATCTGCACTTTCTGCGGGTCAAGGGTTACCCCCAGGACTTCAGTGCCGGCATCGTCCATAGGGGTTAGTGTGAACTCCGTGTCGATGCCGCTGTTGGGAACATCGCCAGGCACCGTGAGAACCACCCGCCGGACTCTCCTCACAACCGCGCTCGTGCCGGAAACAGACACGCTGGCTGGGGTGAGGACCGGGTTGCTGTAGCTCTTGCCTATCGGCGGCGCGCTCAAGAACTTGACCTCAACCGGCATCTTCTTGCCGCCGAGTGGCTCGATGGTGACTTTGACGTGAGTCGGGTTCACGGTGTAGGTCAGGCCACTCCCGGAAGCTCCGGATACGCCGGCAGTGACCTTGAACTCTTTCTCTGCGGACTGCCTGCTCGTAGTAAAGCCCTCAAGGTCAACAAAGGCGGTGATATCCTCTTTACGTACGGAATCCACAGCCGACTTCGGCCCCTCGATCGACACGCTGACTTCCTTGGAGCGCGGCTCCACAACGAAGCCGACAGGCGCATTCTGGACGTTCAGCGCGACCGACACGTTCTTCCGCGAGGACGGGTTTCGCTCCGAGTTCACATACATCCACAGCCCAAGAGCAACAGCCAACGCCACCAATTTGTAAATCAGATTGTCGCGGATCATTTCTGCTTCCTGGCCCGCCTTAGGGTGCCATTCACTTTCCTGGCAAGCTCCGTAGTCCGATCTTTGTGGTCAGCGCCGCCAAGAATGTTGGTCAGCCATATCGAGAGCGTCTCCTGGTTCAGATTCCGATGCAGCTTGCTCTCGAAGGCGACTGAGATAGTCCCTGTCTCTTCGGAGACTATGATTGCTAGAGCGTCGGTGGTCTCGGCTATACCGAGGGCGGCCTTGTGCCGGGTGTGCACCGCGTAGCCCACATTGGTGCTTTCGGTGAGCGGCAGAGTGCAACCCGCCGCCAGAACGCGATTCCCTCTTACGATAACGGCGCCATCGTGCAAAGGGTTACCGGGGAAGAAGATTGATTTGAGCAGTTCTTCACTGACCACCGCGTCGAGGCGGCTCCCGCTGGCGGCGATGTCCCCCAGATTGCTCTCTCGCTCCATTACCACAAGCGCCCCGGTCTTGGACTCCGACATCGAGCACACCGCGCGAACCAGCTGTGGAATTAGTGCGCGAACGTCTTCCTTGCCCAGACCGGAGAACCCCCGGCTCCACCCCGCCACTCTGCCGACGTTCTCCAGGGCGCTGCGAAGCTCGGGGAAGAACAAAATGACGATAGCTACTGGTCCCAAGGGCAAGAAAGCGTTCAGGAGGAAGTTGAGCGTGTTGAGATGCAGCTTTTCGGTGACGAGGGTCAGAACCAGGAAGATTACCAGGCCCCAGATGATCTGCCAGGCGCGAGTGCGCTTCGAGAGCATGATCAGCCAGTAGACGGCAAAGAAGACAGCCAATATGTCGATCACAGTGGCCGCTGCCATGGTCCAACTAGTGCCCGAGGGGAGGAGTTTCTGCCAGTCGAAAGAAGCACCCAATTCTGCGTTCCTGAAAGCGATGCGTGACGTTTGTTATCCAGCCCTAAGTATACCACCCAGCTATATGAGGGTCAACGCGAGTTGCTTCGTGCGTTGCCCCGTACTGCTGCTTCGCCCCATCCTGTCTTCGACTCCGCTCAGTCGGCGCCACAGCCGTTCCCTGAGCGGAGTCGAATGGGACCACTTATTGTCAGCGGGTCATTATTACAGCAGCTTTGCTTCCAAAGTAATCGCCACTCCGGCCAGGGCTTTGGATACCGGGCAGCCGGCCTTGGCTCCCTGGGCAATCTTCTGGAATGTCGCCTCGTCGATTCCGGGTATCTCGGCGAGGGTTGTAAGCTCGCTCTTTGTGACGGCGAAGCCATCTTCTGTCTGTTCCACGGTGACATTTGCGGTGGTCTCTATACTCTCGGGTTCAAAGCCAATCTTGCCCAGTTCCCCGGACAGGGCCATGCTGAAGCATCCTGCGTGGGCCGCTGCTATCAACTCCTCGGGGTTGGTTCCCACCCCGTTCTCAAACCTTGAAGAAAACGAATAGGGTCCCTCGTAGGCCCCTCCTCCGAGCTTCATTGCGCCCTTGCCCTGAAAAAGGTCGCCTTTCCATACTGCTTGTGCTGTTCGTGTTGGCATTACTTCCTCCGGTAACTGCTTTGTGCTATGTAAATGTATACCCATTGTGGCCGGTTTCGTGCAAGCCATGATCTGGTGCGATTTGCAGTCAATGATCGGGTGCGATTTGCAATCGCGCCCGCGCAAGAACGACCTGATCTGCAATCTGCCCTGCATGAAATCAAGGAAGCACGTGTTCTGTTTCGTGCGCGATTGCAAATCGCGCACTATCCGCGTACAATATAATCAGACCAAAGTCTCCACCTACAGGCTATGGAGTTAGCCTTAACCGCCCCTCGTTTGGGCTGATGACTCCTACCTATTGAAATAGATAGAGCCAGGAGTGTCAGCAGTGATACAGAAACTCGTTTGGTTATCCCTCGCGGGCGCGTCCGGGACGCTCTGCCGCTTTGCGCTGTGTGAAGCCATTACCAGGATGCGATACGCCCATACCTCATTTGGCACGCTCGCCGTCAACATCCTCGGCAGTTTCCTGTTTGGGCTGGTCTACGCGCTGGGGCAGAGAAAGCTGGGACTGTCCCCGGAGGTCCGCGTTATCATCCTCACCGGCTTTATGGGCGCGTTCACTACGTTCTCAACCTTTGCCTTCGATTCCGCGAAGCTGATGAAGTCCGGGCAATGGGTTCCGGCGGTGGCGAATATCGTTGCCCAGGTGACATTCGGCATATTGGCGCTGGGGATCGGAATCTACGCCGGGAGAGCTTTCGAGTAAGATTCAGCGGTAATGCAGCAGCAGCCCGACCACCGACGCAGCAGCAGCTACTCCCACTATTACCCAGAACCAAAGCTCGTAGTTCGGACGGCAGTTGAACACAGCGTTACACTCCACTACTGGTATATTACCACATTCCTGTAGGCTCGGTGTTGAGGGATTTTGTACCCTCTCGCTGGGCTCATCTCTACCCCTCACCCCCGCCCTCTCCCCGCGGGACCGGGGAGAGGGAGTCTTCCTCAGTTGACCTCATGAGCTTGATGTGGGAACATGGGTGCTCTGGGGAAGAATTCACTTGGGCGCGGCCTGCGTTTGGATTGGGCTGCGGGAACTTGCATTTCGCGTATTAGTTTGAAAGTGCAGACCGACGTTCCCGCAGCATAGTTACGCGTTACCATTGCCCAAGAAGAGAGACGGAAACGATTATGAGCGAACCTAAGAACGACACAACGGAGATCACTGCCGAAGCCGAGGGGCGGGAATCTACAGACTTTATCCGTGAAGCAGTTAAGCAGGACTTGGCCGAGGGCCGGTTCGACCACGTGCATACGCGGTTTCCTCCGGAGCCTAACGCCTATCTGCATATCGGCCACGCTAAGGCTATATGGATAGACTATGGCATTGCGCAGGAGTTCGGCGGCAAGTTCAACCTCCGCTTCGACGACACCAATCCGGTCAAAGAGGAGCAGGAGTTCGTCGACGCCATAATCGAGGACGTGAAGTGGGTAGGAGCGGACTGGGAAGACCGGCTGTTCTTTGGTTCGGATTACTTTGGGCAGATGTACGAATGGGCAATCGACCTCATCAAGAAGGGCAGTGCGTATGTGTGCGACGCCACGCCGGACGAAGTCATCGAACTGCGCGGCACTCCCAATCAGCCGGGTGTGAACAGCCCTTGCAGAGATCGCAGCGTTGAGGAGAACCTGGACCTGTTCCAGCGGATGAAGGCGGGGGAGTTCCCGGACGGCACCCGCACCTTGCGCGCCAAGATAGATATGTGCTCGCCAAACCTCAATATGCGCGACCCGATAATGTATCGGATCAGGCACACCGACCACCACCGACAGGGCGACAAGTGGTGCATATACCCGATGTACGACTGGGCACACGGCTTGGAAGACTCCATCGAGGGCGTTACCCATTCCCTGTGCGATAAGGACTATGAGATCCATCGGCCGCTTTACGACTGGTTCCTGGATCAGTTGGGTATTTACCATCCTCGGCAGATCGAATTCGCGCGTCTTCACCTGACTTACACCGTGATGAGCAAGCGGAGGTTCATTGAGCTGGTCAACGCCGGCCACGTGAACGGTTACAGCGACCCACGTCTCCCCACGCTTGCGGGCCTGAGAAGACGAGGCTACACTCCCGAAGCTATCAGAGAGTTCTGCCGGAGGATAGGGGTCGCCAAAACAGACAGCACCGTGGATGTGGCGGTGTTGGAGGACTGCATTCGCGACTACCTCAACAAGGAGTCGCCGCGAGTGATGGCAGTTCTGAAGCCCATCAAAGTGGTGCTGACCAACTACCCCGAGGGGCAGATCGAGGAACTGGACGCCGTCAATAACCCCGAAGACCCGGAAGCCGGGACGCGCAAGGTGCCGTTCGGGCGAGAGCTTTACATCGAGCGCGAAGACTTCCGCGAAGACCCACCGCCGAAATTCTTCAGGCTGGCTCCGGGCCGGGAAGTGCGGCTAAGATACGCCTATTTCATCAAGTGTGTCGACGTGGTGAAAGACGAGAACGGCGAGGTTGTTGAGCTTCACTGCACCTACGACCCAGCCACGCGCGGCGGCGATGCGCCGGACGGAAGAAAGGTCAAAGCCACGCTGCACTGGGTCTCGGCAGAGAAAGCAGTCGAGGCCGAGGCCAGGATATATGACCACCTGTTCGTGAAACCCGACCCGGACGATGTGGAAGAGGGCAAAGACTGGTTCTCCAACCTCAACCCCAACTCGCTGGAAGTCACCAATTGCTGGGTGGAGCCAACCGTGGTCGGGGCACAGCCAGGGGCTAGGTATCAGTTCGAGAGGCTAGGCTACTTCTGCGTAGACCAGGACTCCACCCCGGAGAAGCTGGTCTTCAACCGCACGGCGACCCTCCGAGACTCGTGGGCGAAGATAGAAAAGGCGATGAAGGGCGGCGGGTAGACGCGACAACTCCAGGCGCTTACCTTGACATGGAGCACTTCGGATGGTAGCATTCTAAGTGCAGGGCGCGGTGTCTTTGATGCGTTGCGGGTAGGCAGATGGCATTTTCTTCCGATAATTTGGACAGCCGCAAACAGACCATTTTGCGGGCTATAGTCGACGACTACGTGAGGACTGCGGAGCCGGTTGGGTCGCACTCGATTGCTGAGCGAGGGTTCCTTGGAGTCAAGTCGGCGACCGTTCGCAGCGAGATGGCCGAGCTTTCGGAGATGGGCTACATCATCCAGCCCCACACTTCCGCCGGCCGCATACCCACTGACCTCGGATACAGGTTCTTCGTGGACTGGCTGATGGCTCCGGCAGTGTCAGTTCGGCAGACACGCCTCCCCGCGCCGAGGTCCGAAGTCGATATTCTTGTGGAAGAGACATGCAAGCTGCTTTCGCGCGTTACACACTACACATCGGTAGCCACAAGCCCGGCTATAACCGATGCCGTGATAACCCACGCCAGCGTATCCACCTTGGGAGTTCGCAAACTGCTGCTCGTGGTGGTGCTGGATAATATCCGCATCCTGAACCATATCCTGGACCTCGGGAATATCACAAAGGCTGATGTGACGCTGCTCGCGCGGCTCCTGGTGGAGCGGCTTTCCGGCAAGAGTATTCACTCTGTGGCCGAGAACGGCCTGTCCCAAGACGAGAACGAGCCGGAATGGCTGACCAGGGCTTTCAAGGAAGTGGCCGGATTCCTGGGCAACGAGCTTGAGATGTCCACCGAATCGGATGTCCATTTCGACGGCGCCAGCTACATCGCTCAGCAGCCTGAGTTCAGAGACGTCCAGAGGCTGGAGAGAGTTCTCTCCGCCCTCGAACGCCGACGCAGCCTGCACAAGCTCTTTTCTTCGGTCTACGTGTGGCCGAACGTCACTGTGATAATAGGCTCGGAAAACCCGCTGGACGATATGCGTTATTGCAGTGTGGTCGCCACCAAGTATCGCGTGGGGTCCAAAGTCGCGGGCACAATAGGGGTTGTCGGCCCCACCAGGATGGACTACCGCAAGGCAGTGGATTCGGTCAGCCAGGTCGCTTCAGGGCTGGGCCGCCTGCTGACAAGTCTGAACCCGTTGTGAGTTGTAATATGCTTTCTATCTGCCGCAAATTGCTGCCGCTGGAGCGCATTGTGATTGTGCCGGCATTTCTGGTCTTTGCCATACTCCTCTGCTCGCTGGCGATACCGGCTTCCGCGCAGGACACCCCCGTAAAGATTTCCATAGGCACTGAGACACTGGATCTGGGCGGCCAGGCCGTGAAGATCGGCGATGAAGTGTATGCCCCTCTGAGTATTCTGGATCGCCTCTCCGGTGGGTACGCCCTTTCCGGTGACTCCAAAAAGGCGATTTTCAACAACCGACTCGGCGAGGCCAATTCCGTTGTGCTGAAGAAGATCAAAGGAACGGGAATGGTCCCGGTCGGCAAGGCCCTGAGCATTCTGGGCGGGGACATGGCCTGGGATACTGCCAAGACCTCCGTCAGCCTGCTGGCGCACCTGAAGTCGGCTGAGTTTGCAGACGGCGAGTTGACAGTCCACACATCCTTCCCAGTCAAGTATTCGATGAGAGTATTCGGTGGGAACAGGCTTGCGATCGATCTCGACGGATCGAAACTGGCCCCCAGCGCAAAAGACTCAGTGGTGCAGTCGGCTTACGTTGAGAAGTGCAGGTTGGGGCAGTTCAATCCCACTACCGCCCGCGTGGTGCTGGACCTGAAGAAGAAAGTGCGATACGAGGCGCAGAGTGAGCCGGTGGCGTCGAGGATAGTGGTGCTTGTGGGCGAGAGCATATCAGGCGCGAACTTCACGCCAACGCCAACGCCGACACCAACCCCGACGCCGGGGGTATCACCTACTCCAACGCCTATACCCATCCCCACGCCAGTGCCGGTGAAGCCGTACGATGTGGAGTCGGTGGCGCTGCAGACGGTGGATGATCTGTCGTTTGATCTCTTCATCTTCACATCAGGCCCGCCCTCTGTGAAGGCCTACTCAGACCTCTCCACCGGCAAGATCGGCATCGTGTTCCGAGGCGGAACCCTCACCGAGGACGCCCAGAAGATAGACGGCTCCCACCCGCTGCTGCTCAAGTATACCGCCAACCAGGAATCGGAGTCGGCCCAGACCGCAAGGATAACGCTGGAACTGCCAAGGATGTCGCTGGTGGATACGACGGTCGAAGGGAACTCAGTGACTGTCCACGTGAGGCCGCTGTTCAAGTCCGGCGGAACTCTGAAGGGCAAGCTGGTTGTGATAGACCCGGGCCACATGGGAACCAACGGTGGTGCGAAGTTCGGCAATGTATATGAGCGAGTCATCAACCTGGCCGTGGCCCGCGCGCTTGCCGATTCCCTGAGAGCGGCCGGGGCCGAAGCTATGCTCACCCGAGACGACAAGACAAACGTCACATTCGATGAGCGCACAGGTATGGCGATAGATAACCAGGCCGACTTCTTCATCAGCATTCACTGTAATTCCAACTACAACCCGAACAGCGCAACAGGGATTGAGACTTTCTACCATAAACAGGACCCGAGCGCCAAAGCGCTGGCCTATACCGTCCACAATGCGGTCTGCACTATGACTGGGATGTGCGATCGAAGACCAAAGAGTGATCTCACTCTGCACTCAATAGGCTTGGCAGTGCTTAGGAATCTGGATGGATCCGCAATACCCGGTTTGCTGCTTGAATGCGGATTCGTGAACCACTCCGCAGACCGCAAGAAGCTCACCGATCCTGAGTTCCAGAAGAAGATAGCGAACGCTGTAGTGCGAGGGCTGAAGGATTATCTGGTCAGCGCTCCTACCCAGATGGGATCGAGGTAACAGTATGTCCGCAAAGCAGCCAAAGAACGCCAAAGCCATCGTATGGACTGTTGTGCTTGTTGTTGTCGTCTTCGGTTTGAGCGCGGCAATCACCACCTACCTGATGAACAGAGGCAAGACAGACATCTCCAGTGGAGGGGGCAAGGCTCAGGTGAGCATGGAGCCGGTCCCGACGGCCCCCGTGGTGCGCAAGTTCACCATATTCCTGCCCAAGGCGACAAGCAATTCGTTCTATCTCGTTGGGCAGCAGGTGGAATCGGACAAACCGGGGAATGAAGTGGACGTCACCCTGGATGTGTTTCTCGAAGAGGGCCAGAAGCCGATAGACTCGCTTGAGCTCATCCCAAAGGGGACGAAACGGCTCAAACCTGTGGTCGTGGACAAAGGCATTGCAACAATCGATCTCAGCTCCGAGTTCGTCGATGGTTTCAGCGGCGGCGCGGAGCAGGAGTCGCTTACACTAAACAGCATCGCGCACACCCTTGCCGCATGCAAGGAGAGCAAGATAGACAAGGTCAGAATACTGGTGAACGGCAAGAGTGTGGAATCGCTCGGCGGTCATCTGGATATGACAGAGCCAATCGAGCCGCTGACGGATGTTCTAAAGCCGGGGGGATAGATTGACTGGTCCAATAGGCATTTTTGATTCAGGTCTGGGCGGCCTCAGCGTGGCAAGAAACGTGCTGGAGATGCTGCCCAATGAAGGCATCATCTACTTCGCGGACACGGCGCACGTGCCATACGGGGAGCGCTCCGCGGATGAGGTTCGCAGTTTTGCCCTCGGGATATGTGATTTCCTCATAGAATCAGGCTCAAAGGCTGTGGTAATGGCCTGCAATATGTCCAGCGCCATTGCCCTGGAAGATGCCCGCCTCAGACATCCCAACACCCCGATACTGGGCGTAATTGAGCCTGGCGCTGTAGCGGCGGCAGTCTGCTCCAACGGCTGCGCGATAGGAGTCCTGGCAACAACTGGAACAGTAAAGAGCGGCGCATACGTCCGGGCCATCGATGGGGTCAAGCCGGGCTGCGAGGTTGTGCAGGTTCCCTGCCCGAAGTTCGTGCCGCTGGTGGAGTCGGGAATGGCGGAAAGCGATGAGGCGCTCGAGGCTGCCGCAGGCTATGTAAGCGAGCTGGGCAGCGCCGGTTGCGGGACTATCATCCTTGGCTGCACCCACTACCCGTTTGTACGCAAGGCGGTCGAGTTAGCTGCCAACGGCGCGACCATAGTCGACCCAGCGGAAGAGACCACGCGCCAACTGGTTGAGCTCCTGACGGCGGCCAACCTGCTCTCCACCTCCGATACCGTCACCCACGCATTCTACTGCAGCGGCCCAACTGAAGGTCTGAGCACCATAGGCTCAAGCTTCCTGGGGAGAACCATCCCAAAGGTAGCGTCCGCCTGTTGGACCAGCGGCAAACAACTCCGGATTCCGACGTAGTCCCCGTCCCATACGTCCCATATGTCCCAACTCCCCCCAATTGACCACTCCCCGTCACGTACGCTAGACTTGTTGCAAGCGGTTGCTTAAATGGGACTTTGAATTGCGGCAGGTGGAGTGGTATAATCAGATGGTCATTGCACCCGTAGCTCAGTGGATAGAGCGTCTGCCTCCGGAGCAGAAGGTCGCGCGTTCGAGTCGCGCCGGGTGCGCCAACCTCTCAGCAAACGTCCCCAACCCTCGCAGCCACAACGCTCTCAGGAGGTTCCCGGCCTTGCGTGAAATCATGGTTCTCCTACTACTAGTCGCCATTGCCTCGTTCGCAGCCTCGAAACAGGCCACAGCGAGCTGGAATGAAAGCATCGTATTCCAGATGAACGGCTCTGCCAAACCCATCCAACTCCCCTCCGTGGGGCAGATTGTGACTGAGAAGTACAACCGCGTGGTGGCGGTTCCCTACATCGTGTTCATGCCCGAGACAAATGAACTGCTGATGCTGGTGGGTGTGGACTATCCTCACATGGCGGCAACCATGCGCAGCACGGACTTTGGCGCCACGTGGTCTGACCCGCAGTTTATGATCACAGACGCAGCCGGCAAGTCGACTCTATCTATGCAAGTCGGGCTTACCTATCTGGGAAACGGCAAAGTGGTCACGTACAACGGTGTGAGCAGCACGGACTACGGCCGCACCTGGACCGACACCTCTCCATTCCCACACACCTACCAGGGTAAGCCTTTCTACGGTTGGGACCCTATCTTCACTGAAAGAGACCCAAAGACCGGCAAAGTAACCTTGATGATCCAGACCGGCTACACCTGTGTTGGTGACGTGCCCTCCGGCGGCGCCGCACAGGCGTATATGGCTGTCAGCACGGACGAGGGACGAACCTGGGGCGAGGCAGTCAAGGTGCCTGAGTGGGACGGGGTAAACGAGGTCCATATCGCCCGTGCGAAGAACCGTGACCTCATCGCCGCCTGCCGAACAACCGTTCCGGAACGCTTCCGCCAGGAACTGGACCACTATGAAGGCCTCGGGATATCGATTTCCAAGGACAACGGCAAGACCTGGTCCAAGTTGAAGAAGCTGTACGACTGGGGCCGCCACCACCCGAGTATGGTCCTGATGCCCAATGGCGATATGGTTATGACCTATGTTGTCCGCGAGGGCTATCCCCACGACGCCGACGGCACACATAACTTCGGGGTAGAGGCCATTGTCAGCAAAGACAACGGCCAGACCTGGGACCTCGACCACAAGTATATACTGGCAGCCTGGAAGGGCAACCGGGCCGGACCCAATGCGTGGTGGCCCAGCAGCCAGGCTACTTCGACTGTCCTGCTTCCGGACGGCAACCTGCTGACAACCTACGGCACCGGTTATAGAGGCCAGCCAAACGAGAATGGCCAGCCTTCACCAAGGGACGTCGGACTGGTAAAGTGGAATCTCAACTCCAAGGGTCTGAACAAGGACAATACCATCAGCAGCGCGCCGTTCGACTCCGATCTGCGCAACAAGTTCGACGCCGGATTCGCGCTTGCGGTACCAGGCAAACCGATGAGGCAGAAGGGCTGGCGTGACACCATCGTGCGCAGGCTCGGTGGTAAGCAGCCTCAGGAGCAGATCAAGGCCGAGCTTCAGATGATATCCGAAGATATGGATATGTTCATGGCCGTGCCATATATGATCTACTTCCCGGAAAAGAACCGCCTGCTGCTGATGTTCGCCTACGAATACCCGCACCGCGCGATGACCTGCTACTCCGACGACCTCGGCAAGACGTGGAGCGCTCCGAAGTACGTTTTGAAGATGGAAGAGACCTCCATGGCCATCGGCCTTGCATATCTGGGCGGCAGCAAGGCGATGCTGCAGATGGGCGGAAACCACTACTATTCAAACGATTACGGCGAGACCTGGGGCGACCCGGCCCCGACCCCCAAAGTCTCCAACGGCAACGCGTGGTCCGAGTGGGACCCGCCTCTGGTCGACTTCGACAAGACAACCGGCGAAGTTACGCGCCTGATGTCTTTCAGCACGGACAACCACGAGACACATATCAAGTATCCCGAAGGGCATTTCCTTGGGTTTGTCAGGTTCAGCGACGACGTCGGCCGCACCTGGCGGGATGAGATCAAAGTCCCCCAGATGTATGCTATGAATGAAGTAGCATTCGTCCGCGCGAAGAACGGGGACATAGTCGCCGCCTGCCGCACGGACAATCCCGACAGATGGCAGACCGAGATCGACCACTACGGCGGGCTGGCTGTGTGTGTCTCCAAAGACAACGGAAAGACCTGGTCCGAGAAGAACTGGCTGTTCGAGTGGGGCCGCCACCACGCTTCCATGGCCCTGATGCCAAACGGCGACATCGTTATGACCTACGTGGTCCGCAAGGGCTATATCGACACCCCGGACGGCTTCCCGCAGTTTGGGGTTGAGGCGGTAGTCAGCAAGGACAACGGCAAGACCTGGGATCTCGACCACCGCTACATCCTGGCTTCCTGGAAAGGCACGATCAAAGGCCCGGACGGCTGGGCGTGCAGCAGTCAGGCGACGTCCACGTGGCTCCTGCCTGACGGATCGCTTGTGACCGCATTCGGCACCGGGTATCGAGGACAATTGCCCCTCAGCGCATTCAAACCCCGGGACGTGGGTATCGTCCATTGGCGGCTGAGCGGTAAGCCGGTCGACAACGACACGCGAATACGCAAAGCCCCGTTCAACTCAGACCTGCGTAACAAGTTCGACCCGGCGTTCGGCCCCAAGCCCGCGCCGAAAGCCAAGGCGGGCAGCAAGAACCTTGCGGTCAAGGAAGCGGGGGCCGTCGTGACATCCACAAAGTCAGACAGAGCGCCAAGCGCTGTTATGCATGACCCTTACCTCACAATGAGCGCGCTGAACCTGCAGACCATCCCGGGTTGGGTCAGCATCAAGTGGCCCAAAGAGCAGCGGATCAGCCAGATTGTCATCCATCCGGGCGATCCCACCTCCGCTGACTACCCGAGCAGAGACTGCTCGCCCATCAACTACACCCTGCAATACCTGAAGAACGGTCACTGGAACAATCTGCTGCCTCAGATCAAGGATGCGCCGGACTTCAAGAAATGGGCGGCATCGGGCGGGACTGTGGACAACTTCATCCGCAAGCACGCGTTCGCCCCGGTGCGCACCAACGCCATCCGTATAGTTGTGAGGAAGTCCAACGACTCCGGCAAGCGGGTCAGTTCGCCGGACAAGGTGATAATCCCCGAGGACAAGCGAGAGACATCCATACGCAGGATCGAGGTCTACTAAACACTTAGTTCAGATCCCTCCAGGTATGTTACCTGGAGGGACCACCACCTCAGGAGCAAGAACATGAAACCCGTAATGATCACGCTCATTCTGCTTTCTATCGGAATCCTGGCAACCGCAGCCTCCTGCGCCCCCTATCCAGTCGCCAAGAAGCCGGTTGTCCCACACGACAAGATCATCATCGTCTCTCCGCTCACCCACATAGACTGGATGGCTAAACCGGGCATCGAGTGGGGACCACCGGGCGTGAAGCACATGCTGGACAGGTGCAAGGAAGCTGGAATCTACCGAGTCTTCTGGAGAGTGTTCGATTCCGGCAAGACCTACTACAAGAGCAGTTACCGAGACCCCATGGGCGAGCCGGAGAAGTACAACTACTTCAACCCGGAAACAGAAGCCGAACGAGCGCTCACTGGTCTTTCAAGGGAACAGGGCGCGCAGATCCTCAAAGACCTGGAGAAGAGGGATTACGCGAACTTCGACACCCTGACCGAAGCTATCCGCTACGGCCACGAAATCGGCCTTGAGATACATGCCTGGTTCAGCATTAACGAGGATGATCACGGCTGGGGCTGGCCGAGCAGGTTCGCCAAAGCTAACCCGGAAATGCGCTGGCGCAGGCGGGACGGCACATTCTACCACTCCCAGGTGAGCTTCGGCTACAAGAAAGTGCGCGACTACAAACTGGCCGAGATCAAAGAGGTAGTTCGGAAATACGACATCGATGGCGTGTTTCTTGACTGGATACGAACCGGCGATATCAGAGACAACCCCCAGAACGACGCGGAAGGTGTTGCCAACTACGGCTACGAGAATGTCAACGTGGAAGGCTTCAAGCGTCAGTATGGCATCGACCCGCGCGACATCCCCAACGGCGACGACAGGTGGGTGAGATACAGGGCGCAGGGATCGACGGACTTTATGCGTAATGTCCGCAAGATGATGAAAGGGACCAAGCCGGAACTGCCTTTGAGTGTGATGGTGGCTCATCCGTGGAGTTATCGCGGAGTAGGGGGGGAGATAGACGGCAATCTGCGCGGAATGCTTCTCGACCCCGAAACTTGGGCGAAGGAAGGCTTGATAGACGCTGCGGTTCCCGCCGGCTACTATCGTGACGGCGGCACCCCGGCGCAGGCCTACCGATGGCTGCAGAACGAACTGGGAGACAAGGTGGACACATGGTACTTTGGCTGGGTTCCCGGTGACGCGGCGAGCTTTGAGAGTGACTTCTGGTCTGCAAAGAAGCTGGGGGCGTCAACGATACTGTTCTGGGAAGCTGACTACATAGATAATCCGGGGCGTGAAGAAGCGCGCAAAGCGATGAATGCCAGGTCGCTATGGCCAGAGAACAACTAGTATCTGCCTACCCGGCGAGGAGACTACATTGGTAACTATACTGAGTCTACGAGAGGTGTTCGGCATGGCGCTCACCGCGTTGTTGAGCCTGCTACTTAGCAGCGCAACCTATTGTGCTCCCTACCCAGTTGCAAAGAAGCCCGTCGTCCCACACGACAAGATCACCATCATATCCCCGCTTACCCATTCCGACTGGTCCCTGCACAATCCCGCTCCCGAGTGGGGTCCCGCAGGAGTCAGGCACATGCTGGATATGTGCAAAGAGGCAGGGATGTCCAAGGTTCTGTGGCGGGCATTTGACTCCGGGCGGGCGATGTATGAGAGCAAGCTGGCGGATCCTGCGGGCGGAAAGTCGGAAGAGGACAATATGTACCATCCGATGAACGCCAAGGACGCCGCACTACTGGGGCTTTCGCCGGAACAATGCGCTGTGATTATGCAGAAGTGCGAAGCTCTTGATTACGCCCATTTCGACTCCCTGGGTGAAGCTGTCCGCTATGGGCACAGCATCGGGCTGGATATCTACGCTTGGATCACCATCAATGAAGATGACCACGGCTGGGGTTGGTCCAGCAGGTTCTCCCTGGCCAACCGCGACTCCCTGTGGAAGAAACGCGACGGAACCCCCTACCACTCCCAACAGAGCTTCGCCTACAAGAAAGTGCGTGACTACAAGCTGGGAATCGTTAAAGAGCTTGTGAACAATTACGACATCGACGGCATCTTCCTCGACTGGCTTCGCACCGGAGACATCCGCGACAACCCACAGACAGACGCCGATGGCGTGGCTAACTACGGCTACGAGGACATCCAGGTGCAGGGTTTCAAGCGCCAATACGGAATAGACCCGCACGACATCCCCAATGGCGACGAACGGTGGGTGAAATACCGCGCCCAGTGGACCACGGAGTACATGAGGTCGGTGCGCAAGTTCATGAAGAAGGCCAAGCCTGAGTTGCCGCTGACCGTGATGCTGGCCCATCAGTGGAGCTACAGGGGAACCGACGGCCCTATAGACGGCAATCTACGAGGCATGCTACTCGATCCCGCGACCTGGGCAAAGGAATGCCTTATCGATGCAGCCATACCCGCCGGTTACTATCGAAATGGCGGCACGCCCGCTCAAGCCTACAAGGCGCTGAAGGACGAGCTCGGGGGGAAAGTGGATATCTGGTACTACGGATGGGTTCAGGGGAATGCAGCGAGTTTCGAGGATGGCTTCTGGGATGCAAAGAAACTCGGGGCTACTACTATCCTGTTCTGGGAAGCTGACTACATAGATAATCCGGGGCGTGAAGAAGCGCGCGCTGCTATGAGCGGAAGAGCGTTCTGGCCCTCTCCGCGAAAGTAGCGCCAAGAGGAAGCGGGAAAAGCAGTTACAAATAAGGCGGACTCTGTAAAGAGTCCGCCCGTTGTTTACTACCTGTAACTAGCTAGTTACCAGCGACCGCCGCCGCCACCGCTGCTGCTTCCGCCGCCGGCATTGCGCTGGCTTCTGAAGCAATCAGAACAGTAAACGGGCTTGTCTCCGCTGGGCTGGAACGGCACTCTGGCCTCTCCACCACAGGAAGAACAAACTGCAGAGAACATCTCTCTGTTCTCTCCGCCGCCGCCGCCGCGTCGCTCGCCCGAGTTCTTTCGGGATGATCGGCAATCGGCACACCGGGACGGTGCATTAGTGAAACCCTTCTGGGCGTAGAACTCCTGCTCCCCAGCCGTAAATGTGAACTGCTGTCCGCAATCGCGGCACGCCATGGTCTTGTCTTCGTAACTCAATGTTTTTCTCTCTCCTGGAATATGGAACTGAATTATTGTCGCGCCTGCTTGACATTGACTCTGGGGGGTTCAGGAACTGAGGAACATCCCGACGCCAGTGGACAAACGTACTTGACAACTGATCCCAGTATACCACAGCCTTTCGCAACATACAACACATTTTGTAAAATAAACAAGGTTTCTTCGTGCGTGACCTGCCCATTACCCCGACCGCCGCATTTAAGCTTCTGACCAACACCAAGACTGACTTGCCTAAAACCCCTCCAAACACCTAAAATACACAGAGTAGTTGGTGTGGAGATGGACTCTTGATTTCTCGGGAAATAGTGCTGGCATCGGCTTCGCCTCGCAGGCTGGAACTGTTGCGACTGTTGGTCGACGAGTTCAGGGTAGAGCCGAGTGGGTTCGATGAATCCAGCGGTCTTCATATCGACGAGCCGGAAGCGCACGTGTTGTATCAGTCGCAGATGAAGGCAAAGGATGTTGCGGTGCGGTTCCCGGAGGCCGTGGTTATTGGAGCCGACACCATTGTGGCAATCGATGACCGGATACTCGGCAAACCGAAGGACAAAGAGGACGCCGAGGACATGCTGCGATTGCTGGGCGGACGGGTACATCAGGTATACACGGGGATCGCGGTCATAGCGGACAGCCAGATGCTCCAAGCTTTTGAAGCCACGGACGTCCGTTTTTGCGACCTGACCGATGAACTGGTAGCCTGGTATGTTGGCACAGGCGAGCCGATGGACAAGGCCGGGGCATACGCGATCCAGGGCAAGGGCGCGAGGCTAATAGAGAGAATAGACGGCTGCTACTTCAACGTGGTGGGGCTGCCTGTGTATAGATTGTCAAGGTTGTTGGAAGAGGTTGGGGTCAGGTAATGGGTGTTAGGGGTTGGGTGTTGGGGATGGCGGCGTGCGTTCTGCTTATGATATGTGCAGGCTGCAACGGCCCAAGTCGCGAAACGAAGAGCGAAGGCAAGTTGCTGGTAGTGGCGAGCATAGCCCCGATGGCGGACTTCGCGAGGCGAGTCGGCGGAGATCGGGCCGAAGTGGAACAGCTTGTTCCAACGGGCGCAAGCCCGCACACGTTCGAGCCCAACCCTCGCCAGATGATGAGCCTCGCAAAAGCCGATGTCTTCGTTCTCAACGGCCACGGGCTGGAGTTCTGGGCAGATAAGGCGATCAGCGCGGCGGGCAACCCGAAGTTGAGAGTGGTAGATACCTCGGCCGGTATTCAAGATGCCGTTCAGGATGAGCTGGAACACCCCGGCGAAACGGACGGCCACCACGCGCACCCGCAGGGCAACCCGCACTTCTGGCTTGACCCGATGCTTGCCATCAAGCAGGTAGACGCCATCACTGCTGCCTACTGCGGCGCGGATCCCAAGGGTAAGGCTGTCTACGAGAGCAATGCTAAAGCATTCAAAGCTGAGATCACTCAACTTGATGCTACGATTCGGGCAAGCGTGGCCAAGTTCCAATCCAAGGATTTCGTGGCACAGCACCCGGCATGGATATACTTTGCCAGGCGTTACGGGCTAAGGCAGGTGGCGGTGATAGAGGAGTCCCCCGGTAAGGAGCCAACTACCGCGTATCTGCGGAAGATGGTGGATGCCGTGCGTAAGTCCAAGGCAAGGGCAATCTTTGCGGAACCACAGCTATCCGCCAAGGCGGCAGAGATAATCGGGGCTGAGACAGGCACAAAGGTCCTTCTCCTGGACCCCCTCGGCGCCCCTCCCCACGAGGACTACATATCGAATATGCTGTACAATGTAGGCGTGATGGGAGAGGGGCTGTGAGTGGGGATCTGAATCGCGGATTACGCGGAGAAGCACGGATGACGCGGAATCCCTTGATCGTGCGCTATTTGCAATCGCGCACGCAACAGAACGGTTCTCGTGCGGGTGCGATTGCAAATCGCACCCGATCATCGGACTGTTGACTGTCAACCGACAACCGTCAACCAAGTAAACTATGAACAACAAACAACTGGCAGTAGAAGTGAAAGACGTAACGGTGAGCCGGTCGGGCATTCTTATGCTGGACCGGGTTTCTCTGGCGGTGCACCAGGGCGACTTTGCGGCCATAGTCGGCCCTAACGGCGCAGGCAAGACAACTATGCTCAAGGTCATAATCGGCCTGCTCAAGCCTGATTCGGGCACTTCAAAGGTTATGGGGGCGACCTCCGGCAAGCTCTGCCAATCGGGGGTGCGGATTGGCTACGTCCCCCAGATAATGAGCCTTGATCTCTCTTTCCCGGTCAGCGTGTTCGACACAGTGCTAATGGGAACTTACGGCACAGTCGGGGTCGGCAAGCGGCCGAGCAAGTCCGATAAGGACCGCGCGTATCACGCAATGGAGAGAGCGGGGATAGCGGACTTGGGGAAGCGGCCTATCGGAAGGCTGTCCGGCGGGCAGCGGCAGAGGGTGTTCATAGCAAGAGCGCTGGCCAACGACCCGCACGTGCTGATCCTCGACGAGCCAACCACCGGCGTCGACTCTGCCGCGTCATGGAACCTCTACGCTCTGCTGCACGAGATCAAGAACTCGGGCGTGACCACTCTGCTGGTCTCGCATGATATCGGAGTTGTGGCGAGTTATGTGGATGTGGTCGCGTGCCTGAACAAGTCGGTGGTGGCGCACGGGCGGCCAGAGGATGTGCTCAACTCGAAGTCTCTGACCGATATGTACGGCTGCGACGCGGCCTATCTGCACCACGGCAACGCGCCGCACGTGGTTGTTGAGGAGCACGACCATGTTTGAGGCTTTCGGCTATTCATTCATGCAGAGGGCGCTGTTTGCCGGTGTATTGGTAGGCTCGTTGTGCGCGGTGATCGGGGTGTATGTGGTGCTGAAGGGGTTGTCATTCATCGGCACAGGCATCTCCCACGCCTCGCTGGGCGGCATCGCCATTGGTATCGCGGTCGGCACTAACCCCCTGTGGACCGGCTTCGGGTTCTCTCTTCTTGTCGCTTGGGGAATAGCCGCTATCTCGCAGAAAGGGAACGTCAAGGTAGATACCGCAATAGGCATCTTCTTCTCGGCGGCGATGGCGATGGGGATTCTGGTGATCAGCCTCACCCCCGGCTACCAGGCAGACCTGATGAGCTACCTGTTCGGCAGCATTGCTGCTGTGAGCGCCAATGACGTCTATGTGACTCTGGCAGTGGCGGCGATTGTGATCGGCTGTGTTGCGTATTTCTACAAGGACCTGATGTTCGTATCGTTCGACAGCGAGATGGCGCAGGCTCTGGGAGTGCCCTCGGCGGTGATATATACGCTCCTCATCAGCCTGATGGCGCTGACTGTGGTAGTGAGCATCAAGGTGGTCGGAATAGTCCTTGCATCCGCCCTGATAGTAACCCCAGCCGCCGCTGCCTACCAGTTGACCGAAGACTTCCGCAAGATGATGGCCCTATCGGTGGTATTCGGAGTAGGCTCCTGCTTCTTCGGCATAATAGCCGCCGACCAGATAGGCATCCCCCCCGGCCCCACCATAGTAATCCTCTCCACCCTCTCCTTCTTTGCCTGCGCCCTGTTTTCGCCAAGGCGGAGAAGAAATCTGAAAAGCAGTTGATGTTATTCTCCTGTTACCAACGTCTAATTACAGTGGTAGTTGCAGAACACGGAGGCCTTCTCTATGAACGGATTCCACCGGTTATTGCTTGTGCTGGTAATTGCGACGCTATTCCCGGTCGCGACTCTGTGCGCACAATCCGCATTCCACGACGACAACGGCGTGTCCTTCACACCCGCGATAGAGTTCCGCGGCGAGGTGTTGGAGAACGGAACGTACCTCAGCGCCGGCTTCCTCCACGCGGACCTGCGATACAAGCCGGGCGAGCCGATCGATATGGCGCTCGCCACCCACAACGTGTGCCCAGAGCCGCGGAAGAGGTTGGAGATTGAGCTTTTCGGGGTGTACCTGGTCGAGGTCAAAGACCAGGCGCGCAGGTCCGTTCCTTTCACCAAAGAGGGCGAGAAAGCCAAGGCCAACGCCGACTCCCCGTTTAGGGCAAAGCTCACACCCCTGAAACCCGGAAGATCGTACCGGCAGACCTATCCCCTCAGCCAGTACTTTGCTATGTCTGTGTCGGGCGTCTACTCCATCACCATCAGCCGTAGTCTAGACGCCAATTACGAGATGGGTGCCAAGCCCGAGGTCGGGCCAGTCAGTATCGCCGTTGGAGATGTCGGTGCAGACGCGCTGGAGAGGATGAGGAAGGCTAACCAGAAGCTCAAGCCCCGTGGGCCAAACGACACTTCAAAGCACAAGTCCGCTCCGCCCGAAACCACCCAGCCTGAGATCAAGCCCCTGGAACCATTTAACTCCCAGGATCTAGTCATCACGTTCACGCTCGATGGCACCAGCTTTATGGTTGGCCAACGAATTTCAGGCGAGATCGGCCTGCGTTACGTCGGAGTAAGCGCTGTCACGGTCTACAATGCCCAGTTTCATGAACTCCTCGACAAGCCTGGCCGTGTCAGGATCTTTGACGCTTCAGGCAAGCTTGTGGCGCAACTGCTTCAGAGACCGCGGATGGGATCGTGGGTTGGTGGTGACGAGCAGATTACCTTATACCCGGGGGATTCAGTAGGCAATACCTTCACCGAGAAGCCCTGGGTAGATTTCTGGAAGAACAAGGCACTGCCCCCGGGGAATATCAGGCCCAGTTTGTACTACTCAGCTATGCGATTCACGGAGAAAAGGGCGCCGCAACAGATCTAAGCGCTCTGGCTCCAGTCTTCACACCGACTCTCAAGGAGTTTATAGCCGGACGGGCAGTAATCGCGGCATCACGGTTGATTCCGTTCACGATTGAGGCCAAATAGTGGCAAGCGGGAGGCGAAGCTTCGCTGAGCCGCCGTTGGTTGAGCGGAGTCGAAACCGCTGCCCGGTATGAACTCGCCCTCCCGAATTCTCCTGCCGCGTTCACCTCGTGGCTGTGGCAGAATCTCATCTGAGTCATCTGCCGATAGACCGTTCAGGTCTTGCGGATCTTTTTCGAGAAAAACGCGAAGAGTCTTGAAGTAATCGCCGACCCACGGTATCTAATCATATTGGAGCAATATCGCCGGTAGGGGGCTATCTGCACACATCACTGGAGGAAGACGTGAGATTCCGAATATTGGTACCTGTACTAGTCGCGGTTGTGGTTTTCGTGGGGGTAGCTGGCGGACTCTCGCAAGTGCGCGCAAAGACGCCTTTGACCCACTCTCAGATTGCAGGGAAGCCTGCCCTCAAGACTACTGCCGACAAGCTCAAGGCAACTGTTGTCACCCCGCATCTGCAGCGGAAGATGGCGCCGGGGAAGAATGTGCTGTGGTGCAGCACTTTCCAGATTGCATGGAATGAGTTGTATGACCTGTCGGGTGGGCCTATCAAGCTCAAGCCGGCTTCCGCCATGGCCGATATCCTCAACAAGCGCACCGCCTCCAAAGCCGATTTGGACGAGGCGAGCTATGTGGCGGGGGTCGGAGTTAATGGCAAGCAGCTTGTGGGCAAGATCAGACAGGAACTGGCGCGAAAGTTCCACGGCCAGGAATCGCCGGAATTGTTGAACTCAATACCGCCCGACCTGGTGCTTGCCTACGCCTACCTCTTCAAACAGCTTCCCTTCAAAGTAGCATTCACCCGATTCCGCAACGGCATGGACTTTCAGGGGCGTAGGGTTGAAGGTTTTGGAATAGCGCAGTATGACCAACAGGATGCCACGGAAGCCGCGATGGCACGGCAGGTCGTGGTTCTCGACTATCGGCAGGGCTCGAGTAGGAACCACACCACTCCTGAATTCATCGTGGAACTCAGAACGCAGAGCAGGCAGGATCGCCTGATACTGGCTCAGGTATCTCCGGGCAAGACCATCGGAGAGACAATCCGCGAAGTCAAAGCGCGCATGGTAGCGACCAAGCCAACAACCATGCCGGAGATGGCGGACCTGCGCGTCCCGGTCCTGAACTTCGATATTCTGAGCAGCTACGGAGAGTTGACTGGACGAAACATAGTGAGCAAGAACAAGGCTCTCAACGGCACAAATATCGCGGGGGCATTGCAGTCTTGCCGATTCAGGCTCGACGAGACCGGGGCTATTGTAAAGTCGGAAGCCGCGATGTTCAAGCTTGCTGCATCCGAAGACCTTACATTCAATAAGCCATTCCTCGTCCTCCTCCAGCGCAAGGACGCCAAGAACCCCTACTTCGCCCTGTGGGTGGACAACCCCGAACTGCTGGTGGCCAAGAAGTAGGGGGAATGAGAGGGCGAAGCTTCCGCTGAGCCGGTGCTGGTTTCGACTCCGCTCAACCAGCGTCTCGGCAGGAGCCTCGCCCTCCCATCTGCGTCATCTGCGACATCTGCGGATAATCTCGTCACTTCTCCGTAGCGGCTAGCCTTTTGGCTGCGTCCGGCAAGCTTCTCCTCGGCTTTCCACCGGATCTTCCAACCACAAACCGACAACCGCCGCGCTAGACACAATACGCCGGAATGACTACAATAACACAAACGCATGCGGGCGACTGAGGACAATGTGATTCACACGATAAACAATGACGCCGTGAGGCTATCAGCTTCCTCGGACTGATACCATGTCATCCCGGAGGATATCCGCCGCCGTACGACCCGGCGGTTGGATTCACGATCCACGGGTACTGAATGGATGGACGACCGCTCGGAACTCGGAGCTTCGGGAATACGCTGCAATGTGGCAATCCATCATAAGGAGAAACTCCATGCTGTTTTTCAGATTCTGGCTGACTGTTGTGCTTCTGTTTGCTGCTTCGGCGTTGTGGGCGCAGGCGCCAGCCCCGCGCGCAATCGAGGTCTACAGCGCGTGGGCGAATTCCAGCTTCAAGGGCAACGAGGCGGCCGCGTTCAAGGCCAATGGCTGGGAGCTTGATACCATCGAGAACACCCGCATCGGCGAACTTGCCGCGAAGCTGGATCAGTATGATATAGTCATCCTCACCGCCTGCTACAACCTCGCCAACACTCAGGATTTCGGACAGTACGGCAGGCGGTGGCGGGAGTTCATCGAGAATGGTGGGGTCCTGCTGGTGGAGGATTTCGAGGACCAGCCCAAGGGCGGCATCTCGTGGATACGGAAGATCGACGAGCGCTTTCTGGCGACACCCTCTGGCAAGCCGAGCGAGTACGGGACTCAAAAGCCGGCGTGGATATCAGGTCATCCGCTGATGAAGGGTGGGCCGCACTTCCCGGGCGGGGTGACGGTCCAAGAGCTTTGCTGGACATACTGGAGGCTCGTGTGGCCGGATTACGTCCCTCTCGTCAAAGACCCAGCCGGGCGAACTGCACTCGCCTGCCAGAGCTACGGCAAGGGCCTGATAGTCATATCCACCCTATACTCCGGCACCGCATTCCCGGACGCCAACTTCATAGCCAACCTCTGGGCCTATGCCAAGGACCCGGAGCGGATTGCCAAAGACTCAGCCCCTCGCCCCAAGCCGTGGAAAGACTGGCCCTGGATATCGCTGCCGAAGCTCTCAAAGAGGCCGGCAATGAGTACCGGCTGGGACGCCGCGCCTTGGGATTCGGTCAAGGAGCTGGGGGGCTTCAAAGACGTTGACGGGAACCCGTCGGAGAAACCGACACTTCTCAAGGCTGGATACTACGGCACGGACCTCTACCTGCAGTTCCTCTGCTCCGGCAAACCCGCGGCTGTGCCGAAGCTCAAGCGCGATGACCCGATGATCCAGTTCGGGGATTGCATCGAGATACATGCGCAGCCGCGCACAAAGATGCCGGAGCGGAGGTTTGTGGTGAACTCGCTCGGCGCGATGCTGGACGAAGAGGAATCCAATCCGGAGTGGAGCGGATGGTGGCAGGCGACTACTCGCGCTACCGCCGACGGCTGGCTGGCCTTGGTCAGAATCCCATTCTCCGAACTCAAGGCAGACGGCGAGGGCTGGGGCATAAACTTCGCCAGGTTCACTCCTACGCAGGGCGACAAGCTGGAGTCGCGCGGGTGGCTGTTCCCCACATACCCGGATTCCCTGGAGGCGCGGGTCCTGGCGCAGTTGCACTCTCCTACCGGCGATTCTGTCCAGACGATGCTCCTGACATCAGCCGTGGAGAAACCGTTGAACCCAGGAACTAACATGCTGCCGGTAAGCATCTGGGAATACGGTTGGGCGGCGATGAAGGGCGAGGTCAGAGCTGTGCCGGTCGACGGTGAGGAGCTGCCCTCCGGGGGACCCACGGTGTCTCTTGCGGCGAAAGCAGTTGGGACTCGATTCCAGAGCCAGGATATCAAGCTTCTGGTAACACTCCCTGCGGGTAAGTCGACACGGTTCCAGCTAGTTTTCCGAAATGGTGAGGATGTGCTGGCGAGTTCAAACATCTACACCGCCACCACCCTCGACTACCTTGACGCCTCCCTCGTTCGCCCCAACTACCGCAACCTCATACAGTCGAAAGACAAGGTCAAGCGGGTGACGGTCTCCTGCACAGCCAGACCGCCCAAATCCGGCAAGCACACACTCCGGCTAACCGCGCTAGTCCAAGGCCAGCCCGTGGCATCGGTGGAGCGCATAGTCACCAAGACCGGAACCTACTCCCACTGGCTCGACGCATCCAAGTGGAAACCGGGCGTCTATGAAGTCTCCGTGTCACTGGAACCGTACTATGGGGGCATCCTGGCCGAAAAGACCTTCCAGGTCCAGGTGGCCAAGCCCGCGAATTTCGAGCTCACCTTCGGGTTCAACGGAGCCGCTTATGTGAACGGCAAGCCATTCTTCCCGATCGGCCTCTACGATATCAGCCGGGAGCAGCTTGATCTTATCAACGAAGCGTCCGTCAAAGCCGGGCTGCCGACCCAGACTATGCGGGAGATGATAGCGTCGGTCAAGGCGCAGGGGTTCAACCTCGGGGTGATGGGGGACGGTTTCCCTAAGGACGATATGCTGCAAGCCGCCGATGAGCTTGGCTTCTACCTGCTTCCGTCCGGTGCGCTGGAGTCCAGGGAGGAGATTGCGCGGCGGGTGGCGGTGGCTAACGCTCACAAGTGCATCCTGGCGTGGTATGGTGTGGATGAGATGTCCGACGCCTTCGACTACGTCAACCGCTCGATGGCTGCCTACAAGGACTGGCGGGAGATCGACCCCAACAGGCCGGTGGTCAGCGCGGTGCAAAACTGGAACCCCAGCCTGGTCCCCCGCATCAAGCAGGCGCTGGACATCCTCATGCCGGACAACTACCCCGTCCCGCTATACCCAATGGAGAGAGCGCCGGATGGGGTGAAGATTGCCGCGGATTTCATGGGCAACCGCGCGGGGCTGTGGATTGTCCCGCAGGCGTTCGCGTGGCCAAATGAGAGGGTCCAGACCTGGCGAGAGACCCGCTGGATGGCATATTCTGCGATAGCCCAGGGAGCGCAGGGCCTGATCTGGTACACCTACGGCGCGCAGGGCCTGAAGCGGACAGACAACAAGCGAGGCTGCTGGTTCCTCCCAGACTACCCCGAGCTATGGACCAACTTCAAAACCCTCAACGCCGAGATCGAAACCCTTAAACTACCGATCCTGGAAGGCAAACTCCGCAAAGACATCAAAGCCCCCGCCGGAGTCTACTTCCGTGCGTTCGAACACAAGAGCAAGCTGTACCTGATAGCAGCGAACGGGGGCAAGGCAATCAAGGATGCAAAGATCACCGGAGCCTCAGGCACTTTTCAGGTGTTGGGAGAGGGCCGTTCACTCAAAGCTTCCGGTGGTACATTCAAGGATGATTTTGAGCCGTATACGGCGTATGTGTACGTGGCGAAGTAGTCATGGTCAGGCGGATACTTTGCCAGACACGCGTGACGCCGTAGGGGCGGGTCTCCGTGCCCGCCCGTCTGCGGATGGGTGTTGACGTGGCGGTCAACCACGGAGGGTTGACCCTACGGATCGACCCGTACAGGAGCAAGAAATGACACACCGTGAAAACATACTAAAGGCCGTCCGGTTCGATACTCCGGATTACATCCCGATGCAGTTTCATATCAATGCGGCTTGCTGGCATCGGTATCCGGTGGAGGCGCTGCGGGAGTTGATGATCGGGCATCCGCTCCTGTTTCCCGACGCCGAGCATCACGTGGTTGCCACGGTGCCTCAATTTGTGGGGAATGAGAAGGCGGGGGAGCCTTATACCGACGACTGGGGCTGCGTGTGGGAGACAACCGAGGATGGGATAGTCGGGACTGTCACGAAGCATCCTCTGGCGGATTGGGATGACTTCGAGGGCTACACCCCGCCCGATTCCCAGACAAGCACCGGCCTTGGGCCGATAGATTGGGATCAGGCTGCGGCGAGCATGGCAGATGCGAAGAAGAGAGGCGATCTGCGGTGGGGCGGCCTAATCCACGGCCACACGTTCCTGCGCCTGTGCGACCTCCGAGGCTACCAGAACGTGCTCTTCGATATGGTGGATGACGACCCCAGGCTGCATAGGCTCATTGAGATGGTGGAGGGTTTCAATTCAGCCGTGGTGTCCAATTACCTGGAGATCGGGGCCGAGTGGATGAGCTATGCCGAGGACCTGGGGATGCAGGTAGGCCCGATGCTCTCGCCGGACCTCTTCCGCAAGTTCATCAAGCCCAGCTACCAGCGGCTGATGAAACCAGCCCGAGAAGCCAACTGCATCGTCCACATGCACTCCGACGGAGACATCCGAGAGCTTGCAGCCGACCTGGTGGACGGGGGAGTGGAAGTCCTCAACCTGCAGGACGTGGTGAATGGAATCGACTGGATCAAGGACAACTTTTTTGGTAAAACTTGCATAGAGTTAGATATCGACCGCCAGTCCATCACCCCCTACGGCACACCCAAGCAGATAGACGACCTCATCCGGGAGGAAGTCCAAAGGCTCTCAACCAAGCGCGGCGGGCTCATGATGAT